>JAKIUC010000061.1 GCA_021647785.1 Melioribacteraceae bacterium
ATGGTAAAGAAATGGATGAATCGTCGAAGTCAAAAGCGGAAAATGAACTGGATAAACTTTACGGAATACCTGGAACATTATCCGTTACCAAAACCAAGAATAGTACACAACTTTTACTTATCACTTGAAAGTTGAATTAAACTGAAGAGCCGTATGTGGGAAACCCACAAGTACGGTTCTGTGAGGGGCATTGAAACTCCTCATTTTAATTATAAAAAATTAAATTAAGGAGTCATATTATGTCTACTCGACAAAACAAACTACAATTACTAATTCTACTACTAATTTCAGTACTTATTTTAGTTCCAAATGTTTTTGGGCAAACAGCTACTCCTCCAAGTAGCGGAGTTGGAACTTCAAGTAATCCCTATCAAATTGCAACATTAGATAACCTTTATTGGTTATCTCAACAACAAAGTAATATTGATGCTGCCGGTCCATATTGGTCAAGGAGCTATATCCAAACAGCAGATATTGATGCTACTAATACAAATACGTGGGAAAGTGGGGCTGGGTTCTCACCAATTGGAAATAACACAGTTAATTTTTCTGGTGAGTATAATGGTCAGAACTACACAATTGACAAGTTAACTATCTCACGCTTCTCTACTGATTATATTGGTCTTTTTGGTTGGACAAATGGTGCAACTATTAAAAATATTGGCTTACTTAGTACGAGTATAGTTGGTAGAAATCATGTTGGTTCTCTAATCGGATATACTGTGAACACAACAATCAGTAATAGTTACGCTATTGGTAGTTTAACTGGAGAACTATACGTAGGTGGTTTGATTGGTTCAAATAATACTTCTAACGTGTATCTCTGTTATGCTTCAGTTCAAATTTATGCAGATAATTATGGTGGAGGTTTTGTTGGACTTAACCAAGCATCTACAATTAGTGATTGCTATAGCAAGGGTAACATAGAGCGTAAAGTTGTAACAACAAATTATGTGTTTGGTGGATTTTGTGGTTACAACGGACCAAGTGATGGTATTATTGAAAATTGTTATTCAACTGGAAATGTTGACTATGTGATGGAAGATTCACCAACAGATAAAGGTTTTATCGGAACTGATAATGGCGGTACTTATTCAGATAATTTTTGGGATAAAGAAACATCCTTCCAATCAACTACAGGATCAACAAGCTATGCTACTGGAAAAACTACTATAGGAATGAAAAATGTTGCTACATTTACTAATGAAACAATTGGGTTAAGTAGTGCATGGGATTTTGAAGATAATCCTAACGATGATGTTGCCAATAATAATTATTGGGATATAAATGGCGGATATCCTTTTCTATCTTGGGAAGATGCAAATATTGCAGATGCTCCAAGTAGCGGAGATGGATCTTCAAGTACTCCCTATCAAATTGCAACATTAAATAACCTTTATTGGTTATCTCAACAACAAAGTAATAGCGATGGCACAGGTACATATTGGTCTAGGAGCTATATTCAAACAGCAGATATTGATGCTACTGTAACAAATACATGGGAAGGTGGGGCTGGGTTCTCACCAATTGGAAATTCCTCTGTATTTTTTTCCGGTTCATACAATGGTGATGGTAATACAATTGATGCATTGTATATTAACCGCTCAACAAATGAAATTGGATTATTTGGGAGATTACACAATGGAGGTAATGTTAACAATCTTGGTGTAACTAATGCAAATATTTCTGGTGGTGTATCTACTGGCAGCATAGTGGGAAGTAAAACAGGTAGTTCTACAATTAGTAATTGCTTCAGTACTGGGGCCGTAAATGGAACTACCTATGCAGGTGGTTTAATAGGAGATAGTGATAATTCAACCATTGAAAATAGTTATAGTAAAGCAAATGTTACAGGAGTGTCAACTGTTGGTGGTTTAATTGGGCAACACGCAAGTTCTACGAATACAAGCATAATTAATAGCTATAGTACAGGTGATGTTAGTCGTATTAGTGGGGGTAGTAATACAACTTTTGGTGGTTTTTGTGGCAGTTCAAATTCAAAAATAGAATACTCCTATTCAACAAGTTCTGTATATTTTATTGGTGTATCACCTCCAACAGATAAAGGATTTGTAGCATTGGATAATTCAGGAACATATAATAATAACTTTTGGGATAGTGAAGCCTCTAATCAATCAACTGCAACTGGTGCTACAGCTAAAACAACAACGCTTATGAAAACAGAATCTACTTTTTCAAGTGCTGGTTGGGATGGAAATATTTGGTTTATGGATAGTGGTACAAATAGTGGATATCCATACTTGGTTTGGGAAAATCCTTCTGGTACACCTCTGCCTGTAGAACTAACCAGCTTCACAGCACATTTCGACAAGCAAAAAGTAACGCTTAATTGGGAAACAGCAACTGAGGTGAATAATTATGGATTTGAGATTCAACGGGCTTCGTCCCGAGAAGATGGGACTACGCCCGTCAGGACGGGCTCGGATGATGGGGCTACGCCCGACAGGACTAATACGGAAGCTGAGCGGAACCTCCAAATGGATGCCTATGGCAGAAGCTGGGAAACAATTAGTTTTGTTGAAGGACATGGAAATAGTAATTCGCCGAAAAGTTATTTATTTGTTGATTCAGATATCTTGGCAGCTTCAACTTCGCTCAGCTACCGTTTAAAACAGATAGATACTGATGGTGCTTTTGAATACTCGGAAGTAATTGAAGTTGAGGTTAAGATTATTCCTACAGAATATAAGCTGACCCCAAATTATCCTAATCCATTTAATCCATCAACAAAAATAAATTTCTCATTACCAGAAAGCGGCGAAGTGAAACTTATTATTTATGATATACTTGGTAAACAAGTAGCGGAGTTGGTAAACAAAAAGATGGAAGCTGGAGTTTATGAACAGACATTTGATGCCTCGCAATACTCGAGCGGTGTTTACATTTATATGTTGTCTGTTAACGGAAATAGGTTTGTTAAGAAGATGACCCTTTTACGTTAGAGTAATACTGAAGGGTCATTTAAAAATAATTTGTAAAGCGGAAGTCCTCTTCCGCTTGTAATATAATTAATAATAGAACTCTTAATGAAACAGAAACGAATCAGAGATTCGTTCTACAAAAAAACTTATCGAAATATATTTCTTTCTCGGTTTACATCTGTTTTTATAGAACATACAGCTTGCTAATCGGCGGTTTATTCTATTCACTCCCCTTAATTATCAAAATCTTGAAAATTATTTAGACTCTTTTAAATTTTACTTCTTTTGCTTTTGTAACTACAGATTGATAAGTTTACTTCTGATTTCTAAATAATATTACATTATTATTAAAATACAAGTGAGAGAAAATTGAAAAAACCGACAATTATTATATTATCTGTGTTAATTCCTTTTTTGCTAATTCAGTTCATCACAGTTGATAGGGTAAATCCTCCCGTTTATAAATCAATAACTTTAAAGGCTCCTCCGGAGGTGATGTCTATTTTAAAGAACTCTTGTTACGATTGTCATTCAAATGAAACGGAGTGGCCATTCTATAGTTCTATTGCCCCTTTTTCTTGGCTTGTTTATAGAGATGTAAAATTTGGAAGAGAGGACTTAAATTTTTCTGACTGGAATAAAATGACAGATAAAAGAAGGAATCATAAAAAAGAGGAAATAATTGAAGAAATTTCGAGAGAAACAATGCCAATGCCAATATATTTAATTACACATCCATTAGCGAGCTTAAGCAACGAAGAAAAATTATTACTCAAAAATTGGTTTAAAGGAAGAAGCACAAAAAAATAGCAGTACAATGTGCTTGTTTTGTAAAAATATTGAAAACAACAAAAAAGATACTTCAATATTAAATAATATGGGGTATGTAATCAATCCTGAAAACTCCGAATATCCGCAAGTCTGTTATACAGATATGAGTAATACAAAAAATAGTTATAAATCTTTTTAACCTAACAAATATTTTTATGAAAGATTCAGATTCATCTGTTCAAAGATACATTGAAAATATTGTTTTGCGGAAAATTGGATTGGAATCCAGAAAAATCAAAGTTGAGGATGTTACTTTTAATTTTGATGGTTACTCGGAGAGGAATTCAATTATTGCTGAAATATATTCAGGTATTAAAACATTAAAATCTGCTCAGAGACAAAAGATATCGCAAGATATTTTAAAGATGATTCTTTATGAAAAAATGGTTTTCAAAATATTCAAAAAGAAAATTGTTGTTATTGATAATGACATATACGGCTTAGCATTGTAATTTGGCATTGTACATTTAATAAATATAGTTTAGATTTTGACTATTAGTAATTTAATAAATCTTTGCAGTTAAGGGCTTCGGTATGTTTTTTTGCCGTTATATGCTCTGTAAATATTTCGATAGGAGAATCAATGAAAAAAATCATTATAATATTATCTACACTCACAGTTTTGTTTTTTTCTTGTGCTGATAAAAACACTCCCCAATTAAATGAAGGTTTTATAATTTTGGGTAATATTAAGAATATTCCAGATAGCTCTTGGGTAACTTTATCCAATAATAATAGTGGAATAATTGATTCAACAATGGTGCTTAATAATAAATTTGAACTAACTGGAAAAGTTGAAACTCCAACTAATTATTTTTTACTTATTAAATCAACTATGGATTACAAATCTATATGGGTTGAAAACTCAAAAATGACTTTTACCGCTGAGAGTGGGAAATTCTTTGAAGCTAAGGTAACTGGGTCAAAAACTCAATTAGACGCTGATAAATTATGGGTGAAATTGCTACCATTATATAAAAAGCAAGATAGTTTGTCTTTGCTCATTAGAAAGGGAAATAATAAAACGTCTCTTAAGGCTGAATCCAAAAAAATACGGATTACTATTAATAAAATGAGCGTTGATTTTATAAGGGAAAATCCTAATTCACTAATAAGTTTGCATAATTTAGAAATTATGAAAACCACTTATGGCAAAGAGTTGACAGACACACTATATTCTAAATTTTCAAATGAATTTAAAATATCAAAAAAAGGAAAGTCAATTCATAAATATATCCGAATAAATAAAAATCCTAAGGTTGGGGATAAGTATATTGACTTCACACTAAAAAATAGTAATGGAAAAGACATAAGCCTTTCTGATATTAAAGCTAAAATAATTTTGTTGAATTTTTGGAGTTCTTATTGCGGTCCTTGTCGATACGAAAATAAAAATCTTGTTAAAATCTATAAAGAGTTTAAGTCAAAGGGATTTGAGATTGTTGGTGTAGCCGAGGACAAAAACAAAGAGAAGTGGTTAAAGGCGATTAAGGATGATAAATTGGTTTGGGAAAATCTGATAGACGATAATGAAGCATTTCTCATTTATGGAATTAATAGTACCCCAGATAATTTTCTTATTAATGGCGTGGGAGTAATAATTGGTAGAAATTTACGTGGTGATGAATTAAACAAGGAACTTAATAGAGTTTTAAATTAAATATCGCATATATCCAATTGCTCTACAGATCAGTAGAGCTTAGTCCGAATTACATACCAAAAATTATTTTGGTTCAATTAATGTAAGTGTAAATTCTGGCGTTTGTAATACATGTGTTGTGTCATAATCATTAGTAAGAATCTTATTGATATTTTCAACATAAGTCTTTTTTGAAACTATTCCTTCATATTTTGCAACAACCTTCCCTTTTTTATCAATTAAAAATGATGTTGGAATTGATTTAATTCCTCCAAATGCACTAATTGCAAGCTCATCACCACGCACAATAGGATAGTTTATTTTATAAGCCTTCATAAATGGAATAACGTCAACTTCGGTTACACCCCCTTTGGTTAGTGCATCAACAGAAATTCCTACAATTTCAAAATCCTTTTCTTTAAATTCCTTTTTAAGTTCTACTAAATCTGGTGTTGCTTCGCGACAAGGTGCACACCAAGTTGCCCAAAAATCGATTAGAACAACCTTCTCTCTTAAATCAGATAATTTTAATACCTTACCTTGGCTTTTATTATAGTTGGGTGGGTATGGTCCCTGCTTTGTATCATCTGCAGAATTATTAACAATAAAGAGAATAATAACTACCACAAAAAAGAGGATAGTATATATTCTACTCCGTTGCTTTCTATCTAAACCAAAATATTTTTTTTCTTCTTCTTTTCTAACTTTGCCAATTTTTCTGGTTTTTTGGCTCATTTAAACTCCAAGTATAATTTTCTTTATATCAATTTTAAGTGGGATAATAGTTCAAGCAAATTTTTTAATCACTTTGGTTATCGTCATTTTTCTTTTTCTCCCTTTTCCACGGAAATGAAATTAGAAGACCTAATACCCCTCCATATATTGTAGAGATGTATGGACTACTTGTAATTGCACACGTTCCATCACAACCAATAAAGTAATAGTATGCAAATCCTAATAATGCACCGGCAACAACTGGAAGGACTTTTCTATATATAATTTGTTTCATTTTTTCTTTCTTTTTCTAAATAATATTTCACAATTGGATGCTCAAATATAATAAAAGTTTCAGTAACCAATTGTTTCTGTACTTGGAGCAAGGTAAAAAGGGATTGTGAATGAACTTCAGCGTTTCTTCTTTACTAGATATCTTTGATATAAGAACTTTTTTTGAATTACTAATATCTCTTTTTTGCTGACATTTCTAATGAGTTATAGCACAAATATTTTAATGCAGTTTACTACCATAGGAATAAACAAAACATTCCTTTATATTTGAAAGCTATAATAATTAAGATATACAAGTAATTTGAAAAGATTTTTAGAAAAAATAGAACATTTCATTAAATCAAATTCAATTCAGAACAAAACGCTTTCGAGTTTAGCTTTTGATATTGAAGATATAGATTTCTCATCCATTTTAAATAATATCCAAAACCGTAAAGAACTATACTTTTATACTACCAATGTAAAAGAAGATATTAGTTTCTTAGGGTTTGATTCTATTTTTCAAGTTCAAACTAATGGTAATACACGCCTTGAGGATACAACCAACGAGATTACAAAATTGGAAAAAGATTTTTGCTCTAATTGGAGTGATTTCAATTTGCATTCAGTTCCTCTCTTTTTAGGAGGTATGAAGTTCTCTATTAATTACTTGGAGGGTTTGTGGAGTGACTTTTCTGATTCTGAATGGTTTATTCCAAAATTTTTATTTTTTGAATTTCGCGGCAAACCGTATTTAGTTTATAATTTTTTTGGAAACAAAGCTAGCAAAGATGAAATTAATAGAGATTTTGAACTACTTAATTCTCTCCTAAAACTGAACCATAAAAAGAGAAATGAACCTGGTAGAATAGTAATTTCCTCTAATGGTAAAGAGAAAGAGGGATGGGTGCGAAACATAAACAAAGCTTTGGAAGAGATAGATTCTGGGAAAGTTCAAAAAATTGTACTCTCACGCCAGATAGATATGGAATTAGAAACTAATATTGATATTTCAAATATCTTAAGAACATTGGGTGAGCGATACCCTCGGTGTTATGTTTTTGCATTTAGAAAAAATGATTCCATATTTTTTGGTGCCTCCCCGGAAAAACTGGCTAAGATATCTAATGGTTGGATTGAAGCAGATGCTCTTGCTGGCTCTGTTGCTCGCGGAGAAACTGAAGAAAAAGATGAACACCTTGCCAATTCTCTTTTAAATAGCCAAAAAGATTTAGCCGAGCAACAAATTGTTGTTTCATTTATTAGGGATTCGTTCTCTAAATTTTGTAATGAAATAGTTTTTGATGATACTCCAATAATTAGAAAACTTCCAAATATTCAACATCTTTGGACCCCAATTAAAGGGAAAATAAATTCAGAACAATCTGTTTTTACAATTCTGAAAGAACTCCATCCAACTCCAGCAATATGTGGGGTTCCATGGAATAAGGCACTTGATTCAATTAGAGAAATGGAACCTCACGACAGAGGACTTTTTTCCGGAATGGTCGGGTGGTTTAACTTTAATAATGAAGGTGAGTTTGCTGTTGCAATTCGTTCGGCATTACTAAAAAAGAAATCCATTTATGCCTTTGCAGGTTGCGGTATTGTAAAGGGATCAGAACCAGAATTTGAATATGCTGAATCTGAATTAAAATTAAAACCAATATTATCCTTATTTGAAACTAAGGAATAATTTTATAAGTTAGTAACAGCCAAATTAATAATACTTTTATAAAACGAACATGCAAATAATTTTTTACAAAGGCAGATGCTGAAAATGCAAGTTCCGTATTGAACAAATTTTAAATTATAAACAAATGATATAAAAAAAATTAGGGCTTTTTTTTCTATGTTTTTTTTAACTATTAATTACAATTAAATATTATGAGTGGATTAGTAAATAACAACACGCTTTGGGCAGAACTATTAGTTACAGCCCTTGAAACATACAGCATTAAATATGCTTGTTTATCACCAGGCTCACGAAATACACCGTTGGTGCTGGCTTTCCAAAAATCAAAAAAGATTAAATCTTTTGTTCATGTTGATGAACGCTCTAGTGCCTTCTTTGCACTCGGTTTAGTTTATCAAACCAAATCGCCAGTAGTGCTGGTAACTACTTCCGGAGCTGCTGTTACAGAGCTTTATCCCGCAGTAGTTGAAGCATATTATAAGCGCATTCCGCTACTGCTGCTTACAGCTGATAGACCCCAATCGTTACACAATTGTGGTGCCAACCAAACCATAAACCAAGTAAATATTTTTAAGAATCATGTACGTGGTTACTACGAAGCTGGAATGCCGAAAATCAATAAACCAAGTCTTTTTAATTTTGCAAAAAAAATTAGTACTGCTGTTGCTGATTGCATAAGTAAAAAAGGACCTGTTCAATTCAACTTTCCATTTGTAAAACCATTTGAACCTTCATCCGGTACAGATGAGGTAAGTGAAAGTTTTGTTAAATCAATGCATAAAGAGTTTAGTAAAAACATCCTTCATATCTATTATAAAAAGAAGAAGGGTAATGAAATACAATACTTAGTTGATTTACTACAAGGCTCTGGTAAAGTTATGCTAATTGCAGGAGAGAGTAAGTATAAAGAAAATATTGCATACGAACTTTTAAAATTGAGCAAAACTCTTAATGCCCCTATATTTGCTGATGGTTTTTCAAATATGCGATTTTTGAAAGGGGAGAATAAAAATATTATTACTAATCATTCATCATTTTTGAAATCGGCAAAAATTAGAGGTGCCATTCAACCAAGATTGATATTACAATTTGGAGATACACCTACCTCATCGGCACTTCTTGAATTTTTTAAAGAATCTGAAGCAAACAAAATTTTAATTCATAAATTTGGCGAGGCAAAAGACCCATCCAGAACGGCAGGAAAAGTAATAACCGGAAAAACCGAATGGGTTTGCAGAGTTCTAAATAACACCCTCTCTATAAAACCGAAAGAGGAACAATTAGACTTTTTAAATAATGTAATTAAAATTGATGAATCTGCCGGTATGATTAAAGAAGTATTCTTGGATAGTGCCGCATTCCCATTTGAAGGGAATATTATCCAGACAATTTTAAATCAATTACCTGATGAATCGAACTTAATGATTTCTAATTCTCTTCCGGCTCGTGACTTCGATTACTTTGCTGAATATAAAAACAAAATCAAAATTTTTAATAACCGAGGTGTAAGTGGAATTGACGGAATAATTTCTACTGCTGCTGGAGTTTCTGCCGAGAGCGATAAACCATCCTTCTTAATAATTGGCGACTTAGCATTTTATCATGATATCTCAGGATTGTTGGCATTAAAAAAGTACGAAGTTCCATTGGTTATTGTTCTAATTAACAATGGCGGCGGGGGTATTTTTGAAACGCTTCCTATTGCAAAAGAAGAAGATGTAGAATTTGAAAAGTACTTTAAGACTCCAATAGATATCGATTTTAAAAGCATTGTTAAAGGCTTTGGCGGAAATTATAAGTTAGTTGCAACAGAAGCCGCTTTTTCAAAAGAGATTAAAAGTGCACAAAAGAAAAAGAATTTTTCAGTAATTGAAATTATTGTTGATTCAAAAGAATCTTTGAACCAGAGAGAAAAATTCTGGACTGTACAAACAGCACAAATTGAAGCTGAATATGGAAATAGCAACTAACGGTATTTCCATTAATGTAATTTCTGAAAGCAATTCGGTTTCTGCTGATAAAACACCTATCCTATTTTTACACGGCTTTACTGGCTCATGTGGGGATTGGTCGTTTCTATTTTCATCTCTGAACTCTAAATGTTTTCCTATGGCTATTGATTTACCCGGACACGGGAAAACAAGAGTTCCAAACAACGCAGAAAATTTTACTACAGATGCGTATTCAGATATTATTAAATTCATTTTAGATTACTTTAATATTTCAAAAGTAATTTTAATAGGATATTCAATGGGGGGAAGAGTTGCTCTCTCTTTTGCTGCGAAAAATAATGAGAGAGTGCTTGGCTTAATTTTGGAAAGCTCTACTGCCGGAATTGAGGATAAAAGGGAGAGAGCAATCAGAATTAAAACAGATAATAAGTTAGTTGATAAATTACTTAAAGAAGGTATAGACCCTTTTGTTAACTACTGGATGGACTTACCTTTTTTTAGTTCTCTAAAATCTCTAGCTGATGAAGAATACGCAAAAATAGTTTTAGAGAAAAGACAAAATTCTACTAATGGGTTGGCAAATTCTCTTTTAGGTTTTAGTGCTGGAAAAATGCCAAGCCTATGGAGTGATCTAAATTCTTTATCTATTCCAACGCTCTTAATTGCCGGAAGTCTTGATCAAAAATATGTACGCATAAATAGAGAGATGAATCAACTTATTCCAAATTCAAAATTGGAAATAGTTAAAGGCTGCGGACACAATACTCACTTAGAAAACCGAGAGGAATTCATTATTTTAGTAAATAAGTTTTTAAATAATTTGGAAAGCTATGAAACATAATTGGCAAAAAGTTAAAAATTATAATGACATCACATACGATAAAATGGATGGCATTGCTCGCATTGCATTTAATAGACCGGAAGTAAGAAACGCATTTAGACCAGAGACTGTTCTTGAACTTCACGAAGCACTTGTTGATGCTCGTGAGGATAGCACTGTTGGTGTAGTTTTACTAACAGGAAATGGTCCTGCAAAGGATGGCAAATATGCATTCTGTTCTGGCGGCGACCAGAAGATACGTGGTGATAAAGGCTACGTTGGTAAAGATGGTGTGCAACGCTTAAACATACTTGATGTTCAAAAGCTAATACGCTCATTACCCAAGCCGGTTATAGCTCTTGTTGCTGGGTATGCAATTGGCGGTGGACATGTACTACACGTAATGTGTGATATGACTATAGCTGCTGATAATGCAATCTTTGGGCAAACTGGACCTAAAGTTGGCAGCTTCGATGGTGGTTTTGGTTCGTCATTTTTAGCACGTATGGTTGGGCAGAAACGTGCTCGTGAAATTTGGTATTTGTGTCGCCAATATAATGCCGAAGAAGCTTTTCAAATGGGAATGGTAAACAAGGTTGTTTCTATTGATGACCTTGAAAATGAAGGAGTGCAGTGGGCTAAAGAAATATTGCAAATGTCGCCACTGGCATTACGTTTACTGAAATCTGCTTTCAATGCAGAACTTGATGGACAAGCGGGCATCCAGGAATTAGCTGGCAATGCAACGCTTCTCTATTATATGAGTGAAGAAGCACAAGAAGGGAAAAACGCATATGTTGAGAAACGAAAACCAGATTTTTCAAAATTTCCACGAGTGCCATAAGAAATAAATGAACGAGAATAAAGAGTTTCAAGAAGGGAAAGTAATTACAATATCTTTTGCACATTTTGTGCATGATGTTTATTCCTCCTTTCTTGCTCCAATATTACCATTGCTAATTGATAAATTTTCATTGTCTCTTTCATTTGTGAGTTTCTTATCAATTATTCAGAGAGTACCCTCGCTCCTTAATCCGTTGGTAGGATATCTTGCCGATAAACTTCCAATCCGCTATGTGCTAATTGCTGCTCCAGCATTAACTGCTACAGCTATGAGTTTAATTGGACTAATGCCTAGCATAACAATGATTGTAGTTCTACTATTAACTTCCGGGATTGGGGTTTCTCTTTTTCATGTGCCTGCACCGGTAATGATAAAGCATGTTTCCGGCAATAAAATTGGGAAGGGAATGAGCTACTTTATGTTGGGTGGCGAAATTGCAAGAAGCCTTGGACCCCTTTATATACTTGGTGGAGTTTCACTCTGGGGTTTGGAAGGGACATATCGCTTACTCCCACTTGGACTTTTAGCATCACTTCTTCTCTACTTCAAATTTAAAAACATACCAATTGCAGAAGACTTTAAGAATAAAAGAAAGGAAACGGGAGCTATTGGTGCAATAAAAGAACAGCTCCCCCTTTTTATTTCCCTTAGCGGAATTATCTTTTTTACCTCACTTGTTAAAGGCTCCCTTACAACTTTTCTTCCAACTTACATGGCAGAGAATGGAGCATCACTTTGGGTAGGGGGCATATCCCTTGCTATAGTTCAATTTGCCGGTGCTGCGGGTACTCTGTTTTCTGGAACTATTTCTGATAAAATAGGGAGACGACTCACTTTATTAATAATGGCAGTTACCACACCATTTATGTTAATTCTCTTTGTTTATATAAGTGATACTCTCTTTGCGATTCCCCTTTTAATTATTATTGGAGTAATAATGTTTGCCACTACCCCAGTTTTATTGGCTGAAATAAACATTGTAAGATCTGAACATGCCGCTTTAATAAATGGTGTTTTTATGACACTAAATTTTGTTTTAACCGCAATAGCACTATTAATAATTGGTCTGTTGGGTGATTATTTTGGTCTTAGAACAGCTTATATTATTACTGCTTTGGTTAGCTTTGTTTCTGTTTTGTTTATTATACGATTACCGAGCAAATAAAAAAGTTCAAATATTAATTAAGCACAATTGGCTTAAAGTCAAAATTTCAAATTTATCGATATCTATTTGTAGCCTTTACCAGTCTATCCATTATTGCTATACCCAATCCTTTTTCTTCAACTGGTTCAACAAGAATTAAATCCAGATCCATTACTTCTAATTTGTGTAGATGGAAAAATAGGTTTGCGGCAGCCTCTCTCATATCCCCAGATTCTGAAAGAAATTTCACATGAGTAAAGTTTATGTTTGTAGTGTTCTCTTTGAAAAACAATCCACCAACTTTTTTTCCATCCAACTCTTTTACAGATTTTTCAGAAACAAACTTCATCGGAATTTTAGGAGCATAGTGTTGAAACAATTGTCCGGGAGCGTTTGGTTTATCTCTCCCTATCTCTTTCACTTCAATTGAATCGCAAACTTCCCTTAATTGCTCTAACGAAACTCCACCATGACGAAGCAGCCAAACCTTATCATTAGTTACTTCAATAATTGTTGATTCAACTCCCACATCGCTTTTGCCGCCATCCAAAATAATGTTTACTTTCTCTCCAAGTTGTTTCTCAACATGTGCTGCGGTGGTTGGACTTAAAAATCCAAATTGATTTGCACTTGGTGCCGCAATTGGTTTACCGCAAGCCTCTATTAATGCTCTCGCAATTGGATGCTGCGGCATTCGTACCGCCACTGTTGGGTTTCCTGCTGTTACAATATCCGGAACAATCTTTTTCTTTGGTAAAACAAGAGTTAATGGACCTGGCCAAAAGTGATTTATTAATTTATAAACTTTATCACTCTCAATACTTACTAACTCTTTAAGTTGGTCGCGAGAGGCTATATGTAATATCAATGGATTAAATGTTGGGCGCTGTTTTGCCTCAAATATTTTTGCAACTGCAGTTGGGTTTAATCCATCAGCACCAAGCCCATAAACGGTTTCCGTTGGGAATGCAACAATATTACCAGCAATAATTTCCTTTGCTGCGTTTTCTATATTTTCTCTGCTATTTTTTAAAATCATACTTTTTTAACGTGGAATATATTCTATCAAACCTTCATCTTTTAACGATTTATAATCGCGATAAATTTCTGCAGTAACTTTATATGTATTATAAAACCCAACAGACTGTACAAAAACTCCACCAACTTCTTTACTAATTTTCACTTTCGCAATAAGCTCATTGTCCGAAATTAAATCTTTGGAAACAGAATTCTTCCTTTCAGGAATATTCTCAAAAGCAAAGTAAACACCTTTCATTGCATTTGCGTATGCTATGTCAACCTTATCTTTAAATCCAGATTCATCCGCCGTGGCAGATTTGTTTTGCAGCGGTTGTCCAAACATCAAAATTGGAAACAACAAAATTGCAATTACTTTCATTCTTCCCTCCAAATATTTTAAAATGGTTTTTAAAAGTATTCAAAATAAATTGATGCTACAACTAATTATGCAAATATTAAGAACTGTGGAAATATCAAAGAAATATTGCTACATTAAGGGGGTGGAATAAAACATGTGCTATGCAAAGCAGAATTCTTCTCTATTCCACTCCCCTAAACAGGATAATTATATCAATTAAATTTGGGTATGAAAATGATACGAATTTTAATTGCCTCAATCTTTTTTTTGCTTCCATTTTACATTTCATCACAACCAAACACTTTGGATAGAGACTATCAACAATTTGAATTAACAGACGCTTCCATTATTACAGGTATAATTGTTTTTGAAAATGAAAATGTTGTTCATATAAATCTCCTCTCGGGAGGAGAATTAAAAATAAATAGAGATGATATTCTTAAGCAAAAAAGTGTGGTTGTCGAAACTAATTCACATATCTCTAATGATTCAACTCGATTTTCGGAAGATATATTATCTGTATCAGAACAAACTGATTCAACAATTGTTCGATTTGAATTAACTGGAGGATCTGTTCTTATTGGTACAATAATATCAGAGGATAGTACTTCTATAACCTTAAACCTACTTTCAAACAACCAGACAATCATCAATAAAAACGCAGTTGTTAGTAGAGATATTGTTTCATCAAACATTAAAGATGGTCAATATTGGATAGAGGACCCTAACAGCACACGTTTGTTTTTTGGTCCTACTGGGCGTGGGTTAAAGTCTGGGAAAGGATACTTTGCGGCTTACGAAATATTTTTTCCTATGCTGGCTGTTGGTATTGGTGATTATTTTACTCTTGCAGGAGGTCTATCTCTTTTTCCAGGTTCTATTGGAGACATTATTTACATTGCTCCTAAAATTATACTATACCAAGATGAAAAATATGCTCTTGCAATTGGCGATTTTTTTGTAAAACCAAAAGATAACTCTGACTACCTGAATATTATTTACACAATAGGAACTGCTTCTTTTAATAAATCTGCAATTACTGCTGGAGTAGGGTATGAAACAAATTCAAAGAATCCTATTTTTCTAATTGGTGGAGAATTGAGAATCTCTCGATATGCAAAATTAATAACTGAGAATTGGTTTGTTGTAAATAGTGAAGTTAAATTCGTTTCGTTAGGAATTAGATTCTTAGGAGAAAACCTTGCGGCAGACTTTGCTTTTTTTGTTCCATTGGGAACTACTGAAATAGTATTTGTTCCTTGGCTTGGATTTGCATATAATTTTTGAATTCAGGGTTTTTAATATATGATTAAAAATATTGCTGGACTTTTCCTTTTTATCATAATCCTTGTTGGATTTTCAAACATGTTCGCTCAGGTTGATTCTGTAGAAATTAAATACTACCCATTTGAATTAAGTGATTCAACATCAAGTTCAGAAATTATTGAAAAACAACCCTATAAAGACCCAACAAGAAGCAAATTATTCATGGCTCCAACTGCTAAAAATCTTGAAGCATTCTCTGGTATGGTCGGTTTGTATGCATTTATAATCCCTTATGCTAATTTAGGTATAACAGACAGAATCTCAATAGGCAGTTTTCTTTTTCCGTTGCCTTTTAATTCTTCAGTTGCGTTCAACGGGCAAGTAAATGTTTATTCAAACAATCCTTACGATATAGCAACTGGTGTGTTTTATTTTCATAGTCTTAAAAATAGTGGCGTGGATAGCTATTTTTTATATGGTGTAGCTACAACCTCAACAAACAACAGAATGGTTAATATTTTAAGTGGTTTTAATCCGTTAACAAAAAATTATTTTATTTCTATTGGAGGAGAAATAAAAGTTGCAGATGAAATTAAAATTGTAACAGATAATTGGTACTTCTCTTCGGATGAAAATAATATTTTCTTTTCATTGGGATTACGATTCTTTGAGGAATCATATTCGTTCGATTTAGGAGCCGTTGTTACAAAGATTACTGAAAGAGACTTTGATAACAACCAGATTAAAAGCGAGTTCAAAATGGCAGGCATTGGAGTGTGGATTGGATTTGCAATATATTTTTAATTAAGTTGGAATTTAGGACTGTAAAAGTGGTAACATTAAAAGGAAAAATAAAATGAAAGAATTAGTAAAAACTGATAAAAAATATCAAGGTTTAATATCGCTAATTTCTGAAACCTATCTTAAAGGGCAGCAAAAGGCGGTTGCTGCTGTTAACACACACTTGGTTGATACATACTGGAATATTGGTAAGTATATAGTTGAGTTTGATCAAAAAGGGAAACAAAAAGCGGAATACGGAAAAGCTTTGCTTAAATTATTATCAAAAGATCTATCTTTAAAACATGGTAAGGGATTTAGTTTGAGCAATGTTTATCTTATGAGACAGTTTTTTTTATACCGACAATGAAATATTTTTCGGAGTTCCAAAAGCGGATATTGTCGGTATATAACAACCAAATTGTTTTCTTTATCCGAAAACCAATTTGTGTTGTGTATACTATATCCAAAATTCCAGACACTGTCTGGAAAATTTACAAAGCTGTTTTGGTCACACTTTTGCGAACTAATTCCTATTGAAGATAATTTAGAAAGAGAATTTTACCAAAATCAATGTCAGATTGAAAGTTGGAGCGTTAGAGAATTAAAACGCCAAAAAAAATCATCACTTTATCTTAGGCTTGCAGCATCTAAAGACAAACAAGGTATAATTGAGCTTTCTCAAAAAGGTCAAATACTTCAACAGCCAAGTGATATTATCAGAGAACCTTACATTCTTGATTTTTTAAAAATACCGGAACCATATCATTTAACCGAAAAAGAGTTGGAAAATAGGATTATAGAAAATTTACAACATTTTTTACTCGAACTTGGAAAGGGATTTGCCTTTATAGGCAGACAATACCGTATTACTCTCGGAAACCGACACCATTATGTCGATTTGGTTTTTTATCACCGAATACTCAAATGCTTTGTTTTAATTGACTTAAAACGTGAAGAAGCAGGCTACGAAGATGTAGGGCAAATGAATATGTATCTCGGCTATTTTGAAAATGAAGAAAACACCGAAGGCGACAACCCACCAATTGGTATTGTTTTAGCAAAAGAAAAAGATGAACTTTTGGTACAATACGCAATGCACAATATTTCATCACAACTATTTATAAACAAATACCAACTCTATTTACCTAACAAAGAGGAATTAAGAAACTTGATTGAGAGCCAACTCAAAGATGAAAAAAATGGATAGTTCTACAAGCCCACACTATAATCAAAACATACAAAATAAATTCTGTTTGAATATCAACAAACCTCACATTACTTTGCATAATGGAAAAATTTGAATTAGTCTCAAGCTATAAGCCATCTGGCGATCAACCTCAGGCAATTGAAGAACTTACAAAAGGAATTGTTGATGGAGAGAAGCATCAAGTTCTGCTTGGTGTTACCGGTAGTGGTAAAACATTTACGATGAGTAATGTTATTGCAAATGTTAATAAACCAACCTTGATTATCTCACACAACAAAACCCTTGCTGCACAACTCTATTCTGAGTTCAAAGCCTTCTTCCCCAATAATGCCGTGGAGTTTTTTATTAGCTACTACGATTACTACCAACCAGAAGCCTATGTTGTTAAAAGGGATTTATATATTGAAAAAGATTTTTCTGTAAATGAAGAGATCGATAGACTACGACTAAAAACAACAACTTCATTAATTGAAGGACGAAAAGATGTTATAATTATTGCAAGTGTAAGCTGCATCTACGGAATTGGTGCACCAGATCAATACGCAAGGCAGATTACCTTTATCCGCAAAGGGGATGAGATTGATAGAAAAAAGTTTATGCGTGCCTTAATAGATATTTATTACACCCGTAATGATGTTGAATTTACTCGCGGAACATTCCGTGCCAGAGGAGATGTAATAGAAATAATTCCAGCATATCAATACGAAGAAGCAATTAGGGTTGAGTTTTGGGATGATGAAGTTGAACGTGTTTCTATAATTGATGCTATATCTGGAGAATTTATTAGAGAGGTTGAGTCTGCTGCTATTTATCCGGCAAAATATTTTGTTACTACAAAAGAGCAAGTAAATGCTGGTATAAAAACAATTGAAACAGAATTAAAAGAGCGTTTACAAGTCTATTGGGATGATGAAAAATATCTCGAAGCCCAGCGGCTTGAGCAGCGTACACGCTACGATATTGAAATGATGCGAGAAATTGGCTACTGCTCCGGAATTGAAAATTACTCACGCCACATGGATGGACGTCCACCAGGCTCACGTCCCTCTTGCCTTTTCGATTACTTCCCAAAGGATTACTTACTTATCATTGATGAATCTCACGTTACTGCTTCACAAATACGTGGAATGTATAACGGAGACCGCTCAAGGAAAATGAATTTAGTTGAACATGGTTTTCGTCTCCCTTCTGCTTTGGATAACCGTCCACTGAAATTTGATGAATATGAGGCACTCACAAACCAAGTTATTTATGTATCGGCTACACCTGGCGATTACGAATTTGAAAAAACCGGTGGAGTTTATATTGAGCAAATTATCCGTCCAACTGGTTTGCTTGATCCCGAAATTATTGTTCGTCCAATAAAAACACAGATTGACGACTTACTTGGTGAAATAAGAATTAGAGTTGAAAAAAAGGAACGTGTATTAGTTACAACACTTACAAAAAAAATGGCAGAAGATTTATCCGACTATCTGGAAAATCTCGCAGTCCGTGTAAAATATATACACAGCGATATTGATTCACTTGAGCGTGTTGAAATTATTAGGAATTTACGCATCGGTGATTTTGATGTGCTGGTTGGAGTAAACCTATTACGCGAGGGCTTGGATTTACCGGAGGTTTCATTAGTTGCTATTATTGATGCCGATAAGGAAGGCTTCCTAAGAAGCGAGCGTTCCCTTATGCAAACAGCCGGAAGAACTGCACGTAATGCTAATGGATTAGTAATTATGTATGCTGATAAAATTACAAACTCAATGAAAAAGACAATAGATGAAACCAACCGCAGAAGAAAAATTCAAGAAGCATATAATAAAGAACACGGAATTACTCCGGAGACAATTTATAAATCGTATGATGAAATAATGCAATCGACATCTATTGCTGATATGCGTAAAAAAGATAAGTTTGAAGAAGCATCATTTACTAAAGTAGCCGAACCTGTAATTAAATATATGACAAACGACCAACGCCACGACCTAATTGAAGAAATGACCGATGAGATGAAATTAGCCGCAAAAGATTTGGAGTTTGAAAAAGCAGCATTTCTAAGAGATGAAATTGAAAAATTACAGAAATTGATTAAATAAAATGAACGTATCAAAACACTTCTAATTGTAAAAACTTTTCAACTTTTCAAGTTCAAATTTAATTTTAGAATCTGCTTCCGTTCTAAGTCGTTCATCCTCTTTTTTTCGTTTTTCTTCAAGGTCTGTTATCTCGGCTTCAAATAATTCAATACGATGTTTTGTTTTCATCTCCATCTGCTTAATCATAAACTCAGTCTCTTTTCGTAATTGTTCTTTCCCTTTCTCTTTTTCATCAACATAAGAGCTTACTTTTTTAACCATATTTTGTTTAAATGAAGATTTCTGAACAATAGTAGAAATTGTTGTAAAAATAGAGACAATAGTTCCAACGAGAAAAGTAATTAGCGACCATTTAGCTCCTTCAACAAGAACTGTTCTTATAACATTACTGAAACTTGCCATTTCGTTGAAATCTGAATTAGAATAACTTGCAAATCCGCTAAGTAAAAGAACCATTATAGATAGCATAGATGTATATGTAAAAGCATTTCTAAATGTTGCACTTGGGTCTAAATCGCTTTTCTCATCAAGACTATTTACTTTATGTTCAATAGCATTAATTTTTGCACTCATTTGAGAGTCGTATTCATTTAAATTTGCTTTTAATTTCTCACTCATTCTACGGCGGTACGATTCAAGATCTTTCTCAGAATGTAATTTATCTAATTTAGCTTCTTCAATTTTAGACTTAAAATGGAGCAATCGTTCTTCTAATCCGCTATAGTATTTCTTTTTTATCTCTTCATCAACTATTTGAATAATTTCATCAAACTTTTTAACAATGCCCTTTGATGAATCGGATAAAAGAAGTGATTCTCCTCCATTATATTTTCTTAAATAGCTTTCAATAAATCTTAAGTTTCCCTTTATTCTTTCTGTAAAATAACTGTTTACTTTTATTTCCCGCAGATTAAAGAGTGATGACTTTACCTCTTCAAGTATTGCTCTGTTATGACTTTTAAATAACTCTATTTTGTCTTCAAAAAAATATAATAATGGATAGAATTTTGGTTCTAAAAAGAAATACTTAGTAATTGAGTTGTTCAAAAAGAATTCATAGACAGAGAGGCTATTATTTTCGATAGCAAAATTGAGACGTGCAATATCTGTTTTATAAATATCCTCTACTAAATCAGTTGCTGCTTGAGTGTTTTCTAATTGAATTTCCGTTAAAGCTAAATGGAATTTTGCAGTAATACCAGTATGTTTTACCTCTAAGGCTTCGTAAAACAATCTGTTTGATGAACTAAGATTTGCACTTTTTAAATGTAAAAAGCCCTCGGTTGTTTTAAGGAAATATCTCAATTCATCAAAATATTTATCATCAATATGCTTATTGAAAATTATATCGGATGCACGCGAAATAAGCTCAATCGATTTTTCAGGATTAAACATTTCTTCATCGTATGTTAATACCATTGCATGCATTAACATATTAAAAGCATTGTTTTTTGTCTTCTCTAAATAACTAAGCATTGAGTTTGCAAAGTATTTTGTATCTGTTCCTTTTTTCCTTTTTAACCATTTAATGTAGTATTCTTTTAATTGGCGTTGGGGGTTTTCGCCATGCACAATAGTATGATTTACCTTAAATATTTTATGTAAATAAGAAATTAAAGGGGATTCAAACATTAAAGAATTGGGAGCATATTCATAGAAAATGAATTTTTCCGAGATTTCATCAGGTAGCGGAATTGCGTAGAATTGAGCGTTTTCTTTTATTTTTTTTTCAAAATTATATTCAGCATCATAATCTGACTGGATATATTTCTTCCCGAAACTTAACAAACTCGACATTATCTGGTTTGCCATTACCTTATCTTCAGTATAATAATTTCCGGTCAGATCTTCTGAGTGAACTTTCATTTTTAGTACGTCCTTGTAATGAAATCGATAAATTGACTTCTATTTTTACGTAATTTTCCTTAATTACAATGATACTATCGGAAGATTTTGATTAATCTTTAGTTTATTTGTTGAAATAAATTGATACTACCCAACCTTGAAGGTCAACAAGCATTGATAATGTTTTATACCCATCAATTTCGCTTTTCTCACAAGTTTACTTGTTGTGTTGACCTTCATAGTTTTTTTTGTCACTTATCCACCGTATGCTAACCTTGAGTAGGGTATATTCATAAATATTTATTTTATATACGTCATTATATAATTAGCACAACACTACTTCAACATTCATAATTCCTTGTTCAATATTCTACATTCAAAAGCCCCCTTCTTAGAAGGTATACACAACACAAATTGGTTTTCGGATTTGGAAACCTCTGTAAGAGTCTCATAGACAATTTTGTTGTTATATACCGACAATATTCGCTTTTGGAATTCCTCCAAAGAAGTCTCACAGACGAAAACCAATTCATTGTCGGTATATCAGTTTTATTTCCCATACTCTTGCTAAAACGGCGCCATGTTGTGGCTATTATTAGCCATGTGTTTTAAAACTACTAATAAATTATTCCCAAACATCATTTTTTAATGCATTTTCATTTTGGTATGAAAATGGAATAATAATGACACTAATAATAGAAAAGATTTCTGAACTAATGTCTAAAATAAATATAAACATAAAAGACAAGATATTTGTAAACCAGCCCACCCTGCCTGAGTTAGAAGAGTTTATTCCGTTATTAGAAGAGATTTGGGAAAGTAAAAACCTAACTAATATGGGTAAGTTTCATCAGGAATTAGAAAAGAAATTGTGCGAATTTTTAGATGTTAAGTATATATCACTATTTGCAAATGGTACTTTAGCTTTGATAGCAGCGTTGCAAGTAATGAGAATTTCGGGTGAAGTGATTACAACACCTTATAGTTTTGTTGCAACTACACATGCACTTAAATGGAATGGGATTTCTCCCGTTTTTTGCGATATTGAACCCAATACTTATAATTTAGACCCCTCAAAAATTGAAAACTTAATTACTCCTAAAACAACAGCAATTGTGCCTGTTCATATTTATGGAAATCCTTGTGATGTTAACAAAATTGAAGAAATTGCTGATATTTATGGACTTAAAGTAATTTACGACTCCGCTCATGCCTTTGGAGTTAAACTAAAAAATGAATCTATTCTAAATTTTGGAGATTTATCTGTTCTTAGTTTTCATGCAACAAAAATATTTAACACATTTGAAGGTGGTGCAATAATTTGCCATGACGAAAAAACAAAAAAACGAATTGATTACCTTAAAAATTTTGGTTTTGCTAATGAAACAACAGTAATTGCACCTGGGATAAATGCAAAAATGAACGAAATGCAGGCAGCAATTGGTTTGCTTCAATTAAAAAACGTTGAAACAAATATTCAAAAAAGGAAAAAGATTGCAGAGTTATATAGAAATAATTTGTGTAATCAAAACGGAATAACATGTATTCATGAAATAGATGAAGTAAATCATAACTATGGATATTTCCCCATTTTTATTGATAAAGATAAATTCGGAATTAGTCGTGATGAACTCTACTATAAATTACGCGATAATAATATTTTTGCACGAAGATATTTTTATCCATTAATCAGCCAGTTTCAACCGTATAAAGGCTTAGAATCTGCAAATTCAGAAAATTTACCAATTGCAACAAAGGTAACCGAACAAGTAATTAGTTTACCAATTTATGCAGATTTAAAGAATAAGGATGCTGAACGAATTGTTGAAATTATTTCGAGTTGTAGAATGAGACTTGTTGGGTAGTTCGTATGCAATTGTTCCGCTTCGCTATACAAAACTAAATAATATGATAATAGATGGTAAAAACAAATGAGAATATTAGTAACCGGACAAGTTACAGTCCATTGGGGAAGAATTGAGTTTGGAAACATTGGTAATTATTATATTACAGAGACCACTTTTAGAGAACTTCACCGTGTATTTCCAAAAGCCAAAATTGTAACCACATTTCAAATGACAGATGAGTTTTGTAAACGCGAAAATATTGAATGTTTACCAATGGAACTTTTTTATTCGTGGTCTGAAAATGATTTAAAAATAGCGATAGAAGAATATGGAATAGCTGAACTTTACAAAAAAACAAAAAAGTTAGTGAAGGAAACTCCTTTTATTAGTGAGTTATTAAAAACAGATTTAGTTTTAGATTTTAGTGGTGAACTTTGGGGTGATCATGCTGAACCTGTTGGAAAAAACCGATTTTTAATTGGTTTGCTAAAAAATAGAACTGCCCAATTATTAGGAAAGAAAACCGTTCTACTTGCAGGCTCGCAAGGTCCTTTTTCCAATAGCACAACAAAAACACTGGCTAAAGAGGTTTTAAAAAACTTTGATATGGTTTTAAATAGGGAAGTTTCTTCGGTAGAACTTCTTAACGAAAACGGATTTGATACAACTAAGGTTAAAAATTTTACTGACCCAGCATTTTTATTTGAACCCCATCCAAAGGATAGAATTAAGCAGATTTTAGAAAAAGAGGGAATTTCAAATCAGAAAAAACCTGTTGTTGGATTTATACTTTGCGGATTTAATATGCTCGAGGGACCTTATGATAAATGGCCAAGAAGAGACGACGAATTTACTCAGTTTGCCGAAGCAGTTGAGTTTATAATAAATAAAATTGGTGCCAAAGTTGTTACTTTTTCACATCAAAATGGGTTTGAACTACCTCCAAATTTTAAATTAATAAATGGTAGAGATTATCCCTATGCCCAAAGATTGCACGATTATGTAATAGAGAGGGGAAACGTTAAGCCCGAAGATTTGCACTGTATTTCCAAACCATATTTGCCCAAAGAAATAAAAGCAATAATTAAAGAATTTGATATGCTGGTAAGTGGAAGAATACATGGTTTTGTTGCTGGAGTGTCGCAATTTGTGCCAACAGTAATACTTAACCGAGGACATGGACCTGTTTCAAAACGAAATTTAGGTTTTGCTAAAAGCGTTGGA
>JAKIUC010000001.1:0-77500 GCA_021647785.1 Melioribacteraceae bacterium
CAGATGTATGCCTCTGCACTATTAAATGCTTTGGTTGATGAATCGAATATAGAATTTCCAGTATTTATTGATAGTCCTATGCAAAAATTTGATGAAGAGCATGCAGAAAATATAATTAAGTATTTTTATCCTAATGTCTCTGATCAGGTTGTAATATTTCCACTGATTAATAAGGAATTAACCGAAAAAGAATATGATCAGCTTCTATCAAATATAAGCAAAACTTATTTAATTAATAATATATCTACTGATAGTTCAGTATTTTTACCTACAAAACCTGAAAATTTTTTAACTACATATAACGAAATTTACAATGCAAATTAATATTAAAACATCTAAAAAAAACCAAGAAGTAGTTAGAAAACTTACATCTAAGCTCCCTCACGGAACTAAAGAAAATGTAATTGCTAGAATTGCTTTAGGTTATTCTTTGCATACGGGGAAGAAATTTACCTCAAACGATTTTAATCTATACGATTCAAAAGGTAAAGAGTATAAAGAACATATTCTTTTTGATGCGAAATACAGAGATTTTTATGTTGCAATGGTTTGTCAATATTATGGTATTTATAAAACTGCTGATACAATTGCTAAATATATAAAAATTCATATAGACCACGGTCTGGAATTGATGGATAATATTTTTAAAGATAATTTTAATTATACTTTTTTTGATTTTTTGGTTGAACATATTGAAAAAGGGATTCTTCATTTAGTTGATTTAAATGTCTCATTAGATGCTGTAAAGAACAATCAACAATTTATCAAAAAATCATATTATTCAAATCCAATAAAGATTGAAGTTGGAAATAATATTGAAGACTTTGAACCGATCCATTTAGAAATTAATAATACTACTCTTTATAATAATTGCCATATAGCAGTGGCTGGTAATACTGGAACAGGAAAAACCCAATTTGCACTTGAATTTTTATCTCAGATATATGAGCAATCGAATGGACATGTGAATTTTATTTACTTAGATTTTAAAGGATTAAAACAAAATGATATTAAAGAAATGGAGCTATTTTTTAATACAACAAAAACTAATTTTGTCGATGTTCCACACACCCCATTTCCAGTTAATCCTTTAACTTTTATTGATAATATTAATGAAATCAATAAGAGTATGGGGATCGATAAGTTTGTTGATATTATATGCAAATATTCAAATTTGGGAATAAAACAGAAAGGAAAATTAAGAGAGGCTACAACCAAAGCGTTTGTTGAGCAAAAAGGAGATACATATCCCTCAATGGAACAAATAAATAAAATTTTACTAGAAATTGTTGGGGATAAAAAAGATACTTTAACTGAAATAATTGATGAATTAAGTAGATATAAAATATTTATTGAAGATCCCAAAAATCAATCCAACTTTTTCAATAAGAACCTTTATCTTTCCTTATCTGGTGATTTATCTAATTCAGTACGTTTTACTGCCTTATTTTTGATAATTAATTATATTTATAACACTTTTATGAATATGGATAACACCCCTGTTGAGAATAACTATATAGCCTTAAGATATGTAATTCTGATTGATGAAGCTCATGTAATATTTAAAGAAAAAAAATATCAGGATATTATTGAAAAAATGCTTAGAGAAATTCGCTCTAAAGGGGTTTCAGTTGTATTACTCTCTCAAGGAATTGATGAATACAACCAATCAGATTTTGATTTTTCAACTATGTGTGAAATAGCATTTTTAATGGATATTAAAGATAAAAATCAAAAAATAATGGAAAAATTTTTAGGTTTGTCAGGTGCAAATGGTAAAATGATAGCCCGCAGTATGGAGAAAATAGTTAAAGGTCAAACTATTTCTAACATCAAAGAATTTGACAAAGCAAAACTATTTTCTGTAAAACAATTTCATGAAAGAAAATCTTAATTTAGCAGGGTAAAATTATGTCTGAATATCAAAAAATATCAATTAAAAATTTAGTTTTGGATACAAACAATCCTCGTCTTCCAAAATCGATGGCAAATAAATCAGAAAAGGAGATTATTAATTTTTTCTTATCTGAGACATCATTAGTTGAATTAATGCTTGCAATTGGAAAAAACAATTTTTTTGAAGGAGAACAATTATTAGTAATTCCTGAAAGTGAAAAATTTATTGTTATTGAAGGGAATAGGAGATTATCGGCTGTTAAGCTATTAAAAGAACCACAATTAGCAGATATTTATAAAAGTAAAGTAGAACAAGTAATTGATGAAGCTGATTATTTCCCAACTGAAATACCATGTTTAGTTTTTAAGGAAAAAGAGGAAATTCTTAAATACTTAGGTTTCAGACATATTACAGGAATCAAACAATGGAAACTTTTAGAAAAAGCAAGATATATTACAAAACTAAAAGATGACATGTATTCAGCTGAACCACTCCAATTAGCAAGTCGTGAAATAGCTAAAATGATTGGTAGCAGACGCGATTATGTTTTAAGAATCTTGGTTGGATATAAATTATATGATATTATTGAAAAAAATGGTTTTTATAAAATCAAAAATTTAAATGATACAACTTTTCATTTTAACTACATAGCAGATAGTTTAATTCGTTCTAATATTGCTGAATTTTTAGGTGTAAAACTAAATGACGATATCCCAACTGATACATTGAATTTGGAACACTTGAAAGAGTGGACAAACTGGTTGTTTAATAAAGGTTTACCAAATAAAATAATTGGTGATAGTGAACATCTAAATACATTAAATAAAGTTGTTGCTTCTCCAGATGCTCTAAATGTATTTAGGAACGGTGAAAAATTATTTAAAGCATTTGAATATACAGATGGAATAGATGAACAATTTAGAAATGCTATTAATGAGGCAGTTAAACAATTAGAAAAAGCAGATAGTTTAACCCACAAGGTAAATAATTTTTATTCTGCTTTAATTGATGATTTACAGAATATCAATAAAATAATAAGAAAGATAAAAACAGTAAAAGACGAATTAGAAACGGATGATTTTGAAGATGAGCTTTGAACAAAAATTAATAGAGCAATTTGAATCACTGAATATTTCAGGAATTAATGCCTCCAAGCATCTACATCATTTATATGCTGATTATGTTGAATTAGTTTGTCTTATTTCAAATGAAATTGTTTCTAAATCTGATATTCTTGATAGATTGGTAGATAATGTTGATAATTCTTCAATAATTGGTAAAACGCTTGATGGAGAAATAGGAGATATTGAAACAGAAATTTCAGATAAAAATGAAAGTTGGATAACTACAATTTTTAATGTCCTGTTAGAAAGAAAAGAATTCTTGAAAGATTCTTATGCATTCGATATTATTGAAAACCAGATTAAATTAAAAAGTACTATTGGTTCAACGCAAAAATTTTATTTGTATTTGTTGATTTCGTCGTCACTAAAATATTTCAAGAAATTACAAAATGTTATCACATCAGATTTTGAAATTCTCTCAGAAAAAGTATTAACTAAATTTTTACCACCAAAAGCGATCGTGAAAGCTTTTGGGAATAATTCAGATTTTACTGGTAATGCGAAGGAGAAAATTGAGCGATTAGCATATTTATTAAATCTTGATGTTAATGATTATGAAATAAACCAAATATCTCCTATTAGTAGCAAAGAGGAAGGTTTAGATATAATTGGTTGGATTCCCTTTGATGATTCTAATGCAAATACATTAATTATCTTAGTTCAATGTGGATGTGGGAAAAATTGGGTTAGCAAGAGATTTGAAACTAGCAGATATGAGAATTTTTATCGTTTTTATAAACATCCCCCAATACATACTCTATTTATACCGTATGCTCTTTCAAACAAAGATGGTAGATTTTACCAATCAAAAGATATTGCTACACCAACTTTGGTTTTTGAACGAATCAGAATTATGCAATATGTAAAAGCAATTGATTTTAATACTGATTTTCAGTCAAAGCAAATAATTGAAAAATGTATAGATTATCAAGAAGATATTGTATAGAAAGTTTTTTTTCAATATACAAACACAACTAACCAAGAACCAACCATACGTAAGTGCTTTGTGTTATTTGAGAATATAGGATATGGAAAAGTTTGAAGTTAAAATATATTACTCAGGATATTGTACATATAAAATAGATGCAGAAAATGAAGAACAAGCCATTAAAAAAGCACGTGATTTTGAAGTAAATAAAGATGAAGTATTATCTAATTTAGAAAACTGGCAAGAAGCGGACGAAGCACTTAAAATTGAAAAATTAGATTGTGAAACAGCGCATTAATATGATTAAAAAAATCAAATTAAAATTAGCAGAATATCTTGCAAAGAAGAAGTTTTCTAGAAAGCAGAGTTCAGAAAAGAATTTCCAAAAGTTTTTTTCAGAGTCAAAGCAGATTCTTATCATTCTTCCAAAGTCAAATAATTCTTTAGTTGAAGAGGCTATTGAAATTATCCGATTTCTATCTATTCATAAAAAGGAATTATTTATAATTCAATCAAAAGATCAATTTTCATATTTACCGAATGATTTTAAATATTCATCCCTAATAATTTCTGATGATGATAAAACAAAAATAGGATTGCCAAACAAAGAATTAATTAGTAAAATAAAGAAGCATACTTTCGATTTGGTTATAGACTTAAATAGAGAGAATGATATTTTCTCAAGTGCAATTGCAAATATTCCTTTATCAGATTTTAGAATTGGATTTGTAAAAGTGGGTGCAGATTATTTCTATAATTTTCAAATTCCGAATGAAATTAATCCTGAAAAATCATACAGAAATTTATTAAATTCATTGAGGATGTTTTAAATAATTAAACAACAAGTATAATATTATGAATGAGTTAATAAATTTTGAAATTAAAACAGAAAACGATATAGCAATATTTAAACTTAACGAAAATAGGTTTAATGCTGAAATTGCTGGAATGGTTAAAGCTGAGTTTACAATTACTCTTTCAGAAGAAGTTAATAAACTTGTTGTTGATATGTCGGAAGTTGAATATTGTGATAGTTCCGGTTTAAGTGCATTGTTACTGGCTTTTAGAATACTACAAGCTGAAGAGGGAGAAATTAAACTTGCCTCACCTCAAAAAAGTGTGAGAACTTTAATTGAAATCTCCCAACTCGATAAAATATTACCTATCTACAATTCTGTAGAAGAAGCAATCAAAGATTTTAAAAACAACTAATATGGCGGTGTGTGGATCGTTCAATTGATTATGTAATAATAGTTGCATACTTAATAGGTGTAGCTATTTTTGGAATGGTTAAAGGTGGAAAGCAAAAAACTTCCAAAGATTATTTCCAAGGTTCTGGTTCAGTAAAATGGTGGGCTGTTTGTTTCTCTATTGTTGCTGCTGAAACAAGTACACTCACTTTTATTTCAATTCCGGGGTTGGCTTATTTAACTAACCTCAATTTTCTTCAAGTAACTTTTGGATATTTACTTGGCAGAATTGTAATTGCAACAATATTACTACCATCCTACTTCAAGGGTGATTTATCAACTGCATATCAATTCTTAGAGAATAGATTCGGGGGTAAGACACGTTCTTTTGCATCTATAGTTTTTATTTTTACAAGATTAGCTGCTGATGGAGTGCGATTATTTGCCACTGCAATTCCATTAAAACTTATGTTAGATATCAGCTACCCGTTAGCAATAATAATTATTGCTGTAATAGCTTTAACATATACCTACGTTGGCGGAGTAAAGGGAGTTATTTGGGTTGATGTTATTCAAATGATAATTTATCTCGGCGGAGCATTGATTGCTTTAGGATTCTTGGTTTTCAATTTTCTTCCGGATGGGTTTAATTCAATTATTTCCGCAGCCAGTATGGATAACAAATTAGAAATATTTAATTTTGGATTTAGCGGAGGGTTTGCAGAATTTTTTGCTAAGCCATACACACTCCTTGCCGGAGTCTTAGGCGGGGCTTTTCTTTCAATGGCTTCGCACGGTACTGACCAGCTTATTGTTCAAAGATTGCTCACTACAAAATCTTTGGATGCTGCAAAGAAAGCTATTATTGGCAGTGGTGTATTGGTAATATTTCAATTTGCACTTTTTCTTTTGGTTGGATTAGGACTTTACGCATTTTACGGAACATACAATCTCTCAGAAATTGGAATAAGTAAATCTGATGAAATATTTCCGATATTTATTATTCAGCAATTGCCGGTTGGTATTTCCGGAATAATTATAGCAGGACTCTTTGCTGCTGCTCTTTCAACACTCGCGGGTTCTATCAGTGCACTTTCTTCTTCCACTATGTTAGATTTATACAAACCGTTTACTGGAATAAATGACGAAGCGAAAGAACTTAAAATTTCAAGGTACTTCACAATAATGTGGGCAGTTCTATTAGTTGGTTCTGCGTTTTTCTTTATGTCATCTTCGCAGACAGTTGTAGAGCTGGCTCTAAGCATAGCATCTTTTACGTATGGCGGATTGCTCGGAACTTTTTTACTTGGGTTGTTAAACAAAAACGCAAAACAAGAAGATGCACTCGCTGGTTTTACAGCGGGTATTTTTATTATGATTACAGTAATTGCATTAGATCTCGCAGCATGGACGTGGTTTACACTTATTGGTGTTGCGGCAACTTTAATAGTTGGGTCGTTGTTAAGTAAACTTTCAAATAATAAATAAAAATGATTAGTAAAGAAAAATTAAAAAAAATAAAATTAATAGTTTCTGATATGGATGGAACTCTGTTAAACAGTTCAAATGAAATTGGCACTGAAAGTTTGAAACTTATAAAAGCCCTTAGAGCAAAGGGGATGAGGTTCACCTTTGCAACTGGGCGTTTGCATAGTGCAGTTATTGAGCATGCAAGATTACTTGGGTTAAAGACACCCCTAATTACTTTGGATGGCTCTTTAATTAAAAGCATGTACGATGAAATAATTTATGAGTCTTATATTCCCAAAAGGTATGTTAAAAAAGCAATTAAGTTAGCAGACTTTCACCTTATGAATATTGGGCTTTGCCATGCAGATGCAATTTATTATACTGAAAATAGTCCGTTAGTACCAGAGTTGTTAGATAAATTTGGCGCAACTTATATTGAGGTTAATTCATTTGCTGAGTGTTTAGATGAAACTCTCGAAATAGTTATTGCCAGTGATTATAAGGGATCCGTAAGATTTATCGAAAAGAAAATGACCTTTCCAAGTACTTTTGGTTTAAATACATCATTCTATAAATCGCAGAGAAGGGGTGATACATATTTCTTTGAAGTAAGGAAACATGGTTCAACAAAGGGGAAAGGGTTAATGAGACTTCTGAAAAGATTAAAGATTAATATTGAAGAAGTGGCGGTTATGGGAGATTGGCATAACGATAGAACCCTCTTTGAAACAAAAGCCGTTAAAGTGGCTGTTGAGAATGCTGTTATTGAAATTAAAGCTCGTGCCGACTTTATAACTTCTAAATCTAACGAGGAAGATGGGGTAGCTGAATTTCTTGAAATGGTATTGAAGGCAAAGGAGTAAAGCTCTAATGGATGTTAAACAAATAGCCAAGAGTAGAAGATTAAAAATTTTACTATTAATAGTTACAGTCTCGTTAATAGTTTTGATGTTTCCAAAAGGAGAATCGATTGATTCAGAAGTTCAAGTTAATTCCATTTGGATTAAAAATGATTTGATTGCATCGCAAGCTTTTGAAATATTAAAAGACCCTCAGGATATTGAAAGAGAAAGAGTTAATGCTGCAAATAAAATTTATAAAATATTCGTAAAAGATAATAATGTTCCTCGTAAAGTACTTGAGGATATTAAACTCGGTAGTAAGGAATTAACGAATCAAATTAATTTGATAATTTCATATCCCGATTCAAATTTTCTACTATCCAAACAAGTTCTGAAACCAAATGCATTTAATACGTTTATTAATATCCAGAATAAAACCATAGGTGATGGATTAACATTAAATCAAATCTACTCTTTCTGTACTTCTGAAATAAAAAGGATTTATAGACGTGGATATATTGATACGCCGTACACCGAAATTGAGAATGATACTATTTCTGTTAGGGATGGTAAGTATGAGAAAAGCTATTTGAAAGAGAGGTTTTTTGATAGCACAGTTCTTTCAACATATCTCGATCAAAGAATTTATAATCATATATCTAAGCAACAAGAGATTAAAAGTGCAATAAAAGAATTCCTTACTTTTTTTATAAAACCAAATATTCTGTATAGCCAAAGCAGTACAGAGGAAGCTAAGAAAGTTGCTGTAGATAGAGTTTCAATTAACCTTGGAATTGTTAATGAAAATGAAAGAATAGTTGCTAAACATGATAGAATTACTAATGATACAAAAGTAAAAATTGATTCGTATAGAATTGCAAAAGGTTCAACCCTTTCTACATTTGATACAATTTTACAAAATATTGGAAAATTTTTACATATAACATTATTGTTTGTTCCTTTTATTATCTACCTCTTTTTATTTAGAAAAAAAATATTTTATAACAATGTAAAGCTGTTGTTAATTTCGATTGTTATCCTGTTAGTTAGCTTTTCTGCATTTGTAATTTCTCAAATTGAAATTGATAGATCATTAGAATTTTTGATACTTGTTCCAGTAGCCTCAATGCTTTTAACTATTGTTTTCGATTCGCGTATTGGGTTTTATGCAACTGTGGTTGTTGCTCTTGCTGTTGCCGGTATTAGAGGTAACGATTATATATTAGCTGTAACAAATATTGTAGCCGGCGGCTTGGCTGCTTATACGGTAAGAGATATTAAGAATAGAAATCAAATATTTCATTCCTTTCTCTATATATTATTTGGTTATGTTTTAAGCATACTTGCTTTTGGGTTGGAAAGATTTGACCCTTGGAGTATGATGCTTATCTCCTCGGCATATGCAGCTTCAAATGCTATAATTTCACCAGCATTAACATTTGGGTTAATTATTTTTGTAGAGAAAATATTTAAAATCACTACCGAGTTAACACTATTTGAATTAACAGATTTTAACTCTCCTTTACTAAAAGGTTTAGCAAATAATGCCCCGGGTACTTTCGCACATTCAATAACTATAGGCTCAATGGTAGAAAATGCAGCACTAAAAATTGATGCAAACCCTATATTGGCAAGGGTCGGAGCGTATTACCATGATATTGGAAAGACTATAAAACCGGAAGGTTTTATAGAAAATCAGTTAGATAATGTAAATATTCATGAAAACCTCTCACCTAAAGAGAGTCTCGATTTGATACGTGAACATGTATTGGGCGGAATTGAATTAGCAAAAAAGCATAAATTACCAAAGGAGATAATTGATTTTATTCCGATGCACCATGGAACAATGGTTGTAAAATATTTTTGTGAAAAAGCAAAAGAACTTTATGGTGAAGATAATGTTAGTGAAAATGATTATCGCTACCCTGGTCCAAAACCAAACACAAGAGAAACTGCACTACTAATGCTTGCGGATGCTTCTGAATCTGCAGTGCGTTCAATGGATGAGCCTACACCAGAGAAGATCAAGAATTATATGAATAGTTTATTTAAAATCAGAATTGATGATGGGCAATTGGATGAAGCACCATTAACTTTTAATGATATTCATGAAATTAAAGAATCATTTTTAAGCATACTTATTAGTCAGCATCACAAGAGAATTAGGTACCCACAACAGGATGAGTTAGAAAATAAAAACGAAGATGAAACGAGCATGTAAAAGTCTTTACAAACAAAAGAATGATTATAAGCGAGTTCCATGTGGCAAAATTATTATATTATAAACACATGAATAATTCTGAACTAAATCAGTTTCTTCAAGAATATTTAGCTTATTTAAAATTGGAGAAAAACTTATCAGAACAATCTGTTACTTCATATTCATCCGATATTAATAAGTTCCTAAATTTTATTGTTGAACAGAATATTACCGACCTCAATAATGTTAGTACAAAACTAATATCCAAGTACTTTGAACTAATGCGAGATTTGGGAATATCTTCATCAACTACATCCCGTTACCTTTCAGCAATAAAAGGGTTTTATAAATACTTATCATCTCAAGAGTATATTCAAAAAGATCCTGTAGAGATTTTATCTTCTCGTATTTCTGGTCGGAAACTCCCCACGGTCTTATCTTTTAATGAGATAGAGGAGATTTTGCAAGCTCCGGATACTACTACAAAATTGGGACTTAGGGATAAAGCAATGCTCGAACTCTTTTATTCATGCGGGCTGCGTGTATCGGAAGTAATCAATTTAAAATTAAGTGATTTGTATTTTACCGATGGAGTGATTCGAGTTTTGGGGAAAGGGTCAAAGCAAAGGATTATTCCGATAGGGAGTAGTGCTGTAAAGTGGATAACAGAATATGTAAAAATGCTACGTCCATTATTAGAAAAAAAAATGAAGAGTGAGAATATAATATTTTTAAACAATCGTGGAACAAAACTTTCCAGAATGGGAGTGTGGAAAATTGTTGATAAATATGTGAAAGAATCCAAAGTGGAAAAGGAATTTCATCCACATACATTTAGGCATAGCTTTGCAACTCATCTACTCGAAGGTGGGGCTGACTTACGTGCTGTACAAGAAATGCTCGGACATGCTGATATTTCCACAACTCAGATTTACACGCATATCGATAGAGAATTTGTAAAACAGATGCATCGTGATTTTCATCCGAGAGGGTAAGAGAAAAATCGTCATTCGTTCCACGTCATTTGTGGTCATTAAAAAGAGAAGAAGTCATTTGTTCCACGTCATTTGTGGTCATTAAAAGGGAAAGAGTCATTTGCACCGCGTCATTTGTGGTCATTAAAAGGGAAAGAGTCATTTGCACCGCGTCATTTGTAGTCATTAAAAGAGAAATGAATAGTAGTTTACTTATCTTTTGTCATAGATGAAATATATTCTGCAGCACGCATACCTGCATTTCCATCTAATGCTAAATACATTATTTTGTTTGCTTTTTTTCGCTCAATCTCTTTTCCCCTTGGATTATCAAGGCTTTCCGCAATAGCTGTCTCTATTTCATCAAACTTATCAATTTGAATTGAAACGTTTTTAATCATCTTTCTAACCTCAGTAATAGTACGTTTCGATTCAGGTACTCGGAAAGTAATTATTGGTTTATTTAATGCACAGGCTTCGCCAATTAGTGAATTGTAATCCCCAACAAAAACATCAGCAATCATTAGATATGTTGTTACATCAAATTTATTTAAGAAGAATATATTCTCAATTGTTTTTAATTTTTCAATCTTTCTTTTCTCTGTCCAAGTATGAACTGTAACAAGTACATTGTATTTTTCTGCTAACTCTCCAACTCTGTCAATCCATCTATCAAGTGCCGATAGTCCATCAACATTCCATGTTGAAGTAAAAATAATTGTTTTCTTATTCTTATCCAGGGTCAATTCATCTTTAACTTTGTTTAGATAATTTTCATTGTAAGTACCATTAAAAGCAGCATCCAATTTTGGGTATCCAATTGCCTTTGTAGTTGTAATGCCAAGGGCTTTAGCGGTTTTAACCTGCTCTTCACTGCTAACAAAATATCTGTCAAAACGATTATAATTTTCCGGTGAAGTCCATCTTTTAAATTGATAAAGTCCATGGTCAAACCCAATTTTAACAATTTGATTAACAGGAAATTTATAAGGGGCATGTCTTGCCATAATTACAGCTTTTGGAAAAGTTGGCATTCGCAAATACTTAATTTTATTTTTTGTTAGATAGTCTCGGGTTTTTTTATTCTTTGCAATAATTTCAATTTCTGGTAGATGTTTTTTAATCGGAATAAACATCTCGTAATCCAGTGGGTCTGCACAGTAAAAAACCAATCCCTTTGTTTTGCCGAAAAACCTTGCAAGATGCCAACCCAGTTTGTATGGATATTTATATATATAATATGCTGGAGTCATAAATTATTCTTAGCCAATTATTAAATACAGGATTTGATAATTTATACAAATTACCATCCTTATATATTAAATCTTTTTAAATCAAACTTTTTATATTGGTTGATAATGTTGAATTTGCAGTAAGGTTATATTTTTTACGAATTGCATTTGAAAATATTCCATCTGTAGAATTGGATAAAGCCAATAGAATTCTCCGTTGATTGTTATTTAACTGGTCGTATATATTTTGAAAAATAACAGATTGGCTATTTATTATCTTCTCCATCCACGCTTCTTTGAAATTTTTACTGTTTTCGTTTTTGCCATTTCTTAGTTCGTCAAATACTACGGATGCAAAATATTGTGTAAAATGTGGATGGCAGTTTGAATAATTTAATATATCATCAATTGTTTTTGTAGCAATGGTTAAGTTTTGCTTCGCAAATTTGTTTTTAATAAATGTAAATAACTCCTTTCTTGCTATCGATTTTATATCCATTTTTAAGGCATATTCGTAAAAAGGAGAATTTATATTACTAAAAATGTTTTCCATTAAAGATTGTTTGCTTCCAAGAAAAACGTACGAAACATTTTTTTGATTTTGGAAAACAGAACGCATCCAATTAATTAGGAACTTATCTATTCGTACGATTTCTTGGAATTCATCGAACGCTATACATATTTTTATGTTACGCTCTTTTGCTATCTTTTGTGGTAAGTTTAAGACTTCCTCAATATCAATTTGCTCTACAATCTCTTTGTTTCCAAATGATATTGAGGGATTTGCATTTACATCAAAATTGAGTTGAGGTTGCAGCCTTAACAAATATCTCCCAAGTTGTTTGCTTATTTTCTTTACATCCTCTTTCCAATTAAACAACTCCTTTGCAATTGTGTTTGAATATTTTCTACTGAAATCATCAAGAGATTGCACATTGTATAGATCAAAATAGATAGTTTTAATATTGTTAGACTTTTTGTTAAACACTTGTTTTATCAGCGAAGATTTACCGTACCTACGGGGTGCAAATAACCAGATAGAATAACCATTTGCAATATTCTGTAATAGATATTTTATCTCTTCTTTTCTATTACAGAAATTAGTTTTATCGGCTATTTTTCCAAAGACAAATGGATTTTTCATAATTCTATATCGTATTTATGCGTGTCGTAATATTACGTGTCGTAAATATACGATATAAATAATATGCTTGCAAATTTAAACTAAATCTAATAATTAAATTTATCTAATACTTTTCCCAACACTTCTTTTGGATAAACCTTTTTCATACACTCATGATGTTTTAAGTAACAACTCTTACCACCATGGCTTCCGCAAGGACGGCACTCCATTTCTCTTTCAAAAACAAAATCGTTTTCACGGAACGGATAGTAACCAATTGACTGCACTGTTGGACCAAAGAATGCGAACACATCTGTCTCAACAGCATTTGCAATGTGAAGTGCCCCGCTATCGTTGCAAATCATTAAATCACATTTTGAAATTACAGCAGCTGATTCCAAAAGTGAAAGCTCGCCAGCAAGATTAATTCCATTTTTATTTGGAAGTACTTCGTTGCAAATTCCTCTTTCATCTTTACTCCCAATAAGAACTACTCCAAAATTATTATCAACCAACCGATTTGAAAGAGTCTTGTAATATTCGGTTTGCCATTTTTTTGTGTTCCAGACAGAGCCAGGGGCTATTGCTATCAATTTTTTTGAGTTATCCTTTATTTCTTTAAGTAATGTTTCGGTTTTCTCAAACATCGCATCAGTTGGGAATAACTCTGTCTGATTGGAAAATTCATTTGCGGATAGAACTGAAAGTAACGATAAATTTTTCTTTGTTTTATGAATTCCATCAGGATGCGGAACTTTATGAGTTAAATGTTTTGATGCACTCCATCTATCAAATCCAATACGTACTGGTATCTTTGCAAGTTTAAGCAAAAGTGCCGTTGTTATTGAGCTGTGTGGAGTTATTGCAATATCGTATTGTTTCTTTTTTAATAATTGTAATGTTTTTATAAACGAAACTATTTTGTTTTTTCGTTTATCGAAGATTATTATTTCATTTATGTTTGGGTTGTTTTCCAACACTCCGGAAGTTTGAGGAATTACCATTACATCAACCAAAGCATTTGGGTACAATTCTTTTACGGCTTTTATTAATGGAGTAATAATAATTACAGCTCCAAGAAAGGCGGTTTGAACTATTAGTATTTTAGTTGGTGTCAATTGGTGAATCCACTTGTTTTTATTGTATAATTTGTTGCAAAGATAAATAATCTATTTATTAAGGGTGAATAGTTTCTTTTAATCTTTGAACAAAGTTCTCTATTATCAAAGTTATTGTACTATTTCAATATCAATTCTGAAATTAAGTATTTGAAATGCTGATGCGAAATCGTATTTTAAGCATTATTTTTATTCCCAAAGTATTTTTCATGTTAACAAGATTTATAAGTGTTGAAAGTAAAAATATTTGCGAAAAAATATTTTTCAAAAACACTTTAGAAAATTATTAAACAATAACGAATTAAAATTTTTTGCTATTTATGGAGTTGTATATTGCCTAATAAAAATCATAAAACAAATTTCCAAGCTGCTAAAGAGTACGTAAAATTTGGGCTAAAAACTCAAGCAAATGGGAAAATTGAATCACCGTGTGGACCTGGAAGTTCACTAACAGCAGCAAACCAAACAATAAGATTTATTAATAGAATACTCAAAAAATATAAAGTTGAATCAATTCTGGATTTGGGTTGTGGAGATTGGAATTGGATGCAGCATGTTCAACTTAATTATAGGACAGGCAGATTGTTTAGTAAGGGGTTAATTCATCAAGTCAATTATTTTGGATGGGATGCATCGGAAGAACTGATTAAAACAAATAAAGAAAAACATGGTAACGCTAATGTGAGATTTGAAGAAAAGGATATTGTTACCGAGGAATATCCGAATGTTGATTTGGTAATTTGCCGGGATGTTCTTTTTCACCTTGATATTGAATTGGGGGAAAAGGTTGTTAAAAAAATATTAAATTCTGGTGCAAAGTATTTTTTGAGTACTAGTTTTCCCAAAACAAAGCAAAATGGTAGCATCAAGAAGTATAATTATATTGATAATTGGGGATACTATCCAATTAACTTGGATATAGCACCATTCAGTTTAGCACCATTTAAAACTAAAAGCCTCTATGAGAAATCTCAAAATAGGTATATGTTTTTGTATGATTTGAAGTGATCTATTTATGAGTCCACTATAAAAAGGTAACAAACGGTTAAAACCGTTAAAGAATAGTCTGTTTGTAGTTTCTATTCCCACGTTTGAAAACGCAGGTTAATGAAAAAAGACCTTTTTAGAATGGACTCATTTATAAATCATAATTAGGGTTTAACAGTTTGGATAATTGTAGTTTTTATATTCAAAGTCTTCAAAAAGTAATATGATATGGTTTGAATTTAATAATTGAAAATTATAAAGAGAAATAGTTTAATGTATAAAAAAGTGATTTGGATGTATTGGGAGAATAAGAAAGGTTCAAAAAAACCACCCTATTTAGACTTATGTTTAGAAACAATAAAGTGTCATAAGGGTTCATTTGAGATAAAACTTTTAAATGAAAAAACTATCAATGAATATATTGACGTACCACCAATAGTTAATAGGCTTGAACATTTAGCTCATAAAGCTGATTATATTAGGTTTATGTTACTTTATAAGTATGGTGGAATATGGTTAGATAGTGATATTATATTAATGAGAAATATTGATGATGCAGTTATAACGCAACTTACAGAGTATGATTACGTGGGTTACGGAATTGAGTATGGTAAACCATCAATTAATTTTATGGCAACAAGAAAAAATTGCAGATTACTAGGAGACCAATTAGAAAAAGCTGACGCGGTGTTGAAAAAAAGAGCATTAAAATATTTCTACAGAAGGAAAATAAAAATAGAGTGGACAGCGATTGGGTATGATATAATGTGGCCGATGTCTTCAAAATATAAATATTTTCATCATGAGTTTAATATGTTTGCACCAACTCTTTGGTCAGACCATGAGGAATTTAAAAAGGAAGATGTTGAAATAGAGAAGTATTTATCGCATAACCCATTTGCTACAATGCTTTTCAACAAGATGATGGTAGATTCATACAGAGATATGGATGCAAAAACTATTTTGAATGGTAATACGTTGTTGTCAAAATTATTTCAAAAAGCCTTAAAAAAATGTTGATATGAGCATTAATCGAAGGTATTAAAAAAATCTCACTAAAGTTTAATTCTTCATCTTTAGTAAATAAAACAAGCTATTGTTATATTTATACTTTACAATATTGAAGAAACTGTAAACAATTATGAATGCTCAGCTAGAAAAAATATCAATTTTAATTTCTAATTTTAACAATAGTAGATTTGTAGAAGAATCCATCGAATCGGTTATTAATCAGACTTCTGATAGATGGAAAATATATTTAATTGGTGCTAGTACCAATAATTCAAAGAATATTTACTCGAAGTACGAAAATAATCCTAAGATTCGTATCATTTACAATGAAGAAAATATTGGATATGTAAAGTCAATAAAAAGATTGATAGAGCAATCTGAAAATGATATAATTGGAATTCTAGAAGCAGATGATAAACTTCATGAAACAGCGATTGAAAAAGTTTTAAACAAATATAGCATGTATTACAAAGCTGGTTTTGTTTATACCAACTTTTGGTTTTGTGATAAAAATATTAATAGTAAAAAATTAGGATTTTGTAAACTAATCCCCAATGGATTTACGAATTTAGACTCTTTATTTACAAGTTATTTTATAACCTTTAGAAAATCTATTTATGAAAAAACGGATGGGTATGATGAATCTATCTTACATACAGAAAATATAGATTTGGTTTATAAAATGGAAGAGGTTACCAGATTACATTTTGTAAATGAACCATTATATTATTTAAGAAAAGATGAGAAATCTATTTCTAAAAGAATTAAAAAAAGAGTTCAACAATTCAAAAATAATCAAAAAGCAAAAGACAATGCCTATCAACGAAGAGGATTACCAAATAGAAATAGTTTAATTGAAAGAGTAATAAATCCAGATTTCGATTACTTCAAAAAAAGAAGAATAAGAAAAACACCTTCAACTATTAATAAAAATGATGGACTTGAAAATTTGCTTAGTGCAAAAAAGATATTTAAAAAACTTGGTATAGACTATTGGCTAACTGATGGTACACTCCTCGGATATTATAGGGAAAAAGATTTTATAAAACATGATTGTGATCTTGATTTAGGCAGCTTTATTAAAGATTATGATGATAGAATTATTAGAGAGTTTTTAAATGAGGGATGGGAATTATATAGAACATACGGTAAAAAAAATCTCGGATTTGAACTATCTCTTATTCGTGATTATTTACAATTAGATATATTTTTCTTTTATGAAGAGAGTGGAAAGCTTTGGCATGGTGCTTGGCACAAAACAAAAGAAGGACTTAATTTAATTAAATATTATTACGAACCATTTGAACTTGGGAAAGGTGAATTTTTGAATCACGAATTTTCAATTCCAAAAGATACATTAAAGTATATTACCACAAAGTATGGTGAATCCTGGAATAAACCAGTTAAAAATTGGGATTGGGCAGATGGTCCAAGTAACTCAAAACGAACATCAATTTTCTTATAGGATAGAAATGATAAAAGTAATTACATACGGAACGTTCGATCTTTTCCACTATGGGCATTTGAAAATATTGGAAAGGGCTAAAGAGTTAGGGGATTATTTAATTGTTGCCGTCTCAACCGATGAATTTAACGCTACAAAACATAAGGCAAATATTTATCCTTATCAGCATAGAAGTGAAATAGTAAAAGCAATTGAATATGTTGATGAAGTTATTCCGGAAAATAGTTGGGAACAGAAAACAGAAGATATTATAACAAAAAATATTGATGTTTTTGTAATGGGTAGTGATTGGGAAGGAGAATTCGATTCTCTTTCTAAACATTGTAAAGTTGTTTATCTACCAAGAACAGAGAATATTTCTTCAACTCAAATAAAAGATAGTTTCAAATAAAAGGAAGTCTAAAACAAGAGTAATGATAAATACAAGTCTGATAATTACAGTATTTAATAGAAGTCACTTAATTAGAAAAGCACTTCTATCTTTGCAGAATCAATCTGTTAAACCAGATGAGCTTATTCTTTCGGATGATGGTTCAACAGAGGATATTGTTGCAGCTATTTCAGATATTGTGCAAAGTTTTGACTTTCCTGTAAAATTTGTACAGCAAGAGAATAAAGGATTTAGGCTTGCTAAATGTAGAAACAATGGTGTTAGAAACTCCAATGGAAATTTACTAATCTTTTTGGATCAAGATTTAATTCACACTAAAAATGTGATAGATACATTTATAAAAAGTTATAAAAAAAGTATATTTATTTCTGGTGTTCCAATATGGTTAAGTAAAGAAAAGAGTGCTTTGATAACTGATGATAAAATAATAAATAACAATTTCCTTGAACTGATTTCTGATTCAGAGAGAAGATATATAGATAAGCATTATAGAAAAAATAAATTTTACTATTATATGCACAAGTTAAATTTGGTTAACAAACCCCCATTAAGAGGAGGATGTTGTGCAATTGATAAAGAGGACTTTGTTGCTATTAATGGTTATGACGAAAAATATATTGGTTGGGGTTCGGAAGATGATGATATGGGACACAGATTGTATAGCTTCGGAAGGGCGGGTGTTAATCCATTTAGAAAAGAATATACACTTCATCTTTATCACGAAAAAGCAAGTATTAAGAATGTTAGACTAAAGGAACAAGCTAATTATAGATATCATAGTAGTAAAAGAGAAAAAATCTTAAGTGGTGAATTTAGAACAGAATATGGTTTTGATAATCCTTTTGATGAGGATACTGTTTCAGTTGTTAAGTTAAATTGAACTATATAAATTTAGAATAATTTGAATTTCAGGAGTTAGATTGATTAAAGTTAGTGGTTTTACCTATGTAAGGAATGGCTTTTCTTTTGGCTATCCCTTTGTTGAATCAATAAAATCGTTATTGCCAATGGTTGATGAATTGATAGTGGTGGTGGGTGATTCTGAAGATGGAACACGTGAAGCTATTGAAAACATTGGAGATAATAAGATAAAGATTATTGATACTGTATGGGATGAAGAGTTGAGACTAAGTGGAAAAATATTTGCAGAACAATCAAATATTGGATTAAACAATGCAACTGGCGATTGGTGTTTTCACCTTCAAGTTGATGAGGTTTTACACGAAACAGCTAAATATGAAATTAGTAGTCTGATTGACTTTGCAAACAATATCGATAATGTTGATGGATACATCTTCCCATTTTACCATTTTTGGGGGGATTATAATCATATTAGGAATACCAGAAAAACACATAAATATGAAACTCGATTATTTAAAAACAACAGAAATATTTTCTCTTTTCGTGATTCGCAAGGCTTTAGAAAAGAGTGTAAAAAAGATACAAACAAGAAAGAGATTAAATTAAATGTTCTAAAAGCAAATGTTCCTATTTATCACTATTCTTATACAAGAAATCCTAAGTTGATGAAGAAGAAATCTAATTATTTTCATCGTTTTTGGCATAATGATAGTTGGTTAGAAGTGAATACAGATAGTTTACAATTTGACTATAATATTGTTGACAAATTAGAGGTTTTTAATGGAGAGCATCCTTCTTATATGAAAGATGTAATTAGTAACCAAGATTGGGAATTTGAATATGATCCTTCTAAATCGGATATGAGTTTACGTGATAAGATTTTAAATGGAATTGAAAAATTAACCAATCGTAGATTATTTTCGTATGAAAATTATAAATTAATTAAACACTGATGACAGAGCAAACAACTAAAATATCAGTAGTAATTATTACAAAAAATGAAGAGAGAAACATCGAGAGATGTTTACAATCAATTAGTTGGGTGGATGAAATTGTTGTTGTTGATTCTGGTTCCTCGGATAGAACAATTGAGATTTGTGAAAAGTATAATTGTATAATTGTAAAATCTGCTTGGTTAGGGTTTGGACGAACAAAAAAACTTGCTGTTGATTCTGCTACGAACAATTGGATTTTCTCGATTGATTCCGATGAAGAAGTAACCGAAGAACTTAAGCGTAAAATCCAAGAAGTTTTGAGGAACCCAAAATTTAATGGATATAGAATAAAGCGGAAATCATTTTATCTTGAACGTTTAATAAAACATTGTGGGTGGAATACAGATTTTCCTCTGAGATTGTTCAATAGAAAATACGGAAATTTTAATAATAAAGAGGTTCACGAATCTGTACAAATAGGTGAAAATGTTTTAACTATCAAAGAACATTTGTTTCACTACACTTATCCTACAATTGAAATTCACCTTGAGAAAATGAATAGGTATTCTACAATTCAAGCAAAAGAGATGTACAATTCTGGCAAAAGTTATTCTGTTTTATTATCAGTTTTGTTTGGGATAAACAAATTTATTAATATGTACATTTTTAGATTAGGAATATTGGATGGGAAAGAGGGATTGATTCTTTGTTCAATAACTTCATTCGGAGTTTACTTAAAATATATTAAACTCTGGAAGTTAAATAATAAATAAATTTCATTTATATTAACGCTAACTTCTCTTATTTTTGTTGTTCGTATATTTAACATTTGTACAGATTAAATGAAAATATTTTTAAGAATTTTATCATACGTAAAACCTTTTTGGAAGCATTTAGGATTAGCTGTTGTAAGCATTTTCATGTTTGCTATGATGAATGGTTTATCAATATACTTAACCATTCCTCTTTTAGATACTTTATTTAACCAAAGCAACTCTGATGTAATTCAGAAAGTGAGTAATCCTAGTAGTACTTCTTTATTACCAGAGTGGCTTATAAATTCTGTTAACTCTATAAAGCAAACCTTTCAAGAATCAATTCTTTCAGGAAGTATTGATGAAGTTCTATTTAAAATTAGTCTTTTGATAGTTCTTGCCTTTATTTTAAAAAATATATTTAGTTATATATCAAATTATTTTATTGCGCATGTAGAGCAAGGAATTATTAGAAATCTTAGAGATGATTTATTTAAACATATTTTAAAACTACCACTCTCCTTTTTTAAGAACGAAAAGTCAGGCGATATAATTTCGCGCTTTACAAACGATGTTAGCATACTTCAGCAAAGTATAACGCAAGTATTCCTAAATGTTTTTCAGGAGCCCCTTACAGTGCTTGTGTTTTTCGGAATTGCATTTTCAATTAGCTGGAAACTTACACTTTTTTCTCTGTTAATTGTACCATTTTCTATTATTATAATTGCAAGTATTGGTGCACTTTTAAGAAAATTGAGTTATATATTACAGCAAAAATTAGGTGCCTTAGTAACAATACTTCATGAAACAATTTCTGGAATAAAGATTGTAAAAGCATTTGGGAAGGAAGATTACGAATACAGTAAATTTAAAGAAGAGAATCAAAATTACTTTAAACTAATTATAAAATTAATACGAATCAGAAATATTTCGTCTCCATCAACTGAAATAGTAGCTGTTTTATTAGGAGCAGCAATATTGTTTTTTGGAGGGAAATTAGTCCTTGTTGAACATGAACTAAAAGCAAGTGAGTTTATGGGATTTCTTTTTGCCATATTTCAAATGATGCCATCATTAAAAAAAATGAGTCAGTTAAACAATAAGGTTCAAGAATCAATTGGTGCAGGAATGAGAATTTTTGAAATATTGGATACTTCAACATCTATTCAAAACATTGAAAAACCTCTTTCACTTAATTCATTTAAAAGTGAACTTAAATTTGAAGATGTAACATTTAGTTATTCCGACTCACCAGAAAAAATTCTCAACAAAGTAAGCTTTACTGCAATGAAAGGTGAAATTATTGCTTTTGTAGGAAGTTCAGGTGCAGGTAAAACAACTTTAGTAGATTTAATACCACGCTTCTTTGACCCAACTGGAGGGAAAATATTAATTGATGGAACTGATATTAAAGAAGTGAGAATTAAAGACCTCCGCAAGTATATGGGAATAGTTACGCAAGAGACAATACTATTTAATGAAACGGTTTTTAATAATATTGCTTATGGGTTAACGGATATTCCTAAAGAACGGGTAATTGAAGTTGCTAAAATTGCAAATGCCCATAATTTTATTGAAGATATGCCAAATGGATATGATACAATAGTTGGCGAGAAGGGTACAAAAATTTCTGGAGGGCAGCGTCAGCGTCTTTCCATTGCTCGTGCCTTGCTGAAAAATCCGCCAATAATGATTTTTGATGAAGCAACTTCTGCACTTGATAACGAATCGGAAGTATTGGTACAGGAAGCTATTGAGCATTTAATGAAAGAACGTACTACCTTTGTAATAGCTCATAGATTAAGTACAATTAGAAATGCTGATAAAATCATAGTTATGGATAAAGGTAAAATTGTTCAGCAAGGAAAACATGAGGAGTTACTTGCTGATGAAACAGGCATTTATAAAAAATTATACGAATTACAATTTAGATCACAGGCTTAGATAATATATTGATATATTTTTGTAATAAAAAGATTACGATTAAAATTAAGAAAATAGATTAAGATAAAAATGAAACTTGGAATAATACCAAATACTAACAAAGAAAATATAATTAATGTTGTTGAACTTTTTATCGAGAAGTTAGAGGGTCGAGATTTTCAGTGTACGTTTAGTAATCACTTTCACAAATTAGTGGATAAAAATCGGTTGTTCGAAAAATATAAATTCCTCTCCAACAAAGAGTTGTTTTCAAAAAATGATTTAATAGTTTCTATTGGAGGTGATGGTACACTCTTAACTTCGAGCTATAATGGAAGGGAGTACGGTACGCCAATGTTAGGAATCAATTTTGGTAAACTTGGTTTTCTTGCAGAATATGAAATCAACAATCTTGATAGGCTTATTGAGGAATTAGAAAAGGGTGACTATAAAATAGAAGAACGAATGACTCTGTGTGGTGAGTGTTCTGATATAAATAAAAAATCTCTTTTTGCAATTAATGATATTGTAATTGACAAAGGACATTGGCCAAAGATGATTGATATTGAGCTACGTATTGACAACGAGGATGTTTCTACTTTTTCTGCCGATGGAATTATTATCTCAACCCCCACTGGCTCAACGGGATATTCACTATCTGTTGGCGGACCAATTGTTAATCCAATTGCAAAAGCAATTACTATCAGTCCAATCTCTCCGCATACATTAACTATGCGACCATTGGTAATTGGAGATAACCAGAAGATAACTGTACGTGTTAAATCGGCTGAGAATAGAATACATGTTAGCTGTGATGGTCAGAGGGTTACACATTATAACTCACCAAAAAAATTTTCAATATATAGCAGCAAAACAACAATTAAACTTTTACATACTAAATCAACCAGCTATTACAATACTTTACGTAATAAATTATATTGGGGAGTTGATGTTAGAAAAAATAATTTAAAAGGAAAAAATGAATAATATGAGTAAAATATTTTTAATTCTAATCTTGTCTCTTATCACAATAACAGCACAGAAAAAAAATAAAATATTAATTGATAGTACATCAGGAAAGCCAATGTTGGTAGGGCTTTGCGATAGGGAAGCATTTGCTGACACTAATTTTGCATGGTGGTTTAATTCTGGGTATAAATTTTACCAATTAGATACAACAGTTATAGCTGGGTTAAAAGAAGTTAGTAAAGAATATACAATTACAATTGTAATGGGAACATGGTGCAGCGATAGCAGAAGGGAAGTTCCAAGATTTTATAAAATAACGGATGAGTTAAATTATCCGAAAGAAAAAATAACTTTGATTAATGTTGATAGAAGTAAAACGGAAGTTGACATTAATGTTGAAAGTATGGATATAGAATTGGTGCCAACATTTATTATTTATTCCGAAGGAAAAGAGATAGGAAGAATTATTGAAACCCCAAATAAAAGTTTGGAGAAAGACTTGTTGGAAATACTTAATAAATAATTTAAATAAATAGTTTTTTGAAAACCAATTGTAGAACGAAAGTCCTTCCTGTCCCTTGTGGATTTCGTTTCTATCTAATAGCAAGAGCAAATCAGGAGATTCGCTCTACAAATTATTCCGCAAAAGATCCCGCAAAAAGAACGGGACATGACGGAATAGGTAAACACATAAAAACCTTCAAGGTTTATGAAATAAACAAGTTAGCAAAACTAATAAATTGAATATGTTTCATTAGCAGTATTAAGTCATAAAACCTTGAAGGTTAGGTCGAACAATTATAAACACATGAAAAAAATAGCCATAATTATATTATTTTTTAGCTCATTCCTTTTTTCTCAAGGTTTCCAATTGGGCGATGCTCGCGGATTATTTGTTTCTGTTGGCGTTGGACCAAAAATGCCTATTGGAAACTTCTCGGCTACAAACGATATTGGTATTGGGTTTGATATTACTGCATCTTATACTGACAATCAATTTTTGCCTCTGTTTTTTAATCTTAAATTAGGGTATCAAACTTTCCCAGGCGCAACCAAAATGTACAAGACATCAGATTATGCATCATTTACAACCAACGAATTTTTTGTTATGCCAGGTATTAAATTCTACTTCCCTCCAGTTGTTACTGATGAATTATTGATTATGCCACTGGTTGAGGTTGGACCATCTCTTGGTCTCTTTTTTAATACACATGTTTTCAAATCTGCAAGTAATAAAGCAAATTTTGATGAAACAGCAACAAAATTTGGTTTCCATTTGGGTGGCGGAATTTCGATGTTCTTTTTAGAAGGAATATTGAGCTATCATTTTTTTCAAGACTACCAAGCTATTTCGTTCGATCTTCGTGTTCAAATTCCAATATTTGCAAAAATTTAGAGGTAATTATGGAGTACAAAAATTTATTATTTGAAGAAGTTAACAACATTGCAAAAGTTACAATTAACAGACCCGACAAACTTAACGCACTTAACAATGAAACATTCAGAGAATTAAATCAACTTTTTGACTATATCCGAAAAGCAAAAACTATTTCTGTTGTTATCGTTACTGGTGCTGGTGAAAAGGCTTTTGTTGCTGGTGCAGATATAAATGAACTTTCAGTGTTGGATAAAAAAAGTGGAAGTAAATTCTCTCTCTTTGGACAATCAGTTTTTAGTAAAATTGAAAAACTTAATAAGCCAGTTATTGCAGCTATAAATGGATTTGCACTTGGTGGTGGTTGTGAGCTTGCCCTCGCTTGCCATATTAGGCTTGCATCAGAAAATGCCAAGTTTGGACAGCCAGAAGTTAACCTTGGAATTATTCCTGGCTATGGCGGAACACAAAGACTTGCTCGCCAAATTGGTAAAGGACGTGCGATGGAGTATATTCTTACTGGAGATATGATTTCAGCAGCAGAAGCTTTGAGAATCGGATTAGTGAATAAAGTTTATTCATCGGATGAACTTCTTGCCAAAGCTAATGAAATGGCTGAAAAAATTGTATCAAAAGGAAAGGTTGCTATTACAGCATCTCTAAATTCTATTAACGCAGTAGATAATCTCTCGTTGGAAGATGGCTTAAAATTGGAAGCTGATGAATTTGGAAAGTGCTGCGAAACTGATGAGTTTAAGGAAGGAACTTCTGCATTTTTAGAAAAGAGAAAACCTAATTTTGAACGATAATTCTTTAAGATAATGTTACTTAAAAGAAAATTCATATATGCACTTGTAGTAGTTACAATTGTATTAATAATTTCTAATATTTTGTTAGAAGTAAATTTCAAAAAAGAAAAAAAAACTATTCCGGAAGTTTCGCTAAATGAGATTGAACTGAAGTTTTCTACTACATTAAGTAGCTACGGAATTTTAAGTGATTGGATTAAAAAAAAATATGTAAATAGTAAACTTTCCGATTCTCTTGATTACATATTTAATGTTACTTTGCCGCAAGATGTCTCAATCCCTACATTGATAAAGGACTTAAATAATTCTTTCAATTCTGCAAGTATAAATATTGAAACAACCGAGAAAAAAAATTATAGCAATACTCGGATAAAAATTTACTCTAATGAGAAACTAAAGTTACAAGCAAATTTGAAACACTCTAAAAAAATCATCCGAAAATATGCAGAGTATTCTTTTCTTCTGTATGTTGATTTCAACAATGCAGAAACTAATTGGAAGGAAATTAAAAATATTTTTTACGATTTTACTTATCTAATAACCCCATCGAAGGCAGCATTGGAAGCGAAGAACAACTTTGATGGGAAATATGCTATGCTATTAAATGACCAACTACGTGGAACAGAATATGCACTCGAAGAAGATTACAGCAAGCAGAAATTGATTAACAGAATACGTTCAATAGTAATTAGTTTTGGAAAAGATAAAATATATTTGATTGATGAAACATCTGCTCTCTTCAATTCAAAAATTTATAGTTTATTACGTGATGAGTTTAGTAAAAGAGGAATTAGATTAATTTCACTTCAAAAATATCCGAAGTTAAAAGGGAATACAAATCAAGAATTAATTTCACTATTCCAATTTTATACTACAAGTCTTAAGGGAAAAGAAGGGAAAACATTTGTACTAAATTTGAATGATTTCTTAAAACTACAGCCTCATATTGATATACAGATAAAAATTGGGGATAGGGTTGTTGAGGTGAAATTTTAAACTCAAACAACATTTCCATCAATATCCAAATCAACAATATCCAAATCATTAACCCCTTCTAACTGCGGCAGTACCGATTCTTTATCTCCAACAACAAGATAAATTAGTTCGTCAGTAATAATTTTCTCTTTCACAATATTCTCAATTTCAACTTTGGAACATGAATTGATTTTATCAATGTAGTTATCGAAATAGTTGTTAGATAGATTATACTTTTTCATTGTAGAGAGATTGTGAGCAATCTGTGAATATGTTTCAAACATTGCTGGAAAGCGTTTCACTAAGTATGACTTGGTAAATTCTATTTCATCATTAGTAATTTCTATTTTAATTCCTGCAATTTCTTTTTGAATCTCTTTAATTGCTTCTTTGGTATCCTTGCCGTTTACTGATGTTGAAATTTCAAAATGCCCAGTTTCTTTACGATACATAAATGCAGAAGAAATTCCATAAGTGAAGCCCTTAGCCTCGCGCAAGTTCAAGTTTAGTCTGCTCGAAAACTGTCCGCCCAAAATTGAGTTTGCAATTACTTTGGCAAAATAATCGGTCTCATCTCTTTTGTCCGCAATATGTCCAATCCTAATTTCAGATTGAGCAGCGTCCTCTTTGTGAATAAAATAGAATTTTGAATTTTGCTTTTTAGGGGTAATATCAATTTTCTTTTCAAGTTTAATATGATTAGGAATGTTAAAAAATTTATTAAGCAAAGAGTTCAGCACGGTAACTTCAACATTCCCGACAACAACAAACTGTGTGTTTGATGGAATAAAATATTTCTTGTAAAAACCCTTTACATCACTATTGGTAAGGGTGTTAACTTCATTAATATTTCCAAGAATTGAATTTTTATAATTTGTTTCGTTAAAAATAATTTTATCAAAAATAGAAGTTGCAACATAGGAAGGGTCATCTTGGTTTTGAGTAATTTTAGCCGTTAATTTTTTCTGTTCTCGGCTAAAATCATCTGCCGTAAATTTGGGGGAGTGATAAACGAGCGAAAGTAATTCAACAGAGCGTTCTAAGTTCTCTTTTAATGTGAGCATACTTAAATGAATATTATCGTTATCAGTAGAGACACCGAATATAGAGCCGAGCGATTCTATTTCGTCATCCAATTTAAGTGAGTCAAACTCTCCTGCCCCTTCATCTACAAGCAGAGATGTTAAGTGAGCTAAACCACTTTTGTTTACAGGGTCAAACTTACTTCCTCCATTTACAAGCATATTTAATTGTACAATTGGAAGACTATTTTTTTGAACAAAAAGAACTTCTAAGCCGTTCTCCAAAACAAACTTGTTGAATTTTGGGAGGTGGAATTCAATTGCTCCTTTTGATTTAGGAGAATTATTACGTTCAATTTTCATTATTATTCTCCTTTGGTACAATGTGCAATTCAACAAAGTGTTTGCTTAAATATTTTTTTGCTGCTTCTTTTATTTTTATAGGCTCCAATTGTTGAAATCGTTTTAAATCATACACGAACGAGTTTGGTTCACTTAGATTTGTGCTATAGTTATTTATTTGGTTTACAATAGAATTCAAATTTTGAAGTGAGTAAATAAATGATGATTTCACAGTATTAATTGAACGATGAAATTCTTTCTCGGAAATTCCAATCTCCATTATTTTATCTAACTCATGTTCTATTTCTGCTTTTAACATTTTTAAACTAACGCCAGGCTTAGCTGTTGCAATAATTATAAACATACCTGTTAGATTTGCAGAGTATTGAAAACTTGAGATATCTTGTGCAATCTGTTTATCAAAAACAAGTGATTTGAAAAGCCTTCCATTTTTTGAACCAGTAAGAACATCCGATAAAATATCAAGTGTTGCATCATCTGTATCATACAGTTTAGCAGTTTCCCAAGTTAAGTAGAGTTTGGAGAGTTGAACATTATCTTCGTGAACAATTAATTTGTTCTCGGTTAATCTAATAGGTGGAACTGAGATTTCCGGAATTGGTTTCCCCTTTGGAATTTCATCAAAGTACTTTTTCACTAACTCCAACGCAATATCATATTCTATATCACCGCCAACTACAAGACTGGCGTTGTTTGGAGAGTAGTATGTTTTAAAAAATTCTCTCACATCAGTAAGTTCAAATTTTTCAATGTCTTTCATCCATCCAATTGTGGGCCAATGATATGGATGGTTTTTGGGGAAAAGGTTTGAAAAAATTAATTCCCAAGATAGTCCGTATGGCTGATTGTCGTATCTTTGCCGACGCTCGTTCATAACAACATCTTTTTGGTTATCTAATTTTTCTTGTGTAAGTGCTTCAAGTAGAAAACCCATGCGGTCAGACTCTAACCAGAGTGCCAGCTCAAGAGAGTTTGATGGAAGTGTTTCAAAATAATTTGTTCTATCAAAACTTGTTGAACCGTTAAGATTTCCACCTGCTTCTTCAATATATTTAAAGTGCTTTTCCTTCGGAACATTTTTTGAACCTTGAAACATCATATGTTCAAAGAGATGGGCAAAGCCAGTTTTACAGTTGGTTTCATTGGCTGAGCCAACTTTGTACCATAAGTTTACAGAAACAATAGGTAAACTTTTATCTTTATAGAGAACTACTTCCAGTCCGTTATCTAAGGTGTGCTTTTCATATTTGATATTTAGAATATTGTTCATTTATAGTTGCAATTAACTTATTGAAATAATTAAAGGTGTAAAGATAGACTTTTTATTTGAGAATATTACATCGACTGCATTTTATTTTAACCCAATGTTATTTTAACCCAAGGACTCTCACAGACAAGGTTTTTGTAGATCAATCCTAAATGGATTAGGCTCTATCAATATTAGCTTTCAATTATTTGCCCGAATTGAATTATTTCATTTGCTAAAGGATTAGTCGTGTTGAAATCTTCAAGCCTAAATGGATGAGGCTCTATCCGGCTGTCAATTTTACGTCTAATTCTCATTAGTTCAAGTTGAATATTAGCAGAGCTATCAAAATCTTTTAGGACTACAGCAATGTCAATATCACTATCTTTATGGTTTGTTCCCTTGGCATATGAACCAAAGAGTATTACTTCAGCGGTGTCGTATTTATTTCTGACTCTTAAAGCAAACTCACTAACTATATTTATAATTTCCGATTTATCCATTCTTTAAATTCTTTAATTCGTTCAATCCATAAAGTTGTATACCGACAATGAAATGGTTTTCGGATTTTGAAAGTAAATGTTGTCGGTATATAACAATCCCGCTATGCGGGATGTTGTGTATATATTCTTTTGTGCATTGCTTGTAAAATAGACGTTTGAAATCATCATAACGTGCATTTAAATTGAAGGAAGTTATTATATCAAGCCAATCACTTCTCTGTTAGAGTTTTTTCGGACAATATAAACTCAATTCTTTCCAATTTTCCATCTATATTTTTGTTTGGTTCAATGTTAAATATTTTACAAAGCAATGGATAGATGTCGATATTCCAGAGTGAGCCAGTTTTATATCCAGCTTTAAAATTTGGTCCGTTGGCTACAAATATTGCGTGCATATCAATGCTGTTATTATCGAACCCATGATTACCACCGCCATCATTTATACTCATAATTGATAATTGTCTATTATTTACAATTGACCACCCAAGCTCTGCAACGAGAAGTATCGAATATATATTATCACTTTTATTAAAGTGATAATACTCTGGCATACTTTCTTTTTTGTATAATTTAAAGTGGTTTTGGTTTCTATCTAATCTTGCGTAAACAGAATCAAAATCATCAACATTGGGTTCAATCATAGTTACTGTTTTAGTTCCACCAATTTTGTAGTTGAACCCTTTTAGAATATTTTCAAGATTTATAGCTCTTGAAGGAGCAACCTCAGTCATTCCATGGTCCGAAACAAAGATTATATTTAAACTATCCTTCATCCCAATTTTCAGAAGTTCCTCGTTCAAATATCCCACCAATCCATCTAACCTTTTAATCGATTTATTTATTTCAGGCGAGTTGGGACCAAACTCATGTCCGTAAGTATCAGTATCATCAAAGTATAATGTAATAAAATGGGGGCGTTCGTTCTGCGGTAACTTAAGCCAATCAATCACTCCATCAATACGTTCTTTATATGGTAAGTTGTGTTCATATTTCTTGAAGTACGTTGGTCTTCGGTTTGTATCGTTAAGCTCTGAGCCTGGCCAAAAGAAGCTTGCTGTTTTAATACCATTCTTTTCAGCAGTTGTCCAAAATGCTTCTCCTTTGTACCAATCTGGGTTTCTCACAGCAGAAGAATCAGATAAACTATAGGTAGCGGTAGTTTCAACATTTTCAAAATGGTTAAAAATTATTCCATGATTCTCGGCAAACATTCCAGTAATTATCGAAAGATGGTTTGGAAAAGTTTTGCTGGGGAAGACTGGACGAAGCGAAGAGGCTCTTACTCCATTATTAATAACTTCATTTAAGTTGGGTGTAATATCTCTGTTCAAATAATCCCAGCGGAAGCCATCGAAAGAAACGAGCAGCACATAAGGCTTTGGCTGTGCGGAAAGTATTAGTGTTAAAAAAAATATAAAAATCAATAATTTGGAGAAGGAGAATTTGTTTAACATAGTTTTAAGTAATTTTAGTTTATGAATAGATTCAATATTTAATAATATAAAATATCCTGTAAAAATTAAACATGAACTTTAAATTACTCTATTTTTTACTTATTGCTAAGTCCTAACATATGGATGTACTTAGTGTATTCAAAAAAGCCCAACTTCTATGGTATTTCAACATTTTTTTTAATAAAGAACATGGAGAAAAAAAATGTTATAAATAATGCAGAAGTTGGGCTTTTAGAGTTTTGATAATTTTTATTGTATTTATAATTTTCAAAACAAAAAAGTTAGACCCACATTCCACCATCTATCGCGCCCATACCAAAGTAAAGCAGAATCTTCTAAATGGTCAACACCATCAATGGCATCAACCACGTAGCTTTCATTCAATAAATTAAAGAGATGAAAGTTAACAGAAAGGCGTTTGATAATTGAATTGTCCAATTGATACTCTACACCTATGTGTATGTTAAGCAGATATGAATTTGGCAGCATCCAACTGTTTATTCCCGCTTCGTTTTTATCGGCTCGCAGAGTAGGGTCAAACTGAGCATACTGCCGCCCTTTATAGTTAAGAATTGGGTTAACATAAATTGATGTATTACTGCTAATTCTTGAATTATACAGAAAACCTATTGATGCAGTAGTCATTGGGAAGTTGGCAAGATATATTCCATTAACAAAGCTATCAGAGTACTCTACTTCTGTGGGATTATCTTCCGGCGATTTAGCAGTAAGGGCATCGCTTGTATATTTGTTTGATGAGGTTGAGAGCATTCCAATGAGAGTAAGTGAATTTGCAATTTTATAATTTGCCTCTAATTCAATACCTATATGTTTAGAATCGGCACCAGAAATATTGTAGAAGAAGAACCGCCCGGTACTCCAATCTGCTTCAGTTCTGTTAAATGCTTTCTCTTTCCAGATGGTGTAAAAGGCATTAACTACAAGAAATAACTTGTTTGTTTTTAACCCATAGCCAGTTTCAAAACTTAAAACATTTTCATTCATAACATTTTTATATAACTTATTACTAAAATCAAAAACATTGTAAGCAAGTGGGGGTTTCGAAATATATCCAAAATTAAAATAAAAATTATTAAACTGATTAAGATTATAATTCAATCCACTTTTAATAGAATACCCAATAAAGTTTTTCCAGCCAGTTTCTCTATTTGGGTCATCGTTAGTGAAATTATAAAAGTCAATTCTATTATATTTAGTATTGGAAAGACTCATATTTGCATAGTATGAAAAATATCTGTTTTTAAATTCATACTGCAAAAACCCGCCAAAATGTTTGGCGTAACTATTTGCATTAAAATCTACAGTATCACCTTCAACAAGTAATTTCCCAAAGTTGTTATACCCAGCCCATCCAATTGTATAATCGCCACCCAAAAGATTACTAACCTCTTGATGGTTGTTTGCTTCGTAGTCTCTAAAATCAATTCCTAAAGTAAGTTTAGAATTACTAAAAGAGTAATTTAAAGTTGAAAGAAACCCAAACCATTGGTGGGTGTGGCTAAAGAAACGCAACGCATTTTCAGTTTTATTCCTTGTTGTGCTATAAGTAGAATCGATATTATTTGAATTGTAATTATATTCCTTATCAAAATCAATTTGTCCATCTTCCGTTGTACTAAACTGTGCCCAAGGGGGAACTGTACCGCCACCTTCACCAGGCGTGTAGTAAAGAAGATTAGTCATTAATAGATTGTCGCTTATCTTCCAATTGTGGTTAAGGTTAATTGTTGGTTTGTGAAACTTGTTATCTCTCATTGATATAGATTTCCCTTGCATGTAACCCCAGTCTGCGTTATAGCGTTTTCCATACTTATCCCAAGTAGATTTTTTCTGCATAGTTTTTCGCTGACCATGTTCTTGAGGTGAGCCAATAGCTTGCAGCTCTAAAGAGTTATTTCCAAAAACACCGCCAATGCCAATGTAATAAGTATATTCGTTAAGCCAAGTTTGGTCGGCATAACCATCCCAATCCTTTTTACTTAGAAGAGCGGTTACAGTTAGTTTATTAGGAATTATATGTTGATTAAAAGCAACAGAAAATTTTCTAAAATTATCAGAGCCAACTTCAGAACTTAGTTTTACAAATGTGTTGTTAGAATTTACGCCCATTGTTTGTACGTTAATAAGTCCTCCAATGGCAGATGAAGAATATGGATTAGTAGTTAACCCACGCTGTACTTGGATGTTATCCACCACATCACTAATACCTGACCAGTTAGACCAATAAATTTCACCGTTTTCAGGATTGTTAATAGGAATTCCATTAATCATAACAGCAAAATGTGTGTGGTCAAAACCACGCAAGCTCATTCGTAAATCGCCAGTGCCGCCACCTTGCGGAGAAATATAAATACTTGGAGTTGATTGAAGAAGAAATGGAACATCCTGCGAACCGAGTGAACGCTGAACATCACGTGAGCTTTTTTCTGAAAAAGCAATAGGGGTCTCTCTTAAACTTGCTTTGTTTTCGCTAACAACAGTTTCGTTTAATAAAATGGATTTTGGAGTAAGAGAAAAATTAAGAGTTGTACCCTCCGTTATTGTAACAGATTTTGAAATAGTTTGAAACCCTAAGTATGAACACGTTATTGTGTAAATCCCATCCTTAAGGTTTTCAATAAAATAAATTCCACCCATATCCGTAGAGGAACCAGAGTTAATTTCGGTAATAAAAATGTTAGAGTTTGGTAATGGCTGGTTGTTTTGTGAGTTAGTAACCTTTCCTTTTAATGTAAAGGTTTGTGAGTTTGCAGTTACTGCAAATAGTGTGATGAGGAGAACTCCCCAATAAGATAATTTGTTAAACACTTCATATATCCTTTCCGATATATTATATAAAAAAATAAATTTGTTATACAAACTTATAAATAAAGAGGGGAATATCTAAGATAAAACATGGTGATGTTTGGCTGTGGAGAATAAATATTTATTTTTTCTCGATATTTAGTAGTAGTAATTAAGCAAATATGGCTAAGTTATTATCAAAGTTTAGAATCGCTCCATTTAGGTAATGGTTCACTGATGGTCGGATATTTCGGTTACGACAAAAATATCATAAATAAAATGCCCAATAGCTCAGTATTTCAGTGTAACACGAAAATATACACAACACAAATTGGTTTTCGGAAGGAAAACCAATTTTGTTGTTATATACCGACAACTTTCAACTTTAAAAATCCGAAAACCATTTCATTGTCGGTATAATAAATATTTTTTGATTTTGGTTTTCTTAATTTGAAGTCCACCATTTTAAGACGACCGCTCTCAAGAAAATTTTTTGCTTTCAAATAAGGTTTTTCTAACTTTCGTTTTTTAAGAGAATCAATCGCTTTTTTCCTTTCTCTAACTTTCATCCTCGAAAATCAATCAAATCATCTTTTCCCATCTTTTTTGATTTTTCGACAGCTTTTTGTGAGGAAAGAGGCAAATCATCAAAATTAATTTCATGCAAAACTACAATATTTTCAGAAGCATAATATTCTTCAATTAGGTCTTCAAATGTTTGAAAAACTGTTTTTGATAGTTTTTTTTCTTCTTTGATAGTAATAGTCGTCATACTTTCTGTTTAATAAGGCTATAAATATTGACACAAAGCTAAATAAATAGTAAAGTAAAATCGGCTAAGTTCTAATTAAGACAGCTCTGCATAAATAGAGAAATATCGTACCTACGGCACTTGTTCTTTTTCTTAGATGTTTATTTACCATAATTTCGTCCCAATGGGACTATAAACTCCAGAGGAGTGACATTATGGTAATATCACAATGTCATAAATGTAAAAGTGCCATCGGCACGACATTATTTGCTGTGTTAGATAGAACTTAGCCGTAAAAATCAAATGTCTGTGAGACTCTTATGCCGAGGGCATCCTTACAGGACAGAGGTTTTTGTTACACTTTGTTGTTTATACAATTTCTAAGTGAGAATTTGTATCAAAATCAATAGTCATTTTTACTTTTGCTTTTAGTGCATTAAAAACTTTTATAATTGTTGATAATCTAACATTTTTTGTATTATTTTCTATTTTTGATATCTGAGCTTTTTGAACGCCTACTAATTTTCCAAGTTGTTCTTGAGTCAAGTTTTTTTCTTTTCTTGCTTTTTTAATCATGTCTCCAAGAATATCCAATTTAAGATCAAATTCAAATTGTTCTCTATCCACGGTACCTTTTGCTCCAATATATTTGTCTGTTAATTCTTCAAGTGTTAGAGTTTTCATTTTAGTCATAATCTTTTTCCTTAAAATATTGTTTTCTTATTTTTTCAGCTTTTTCAATTTCTGATTTTGGTGTCTTTTTGGTTTTTTTTATAAATCCATGAGTTGCAACTACAAGTGTTTCTGTCTTTTCAGTTTTATCCCAAAATGCCAATAGTCTAATCTGTTTTTTCAGAAATTTAGTTCTGAATTCCCAAATGTTTCCATCCAATTTCTTAAAAAGTTCAGGGTCATTTACATCTCTTGATTTCCAGACATTATAAATGACTTTTAGTCTTGTCTTGTTATCAAGACTATTGATAAATTCTTCTGCCCATTCAAGAAATATTATTTCATATTTTATCATTCAAATCTTTTTATACTAATATAGCAACTATTTCCTTATTAGGAAACTATTAATTTAAAAATGAGTTATTCTGAGTTCACTCTCAATAATGTGCAAAAAGGTTTATTGTTTTTTCATGAGATGGGTTTAATAAGGTAATCCCTCAATGCGGGACTAAGGTTAATTTTTGTAGAATAAGTTTTTTATTAAAAGAACTAACTTTTCAAAGTTCTTCGAAATCTAATAGTTTTGCTTTTCTCTCTTTCACAGCTTTCATCCTATTCTTTACTTCTGATATCCACAACTTACGTATTTCTTCCTCTTCATGCTCAATGCTTGCAAGAATTAGTTCTGCAAATGCTACTCTTTCGTTTGGTGGTAATGCGAGGGCTTTGTCTAATAGGATTGTTTCCATAACAGTAATTCCGTTTAAATCTTGAATAGTTTAAACATACAAAATATCCCGACAAATATGAAGTTCAAATTCAAATTTGTCGGGATATTATTTCTGTGGAATAAAAAAAAGACCCCCAAATGGAGGTCTTTTTGTAAAGTAATATAAATCTTAACTATCTATGAGGCGTAAACCTCTATGAAGATTTATTTAGTTAAATGCAATAGAAATACCTGCATTATATGTACGTGGTAAACCAAAGAATACTTCTGCTCTTTGAGCTGAGTGACTTGGTGCACCACGAACACCGTTGTAAGAACTATTATCAGTTGCATCTTGAATATAAATAGTATCTAATAAATTAAATACATGTGCGAATAGTGTAAAAGTTGTACCACCTAAGTTTATTGGCAACTTATAATTAAAGTTTACATTAAGTAAATTATAACTTGGTGTTTCCCAACTTTGTTCTTTATCTGTTTTATCTGTTCTGTCAGTTGGATTCCATCTAGCATACATATTGGAATACATGCTGAAAAGAACTTGAACTGACATCCCTTTTACTGGGTATAATGTAGCACCCAATACTACAGAAGTTTGAGGCTGATCACCAACTTTTAGGTCTTTAACATAATAGTTATATGTTGTATCTGTTTGAGTAGCTGAATAATCTTTATAAGTTCCTGAAACATTATCAGTATAAATCCAATTACCTAAAGAAATAATAGCATCAAGTTTTAACAATGAAGCTGGCATATAGTTTAACTCTAACTCAACACCCATATGGCGAGCATCAATACCACTTAAGTTAATAATGTCATCATTACCGTCAGCATTTTGTATAGTCATGGTGTTGGCTCTATCAGCCCAAGTTGTATAATAAACATTAAGATTTGTATTAAGTTTGTTTTTGAAGAATTTATTATTTGTTCCAATTTCGAAAGATAAAAATGTTTCATTTATTGGATTCTCGACAATAGAACCATCACCATCATCAATTACATTATCAAAAATAGGAACTTTACTAACATAGCCAGCATTAGCATAAATACTATTTGTTGTTGTTAAACGGTAGCTTGCACCACCCTTCGCTTGATATCCATAAATCCAATCAGGATTAGCAGTAACATAATTACCACTCCCATCATCTTCAAATAAGTTTGTATAGCCATAAGAAATCATTGACCATCCTACAGTTCCATAGGCAGTAATTTTATCTTTAGAATATTCACCTTGCAGGTATGCACCAAACCAGTCAACAGTATTTGTAAAGTTATAAGCAATCTTATCGCCAAGTTTTTTCTTTTGCGATTCAGGAGTAGTATCAAAATCATTTCCTTTATAGGTAAAATAATTACCGCCAAGAAGGTCTCTAACTTCTCTAAAGTGATCAATTTCAGCCTTTCTCCAATCAATACCAAAAGATGTTTTAAAATTGTCATTTACTTTCCAAAATGCTTTTGAAATTACACCCACTGTCCATTGGTTGTTGCGGCTATTTCTTAAAATGGCAAGTGACTCACCAGCTACTTTTGCATTACCTTTTCTGTCAACCGTTCCTCTATTCATTTCAATATTAGCATCCCAGTCAGCAATTCGTGATGGTTCAGAACCATAGTCCCAAATGAAAGCACCAGTTGTTCTTGATCCAGATGCTATCCTATTATCATATGTTCCTGTTCCACCTCCACGTCCACCAGACCAGTATGCTGTGGTATATAGACTAACTTTTTTAGAGAGTTGAGAATACCAGTTTAAGTTAACAATTGGTTTATGGAAGAAGTTTTCTCTTTCATTTATAAAGTTAGGGTCATAACGGTCAATTTCACTACTACCACCCCACTGTTTTCCAGTATAAGAAGAACTTACTTTATTCCAATTCTGATTGTAAAGTCTTCCATTTCTCGATTCATCAAAAGCAGATAAATCAGCGTCAGAATAACCAAGTTCATTTTTAGCATACTCTTGGTCATAAGCTGCAGCATTTTGTTTGTATAAGTTTTGACCGTGACGCTGCGGAGCACCAATAGCATAAAATTCTAATCTGTTATTTTGGTTAAGTTCATAACTCATTCCAAGATAGTATGCCCACGCATCTGTCCATGTTTTATCAATAAGTCCGTTACCAGTCTTTTTAACAGCGTTAAAATTAACAGCAAACTTACCCATTTTACCAGAACTTGCACCAAGAGATGTTTTTATGAAACCATCGTTACCAAATTCTTGTTTGAAGTTAACACCAAATTTTTGTGCTGTAGGGTCTGAAACAATGTTCATAGTACCACCAACAGAAGGTGTAGTTAATGTTGTAGCAGAAAGACCTCTCTGTAACTGAATAGAAGAAGTAGCATCTCCAAGACCATCCCAGTTAGACCAATATACCCAGCCATTTTCCATGTCGTTTACAGGAACACCATTAATCATAATTGTAATGTTTCTTTGATCAAAACCACGAATGTTTATTCTTGCATCACCAGAACCACCACCTTGTGCAGTTGCATAAACTGAAGGAGTTGTGTTTAGAATTAATGGAATATCTCTTGAACCCAATTGTTCCTGCATCTCTTTTTTATCGATATTTGAGAAAGCAACAGGGGTTTCTCTCTCTGTAGCACGGTCGGCAAGCACTGTAACGTTAAGAGAGAATTGGTGATCTTTTAAAGAAAAGTTTAACTCCATGTTGTTGGATAGGTTAACAGTCTCTTCAATTGTTTCGAAACCGATATAACTACATACAATAGTATATTCTCCGGCTTCTAATGATGGAATAGAATACTTTCCATCAACATCAGTTGCGGCACCCATTGATGTACCTTTTACATACACATTAGCCCCTACTAAGTTTTCACCAGCTTCAGTGCTGGTTACTACTCCAGAAAGTGTATAACTTTGTGCGAATAGTGCTGAAGTTAAAAACATTATCAGTACTAAGGTTTTGTAAATCTTCATCATAGAATTTCCTTATGATTTGTTAGTGAATAAGTTAATTAGGTTGTTAAATTCAGGTAGTAATTATAGCAAATAAATAATTTAATAGGTAAAAATTTTTGCATATTTAATGATAAGTTAATGTTCAATCCTTTTTCCTATATCTCTGGCTTTTTTTGAATAAGATAAATTGATTTCAGTTAAAAAATAAGTACTTTGTAAATGAAATGCTATAGTAGAATAAAAAAAAGTAGTGGAATAAAATAAATGTTTTTTGTAATATATTCTATAAAGAGTATTTTAGCAGCATTATTTTTATAGCAGGTTAAATTTAGATGAAAAATTTTAATTCCAAATTAACAAAAATAAAATTAGTAATTACAGATGTTGATGGAGTACTTACTGACGGCGGACTTTACTACACCCAAGAGGGATTGGTAATGAAAAAGTTTAATGTAAAAGATGGCATTGGAACCAGACGGTTAAAAGAGTTTGGTTTTGAATGTGGAATAATTTCAACCGATAGTTTAGAATTAATTGAAGTTCGTAACAGAAGATTGAAAATGGATTTTGTAATTACTGACATCTGGAATAAATTAGAAAAGTTAAAAGAAATTTGCAAAGAGAAAAATTTAGAGTTAGAGAATGTAGCTTACATTGGAGATGATATTAATGATTTAGAAATAATTAATGGCGTTGGGTTTTCTGCTGCACCAAGTGATGCGGTTAGTTTAATTTTAGATTCTGTTGACTATGTCTGCAAAAGAAAAGGGGGGGATGGAGTTTTTCGGGAGTTTGCAGAATTAATAATCTCTGCTCATAATTAAATGTTTTTTCGTATAAACGTAGGGACGTAGCTCGCTATGTCCCTACTACCTGTTAGCATTAGTAAAATTTTTGATGAGTCTATATGTAAATGGAATCTGTTTTTTAAATCTTTCCATTAGTTCATTAGCAATTGTGGAATCTGAAAATGGGATTCGCTTTACATATTCTTGAATTTCACCTTGGGTTCTACCATACTTATACTGATATGTAAAATTCTTTTCATCCTTCAACTCATTATTTTTGTTTCCCAAGTTTGGAACGCTTATATAAAACTCGCTATTCTCAATTCTACTATCGTTAAATAAATTATTACTACTTAGGTATGTATATAACTCTTTAGCAGTATTAATAGCAGGGTCAATTAGTGCTATCTCTTTCTCCATAAGGTTACGGTAGATGAACTTATTATCCTCTTTGTAATTATATGCAAACTTAAAAACGTTATTAAAACTATCTGTGAAGAACGGATAGTGTGTACACCCAAGAATTACAGACTTCAATTTTATTTTGTTATCTGAGTTCCTAATTTTTTCAAGCAAAGATACAACATGGTATTTGATGTAATTATCAATTGAGTTTAGTTGAATCTCAGTAGGTAGTTCTTTACTTCCAGTAAACAAAATTTGATTATTTGAAAAATCAAAATTATATCTATTCAAAATTGTTATATCAATCAAAGCATTTTTATTTGTAAATGATGGTCCCCTATAATTATTTCGGACTGAAGTTAATGAATTATCTAAATAATCTTTTTCATCATCAATTGCGGCTGCAAGTCCAATGCCAGCTTGCTGAAATGTAATAATCTCACCAGAAAAATTTAACTTTTTCTTTTGCTCCAAAACTGTATTCGGATATCCATTTGATGCGACCGTTCCGGCAGTTGCCATAATTCCTATTGTAGCACTTTCATCTTTACTGATACTCTCTAATGCTCCTCTTACACCAGCACCAATTACACCAATAACTTTTAAATCTAATCCGGCATCAGCAATAAATTTTTCAACATCATTTTTTCCATAAGCTGTAGCTGTGTTACAGGCAATAACAATAGCTTTAACAGGAGCTTTGTCTGTTTTGTATTGCTGAGAATTTTGGTTTGGGTAATATTTATTTCCAAGTAGGAATTGAACATCCTTAATTATATGTTCTTTCAACAGATCAGTTTTCTTATTTCCGGAATATTCTCCATACGGCATATTTGCTTTATCGCCAAGATAGATAAATGATTCGTTCAAAAAATCTATTTTGTTATCACCAGCTTTTTCATATTTATGAGAATTATTATTAAAGTTATCGGAGTTAAGTATAGCATCAAGAACAGTTAATCCACCTGTTCCAGAATCAAATATTCCAATTGGTAATTTTCTGTTTTTGGAAGGATAGTTGTTGAAGTTGATGTAGAAGAAGCTATTCTTGTTATTTATTATTTCAGTTTGAATTGATTTGTTCGATTCGACTTTAGTATTTTTACACGAGATTGTTACATACTGAAGTGCGATAAATAAAAACAGTATAAAAAACTTTTTCATTTTAACTCCATATTGCTAAAAGTGGTTTCTGCCAAAGCATCCATTCGGAGGTTTCGTTCAACCAACACGGTGGAATGGAAAAATAATCTGTTTAACTGAGCAGAGCAAAAAATGGTGGTTTCGGCTCCGCTCAACCACCATGTACGGTTGGAGTAAAAAGTCCGTTGACTGAGCGGAGCGAGCCTCCGGATGGATGCTTGGGCAGAAGTCACTCTTTCTTCATTCCAAAGGTTGCGTCTAATGGAATAAATTTGGTAATAATAAATGCTGGAATTGTTGAAAACACAACCCAAACGAAAAAGTGCTGATAGCCAATTAACTCTTGCAGCCAGCCGCTTACCATTCCTGGTATCATCATTCCAAGTGCCATGAAACCGGTTGTTATTGCAAAGTGAGCCGTTTTGTGTTTGCCATCTGAGATGTAAATCATATAGAGCATATATGCGGTAAAACCAAATCCATATCCAAACTGCTCAACTGCTACTGCGAGATTTATTAGGAAGAATGATTCTGGCATAACATACGCTAAATAGATGTAAACTGTATTTGGTAAGTTTATTGCAATCAGCATCCACCAAAGCCAGCTTTTTAATCCATGTTTCGCAGCAACAAAACCGCCAAGTATTCCACCAAGAGTAAGAGCAATAATTCCAACAGTTCCATATACAAGACCAACCTCACCAGTAGTAAGTCCAAGTCCGCCAACTTCTTTTGCATCAAGTAAAAATGGTGCGGCTAACTTAACTAACTGTGCTTCGCCAAGCCTGTAAAGGAGAAGGAACGCAATTATAACTCCAATATGTTTTCGTTTAAAAAATATTATAAATGTATCAATAAATTCTTTGAATACGGACTTTTCACCTTTTGCTATTGATGGTTTATCGTTTGGTGAGTAGGGAATAATAAATTTATGATAGATAAAAAAGAGTAAGAATAATCCTGTTAAAATTGAAAATGTAATTACCCAAGAGAATTTTATATTTCCGGAGCGTGCTTCAAAAGTGGCTGAGGATAGTGTGTGCAGTTTTGGGTCAAGCTGAATAACTGCAAAGGCAGGCTTATTCCAATTTAATTTATTGAATGTAAAGCGTGTACCTTCAATTAGTGAAATGCTTTTATCGCCCCCGCTTGCACCAAAGTTTACAACAATTTCATCCTCGTCTGGTTTGTTAGAAAGATGAAAATAAATTAGACCAACATCCCCAACACCTTCTGTTTTATTTATAACTGGTTTTTCAACACCAAAAGTATTTTTAATAAACTTTTCTAAAGCAGATAACTCTTTTGGCGAGGTTACTGTAGAAGAAGACTCACCACCTTCAACACTGTAAAATCCATTTTTAGTATTCCATGTTTTTGCAAGGGTTAAAATTGAATCAATTTTGGGTTGAGTTGTTGTACCTGTACTAATCTCTATGTTGGATGAACTAACAAGAATTCTTAGTTCCCCATCAAGTGCATCAAGTTTAAGCGAGTCGGGATTAAAGATTTGCACTTCGGCACTTGGGTTGGCATTCACTTTAATATCAAGTGCAGGAAGTCCAGTAGTAGTCTCAAAATAACCAGCAAGAATAATTAAAAGTCCTTGTCCGGTAATCATAGCAAGGCGATAGAATGTTGATCTTATTCCAACAAAATATGCTTGCTTATGTTCCGATAGACCAATCATGTAAAAGCCATCTGCGGCAATATCGTGAGTGGCGGAGCTAAAGGCAAGCAGCCAGAAGAACAAAAGTGTGTATTGAAAAAAATTGGGAACAGGAATAGTTAAAGCAACACCCGCAAGACCCGCACCAATAAAGAGCTGCATTGTAATAATCCAGAACCGTTTGGTTTTAAAGATATCAACAATTGGCGACCAGAGGGGTTTAATTACCCAGGGGAGGTAGAGCCAGCTAGTATAAAGTGCAATATCACCATTTGAAATACCAAGCCGTTTATACATTATAACGGAAACAGTCATTACAATTATGTAAGGAATTCCTTCAGCATAATAGAGGGATGGTACCCATGCCCATGGATTAACTTTACTTTTTTTTTGTTCCGTCATAAAATTGCCTGGCTTATTTATTGATTCTCTTTGTATCTATAATATTAAACGCTTCTTTAATCTCCTCAAAAGCTACTTTAATCTCATCCTCTTCCAATTCTTTTTTAGCAATATTTGCTGCAATGTTAAAGTACTTTGCTTTTATTTTTCCCTTTCTCTCAAAAAATCCATTCCCATAGTTTCGTACAACTTCAATTGCCCAGTTTGTAATATACTCTTCGTAATCAGTAGGTTCAACAGCTTTAGCAAATAGAAGTTCAATCCTTCTTTTGTTAATTCCTATCGCTTTCAATAATGGAATAGTATAGAGTAAAAACAATCTATCTTCGTGGTTAACAGAATCGTATATACTATAGATATCAGAATCATCAGATTCTATAAAATTATTTATATCAAATTCATCATCATCAAATTCATCGTCATCATAGAATTCTTCATCAAAATCAATTTCAATCGAATTAAAGAGTACAATTTTTTCTTCGGGTTGTAACAAATTTAATTCGTTACCACTAGGCACTACTTCATCTTCCCAAACATCAGTTAAAAGCATAATTATCTGTTTTTTTTCTATTGTATCATCAAAATCTTTTTTGTTTTTTTCAGAAAGGAACCTATCTATGTGGATATCAAAAAAAGTTAAAATATCGTTTAATGATGTTGATATTGATTTTATCTCATCATAATTTGGAGTGAATACAACAATGTTAACTAATGTGTTGTAATTTAAAGGAAACGCAGTTATAGATGATTTCCAATTTTTTATAGCTTCATCCATATTTCCATTTTTCATATAGAAAAGTGCTAATTCATTTAAACATTCTGACTTAAATATGTATTCATCTTCTGCAAAATTTTCTAAAGCATTCTTATATGTCTGTTCAGCTTTTTCATTTTCATTATTTTTGATATATATGAATGCCAAATGCGAATGTAAAACAAATTTATTTGGGAATAATTTTATGCCTTTTAAAATTGCTGTTTTAGCTTCTTCAAATTTTCTATTACTTAAATAAACTGTAGAGAGCAAACTATATAAAATGTAATTTTGTGGAGAGATTTTAATCTCATTTTCTAATATCTTAATAGATTCATTAAGTCCTTTATCCATAAGGTCAAGTGCGATATCAGCAGAATCTTTAAAAAAATTAGGTTCATCTCTATCCGATGAATCTTCATGATTGTTAGAGTTTAATTGAAATATTTTTGCCATTTTCTTTGTCCACTTATTAAAATTAGAAACTACAAATATAGAAAGGATTAATTAATCTACCTATTAGAGAAATATTTTTTTGCCATTAAAGCTGCTCCCATCTGCGGGTTTAACTTAGCGGCTACAATTTGAACAGCAGAAATATTTTCAACTCTTTTGCGGAACAAGTTTGCGTAGTAATTATTAGTTGAAATTGTTCCGCCAATTAAACTAATTGATAAAACATCTTCATTTATTTTTTCTTTCATTGCTGAGATGTGTTCAATAAGTTCATCTATTTCAGAATCCAAAATATTTCTACAAATTAAGTCATTCTGTTCTGCTGCTTCAATTACTAATGGTGCAACTTTAGGGATATCAAAATTGTTTTTATAAACTTCATTAATTAATTGAACAGAATTATTAATGTTAAAATTATCTTTTAATAATTTAGTAAGTATTGTTCCGTTATTTCTACCATCAAAAGATTTTGCAACAGCATTTAAACCAGCTTGCCCAATATGAAACCCGCTTCCTTCATCTCCAAGTATTCTGCCAAAACCTCCAACTCTATGAATATTGTCATTCAAATCTTTTCCAAACATGATTGAACCAGTACCTGCAATTAAAATACTTCCAGGCTTTCCAGCAAATGCTCCTTCAAGTGCAATGCGTGCATCACTTTCAACTCTGAAATTATTTGTTTTGATATTACGATTCTGCATTTCTTTAAGTACAGAATTCTCAAGACGCTCTGCATCCTCTCTACGTCCAGCACCGGCAGTGCCAATTAGAATTGATTGAATATCGCTGAGAGAAATATTTGCTTCATTAGTAAGAGTTGTGAGCAATTCTATAATAGAGTGTGCAACATCATTAATATCAAAAACTAAAAAATTGGATGGACCGCCAACTCCTTCTTGAATAATATTCAAGTTTTCATCAATTAGAACAGCCTTCGTTTTAGTTCCGCCTCCATCAATACCAACAAAAAAGTTCATTTAAATTCCTATGTGAAATTTGTGAGTTCCAAAATATAAAAAAGAAAGGTAATTAGAAACAAACTAATTACTTAAATATGCTTAATTCACAAAAAAACAAGATGTTATATACAATAATTACTATATTTGAGGTCGAATAGCTATTATTTTAATAGGAAAGTAGAATGAGTTTGAAATTATTTTTAACTCCAACAATTATATTATTTTTGTTTCTCTTTTGTGTTCCACTTACCTTTGTTGCACAAGTAACTCCGCAATACTTAAACAACCCAAATTATGAGTTAGAGATTGGGAAATATAAAATTTACAAAACTAAACAAGTTGATATTGTAATGCTTGGCAACTCGCTAACTCACGGAGCAAACTGGAATGAATTATTAGGACGAACTTCAATTTCTGAACAAGGCATTCCAAGTGATATAAGTGCAGGCGTTATAAATAGAATGGAATATATTTATAAAGTGAAACCAACATTATGCTTTATCATGATTGGTGTAAATGATATTTTTAGTTGGATTCCTGTTGATACGGTATTTGCGAATTATAAAATAATTGTTGAAAATCTTAAAAGAAAAAATATTATTCCAGTAATTCAGTCAGTACTTTATGCGGGTAGGATGCAAGAATTGGCGGAGGGTAGAAATAGGGAAATTACAAAGCTAAATAAATTACTTGTAGGTTACTCGAAAGAAAATAACATTGAGTATATTAATCTTAATAAAAAAATGTCACGCTCTTTTTTTCTTAAAAGCCCTTTAACGTATGACGGAATTCACTTAACTGGTCAGGGTTTTAAAATATGGGGAAGAGAAGTTGATAAAATACTACGCAAGTATAGTCTATAATTAATTAGGATCGATAAAAAATGAATGATAAAAACTCAAATAATTTACTAATAATTTTTGGTATTTCTCTAATTCTCTTAATTGCTAATTCTTATATGCCAGAAGGTGTTGAAATATTTGGTTTAGAAATTAAGCAAGTTGATTTTCTTGGTGATATTAGAACAGATGATTTTTATGATGATGATAGTTATGAAGATGAGGAATATGAAGAAGATGAATATTTTGAGGGAGAAGATGATGAGTATTTTGAGGATAATGAGAGTGAAAATGATACCTCGTTCTTAGAAGGAAAGCCGAGATACAATTTGGCTGCAATTATTAATTTTAATATTTTCACAGAGTTTGTGGTTAGTGAGATAGATAAACTTTCAAATAATTATATACTCCCTTCTCAAAAAAAGAGAGGTGGTAATTTAAGTGGTAACTTAAAACAGTTAAACAAGTTTTTCTCTGCTCTAAAAAAAACGAAAAACAAACAAGTAAGAATAGCTCATTATGGAGATTCTACTCTTGAGGGTGATTTAATTTCAGCCGATCTTAGAGAACTGTTTCAAAAAAAGTTTGGCGGAAATGGTGTAGGGCTACTTCCAATTACTTCGCATGATGCAAAATTTAGAAAAACTACGGACCTTAGTTTTTCTGACGATTGGATAACTGAAACAGTTTTTTCAAGAAATAAAGATAGGCTACCTGTAGGAATTAATGGGCAGGTTTTTGTAAACTCGGATGGTAGCTGGGTTAAAATGAAAACAAACAACAGGTATAAAACTGTACGAAAATTTGATGTTGCAAAGCTGTTCTATTCTAAAGCCAAAAGTAATGCAAAAATAAAATATATTTTAAACGGAAAAAAAGGGGTTACTAAATCGCTATCTGCAGGAAAGGGTTTAAAGGTTCTTGAAATTAAAAATAAAGGCTCTAAATCAATTAAAATTGAATTCCCGAGAAGTGAATCGGCATACTATTATGGAGTAAGTTTAGAGAGTAAAAGTGGTGTGTTTGTTGATAACTATGCTTTAAGAGGTAACTCGGGGGTTGATCTTAAAAAAATTAGTAATGAATATTTAAAAGATTTTCAAAAGGAGATGGATTATAAATTAATAATTCTCGAATTCGGATTAAACATTTTGAGTGGACGAAAAACAAATTTTACTAAGTATGAAAGAGATATGGTGAAAATTATAAATAAAATGAAAAAAGCCATGCCTGACGCAAGTTTTCTTTTAGTGGGCGTACATGATAAATGTATAAAAAAGGGATCAAAATTTATTACTGACCCAACCGTATTAAAACTGATAAAAGCTCAAAAGAGTATTGCTGATAAAGCTGATATTGCATTTTGGAATTTATTTGAAGCTATGGGTGGTGAAAACTCAATGGTGGAGTGGGTAAACGCAAATCCTCCAAGAGCATTTAAAGATTATATACACTTCAACGATATTGGAGCTAAGAAGGAAGCCGAAATGTTATTTGCTGAATTAATGAAAAAATATAAATAAGAGATTAATTATGATTGACTTTTCATCATTGCAGGGAGAAACCCTCTGGGAACGATGGCAATATTTTGCCCAAACTACCCCAGATAAAGAGGCTATCATTCATTGGCGTGCTGTTGAAGAACCAGTTAGATGGACATATTCATCATTGCTTGAAACTGCAAATAAATTTTCAGCATATCTTAAAAATATTGGAGTAAAGAAGGGTGATGTTTGTGCATTAATTATCAGACACGATCCATATTTTTATCCGTTATACCTTGGTATTACTGGTATTGGAGCATTGCCTTCTGTTTTAGCATATCCTAATCCAAGGTTGCATCCAGATAAGTTCAGACAAGGTTTAGCCGGCATGGCACTACGTTCAGGACTTGATTGGATATTAACAGAAACAGCACTTGAAGAAATTATTCTTCCATTTGTAGAGAACAAAGATACTACTGTAAACGAACTATACTTTCCATTGGAATGGGATTTAGAGAGAGATATAAATTCTGAAACTATTCAGGAATTAAGCGATATTAGAGCAGAGATAAAACCAGATGAACCAATGCTGTTGCAGCATTCCTCTGGTACCACTGGGCTTCAGAAGCCTGTTGTTCTTTCGCATGTGGCAATTTTAAAGCATGTAGAGAATTATGGAAAATCAATTAATCTTTCTGCTGATGATAAAATTGTAAGCTGGCTTCCACTCTATCACGATATGGGATTAATTGCAGCATACCACTTAGCACTTGCTTCTGGAATAACAATGATTCAGATTGATCCGTTTGAGTGGGTACTTGCACCAATAATACTATTTATGGCAGTATCGGAAGAGAAAGCCACTCTTACTTGGCTTCCAAATTTTGCATACAATTTATTAGCCGATAAACTTTCGGATGAGGATATGGAAGACCTTTCTCTCGAAAGTTTGAGAATGGTTTGTAATTGTAGTGAACCAGTCCGCTCTGAAAGTCATAAAAAATTTAAAGAGAGATTTGAACAATTTGGATTCAATAAAAATGCGTTAGCAGCAATGTATGCAATGGCTGAAACTACATTAACTATTTCGCAAACTACCACAGGTAAACAAGCAGAAGAAATCTCTGTAGATAGGGAAATGTTAGCAAGTGGAACTATAGATCTAACTGATGATGAAGCTATAGCAAGAGTTTGTGTCTCCTCGGGAAAATTAATTGATGAATGTACTTTAAAAATTGTTGACGAATTTAGAAATGAGCTTTCGAGTGATGGTGTTGGCGAAATTGCTGTTAAATCTGTTTCAATGTTTTCAGGTTATAGAAATTATCCGGAGAAGACTGCTGAAGTACTTGATGATGAAGGCTGGTACTACACTGGTGATATTGGTTTTATGCATAAAGATGAACTCTATGTTATTGGACGAAAAAAAGATATTATAATAGTTGCGGGTAATAATATTTATCCGGAAGATGTTGAAGATGTTGTAAGCAAAGTTGATGGAGTTATACCTGGAAGAGTTATTGCATTTGGAGAGGATGATATTGAACTTGGAACCGAACAAGTTAGTGTAGTAGCTGAAACCAGACTAATAACAGATGATGATTTTGATAAATTAAGAGTAGCAATTCTACGTGCTGGTATGGAAGTAAGTATTAATATACATAATGTTTATTTAGTTCCACCTCGTTGGCTAATTAAAAGTTCCTCTGGCAAAGCAAGCAGGAAAGCAAACAGACAAAGAATAATTAGTAAAAGTGATGATAAAGTTTGGAGTAAAAAATGATAAGTGATAGATTAAAAAAAATAATTTGTGATGAATTATATCTTGATTCTTCCACAATTGAAATTAATGATGAAACTGAGGCTACTGAAGTTCCAGGTTGGGATTCATTAAACCATGCTAATATTATTGTTGCAATCGAGAAAGATTATGGAGTTCGTTTTAAAGGACTTGAAGTTCTAAAGTGCAATAATGTTGGAGCTTTACAAAACTTGATTGATTCAAAAGTATCAGATTAAAAATTATAGGTAAGTATGTTCGGAATTGATTTTACTAAAATCCCCGACCTTTTCTTGTACGATCCAAATTATCCGCTTCTATTTGGGTCTTCGTTATTTCTGTTTCTCTTTTTTGCACTATTAGTTTTTTATAGAATTTTTGCAAAGTCGAATAATGCAAGAATACTGGTCTTAATTATTTTCTCTCTCTACTTTTATTATATGGCTGGTGGTGTATTCCTCTTACTCCTCATTGCAAATGCAATCCTCAATTTTTATTTTGGAAAGGGGATGGGTGCTACTAAAGTAGAGGGGAAAAGACGCAATTATCTACTGTTGGCTCTGCTGTTCAACCTTGGGTTATTAGTTTATTTTAAATATTCAAATTTCTTTATCCAGTTAGTGAATGATATTAATTTAGGTCAGTTTGAATTAATAGATATTATTCTTCCTATCGGTATTTCATTCTATACTTTTAAATCGTTGAGTTACATTCTTGATATTTATTTAGAAGCAATGGAACCAACAAAGAGCTTTAGAGATTATTTCCTCTTTGTTACTTTCTTCCCGAATATACTTGCTGGTCCAATTGATAGAGCAGCTAAATTTTTACCTCAGATTAACAAATCGTATTCACTTACTCGTAAAGAAATTGCATTGGGTTTAATGTTAATTATGATGGGACTAATTAAGAAAATTATGATTGCCGATTATATTAGTCTCAATTTTGTTGATAGAGTTTTTGATTCGCCAGTTAGATTTACTGGAGTTGAAAATTTGTTGGCTGTTTATGGTTATGCATTGCAGTTGTATTGTGATTTTTCAGGATACTCGGATATTGCTATTGGAATTGCATTGCTTCTTGGCTTTAAACTGATGGAGAATTTTAATTATCCATTTAAGGCTAAAAGTATTTCAGAATTTTGGAGAAGGTGGCACATATCACTTTCAAGTTGGTTGTTGGATTATGTGTTTCGTCCGCTACAAATAACCTTACGCAATTGGAGGAAGGCTGGAAATATTACTGCTTTAATTATAACCTTTGTTCTTGTAGGGTTTTGGCACGGTGCAAGTTGGGCGTTTTTGGTTTGGGGTTTATTGCACGGTATATATATGGCTATTGGTATGCTGGTACAAGGACCAAAGAGAAAATTCTATAATAAATATAATTTAACTAATTCAAAAATATTAGGCGGAATGCAGATATTTATTACTTTCAATTTAGTAGCTTTTTCATTTATTTTCTTTAGAGCAAATAGTTTTGAATCTGCTTTGGAAGTTATAAATCAAATTCTCTTTTTCTTTAAACCCACTGTGTTTATTCAGTTTGTTGAAGGATTTACTCCAACTTTCATACTTCTTATCTTAGGATTTCTTTTCCACTTTTTACCAAGTTCGTTGGGGGATAAGGTTACTGATAAGTTATCAAAATTAAATATATTTGTTCAAGCAATAATTTTCACAGTTGTTATTTGGGTAGTTACTCAAGTACAATCGGCTGATTTACAACCATTTATATATTTTCAATTTTAATATATGTTTATCAGAATTAAAATATCATCCATTTTTTTATTACTTGTTGCAATTAGTTTATCAAACCTTTTTGCTCAAGAGGTAAATAGAAGCGAGCAGTTAAAAGCATCTGCAATTAAACAGATTGAAGCAAAAAAATATATTGAGGCAATTGATTTACTTAACAAATATATTTCTTCTTCTCCTCGCGACACCGAAGGTTATACATTAAGAGGAACCTCGTTTGAGACAATAGGACAATATCAAAATGCAGTTTTAGATTTAAGACGAGCTTTAAGGTTAGACCAAAATAATACAACTGCCCGCATAGCCCTTGCAAGAACGGAAGCTATTTGGCACAAGCAGTTAAGAAAAAAAATAAAAGGTCACGAAAGAGAGATTGCAATTGACCCTTCAAATCCTTTCAATTATTTAGAGATTGGAAAATCGTACCGATGGCTTGAGGAGTGGCAAACAGCAGAAGATTGGTATGACCAGTATTTAGCACGCGATGATGATGCATCCCCAGATGAAATTATTAGATATACTGAAATTCTCGCTAAGAATAATCACATCACAAAAGGGGAAAAAATATTAAAAGTATTTGTAGATAGATATCCGGAAGATTGGAGGCTATGGAGCCGTTACGGTTACTTCTCTCTCTGGCTTGCAAAATATAAACAAGCAAAAATTGCGTTCGAAAATGCACTTGGGTTCAAACCATTTTTTAAGGAAGCACAAGATGGATTGGATATAGTAACTAAGAAAGGTTATATAACACAATACGACCCACAATCATTTGATAAAGAATTTCCGATAGACAGATACTACCGTTTGTTGCGGAAAAATCCGGATGATGCCGAGATGAGGTTTAAATTAGTTAATGATTTAATTAAGGCAAACAGAATTGAAGAAGCCTATCAGCAGTTGGAAATTTTAGGAATTGATTATTCTGAGGAACCAAATTATATTGAGAAATGGGACTATGTTACTGAATATAGGGATAGTGTTTATAATATAAGAATTGAGGAATTGGAAGCGAGAGTTGAAGCGGATCCTACTGATAAAGAATCGGTTTTACAATTAGTTGAGTATTATAGTTATCTCGAAGAGTATGAAGAAATTACATTTTTGTTAGAAAACTATTTAGAACTTGTTCCCGAAGAAAAAGACCCGCGTGTTAAGTTTGAATACGCTCAAGCCCTTGCCTGGAATAGATATTTTGGAGATGCCGGACTTGTACTTGATGAATTAATTGAGGAATATCCGCAAAATTTGGATTACAAATTATTTAGAGCACAAACTGCAATTTGGACAGAAACGGATATTGAATTAGCAACTAAATATGTTGATGAAGTTCTTGAAAAACGTCCGAATAATATTGATGCCTTAGTTTCAAAAGCAACGCTACTAATAATGGATGAAGATTTTGAAGAAGCACAAGCAACAATAGATAAAGCGAAATTAATCGATGCTGGAAATAATGAAGTATTCACAATTCAATCCAGATTAGAGTTTCAAATAATTCGTGCTCGTGAAAGAGAGATATACGCCATCCTTGATGAGGGGCGTAGTGTACTTGGTGATGAAGGGTGTGAAGAAGCGTTACCCTATTATGAAGAGTATCTTGAAAAAGCAGAACCAAATAATATTGTAAAACGAGAATATGCTGATGTACTTTTTTGTGCAAAATATTATGATGAAGCTCTAACCATTTATGATAATCTTTTGGAAGAAGGATATGATTATAAAACTTCATTAGAGCGTGGAAAACTTTATTATGAAACTGGAGATTCAGTGCGTGCTATGGAGGCTTTCAAAGCTTTAGTTGAAGAAGATTCAACAGAGTTTCAACCACGTTTATATCTTGGCGATTCTTACTCCAAGATGGGCGAAAATGATTCGGCAATGACTGTTTATGAAGAACTTCTTACTTGGGATTTAGATTCAATGCAAGTCTATCTTGTTGAGCAAAGAATTTCATGGATACCACCAACTGGTATAAGTGCAATATTAAGTGCCTTTCCATCAAGTATCGGAATTGCACCACAAGTACAAACTTATTTTGATAATCTTAGTTTTGCCATGAATAAAATAGGAGTCAGAATTGAACTCGGTGTTTTTCAGCATCTTACTCTTGGCGTTTCATTTTATCGTACTAATACTACGGCAAATTGGGAAACTTTAGATTCTGCATCTGTATATTATATCGATTCTGTTGCCAGGGCTAATACTTTTGATTCTACAGGCTTCACTGGAAAAAGATTGTACACTTCATTTAAAGGACATATAATAATACCTTTTTCTCAAGAGTTAGTTCTCTCACTTGCTTTAGGAATAATTAACACAGATGGTTTTGAAAGCCAAGATGAAACAGAGATTTCATTTGGTTACGATAATCAAAATGATTTTGGAGCCTATATTTACTATTATGCATCTGATGCAAATCTAATTCTCTATTCACCATATCTTATTGATTATAGTTTTAAAGATAGAACAAGAATGACGGCATCAATTTTTAAGGTAAAGGGATACTATAAACATTCATCAGGATTGTTGTTCGATTCTTTCTTCGATTATCTCTCTATCTCTGATGGAAATGCGGGAAATAATTTTCAATTACGAATGGGATATCAATTTACAGAACCGTTCACAGCTGGTTACGAATATTTCTATCAAAATTATAAGTATAAAGATATGTTAGTTTATTACTCACCTCAAAATTTTGATACACATTCTCTTTGGGCAGATTTTTTATTAGAAGATGAAGAAATTACAAAGGTTGGCTTAGGTGGGAAACTTGGGTATGCACCTTCAACATCCCAACTAATTTTAGAAGGACACTTGAATGCAAAGTATAAACCACTCTCTAATTTAATGCTGCAAGGTAATTTAACAATGGGGCAAAGCTCACAGTACAATTCTGCTTATAGATATTTTGGAGCAAACATATCTGCTTATTGGACTTTTTGGTAAACGATTATTTTTTTGAAGTTTTACAAAAAGGGAAGAATTCTTATTACTTTAACCCCAAGTAATTCTATACATTACTCCGCCACTGCAGATTACCCGTTTTTTATTTACTGCAAAATATTTTTTTCATTTCCGTTAATTATACTTGACAATAATTTTGGGTAGTGCTATTTTTAGAATTCAAATTTTATTGAATATTCCACGGTAGCTCAATGGTAGAGCATTCGGCTGTTAACCGAAGGGTTGTAAGTTCGAATCTTACCCGTGGAGCAAAGAACCTCATGCAATTGAGGTTTTTTAGTTTTAAATCTAAAGAAGTTCTAAACCGTTGAGGAAGTGTTTCATAAAAATCTTTACGACTTAGGCGCTTAGCCAAAGACTTTTATGAACAAATTGTTCGTGTTGAAAAAACTGATCTATATTAAAGAAATAGTTATTTGTCCGCTGCCGCGGATTGCCGTTATTTGCGATGCTGTCATTGATTGTTATAATAAATGACTATTATTGACGTGAAGCAAATGACAATAATGATTCATTATTTACAACTTTATGATTTCCAATGAATGTGGCTTTTTTCCAGCCATGTGCTGTAAAAACTTAGTCTCTTTGCGGTTCCTTCTCCAAGTTCAAATAGTTTTCTAATTTATGAGAAAATAATCTTAATAAAAGAAAGATGCTACTACATAAATTTACCTTTTCCTAAACTTAATAGTAAAAAATTGCAATAAATAATTTAGGCACGTATTTTGTCTAACCGCTTTATAAATAAAATAGGAATTGTGATGCACATAAATAAAATTGAACATATTGGAATTGCAGTAAAGAGTATTGAAGAAGCACTTAAGTACTATGAAGGAGTTTTAGGGTTAGAATGTTATGCAGTGGAGGAAGTTAAGGAACAAAAAGTTAAGACTGCATTTTTAAAAATTGGAGAGACAAAAATTGAACTTCTCGAAGCTACTAATGACGATAGCCCAATTGCAAAGTTTATTGAAAAGCGTGGTGAAGGGGTTCAGCACATTGCCTTTGCTGTTAACGGAATTGAAAATGTTTTAGCTGAAGTGAAGGAAAAAGGAATTCGCTTAATAGATGAGAAACCTCGAAAGGGTGCGGAAGGATTGGATATTGCATTCCTACATCCAAAATCAACTGGTGGTGTATTAACAGAGTTTTGTGAAAAAAACAATTAGATAAAGATAATAGATTAAAAGATGTAAGGATATTTATACATCTTAAAAGGAGTTAAAATGGGAATGGAAAACAAGATAGAAGAACTACTAAAAAAGCGTGAAGAAGCTCGCATGGGCGGCGGAGAAAAACGAATTAATGCCCAGCATGGCAAAGGGAAGATGACTGCTCGTGAGCGGATTGAATTACTCCTTGACGAAGGTAGTTTTGAAGAGTTTGATATGTTTGTGCATCATAGAACAGTAGGGTTTGGTCTTGAAAATCAGCAGTATCTTTCGGACGGTGTTGTTACTGGGTATGGTACTATTGATGGAAGATTAGTTTATGTGTTTTCTCAAGACTTTACAGTTTTCGGAGGATCGCTATCTGAAATGTACGCACAAAAAATAGTAAAGGTAATGGAGAAAGCAATGAAAGTTGGTGCACCTATCATTGGAATAAACGATAGCGGTGGTGCAAGAATTCAGGAAGGTGTTAAAAGTCTTGGTGGTTATGCCGATATTTTCCAACAGAATATTATGGCATCTGGTGTTGTGCCGCAAATCTCAGCAATATTTGGTCCTTGTGCAGGTGGTGCTGTTTACTCTCCTGCATTAACCGACTTTACAATTATGTCGAAAGGAACAAGCTATATGTTTGTTACTGGTCCTAAAGTTGTAAAGACTGTAACTGGCGAAGTTGTAACAACTGAAGAACTTGGTGGTGCTCAAGTTCATGCTACAAAATCTGGCGTTACTCATTTTGTTTCCGAAGATGAAGAAGAAGGGATGATGTTAATCAGAAAAATTTTGAGTTACCTACCGCAGAATAATATGGAAGACCCTCCGCACAGAGTTTGTAGTGACCCTATTGATAGACTAGATGATTTATTAAATAATATAATTCCAGAGAGTGCCAATAAACCGTACGATGTTAAAGATGTAATATTATCTATTGTTGATGATGGTGAATTCCTTGAAGTACATAGACAGTATGCTCAAAACATAGTTGTAGGGTTTGCAACATTTAATGGTGGCTCAGTTGGTATTGTTGCTAATCAGCCAAGTTACCTTGCTGGAGTTTTAGATATAAATGCTTCTAGAAAAGCAGCACGCTTTGTAAGGTTCTGTGATGCTTTTAATATTCCAATAGTTACACTTGTTGATGTACCCGGATTTTTACCAGGCACAACACAGGAGTATGGTGGTATTATTATCCACGGAGCAAAATTACTTTTTGCTTATGGCGAAGCAACTGTTCCTAAAATTACAATAATTCTCCGAAAGGCTTATGGTGGTGCTTATGATGTAATGAGTTCCAAACATCTTAGGGGTGATATCAATTACTCTTGGCCAGGAGCAGAGATTGCAGTAATGGGAGCTAAAGGAGCAGTTGAAGTTCTCTATTCGAAAGAGGCAAAAGCTATTACTGATGCAGATGAAAAAGCAAAATTTATTAAAGAGAAAGAGGAAGAGTATAAAGAGAAATTTGCTAATCCCTATGTTGCTGCTAAGTATGGTTACATCGATGATGTAATTGAACCTCGCAATACAAGGTTCAGAATAATTAGAGCATTGCAGATGCTTTCAACAAAGAAAGATAGCAACCCTCCAAAGAAACATTCAAATCTTCCATTATAATAAGGAGCAGTTATGTTTGAGCAATTTAGCTTATCAAATATTTGGGAGAATGATGGAGTATTGATTTCTGTTGTTGGGTATATAGTTGTTTTTGTTTCTTTACTTTCACTTGCAATAATAATTACATACTTCCAAAAAGTTCTTCAGTTAAAACAGAGAAAGAAGTTAAAATCTGCTGGTCATCATGCTGCTGATGCGGATGACCTCTCAATTTCTGGTGAAGTAAGTGCTGCCATTTCAACAGCTCTATACCTGCATTACGAGGAAAAACATGATTTAGAAAATACAGTATTAACAATTAAAAGGGTTCAAAGAACATATTCGCCGTGGAGTTCTAAACTATACGGGTTAAGAGAAAATCCAAAGAGATAAGGTTTTAAAATGAAAAAATTTAAATTTAATATTAGAGGAAACAGCTACAGCGTTGAGATTTTAAATCTTGAAGACAATGTAGCAGAGGTTGAAGTAAACGGTTCAACATATCAAGTAGAAATTGAAAAAACTATCAAAGAAACAAAAACACCAAAATTAATGCGACCGAAAATTATTCATTCTGGTGGGCATGATGCAGCAAAGACAAGCAAGCCAAGTGCTGCAAAGGGTGTTGGGTTTGTTAAAGCTCCGCTGCCAGGCACAATATTAGAACTTAAAATTAATATTGGTGATGAGGTAAAAGTAGGTGATACACTTCTGATAATGGAAGCAATGAAAATGGAAAACAACATCAAATCTGATAAGGCTGGAAAAGTGACTGCCATTAAAATTAACAATGGCGATTCAGTTCTTGAAGGAGATGTTCTAATTGAGATAGGGGAATAGCAAATGGAAGGCATAAATCAATTTATTCGCTTTACCGGCTTTGCTAATCTTACTATTGAACATGTTGTAATGCTTTGCATTGGCTTAATTTTCATTTACCTTGCAATCAAAAAAGAGTATGAGCCACTTCTACTTGTTCCAATTGGGTTTGGAATTTTAATGGGGAATATTCCATTTGTTGAGCATGTTGGCTTGCAGATTGGACTTTACGAGGATGGCTCTGTTCTTAACTACTTATATTTTGGAGTGATGAAAGGTATCTATCCTCCTTTAATATTTCTTGGAATTGGAGCAATGACGGATTTCTCCGCACTCCTTTCAAATCCGAAATTAATGTTGCTTGGTGCAGCTGCACAAGTTGGAATATTTTTAACATTTATGGCAGCCTTAGCTCTTGGATTTAGTGTTGAACAAGCTGCTGCAATTGGAATTATTGGCGGTGCTGATGGACCAACTGCAATATTTCTTTCATCAAAGTTAGCACCAGAGTTGCTCGGAGCCATTGCTATTGCTGCATATTCCTACATGGCACTTGTTCCGGTTATTCAACCCCCAATAATTAAACTACTTACAAGCAAAGAGGAAAGACAGATAAAAATGAAACCTCCGAGAGCTGTTACAAAGCTGGAAAAAATGTCTTTCCCAATTGTTGGACTTTTTCTAACCACTTTTATCTCGCCGGGAGCCTTGCCATTATTAGGTATGCTCTTCTTTGGAAATCTTTTAAAAGAATCTGGAGTTACTAAACGCCTTGCAGATACTGCCGCAAAACCATTAATTGATATTGTTACAATTCTGTTGGGTTTAACAGTAGGTGCTTCAACACAGGCAACACAATTTTTAACAAAAGAATCTATTATGATTTTTGTACTTGGTGCAATTTCATTTATGATTGCTACCGCTGGCGGAGTTCTATTTGCAAAATTTATGAATCTCTTTTTGAAAAAGGATGATAAACTAAATCCTATGATTGGAGCAGCAGGAGTATCGGCAGTGCCTGATAGTGCAAGGGTTGTGCATATGCTTGGTTTGGCAGAGGATTCATCAAATTATTTATTGATGCACGCAATGGCACCCAATGTTTCCGGAGTAATTGGGTCAGCAGTTGCTGCCGGTATTTTAATGGGATTTTTGTTGAAAGTGTTTTAGTTTTCATCTTGTAGTGGGTGTAAAGTTTGACTCCAATACATGGCTATAAATATTAGAGTATAAATTAACTAATACCTTGCAATTATGATAAGTCGGGGAAATCCACTGCCGTATTGTCCGATAGACTTCTTTCGAAGATTATTCTTGCGAAAAAAAACTCCCCGAAAAATTGGGGTAGGCAAGACAAGAGTGGCTTGCTTTTCTACTTTTAAATTTGTCCTATTGTACAATGCATGTTAATTCCATAAATTTATAACAAACCTCTGGACGCATATTCAACAGTGGTTTGCTTAGACTTCCATTGGAAAAGTATTATTTTCAAGTAAAACTTTTTTCTCTTTACACTCATTGTGTTAGGAATCACAATCACCCCATTCCATATACCTTAGCGATTGGAACTACCAATTCATTGTAATAGCTTGGCATTTGGAATTGAAAAATTAAATTTAAAATATCAAACACTTTAGGGAAATCCTTATGGTACAATTGGAAAAATATTTAATAATAGATAATGGCATTAATAATATGAAACGAATAATATTCATTCTATTTTTATCATTTAGCTCAATATTTTCACAAGACCCAAATTGGAGTTCTTTCATTACTTTCCCTCAGTATCCCTCACCTTATTTTAACGATTGGGAAAGAAACCCGAATATTGGTAATCTAAATATCAATTATACTGGCTCTGCTCCAGTCGAGTTTTATTTTGAGATTGTTATTAGCCTCGATGAATATGGAGAAGCTATTCGTGGACGTACAGAGAATAGAGAATATTTATCTGGTCCAGTCTCTGAAATGTTAACATTTAACGACATCTCAGATTGGGTGAGTACAAATATAAATGCAGATTTGGAGAGGGTTATAATACAAACTGGTAAATTGCCAGAATCTGACTATTCAATTTGTGTTAGTGCATTTTCATTAAATGGTAATTTATTAACAGAGGCTTGTACCAATTTTGAAATTGCATTACCAAATCCTCCACAACTTATATCGCCCGAAGATGAAGGTTCTATTGAAGTTGCACTACCTACTTTTATGTGGAATCCAGTTACTACGCCTGCCGATGTTTTAGTTTACTATCACCTTAAAATTGTTGAAAAACTTGAAAGACAAGATACTTACAGAGCATTAGAGGCAAATGTTCCAGTAGTAGAAACAGAAATACCATACGAGAATTTATACACCTTCCGCTTGGATGATTATCCGCTTGAGCAAAACCAAACTTATGTTTGGCAAGTTCAAGCTACTAATGATGAAGGAATGCCAGTCTCCACAAATGATGGATACTCGGAAATATGGCAATTCACTTTTGGAAGCCCAAGCAGCGGAATTGAAGTTGATACCCTTATGCTTATTGAGGATTTTGCATACATATTTGATTTAGAGCAATTAAATATTACCGATAATCAAACGTACTTAAATCTTGATGGCTCGTGCAGAATGTTGATAAGAGGCTCTGATGGGATTGATAAATATGTTGATGTATTTGCTCAGAATTTAATGGTACAGAAAGAAACGTATGATAATCCAGTATTTCTCGGTGGTAATATTATTGGCTCTATCTATGACGAAATTATACCCAAAGAGATTACTGGAAGTTTTTTCCGTCCGACTGAGCTTGAGTTTATTCCACCACAACAGTTTACAATTGGAGGAGAGTTCTATCTTGGTGAAGATGTTACTATTCCATTAAATGGAAGACTAAGTTATATCGATAAAGAATTGATTGGAGATATTTCTCTTATTGGTGATCCAACCACACCAATATTTGAGCTTGGAGATGGTTCGTTTGAACTAAATATTACAGCACTCTCACTCACTTATCCAAATGTAGAAACAAATCTTGAAGGGAAGCTATCTATCTTTGGAACTCCATCCAATTGTACTGTAACTGAAATAGACATTGATAAAGATGGTTCTTATAGTGCAAACATTGGCTGCAATCTTAATCAAGAAATTGCACTACTGCAAGGTTCAACCCTTTTTAATTTAAATATTAATAATATTGAAGGAAAAATTAGTGGTAATCTTTTAAGAGATAAAATGGATTATAACATATTAGTTGATGGCGGCTTAGTCTTTAATACTAATCCGGATAATTCGTTTGGTGCAGAAGTTATATTTGAATTAAAGCCAAATGATTTTAAACTAATTTCGTTTAATCCATCTGCTGATATTGATGCCTCATCCATTGATTTTGGCTGGGTTAAGTGGAATATGGAAAGAATGAAGTTAAACAACTTAGCTTATCAAAATGGTATTTGGGATTTTGATTTATCAATGAATATTGATATTTCATTCCCGGATTTTACTGATAGAAAACTTCCAACAATTCAAGATATTTCTTTTACTCCAAGAGGGTTTGAGTTCCCTGAAATAAAATATAATAATTTTTCAATCCCTAATATCAACTTCATGGCGTTTGACCTTGAGATTTATGGCTTCTCAGCACCAGCATTCACTTTCGATTTAAGTAAGTGGACTCCAGGTTCAATAGCCCAAATGAATTTTGGTTGGAATGTAAAATTCAATATGCCAAATTTACCAAATGGAACTGATGAAAAATTTCGATTCCCTAATTATAATTTAAAGGCAAGCATTAAGAATGGAAATTTCAATCTAAGTTTGCCAAGGTTAGAATTCCCATCCGGTATGAACATTCCTTTATCTGGACTTGCACGTTTTAACGTAAACCTTTTTGAAGGAGAATTGAATACAAATTTTGATGGTTCGCTGATGAACTTTCTACCTGATGTTAAAATTGGCGGCGAAATTACTTTACCCGAAGCACTACAATGTGATGGACAAGAGGGGAGTATAAAATTAGAGACAATGCTAAACCTTAATGGAAATGGGAGCATTAGTGGTATAATTGAAGATGTAGTTCCCAAATGCCCTATAAACATTGGACTTGCATCTCTATACATGAAAAAATCGAAAGTAGAATTTAAAAATGAAGATGGGCAGAAAATATATTTAGATGGTGAAGCTGGTATTAAATTCACATCAGATCCAAGACAAAAAGAAGTTGGAAAAATTTCCGTTATTTACGAAGTATTAAATAACGAAATAATAAAAGCAGAAGGCGAGATAAAAGAAAAATTCACTTGGGATTTAGCTGGCGAAAATCCAACCTTCTCGTTTGAAATAGAAAGGGCAAAAATTGATGAGGGTAAATTAAAAATTGATGGACGCTCTCAACTTGTTATGGATGGTGGCGAAAAGATGGGCGTTACATTTGATAAGTTCACAATCGATTTAGACGAATACAGTATTGATGATGGTAGAGTAATATTTGATGAACCATTTGCAATGGTAGTTGACGGATTAGAGAATGATGAAATAAATTTTAGGGCAGTACCTAAAGGAAATGTTCCAAAGACGGAGAACTTTCTTTATTACGAATTACCAGATAAAATTGCACTCGACAAAAATGGCTTTACTGTTGTGGGAAAAAGCAAAGCTTTGTTAAATTATCAAGGCAAAGAACTCGGTGATTTAACAACAGAATTTAGCGAGGATTTTTCATTCTCACTTGCTCCTTTCAAAGTTGCAAGAGGTAAGTGCGATATCTTTTTTAAAGAAGATAGAGTTGCATATTTTAATGCAGATGGTTTCTTTCCAGATTTAAATTATTTCTTAAATCGTGTAATACCCGATAAGATTCCTTTGCCAACATTAGGGATTGCATATCTTCAAATAAAACGTGATGATAACTTACTTATCAATTTAAGGACAGAAGGGAACTCTACCCGCTTCAGCACAAGAGATGGTGAACCTGTAGAATTAGTATTTCCTTCAATGCAATTCGACCTTCCTGAAGCTCCAAGAATTTTGGTCAATTTTGATATTTCGTTCGATGATGTAACTGGGGAAGTTACTGATGGTTTCATTAGCGGAGTAATTCCTGAAGAAAGCATTCCTACTTTTGATTTAACTCGTGTCGGAATTCCTTACACAATCTACTCAATATACTACGGCAATATTGATGGAATTAATAAATTCCGTTTAACTGGAAAAGCAAAATTATTTGAAACCGAAGTAGCTTGTCAAGATTCAATGACATTAACTCTTTCACAAAATGGAATTCTCGAAGGAAGAGTTGCATGCGATGTAGAGCAAATTATTCCTCTAATTCCGGATAGCGACAAATTGAATTTGCATCTTAATACTGTCTCAGGAGAATTCAATGCAGATTTATTAAATCTTGCACGCAATTTCGATTTCGATTTGCAATTAGATTCTGACGTTAGATTTAACATGAGTGAAAATGAATCTTGGGGTGTATGGACTTTACTCGGACTAAATTTTGAAGGACTACGTTTGATTGATTCTAGAATTGATGATGTTCCAATTCCCAAAATAGATTTAGAACGATTCAAAATAGGAATTGAAAATTTTACACTAGGAAGATTAGATTACAACTCCACTCCAGATGCAGATGGCAATAGTGGATGGGATTTTGAATTTGGAATGGATCTGGATTTAGAATTCCCAAGTCTCGGACTTGAAATTCCAAATATTCCTAATGTACTATTGAATAGAACTGGCTTTCATACAATGAATAGAATTTCCATCCCCTCATTTCCTGATAGCTTGGCTTTTGAATTTCAGGGTATTGAATTAAAACCTCTTGCATTCCGTATGCCTCGGTTAGATTTTAATTGGTTTAATCCTATGGGTGGTGGTGAAAACAACAATTGGGATTTTGATATTGATTTTGAAATTAACTTCCCAAATATGGAGGGTGGCTCTGGTTCAATGCGATACCCACGTTTAACAATGCTTGATGCAAGTTTTATAGATGGTATGATAATTGGAAATATTGAACTTGCAGAATTTGATTTGCTCGATGAATTGAAACTAAACTTTGGTGATGGTTTCGGATTTTCTATAACAGGAATTTCTGGCGGATTGTTTGATGACAATGGTTCTCAAGGAATCGGCTTTAATTTTAATGGACACATGGACCTTCCAGAGTATATGCGTTGCGATGGTGAAGAAACCTCTGTTGATTTAACTGATGCGTCATTCTCATTAAATAGTAGCGGTCATATATCTGGCATAGTTGAAAACTTTGTTCCACGTTGTCCTATTGATTTAGGTTTCGGACATTTCATAATTACCTCATCATCAATTAATTTCTCTGTTGCAGATTTCGGGCAAGTTGCAATACTTGATATGACTGGCGATTTGGTTGTTAACACTGGCGATGATAACACTGTTACTGCAAATGGAATGTTGCAAATGGATTTACTCACTGGACAAATTATTGATGGTTCAATAACTATTGAGGAACAATTTGTTTGGGCTATTCCAAATGATAATCCAGTGCTTCGCTTTACAATAGATAGAGCTGTATTAGACATGGATGGCTTAACGATAGATGGTGAGAGCGATTTATTGTTGCCTGGGGGTCAAACACGCAATGCACGTTTTGAAAACTTTAAGTTCGATTATCGAAAATATAAAGTGATAAGTGGAAGCCTTGAAATTGATGCTGATTTTGCAATTAAATTGGCAATAGAAAACGGAAATATTACTTGGACTGCAATTCCAGCCGATGAACCATTAACCGAAAACCAAACAGCTAAAATTGGATTTACATCTAATCTTATTTTAGATGTAAATGGTTTATCAACAAGCGGCGAAGCCTTTGCTGCAATACGTTGGGACGAAGCAACGGCAGCTCAATTTGGAAATTTACGGGTTAGATATAGAAATGATTTCAAGTTCTCTTTAAGTCCATTTAAGGTTTCGGAGGGTCGTGCAGATTTAATACATATCATAGATGGAGATGAGAGTATAATTGCAACTCTTACTCATGATGGCTTAAATCTTGGAGATATATTTGGTGTAATTCCTATACCAGAAATTATTCCGTTACCAACTCCCGATATTGCATATCTCCGTATTAAGAGTGGCGGTCGTGTACTTGTTCAATCGGAAAGAGTAGATGCCGGATTGAGAATTTATTCAACCGAAGAAAATCCAACATCTTTGCTCCTTCCATCACTTCAAATAGAAGGTCGGGAAGTCGATTCTATCCCCACAGTTTTTGATGTTGTAATAAATCCTGCAACAGGACAAATTGTTAGTGGTGAAATTACTCTTGCACGAGATGATTCTACATCAATTATTAATTTGCGTGATAGAGGAATTCCTGTTGACTTGTTCAAAATAGACTATAGTGAAGGTAGGGATGGTAATTATAGACTTACTGCCGATGCACAAGTTGACCTACCAGGCATTATGGATGGAATGCCAATTAAAATGCGAAGACTCAGATTTAATAATGGTGGTCTCTCTGGTAGTGTAAATCTCGGAACTTACTCAGAAGTATATCCAAGGCGGGTACTGCCCACGCTTGATTTTGCTCCACTCGGCGAGGAAGCAATAATTACACTTGAAGGACTCGATGTTTCTTTTGGTGAAAACAATACTTTCGGGTTTTCGGGTAAATTTATTCCATTAATGTTTGTTAGTGGAAGAGACACAACAAAAGTTCAGTACGCAGCTAATTGGAATAATGATGATAGTAAATTTAGTTTCTCTTTTGATTTTGCTGATGGTGAAAATTTTGATTTTGGTATTGGAACATTTACTCCGATGGCTATTGGTGATGAACCAGCTATGAAATTATCACTTTTGGAAGATGATTTTGAATTTTATCTAAATGGTGAATTTGCAGCAGAACAGTTTGGAGAAGATTTTGCTCTTTTAATTGAAGGACTTAAGATTACAAGTAATTCAGTTTCAGCAGAAGAAATTAGTAAACCAAGGAATAATCCAATCAGTTTTAAATTGTTTAATTCCAATTTTAGAATATTCGACTCCTCTCCAAATAGCAAAGCAATTAGTTTTACTTATAGAGCTGGTGTGTTAAAACTTATATTAAGTGGTGAGTTAGATGTTTTTGGCAACACTACACAATTCACAAATTTTACAATTGGTACAGATGGTACTTTTAGTATTGGCGGGGCTAACTTCTTAGATGGAGATTTAACAATTGTTGATAATTATCTTTCACTAAATAGAATTGGAATAAGCAATAACAAACTTGCAGTTGGTGGTTGGATTAAACTACCAGAGCCGGTTGGAAGTGACACACAATTCGATTTTGGTTTTAACATAGATGCCAATGGCTCTATATCAGCAGATGAAAGAATTGGAAATCAAATTATATTCATTAATGAACCACAACGAATTGGTAACCCTGCTGCAACAGAATATGATTTCTGGAAAGCAAAATTTGATGTTACATACCTTGCTCTCCATTTAAACTTCAATAGAATTTCCGAAAGTTCTATTGTAATGGTTTCCGATATTTATTGGGATAATAATAGAAATAAAAGAGTCTCTCTTGGTGATAAATCTAATATGAATAATATTAGACATGGTCTTGAAATTGATTTTACTGGAAATGTTGAATGGGGTTCGGCTACTGTTAATGGCAACTTTGTTAATTTTGATGAAGATATGTTTAAGGTGAAAATTAATACAGTACAATTAACTTCCGATAATAATAATAATTTAACCTTTGGAATTGGTGGTGAATTTGGTCTTAATTTTGAAGCGGTTGAAGGTGGCTTAGACCTTGCTGGTTTCCAGTTTAATAAAACTGGAATTGTTGATATTGGAAGAATTACAGGAGGAACATTAACCATTACAGATGTGGGGTCGCTATCATTAAACAATATAGGATATTCTGATAGCCAAACAAGAATTTGGGTTAAAGGTGGAGAAATACCAACCGGAAATAATGGAGCAAGCGGAGACTCAGTACAGATTACTGTTAACAACTATTTAAGCTTTGGCGGTGAAATTACTATTGATGGCTTTGGATCGGCTGGTGTTGATAGATTCCTCTCTTACGAAACCGATAATTCATATACACTTCTTGTTCGTAATGCACACTTTGAAATTGAAGGGAGTCTAGATGCTACACTCGATTTACTCTATTATACTGGTGATGCTGGCTTTTTGATACGTGCTGGAGGAAGAGCAAGAATTGCAGACTTTGATGCAATTGTAGTTGGTAAAATTGCAAAAATAAATAATCAAGTCAGCTGGGGATTCTTTATTTCTACTGAAGTAAGGATTGATATAACACCAATTGTAATTACTGGTGTTGGGGGAGGTTTTTTCTACAATCCAACAGCAGATGATATTCTTACAGTAAAACGACTTGCAGATGTAGGGGGTTCAGAAGGGAAAATTGCAGTACAAGGTGGCAGATTTGCTATATTCTTATTTGGGCAAGCCGCTATTGTAAGTGATGTGTTAATATATGGTAGGGTACTAATAACAATTACTGATAGACAATTTATGTTAGATGGGAAAGTTGTTCTTCTCGATATGGAAAATAAAATTGAAGGTACAATTCGCTTAATGGTTCAGTGGTCACCTACTTTTGAAGCAGAAGGTGTAATAGAAATTGATATTAATGTAGCAAGAATTATTAAAGGTGATGGGCGTTTAGGATTCTATGTTTATAGTGCTGACCAATGGGCAATTTATGGTGAAGCAGATGCGGAATTATTTAAGTTCTTAGAAATGGGGAGTGAATTTTATGTAGGTAATTCCGGATTTATGCTCGGTATGAATTCAAGTGTTGATTTTGATATTTGGATAATTGAAGTTGGTGCAGGTATCGAAGTTAAAGTTTGGTATATCCAAGGTCAATCTTGGGGTGCGTATGCTGAAGCTTATGTATATGCTGAAGTACTTTGGGGAGTTGCAAGTGCCAGAGGTTGGTTAAAATGTGCATTAATTGGTAGCGGAGGGAATACATACCTATATGGGCAAGCTGGACTTAGAATAAGAACATTCCTCTACGACTGGGATGGCTCTGTGTGGGCAAAAATTTCAAATGGCAAATTAAGTGGTGGAAGGGGGAGTGATTCTGATATGGATGCATTAATAGCTGAAGCTGCTGGTCAATCTGCTGCTGCAGAAAGAGAAATGGATGAAATGAAAACTTCCATTGAAAATAGACCCCCTACAGTGCAAACATTTTCAGATGAGGAATTGCTGCAAATATATGGTGCATTAGCAGAGATTGGAAGAAAATATAAATATGGAACGCGTGCAGAACAAGACGAAGCTAACACATTCTTTCATTATTTAAGTGTGAACGAATATATTGCTTCAAATAAAATACCTGAGAACTTAAGACAAAATTATGAGGTTGGTGCAATAGAATATATTAAAGATATTTATAGAGGAGTAGATGCACCAAGTTTAACTGAATATCAAAATGACAAAGAGAGTGTTGATAGCATTATCACAGTTTACTCTGATGCACTTTCTGAAGTGATGCCACTTTTAGAGACTGATTTTGAAACTATAGAAGCTATTGAAGGTGTGGATGCTCAAACAACTGATGACCCTACTGTGGGTTCTAATTTTGGAAGTTACACAAAGGATGCTGAAGGTAACTATACACGCCTTAGTAACCCTAGTATGAATTTAGATGAAGAAATTGCAAATGCAAATAAGAGTAATATGGAAAATGCTGAAAGAACAGCCCAAAATTATAACCGTGAAGTAATGGCAAAAATAATAAAGATTAATGAAAATATAGGAATTATTGAAAATGCTCTTGTTGGTGCTGATGGTTCTAACGGGTTAGAAGGAACAGCTACTAAATATGGAACTCTTATAACAAAGATCTCCGCAGCTTACAAAACAGAGTTTAAGTTTTCTCGTGAAATGGAATTGTGGGCTAGAGAGAAAAATGTAGTGCGTGGCGGTTCCCCTCGTGCCCGCTGGTTAGTTAATTTAAATAGAAAGTCAAGATTAGTTTATGATAACGCAACATGGAATTCATTTATGAATTTAGCTCTTACCCGTCTTCGTAGTATGAATACTCTGAAAGGTGAATTGCCAGAAGAAGTAAATAGATTAAGTTTAGAAGAACAACGTACGTGGATTGATGAACGTAGCAAAATACGAGATGTAGCAGGATACACCGAAAATGATTTTAGAACATTTGCTATAAATCGTACAACTGATTTAGGAAGACAATTGTGGATAGATGTACCTCGTATTGGTTTAGAAGCTGTTATTGATCAATCACAAAGAAAAATACGAAGAAACCACACAGAAAGAAGTAATACAATTGAAGATATGGGAAGTGTACAAGCTCATTTTACAACCAGATTAAATAGCCTCTATTATTCATTAGCAGATTTATCAGAAACTAAATATGATATATTAACTCAACTAATGGTTTGGGTAGAAAGAGATGCAGACCCTAATAAACCTCAAACTGAACTTAATATTTTAAGGGGTATGAAAAATGAACTAACTCAAAAAATGGAAGTACCAGCTTTTACAATGTTGAGAGCAATAAATCAGGATAGAGGTATCTATAGTTTAGTGCCAATTATTTGGAATGTTCAAAATGGATTAAGTAATAGATATAAATTTATGATTGATTACTCAAGTAATTCTCCGGATATATCGAGTAGCGGTTATCAAGCAGTTGGCGATACAAAAGCAATAGTTCTTTATTATACTCCAACTCCTGGGCAAACAACTTTTGGAAATACCGAATTTAAAGTGAAAGCTCGTAACCAGGTTGGTTATACTATTCACAGGAGTTTAAATTTTACACCAACTTTTTCAAATAGAACTGCTGATGTTTTTGGCGGAGTAAGTTTTACTGACCCGGAAAGTGACAATTCTCCTCCATCTATTTCTCCATTTATTGTTTATCCATATATCCCATCACTTGTTGAGAATGATAATGAGAAAATTAAATATATGGTTAGTGATTCAAGTAGAATAGAGGGTAGCTGGAGTGGCAGCGATAATCAAACTGGAATTCAGGAGTATCGTTACAAATTTTCGGAAGTTAGAAATCCGGAGAATAATAATCCTGGGGCAAATGATGATAACAATGAACCATATTCTGACTGGACAACTAATTTTGGAAGAAGCAATGTTGTTATAAGTGAATTGAATATGGAACATAATAAAGTGTATCAATTAAAAGTTGTTGCAAAAAATGGTGATGGATTGTGGTCTGAACGAGCAGCAGGTGCAAGACAATATATTTTTGCAGATTTAACTCCACCAACTAAACCTACTTTCCCATTTGCGGGTGAAGGATTTGGTGGCGGAATTAGAATAGGAATTGGAGGTTTTGGTGATAGAGGGTGGGCGGCACATTATACGGTAAACCCATTGCTGCCAGAGAATAATTTACCATTAGTTGGGGTTGATAAATATGTTAATATATTTGATAATTCTAATGTTGAATTTAACCTGAATTGGAACGAAGCTGAAGACCCAGAATCTGGTATTTTTAGATACGAAATACAAGTATCTAACAAAAGTGATGAATCACTAATATCAGATTGGAAAAGAGTTCCCAGAAGAACTGAGATAACTTTAGATAATAGTGTTGCTGGGCTAAATGAAATGTTTAACTATGTCGATACTTTTAAAGTTGCAGTTAGGGCTATTAATAAAGCTAAAAAAGCGGGCAAGAGTGGAGTGAAGTATGTTAAGTTTATTGATTTAACACCACCCACACGTCCAGATGTTGCAAGTACTTATACTGCTCGTTCTAATAGACCAATGTTAATATTTAGTCAACACTCTAGGGATTTACAAACTGGTGTTGACCACTACGAAGTTGCTGTAAGTTCACAACCGAACGGAGAGTTTGATATTCTTTCATGGGATAATGCTAGAACTTTTCCAATTCGTAATGTTAGCTATGTTGGAAGATATACTGTGACTATTCCTGAAAACAATGTAAGCTATATAGCAGTTCGTGCTGTTAATAATGATGGAGTGAAAGGAAGATTTTGTTACACAGGACCATTCTATCAGGATAATACTCGTCCCGAAAGACCAGAAGTTAGTCTTTTGCATGATGAAAACAGATTTACAAAAAGAAAGACATTAATTATGAATTTTTCTAATCTTAGAGATAATGAATCTGGAATTAAGCACGTTCAATATCGTCTATATAAAAAAGAAGCTGGTAATAATAGCTGGACATCAGTAATATATTGGAGACCTTCGGAGAGTTTAAATAGTGCTGCAATTAATTTAACACAATATGGAATTGGAAATAATACAGATCTAAAAGTACAAGTGCGAAGCATGAATAATGTTGGCTTACTATCTTTTATAAAGAATGAAGAATATAGATTGCGAGATGTATCTCCACCTCTCGAACCAACTGTAACAATTACCACTAGTTCCATAAGTAAAGGTGAAAAAGGTGTTGGTTTAACATTTGGAAATATTGTTGACCCAGAATCAGGCATAGAGAAAATTCAATATAAAATTGAGAAAGCTACTCCACAAAGTTTATCATACTCAAGAGTAGTTGGTTGGAGAAGTAACGGAATTAGAACAACAAAAACCTTTATGTATTCTCAATATGGTTTAAGAACTGGACAAAGCATAAGAGTATCAGTAAGAACAGTAAATAATGATGGACTAGTCTCTACTATTCAAAGTAGTATAAAAACTTTAGACTAAAAAAGAAAAACGAAGAAATAAATATATCTAAATTAAGCAATTTAAGAATTTGCTTATAGGAGAGAAAATGAACAAAACATTTTTGATAATTTGGTTGCTATTGCTGTTAGTGATTACAGCAAATGCTCAAAAAAAGAGAGATTTCTTTACAATGGTTAAAGGTGATTCGCTCGCAATATTTTTAACAGAATCAACTTCAGCAAACGAAGTCTATAACGTCTATCGAAAATCTGATACTGGTTATGTGCTGCTTACAAAGGATAAACCAATACGAGCAATCTTGAACCCTGCAGATGCACGAATAGTTTTAGGGAGTGATTGGGATTTTATTTCTAAAGCTGTGGATAGTGAAAACGAAATTGAAGTTGTTAGACAAATTAGGTCTAAAACTTTTCGTGGTGCAATACTCTCTCTTGTTAGCAATAATGCAGCAAAAGTAAGTGGAAGATGGTTTGTTGATAGAGATATTAAGCAAGGGAGTTCTTACACCTACAAAATAATATTTGAAACTATGTCGGGCAGAATAATAGATAGTCTTGAAAAGAGAGTTAAGGCTGAACAAATAATACCAAATACCCCAACAGATTTAGAATTGGAAGGAGGAAATAAGCAGATTAAATTAGAGTGGAACTATCCAATATGGAATGGAGATTTTACTGATTTAGGATTTACATACAATATTTACAGAAAGGAAGGTAATGGTAAATTCAAAAAAATAAATGAAAATATAATTATTCGTGATGATGCTTCAACACCAGAATATGATGATTTGTGGTTAGAAGAAGGGGTGAAATATTCTTATAAAGTTACAATCTCTGATCCGATTGGGAACGAGAGTAAAGCATCCAAAGTTGCAGAAATTTTACTCGAAGATAAAACTCCTCCATCAATTGTTTCAAATGTTATGGCAGAAGCATATCAAAATGGAATGCAAATTTCTTGGAATATGAGTACAGAACTTGATGCCAGTGGATACAATGTTTATAGATCAACAAGTCTTCAGGGTACTTTCAAAAAAATAAATAAGATTTTGGTTCCGGTTGATACACCATATTACAGGGATAGCACAATTGCAGAGAAGAAGCAATATTTTTATACAATTACTGCATTAGATAAAGCTGGTAATGAAGGAAAACAGAGTAACCCAAACTCCACATACTTAGAGGATAACTTTCCACCAGATGCACCAACAAACTTAACCTACAAAATTGTTGGCAACAAAGTTCATTTTAGTTGGAAGGATGCAAAAGCAAAGGATATTCAAGGATATAATATTTACAAAAGTGAACGTGCTTATGGAATGAAATCGAGAATAACTTTAACACCATTTAAGGGAAATAAATATATTGATGCAGGTGAAGAAGATAAAGGATTTGGATATGGTGCTAAGTTCTACTATTCAGTAACAACACAAGATAGCTCAAGAAACGAAAGTGATTCATTAAATATTGTTGTTTATGTTCCTGATGTTGAAGCACCACTCCCTCCGGTAAATTTTAATGTTAGTTCAAAAGGGGAATTTGTGTTTGTTGATTGTGGAATGAGTCCATCGTTAGATGCTGCATCATACATTCTTTATAAATCGGAAAGTGGTATGAAAGAAGCGAAAGTTACTGAGTTTACTGAAGCACCATTTCAGTTTATTGATACAACAATTGTAAAAGGGAAAAGCTATGTTTACTCTGTAACTGTTATTGATACAGCAGGAAATGTAAGTAAAACATCTGTGAAAGATACAGTTATGTTTGCAGATTATTCTCCACCACCTGCACCTCGTAATGTTAAAGCAAAATTAGTTAATGGTGTGGTTGAGTTGAAGTGGGTTAAATCAATTGATTTTGATATGGCTGGGTATAACGTATATCGTTCCGATTACCCAACAGGAACATTCGAATTATTAAACAAAAGTATAATCACCGACACTACTTACACAGATAACAGCGGTAGTAAAAAATACTATTACAGAATTAAAGCTATTGATACTTCAGGAAATGAAAGTAAATATGATAAAACAGTCTCTCCAAAATAACTTAATTATTTTATTACTGATTTTATCGGCTAATTTATTAGTTGCTCAAGACCTATTTACAAATGGAGTAATTGAGTATAATAATAAAAATTATTCCGATGCTGCTAAAACATTTGAACAGTTTATATCTGCAAATCCGTTTGAAGTAGCACCTTATGAATATTTGGTAAATTGTTATGTAGAGTTAGCTGAAAATGATAAAGCAATTGAGTTGCTTAAAAAGGCAAATAGGCGATTTCCAAAAAATGTAAATCTTAAAAAGACTCTTGGAAAGCTATATGTGAACGAAATGAAATTTAGCGATGCTGAAAAAACATTTCTTGAATTATTAAAGATAGAACCAGCAAATGAAGAAGTAAAAGGATATCTATCAAAAATCTATTTTAATATGGCTATTCTTTCTTTTCAAGAAAAGGATTTTGAAAATGTAATTAAGAAACTTGATAGTTCTTTTAAATATGATGATAACAATGAAGACATATACGCATTAAAATCAAATTCATACATTCAGTTGAATAATATTAAAGAAGCTGAAAAGGTAATAGCATTAGGATTAAATAAGTTTCCAAACAGTGACCAACTGTTAATTGATAAATCATTAATACTAATTAGAAAAGAAAAATATAATGAAGCAATTGTAAAACTAAAACCCGTATGGAAGAGAAACCCGGACAACTTACAAATTGGTTTACAATTGGCACGTTTGTACAGAAGTAAAAATAAAATATCTGAAGCATTTGTTATTTACAATTCTTTATTAAAACAATATCCGAAAGAGAAAAGAATTTACAATGAGATGATTGATTATTTAAATGCAACTGGAAAAGAGAAAGAGAAAAGAGAGATTTATAATAAAATGGAAAAGGAATTTCCAAACGATAAAGAAATAACTCTTTCTAAAATTAAAACTTATGTCAGAGAGGGAAATGATTCAGTTGCAATTATGGAGTATTCCAACTTTCTTAAAAGCAACCCTAAATCATATAAGGCATATATTGAATTAGCAGAATTGTATAATAAAAACAAATTGTACGAAGATGGAATTTCTCTGATGAATAAAGCCCTGACTAATAATCAGCACCAGAAAAAAATCTATTTTTATTTGGGAAAGTTTTATCGTAAAAACAATCAACTTAAATTATCTATTCAGATATATACTAAATACTCTAAAATTAAACCGAACGATTATCAAACCTACTATGAAATTGGTTCAATTTATTTAGAACAGAACAAATTAGATTTAGCAAAATTAAATTTTGAAACTGCAATAGATATTAAAAAAGATGATGCATTGTCACTAACCAAAATATCTAAAATATTTGTTTTAACTGATGATAAAGAGAATGCGGAGAAGTTTTATACAAAAGCATTTGTGCAAAATATAATTGCTCTGCAACAAACACAACAATTAGTTCTTGGAAGTATTAGTAAAGCAAAAAATTTAACAGAAGTTGAAGTAGATAAAAAATCGGGCAATATAGAATTATATCAAAAAAATGTTAATGAATCTGATAGCTACCTTATAAAAAATCTATCCAATGCGAGATATCTTTCAATGATTAATAAGTTATTAGGGCGTTACCCTCAATCCCCTTTGTTACTTTATTATAAAGCTCTCTATTTTGAAAGAGTAAATGATAATAAAACTGCATTAAAGTATTACGAACGAGTAATCTCAAGAAGTTCAAAAGTAGAAGATGCTCACATTCAAATGGCAGAGATCTATTACTTACAGGGAAATAAAAAACAAGCAATTTTAAGTTATAAAAGAGTACTATCCCTCAATTCAGAAAATAGAAAAATCTATAAAAGACTAATAGAAATATATAGAGAAGAAAATAAATTAAATATTTTATGTAACGAATGGTTAAACATTTATGCCTCGCAACAAGATAATAAACTGCTGCAAGAATTTTTGATTGTAGCATTGCATAAAGCCGATAGAATAGAAGAAGCAAAAGAAATAATAAATAATAGCGAATAAAAAAGAATGAAAATCTCCTTACTGAATTATGTTTTAAGCATTTTATTTTTGAGTTTAACCGTAGCAATTGGACAAGTAAAAGATACAAGTGAAGTTGATCTTAGTATCAATTCACAATTATCACAATATGTAGCTCCATCCATATTTTCTATTAGTGGAGATGCAGGAGCTTATGGCGAATTCTATTCGACATCACGAGAAATAAAACGAAGACCTGGGGCAACTGGCAGGTTATATCTGCGTCCCACATTTACGTTCCTAAATAATTTTTCTGTATCATTAGATTTATTTGTTTCAACAGAAGGCAGCAATGCACGGCAGCAGATTAACAGATTTGCTCTTCATCCGGAGTGGAGTTGGGGGCAGGCACACATTGGAGATTTCAATCATAAATTTTCTGACTACTCATTAAACGGTATTAGTATCCGTGGTGGTGGAGTTGAGATTAATCCAGGTTGGTTTAGGTTTCAAGCAATTGGCGGACAGACACGCCGCTCAGTAACTGCATCACCATACTCCTCTGTTTATAGTCAAAATATGGGGGCAATTAAAATAGGTGTAGGGAAGGAAAGAGGTTCATACTTTGATATCAATATTGTCCTTGCACGTGATGATAGTAACTCCGTATCGAAAGATACATTTATAATTGATACTACTGGTACTGGAGGAAATCCGCAAGTTGGTGTTACACCACAAGAAAATCTTTTATTTGGCTTTAACACAGATTTAAAGATTATAAAAAATATGTTGCGTTTAAGAGGGGAAGCTACCGCCTCTTTATTTACACAAAATGTCTATTCGGAAAAAGCAGAAGTGGATGGTGTACCAGATTTTATGGGTAATATTTTTACTTTGCGAAACTCTTCTAATGCTGATTTTGCATATAAAGGAGTTCTTGATTTCAAATATGATTTTTTTAATTCATCATTTAAGTATCAAGTTATCAATCCAGGGTTTAGATCATTAGGAATGACATCAGTAATAAATGATAAAAGAAAATATGGTGCAAATTTGGGATTTCGCCTTTTCAATAATATACTTATGTTAAATGTTAGATACGATGCACAAAACGATAACCTTTTGGGTCAGAAGAAATTTACACTTGAACGAAATACTTATGGGCTTAATGCTGTTGTTCGTCCAATGCAGTCTCTTTCAATAATGTTTAATGCAATTCATAATAAAATGTTTAACGATTCAGTGAATGATACTGTTAAAATAAATAGTATAGTCTCTACTTTTTCTACAAATGTATCGTATCAATTTCCAGCGTTCGGATTTAGAAACTCTGCAATGATAGGTTACTCTCACCAACTTTCTACTAATTACAATTTTTTTCTTGGAGGAGATAATGAGGTTACAGTAAAAAACTTATTCGGAAATTTGAACACAACAATAAATGCAATATGGTCATTTGCTCCAGGGTTTACAGCAATAATAATGGATTCATGGACTGGGGTAACTAACCAAACTACTACTTTTAATTTAAGAGTAAATGGGAGATTTTTTAGATCGAAATGGAACAATGCTTTAACTATGTCTATGTCTAATTCCGATTATACAAATGTAGTGCAGCTTAACTTTCAAAGTGATTTTAGAATTACTAACTCGGATATTGTAAAGCTTAAAGTAAGATATAGCCTAACAGATTACACACAAGGAACACTTTCAAATTTTTGGGAGAACATTGCGAGTTTAAGTTATGTGCATAGGTTATAGTAAAATACTTCTAAATTCATATTACGGTAAACCGCAGAAATCATATTTCAGATAGTAGAAAAAAGG
>JAKIUC010000001.1:80000-176049 GCA_021647785.1 Melioribacteraceae bacterium
ATAGGGTATGAGAAGCCAACCCAGGGAACTGAAACATCTAAGTACCTGGAGGAAGAGAAAATAATAATGATTTCCTGAGTAGTGGCGAGCGAAAAGGAAACAGCCTAAACCGTTCAACATGTTAAAAGATGCAACTGTTGTGTTGACGGTGTTGTGGGACATTCTACGATTGAATTGCAAATAAATCAAAAAGTAAAAAACTATATTGTTAGTCGAATATTCTGGAAAGTTTAACTATAAAAGGTGAAAGTCCTGTAGACGAAAACATTATAACTTTTAAGAATGCACCCGAGTACCACGAAGTGAGTGAAATTTTGTGGGAATCTGCCAGAACCATCTGGTAAGGCTAAATACTTTCTTGTGACCGATAGTGAATAAGTACCGTGAGGGAAAGGTGAAAAGTACTCCTAACAGGAGAGTGAAATAGTACCTGAAACCGTGCGCTTACAAGCAGTTGGAGTCTTGATTTATCAGGATGACAGCGTGCCTTTTGGATAATGAGCCAACGAGTTACTCTTGTGTTGCAAGGTTAATTCTTTAAGAGAAGAAGCCGTAGCGAAAGCGAGTCTGAAATGGGCGAACATAGTAACATGAGGTAGACGCGAAACCAGGTGATCTACCCTTGTCCAGGATGAAGTGAAGGTAAAACTTCATGGAGGTCCGAACCAGTATCGGTTGAAAACGATTTGGATGAGGTGAGGGTAGGGGTGAAAGGCCAATCAAACCTGGAGATAGCTCGTATTCCTCGAAATAGCTTTAGGGCTAGCCTCGAGTAATAGTATGACGGAGGTAGAGCTACTGATTGGGCTAGGGCCCTCACAAGGGTACCAAACTCAGACAAACTCCGAATTCCGTACATATGTTTCTCGGGAGTCAGGCAGTGGGGGATAAGCTCCATTGCCAAAAGGGAAACAACCCAGACCATCAATTAAGGCCCCTAAATAGTAGTTAACAGAGAAAGGATGTTGAGTTGCTCAGACAACTAGGATGTTGGCTTAGAAGCAGCCATTCATTTAAAGAGTGCGTAATAGCTCACTAGTCAAGCGACTCAGCGCCGACAATTTGCGGGACTAAAACTACTTGCCGAAATTATGGGATCCCGATTTATCGGGATCGGTAGAGGAACATTCTATAGGCGCTGAAGGTGTACTGCGAGGTATGCTGGAGCGTATAGAAGTGCAAATGTTGGCATAAGTAACGATAAGATAGATGAAAAATCTATCCGCCGAAAGTCTAAGGTTTCCTGAGCAATGTTAATCATCTCAGGGTTAGTCGGACCCTAAGCCGAGGCTGAAAAGCGTAGGCGATGGAAAACAGTTCAAAATTACTGTACCTGGTATAATTTGTTTGATTATAAGGAGGGACGCAGAAGTGAAGGTCAGCCACCTGTCGGATTAGGTGGTTTAAGTATGTAGGCTTAGAGAGTAGGCAAATCCGCTCTCTTTTAAGGCTGAGATACGAACAGGATCCCTTATGGGAATAAACTGACCGTAATCATGCTGCCGAGAAAAGCTTCGTATAAGAAAATTGTATCAGTCCGTACCGCAAACCGACACAGGTAGACGGGATGAGTATTCTCAGGCGCTCGAGTGAGTCGTGGTTAAGGAACTCGGCAAATTAGCTCCGTAACTTCGGGAGAAGGAGCACCCTTATTAGGTGAAACTCTTTACGAGTCTAGCTAAAAGGGGTCGCAGTGAAAAGGCCCAGGCGACTGTTTAACAAAAACACATGTCTCTGCGAAGTCAATTAAGACGATGTATAGGGACTGACACCTGCCCGGTGCTGGAAGGTTAAGAGGAGTTGTTATTCCCTTGAGGAAGAAGCAGTGAATTGAAGCCCCAGTAAACGGCGGCCGTAACTATAACGGTCCTAAGGTAGCGAAATTCCTTGTCGGGTAAGTTCCGACCTGCACGAATGGTGCAACGATCTGGGCACTGTCTCGACCACGAGCTCGGTGAAATTGTGGTACCGGTGAAGACGCCGGTTACCCGCAGAAGGACGGAAAGACCCCGTGAACCTTTACTGCACCCTAACATTGGGTTCGGTTAAATCATGTGTAGGATAGGTGGGAGACTTTGAAGCCGGGGCGCTAGCTTCGGTGGAGTCAATGGTGAAATACCACCCTTGGTTTAGTTGGATTCTAACCGCGGTCCATGAATCTGGATCCGGAACAGTGTTAGGCGGGTAGTTTGACTGGGGCGGTCGCCTCCCAAAATGTAACGGAGGCTCTCAAAGGTTCCCTCAGCATGGTTGGTAATCATGCATTGAGTGCAAAGGCAAAAGGGAGCTTAACTGTGAGGCATACAGGCCAAGCAGATACGAAAGTAGGACTTAGTGATCCGGCGGTAGCGAGTGGAAGTGCCGTCGCTCAAAGGATAAAAGGTACTCCGGGGATAACAGGCTGATCTTGCCCAAGAGTTCATATCGACGGCAAGGTTTGGCACCTCGATGTCGGCTCATCGCATCCTGGGGCTGAAGAAGGTCCCAAGGGTTGGGCTGTTCGCCCATTAAAGCGGTACGTGAGCTGGGTTCAGAACGTCGTGAGACAGTTCGGTCCCTATCCTCTGCGGGCGCAGGATACTTGAGAAGAGTCGCTTCTAGTACGAGAGGACCGAAGTGAACAAACCTCTAGTGTACCAATTGTCACGCCAGTGGCATAGTTGGGTAGCTACGTTTGGAATGGATAAGCGCTGAAAGCATCTAAGTGCGAAGCCAACTTCAAGATGATGTATCCCTTTCCATTTAATTGGGACTAAAGACTCCTTGGAGATGACAAGGTTGATAGGTTGCAGGTGTACGTGCGGTAACGCATTTAGCCGAGCAATACTAATAAGTCGTGAGACTTAATCATTAATTTTATTAAAAAGTTTTTATGGCTCAGTACACTCATCAATCTTCAAATTTTTAAGACCCCCGCATTTGCGAGGGCAAAGTTTTCTGGTGGTTATAGCCAAGGTGAAACACCTCTTCCCATTCCGAACAGAGTAGTTAAGACCTTGTACGCCGATGGTACTGCGTGGGCAACTGCGTGGAAGAGTAGGTAGCTGCCAGGATTTATTTTTAAGAACCCTAAACGATTTTCGTTTAGGGTTTTTTGGTTTTAAAGGGTAGATGTAAACTTTGTGAAAAAAATGTTTTTATCTGTTATATTATTTTTACTTTTAAGCAACAATTCAATAACTTAAATCTTGCTATACACAATTTGTTATAACAGTAATATTTCTTATTATATACAATAGGTGTATTGGGATGTTCGAGTCAATCTTCCCTTCGGGAAAGATTGACTCGAACGGCTCGGGGACAAGTCCCTTGTCCTGTGCTCTCTTCCCTTCGGTCAGACAGCCCAGAACAAGGGATATACAGAATCCAAAATACCAGAGTTCTCCGAACTCCGTATTTTGAACTCTGCATATCCCCGAGCCGTTGGGCACAATATAAAGAAACGAAATTATGATACATAAAATTGAATCATCAAAAGCAGGAAGCGCAAAGACTTTTGCAACAACTTGCACACATTGTGGAAATAATGGGACTTTTCAAAATCTTCCTGTACAAGACATATTTGAACCTAAATATCAGTTATGGTACGGTTCTAGAAAATGTCCTAATCCAAAATGTAACGGACATATTTTCTTTATTGCTGATGCTGGGGGAAACCTTTTAAAAACTTATCCCTCATTAAAAATAAACTTTAACAGTGAACGAATCCCTGATAGAATTAAAAATACATTTGATGAAGCACTAATTTGTCACGGAAATAATTGTTTTATCTCCTCTGCCATAATGATTAGAAAAACTCTTGAAGAAATATGCCTCGACAAAGAATCTGATGGAAAAAACCTTTTTAAAAGAATTGAAAACTTAAAATCAAAAATAATCTTACCCGAAGAACTAATTAATGGAATGCAAGAATTAAGGTTATTAGGAAATGATGCCGCTCATATTGAAGCAGATACATTTGAGAAAATTGGAAAAGACGAACTTGAAATTTCAATAGAATTTACCAAAGAAATACTTAAAGCAGTTTATCAGTATGAAAGTTTACTTGAGAAATTAAGAAGTTTAAAAAAAGAAATATAATTTAAAAGAAAAGCATTATGGCAAAAGAAACTGTTAATTTAGGCACTATTAATTTGGACGACTTACCCCAAAGAAAATCTGTTTACGCAATTTTTGCACAGTCAAAAGATTCCTTAGAACCAATAAACTGTCGATATGTTGGCGAAACTGATAATCTCGAAGAAAGAACCAAGGCTCATCTTTCAGAAAACGAACAAAATGAGTGTTTAAGAAAGTTTATGCAATCTGATAAGACAAAATTGATGATTTATGAATTACTGCCTAATTCTGATAAAGCCGAAAGACTGCAAAAGGAAAAAGAATGGATAACTGCTTATAATCCTGAATGTAACAAATAAATACTGTGCCCAACAATGTATATAAAAAATAAGCGAGATGGCAGTAAAGTCAAGGCTTGTAGCCCGTTTGAACTTTCTTGTAAGTAGAAAGATTTGTGCTTCGAAATCGCTTACTTTTCATATACTTAACGTTATAAAGAAATAGCAAGAGTAAACGCCCCAACAATTCAAGCAGACTGCCTTTACGCCTTGCTTTTTGGAGATTTTTAGTAATTTATTTGTGTAAATTTTATTAAAGAATGTTTTTGTATACGGCAGCAGCTTAGTTGTAAGCCGTTATAAACTTTTTACGCATTGATTGTCGTTTTAAGGAACTATTGATGATATAATTATACATTTATGACAAATATTATGTATCTTGTATTCAAATACTAATAAATAATTGGACTGATGAAAATACTGGATATTTCAAATGATAGATTAATTGATGTTGAAATTGTAATTTCTGATATAGTAGATGTTCCGTCAAAAAATGATGGCTGGAATTTCGATTGGCAAGAGCTAAAAAGTGAACCAGGCACCAAAACATATGCTTTAAAAATGAAAGGAAATAAATCCTCTATTGAAGGTATGTTGCATTTAAAAATTGCACATGGGATGCAAGTTATGGATATAATTGAAATTGCACCACATAATATTGGGAGTCAAAATAAAAAATATGATCATGTTGCTGGCAGTTTAATTGCATTTGCGTGTAGGGAAAGTTTTAAATTGGAAAATGAATATAAGGGTTATTTGACTTTTGTGTCCAAATCGAAGTTGATTGAATGGTATATTAAAAAATATGGTGCAGAACAAGCTGTTGGTCAAAAAATGTTCATCGAACCAGAGATTAGTATAAAATTAATTGATAAATATCTTAACAATAAAGGTGAATAGCATGAATAAAAATAGAGAAGAAAATATTGGTGTATTAACAAATCGAATGACTGAAAATTCAGAAGAGTTTAACAAACTCCAAGCGATTTTGTTAAATAAATCAAGAAAACAAACAGAACACCAGAAAAGAGATGTTGAATTGATGGCTTTGAAATTTAATATGGAAGATTATCTCGAATCTGATGATTCTGATATTACATCAGTTGGTGAATATCTAAAAACACTTCTAAGGGTAACTAAAATACGTCAGAATAAATTTGCTGATTATATTGGACTAAAACCGTCCAATTTGAGTAAACTTATTGGCGGTGAACGCCCAATTAGTCATGAAATAGCACTTGTTTTAGGGAAAATATTTAAAATTGATCCAATGATTTGGTTAAATATTCAAGCTAAGAATGAATTAAAACGGTTAACACATTCTAACCAAGATAAATATAATCACTATTCATTAAATGAATTAATGCAAGGTTAATAAGAATATGATTTGCTCTGGCTTAAATGGATTATATTAATGAAAAAAATTCTTGATTTTATTGCTAAAGAAACAGACGGTAAAAATTATAAATCGTATATTAGATTTTCCTAAAGGTGGATATGTTACTCTATCAGAACCAGAGTATGAAAATGGATGGAATGTATTAGTTGAGACAAACGGACTAATTGATAATAAGTACGATTTCCTTTTTTATGAATGTAAAGTTCCTGATAAATGGCAATACAAATATGGATGGGTTGTAAATAAGACTGATTATGAAGAATTCTTTATAAATAACTTAGAATCATACGGATTTCATGGACAAGAGATTGAAGATTTTATTAATTATTGGATGCCAATATTTTCTAATTATGAAGATTTGATTGTTTATCCACAGGTCGATTCTGAAATCGAAAAATTGATATCGCTGTCAATAACAAATACACCTGATAGTATTAAACGCTTATTTTACGTAGTCGTAGAATATTCTATACAAACTGAGATTCCGCAGACACCGATTGTTAATTCAATAAATCGGGCTGGATTTACTGTTATGGAATGGGGAGTTATTTTTAAATAGGTTATGGGGATTCCAAGCCATTATCTAACGTCACCCTGCTCGCAAAATCATAATTAATATATCAAAAAAGCAATCAACTTAATATTACATCACAAACCCAAGCACCACATAAATAAATGTTGTTATAACCCCGCCAAATAAAGCGTATGGTAGTTGTGTCTTAACATGATCAATGTGGTCGCAAGCAGAAGCCATTGATGAAATAATTGTTGTATCAGAAATAGGGGAGCAGTGGTCGCCAAAAACGCCGCCACCGAGTGCTGCTGCAATTGTGAGGTATATATTTGCATCAAGTCCTTGTGCCATTGGAATCCCAATAGGAATCATAATTGCAAATGTTCCCCACGATGTACCGGTTGAGAACGCAATAAAACTTGCCACCACATATACTACTGCAGGAACAAAACTTGGTGAAATCCATATTTTAGAAATCTCAGCAACATACAATCCGGTTCCAAGTTCTCTCGTAACATTTCCAATTGCAAATGCAAGCATCATCAGTAATGCCAAGGGTATTAAGCCGCTAATGCCTTTCATAATTAAATCGAAAGTTTCTTTAAATGTAAATATCTTTTGAGACATATAAAGAACCGAACCAACAGTAATAGCTGTTAAAACAGAATAGAGAACAGAAGTAGAACCAGAGCCTTTACCAATTGCTTCAAAAATTTGCAGATAAAAAGGCAATTCAGTAATATTTGGGACACTACCCCATCCAGTAAAGACAAGCATTAGCGGCATCATTCCAACCATTGTTGCAATAGGAATAATCATATTTCTACCACGCGGCTCAACACCTTCTTTTGTTTTAAGAGAAATAATATCTGTTGAAATCATTGGTGTTGCATCATCATTAAGAAGTTTCCCAGTCTCCCGTGTACGCTCTTCAGCCTTCTTCATTGGTCCAAAGTCCTTTTTAGAGAGGATAATAAATAGAACCAGTGCTAAAGCAATCATTGGATAAAAATTAAATGGGAACACTTTTAACATTACTCCAAAAGGGTTGTCGAAGCCTTGTGCAGCTATAAGCCCCATTATAAAAGCACCCCAAGCATTTAGTGGAATTAAAATACAGGTCGGTGCTGAAATAGAATCAGCAATGTACGCCAATTTTTCACGAGGAATTTTCATCTTATCAAATATTGGGCGAAAGATAGCACCAACTGTTAGTACATTTATACTTGATTCAACAAAAATTAAAACTCCGGTTAGCCAAGCTAATAATTGAACTACAACTCTTGAATTACCAGCTTTCCTCTCTTCCAGTTTATCAACAAGTTTATTTATGTATTTTATAAAGCCTTCAACACCACCTGAATGTTGAATAAAAACTATTAATGCCCCAACTAAAGAACTAAACATAATGGTTTTAGTATTGCCGCCATCTTTGAACACATCAACCAATGCTTGTATAGATGCAATTGTTCCGGTTAACGGATTGAAATCGCTAATGATTACCCAGCCGAGCCATATTCCAAAAAATAGTGACACATAAACTTGTTTAGTTTTTATTGCAAGAAAAATTGCGATTAGTGGAGGTAAGATTGATAGGTAACTATAATGATCCATAAATTCTCTTTGGTTAAATAATTTTATTTCCAAAAGAGAATATAATAAGATTAAAATAAATTATTTGAATTTCCAAAAGAGAGTTAATTTTGCATAGAGGTCACTTGCTGGTGTAATTCCACTATCATTTTTATCATACTTAACATATTGGATATTCGGAATTATTGAGACTTTAGCTGCAGCCTTATATTCGACACCAGTTAGGAACATTGTTGAACTTGCCGAGTTATCAAAAGGTGTGTAGGCAATTCTTTCTCCCACAGGGTTGGGTTCAAACATTCTATCGATACGACCAATTAGTTTAATGTTTTTTGCAACATTCCCGGAGAGGAAAAGTGAGAGAAGATTTAAGTTTATACTATTTTTTGAATCATCTTTAGCATATAATTTTTGGTATGTGTAAAGCACTCCACCGTGCAGCAGTTCTGATTTATACCCTATAAATCCTTGTGTAATGTATGTATCAGCTTTACCTTCTCTATCTGCATAATCACCATAAACTTCAAAAACAATTTGTTTTGTTATCCAGTAACTAAGAGATGCCATAAATGATTTCCCTTTATCGATCTCTTGCCTATTGGCAGAACCATTCCCATACATAACATGATAATTAAACTTACCCGCAGAATCGAATTTCCCTTTTATAGCAAATCCAAAATCTCGGGAACTTGCCATCCGTTGTAAATCAAGGGGTGTCTTTTCAACCGAACGATAACCCCAAATTTTTTCAATTAAATTAAAAGTTGGAGGACTCGAAATTCCAAAGTATGCTTTCTGATTACCAAGTTTATACGCTAAGTAAGCATCTTTAACAAAAGGAATCATAGATTCTGCTGAATCATAGTTCCCATCATTATTCATCTCTAAACGGAGTCGTGTCGAGAAATTATTATCAATTTTGTAGTCGTACGTAAAATAAACTCTTCTGAACCTAAACCCATGTTTATCATTCAATTCAGGATTATGTTGTTCAACATTGTAATAATAATCTGCCATCATATAACCGCTAAATTTTCCGCTGGAGTTTTCTTGGGCAATTGTTAATGAAAAAGTTGATTGTAATAGTAGTAAAAAAAGGAGTGTTGTTTTTAGAGTCTCTTTCATAAAGTATATATTCCAAGTTTTAAGTTAAAAGTTCTTTTAACAATGAAGCAATATAACAATAGAACAATTGTTTTTGGATATCAAATCAAGTTCTATGCTTAGTTTTAAATTGTTTCAATACATAACCTTAAAAAGTAAGTTCAAATATAAAAATATTTTGGGTTCTATGTTACCAATACGTTAATTAATAAAACATTAAAGAAATTCGTAGCTATATTTAAAAAAAATTTCTAACTTTGAAACCCTTTTTGTTGAAGGATGGTAAATTAAATTTTAATCAAAAAATTGTTGCATTAGCTTTTTATCAAAAAATATATGAAACCAAACTTACTAATTCTATTAACAGCATTACTCTTCTTTTCCTTTACATCCGAGCAGGGTGAAAGAGATTCCAGAATAAAAAAAATAGTGAAAGATGATAATTCTAAATTTACTAATGTTGGAAATATTGGAATAACAGTTACTAATTTTGGAACTATTGGGCATGGTTTTGGTCTCTGGCCAGAACAGCCAAATTGTGAGTATCCTATTGGTAGTGGAATAGAACATTTTTTTGATGGGGGTCTTTGGATTGGTGCATATAGAAGTAATGATGAGAATGGAAGTGGGCGTATGGGACCCTTTGTTACTACTGGTGCTGTTGATGCTTCATCCGTAAGTAACCGTGGTGGTGGTTTTGAATATACAAATGCAGTTCCAGCAGTAGTTGAAGAGAGGTCTTCTTTAATCGATTCAAAATTCTTTTCCCCATCAGCAATTTCGCATCAAGATTTATTTATGGAATTTACTGATTCGAATAGAACGCTTAATAATGGCGAGTTAATTGTAGATCACGTTCCTCTTGGTGTTGTTATCAATCAAGAATGTTATGCTTGGAACTATCCCTTTGCTGACTTCTTTGTGATTTTTAATTATTGGATAAAGAATACTTCAAATAAATATCTTGATTCTGTTTATGTAGGATTGTGGACTGATACAGTTGTTCGCAATACCAATATTACATCGCCGCGTACAGGCTCTCCATTCTTTAATAAAGGTGGGAACGGTTTTAACGATTCGCTTAAAATAGCTTACGAGTTTGATGCCACTGGTGATGTTGGTTTCACTGATTCCTATATTGGAATTCAACTTCTCGGAGCATCCATTGTTCAAGATAGTGCTCATTTTGTAAGCTGGCAGTTTAGAAATACAAGTGATGCAAAATATTTTGCTCCGCAAAATGATGTTCAGCGTTACAAAAAAATGACTGGATATTTTTCGGATGGTATTCCATTTAATGATGCAATTGAAGCCGATATTAAAAAAGCGAGTAATCGTTCTGTATTAATTACAGCAGGTCCTTTCACAACAATTCCTCCTGGAGATTCACTTAATGTTGTATTTGCGTATGTAGCTGCTAAAAAATTTGGTTATGATGATCCTGCTTTAGATACAGATGTTCAAAAAACAAATCTTTATAATAATGCTGGTTGGGCAATCCGAGCATATAATGGCGAAGATAGAAATGGTAACAATATTCTTGACCCTGGTGAGGATTTAGATGGGGATGGAAAAATAACACGTTACATTCTACCGGCTCCCCCTTTATCACCAGTAATTAAAGTTGTTCCGGAAAGTGAAAAAGTTACAGTATTTTGGGATAAGCGTGCAGAAAATTCTGTTGACCCAATCTCCGGATTAAAAGATTTTGAAGGTTATAGAATTTATCGTACAAATGTTGGGTTTGATTTAACATCGGCTCAGGATATTATGAAATCATTTACACTAGCTGCACAATTTGATAGCATTGGCAACAATATAGGCTACAACACAGGTTACGACTTTATTGAATTGGATGAAGCAAAGATATTTCCTAATGATACAACGGAATATTGGTATAAGTTTGAATTTGAAAACCTTTTAAATGGGTGGCAGTATTTATATTCCGTAACATCATTTGATGAAGGTGATGAAGCAAACAATCTTGGTTCATTAGAATCGAGTCAGTTAGCTGGTGTTAATAGAGTATTGCCAGGTACATTACCAACAAGTGATGAGGATATTGAAGTTGGAGTCTATCCAAATCCTTATTACGGAAGTGCCATTTGGGATGGTGGATTTGAGCGATTAAGAAAAATATATTTCTACAATCTTCCGGAAGAATGTGAAATAACAATCTATACTCTTTCTGGTGATATTGTTAAACGCATTTATCACAATGGTGAAAGTAACGGTTCAAATATTCGCTGGTTTGAAACATTTGCATCAGATGGAAAACAAAAAATGTCGGGTGGTGAAGCAGCATGGGATTTAATAAGCGATTTTGATCAAGCCATTGCTACTGGACTTTATCTCTTTAGTGTAAAAGATATTAATAGCAGTAAAATTAAAGTTGGAAAATTTTTAGTTATAAAATAGTGGAGGAAAAAACTATGAAAAAGATACTACTCGTTGTAATATTTACATTATGTGCAAGTAGCTTGTTTGCACAATATGCAGAAGTAACAATAAAAGAAATAAATTTTCAAACTGATGAAGCTCTTTTAACTGCGGGTGCAAATAATACTGAACCAATCCCAGCTTTATCAATATCTGGTGATACAGTTATTGTTTCTGGAATTGTTATGTGTCCTTCGTATTTAGGTGCAAATCCTGATAGCTCTACAACTTTAAGAGCAGGTGCTCCTGCAATATACTTACAAGATCCAAATGATAGAAATTGGTCAGGTATTTTGGTTCGTGATGAAGAAGGCTCTGATGCCTTCTCAATTCTGGATACCGGATTATCTGTGAAATTTAAAGCTGTTGTATTCGAGTATTTTACTACTACTCAATTAAACGCAATTGATTTTCAAGCATCTAATATTTTAGGAGTAGAAACACGTCCTCAACCAGTAGTACTAACCCTTGATTCATTATTTGAAAAAGGAACTACAAACCCAAATTATTTAGCAGAGAAATGGGAAGGTGTTTATGTTGAGTTTCAAAATTTAACAGCTTTTGAGCCAAATGCAGTTGGGTCAGGAACATTTAAGATTGTAGATGAAAATAATACTCAAATGGTTGTTTACAATAAAGGTAGTTTTTTTAGATATAGTTTTACTGCTCCGCAACCAGGAACAAAAATAGAAAGAATAAGAGGTTACATTGAAACAAGAACATCTGAACAATATGGCTGGTTTATGATTAACCCTGTTTATGAAGACGATATTGTATATGGAGATGTTTTCCCTCCAAATATTTCAGATGTTGTACGTGATATTGCTGAAGTTAAATTTGATGATGAAGTAAATATTAGTGCAAAAATATTGGATATAGATGGCTCGGTTGCTTCTGCTCAAGTAGTTTATGATGTTGATAATATACCTCAGTTACCTATTGATATGACTATGACGAACGATTCTATCTGGAGTGGAACAATCCCTGCTCTAAACGATTCTGTATTAATTTCATATTTTGTAAAAGCATTTGATAATGACGGTAACGTGTCGTACTCACCAGCAGATACAGTGGGTGGAAGATATTTCTATCTTGTACTTAATAGAGCTTTAACTATTAGAGATGTGCAGTTTTCTCCCTTTGGAAGTGGGTTTAGTGGGTATCACAATTATACGGTTACTGTAAAAGGTAGAGTTTCAGCAGATACATCTGATATACCTGGCGATGGAGGAAGTGGTGCAAAGGTTTATATTCAAGATGGTGTTGCTGATTGGAGTGGAATTCAAATATTTGGAACTGCATCAGAAGGTTTAAAAAGAGGTGATTTAGTAGAAGCTACTGGTATTGTAAATGAGCAATTTGGAGTTACAAGAATTGGGAATTTAGATAAAGGTGTCGAAATTACTATGCGCCCTGCGGATGGATTATTTGTTGAGCCAACGGAGATTGCAACTGCAGTTATTGGAACTTCGAGCGGTGGTGAATTACCTGCGGAAGCTATGGAGAGTGTGTTGTTAAAATATACAAATGTAACTGTTATTGATGAAAATGCTGATGGAAATAATGGACCTGATGAAGGCTCAGGTGGAAGTAGAAACCACGGAGAAATTTTGATTGCCGATGGTTCTGCAGTGGGTACAAGAGTTGAATTACAAGATGGTGGAAACAACTATCACAATTTCTGGGATGCAGCATTTGAAAGTGAACCAATTAGAGTTTTAGATGGTTCTACATTTGATGAACTCATTGGCGTACTTTACTATTCATTTGGAAACTTCAAACTAGTACCAAGAAAAAATGATGACTTTGTTGGTTATACTGATATAGATGAAAGTATTATTACACCAAAAGTTTTTTCACTTTCGCAAAATTATCCAAATCCATTTAACCCAACAACAATAATTAGTTACTCTATTCCTGAAGTTTCTAATGTTAAATTAAAAATTTATGATATGTTGGGGAGAGAAATTAAAACTCTTGTAAATAAAGAACAATCAGCTGGTATTTATGATGTTGAATTTAATGCTGCTACGCTATCAAGTGGAGTCTATTTCTACAGAATTGTCGCAGATTCCTACGGAGCAACTGGAAGTTTTGTTGATTCAAAAAAATTATTGCTGTTGAAATAATTAAAACAAACACACCCCCTAACCCCTACTTGTGAGTAGAAGTGTTTGTTTCCCCTCTTGGGAGGGGATTAAGGGGTGGGTTATTAAAATTAAACATTATTAAATGACAAAAAATAAAATAAATATCACAATCATTCTTTTCCTAATCATTGCACTTATTGCTTGTACTGAATCTGGCAATGAACCGCGGGATGAGAACTTAGCTCCTGATACGGAGATTTTCTTGTTCCCAGATAATCCCGATTCTATTAATCAGCAAAAGAGCAGACTCCAAGTTCATTGGTGGGGCGATGACCCCGATGGAATTGTATTAGGATATTATTTCCGCTGGGTTGGATTAAGTGCAAAATGGAGTTTCACAACCTCAAACGATAGTCTGTTCTCCCTTCCAATTGGTTCTGCTGATACTACTTATGTAATTGAAGTAATGGCAGTGGATGTTGAAGGTAATAAAAAATATGATAATTCTGTAATGTGGAATAATGAGGATATTGGTCCGGAGCCATTTATTGATGCCAACGGAAATGGAATATGGGATGAAGGGGAAAGATACTTTGATATTGGAATGATAGACCCAACACCTGCTTCAATGAAATTCCCAATTAAAAATTCTCCTCCTGAAATTGAATGGAATAAAGAGAGTATAATTCCAGAGGAAACATTCCCCGTAATTACTGTAGCTTGGAATGCTACAGATTTAGATGGCGATGAATCTATAGTGAGTATCGATTTAGCAATAAACGATATTCAAAATGCAATTCAATTACCTGGTAATACTAGACTTGTAACTTTAAGAATTGTAGATGCTAACGCAATTGAACCTGAATTTGAAATATTAATAAATGGCTCTGTTGATAAGATTTTTGAAAAGACTCTGAAGGGATTAAAACTTAACGACTTTAATAGACTTTTTGTTAGAGCAGCCGATATTTCCGGTTCTTATTCTGAAGTGCAGCCTCTGCCTGATACAAGTAGAACTTGGTTTATTAAAAAACCAAAAGGAGAGTTATTAATAATTGATGATTACTCTGGTGGAACTGATGCAGAAACCTTTTATAATAATTTATTTGCTGAAATTGATAATGGCAATTATGCCGAAAAATTTGATGTAATGGATATTGAAATCACAAAACTCCCGTTTCCTAATATTACATTTTTAGAGACAATGAAATTATTTAAATATATTTATTGGTATTCAGATTCTTCGCCATCGTTAGAATTAACAAGTTCAGTTACTCAGAAATTTATTATTGGTGGTGGAAAAATTGGATATTCAATGACTATCCAAGAGGCATCATCTTCGTTCGAATTTGATTTAGCAACAATTCAAAGTTTTCTACCAATAGAAGGTTTTGGAGAAGAATCGCCAATTAGTTTCTTATTCCCAGGTGGTAATATTGTTCCAACTTCCGATTTTACTGATTATCCACAATTAAGAACTGCTACAACAATTAGTTATGTTAGAACATATATTCCAAGTGTGCTAACTGCAAAAGGGATTCACAACCTAACGAGTAATCAGATAAACGGAAATATTTCATTAATTAATAATACTAAAGAACTATTTTTTATTGGGTTACCTTTGCATCAATCTGATGCAATTGATGGTTCGGTTAGAACACTAATAGAAAAAGTATTTATTGATGAGTTTGGAATGTAATGTGAGAAAATTAATTTTATACATATTGCTTTTCTCGTCAACACTAATTTTTTCGCAGACTGGAAAACTGCAGGGCTTGGTTGTTGATAAAACAAACGGAAACACTCCACTCCCTGGTGTAAATCTTCTTCTCGATGGTACATATTATGGTGCTGCTACAGATTTTGATGGAAATTATATAATCGATAAAATATCGCCAGGTACTTATACCGTTACTGTAACTTTTATTGGGTTTAAGGCAATGAAGTTTACAGGAATAGAAATTATAGCAAACAGAACAACACAACTTAATGTTGATATGGAAGAGACCTCGCTTACAATTGGACAGGATGTTGTAATTATTGGTGATAAACCAATGTTAGATGTTGAAGATACTCAAAGCAAATCTACAATTTCTAGGGAAGATATTGAAAATGCTGTAATTGAAAATATTAAGGATATTGTAACACAGCAGGCAGGGGTTATTAAATCCGATAATGCAATTCATATCCGTGGTGGACGTGCATACGAAAGTGCATACTTACTTGATGGAGTTTCAGTGCAGGATCCACTTTCCGGAACAGGATTTGGTCTTGAGATGAGTGCAAATGCAATAGAGGAAGTTGAAGTAATTACCGGTGGTTTTAATGCAGAATATGGACAAGCCACATCGGGAATTATTAATGTACGAACACGTGAGGGACGTGATAAATATTCCGGTTCTGTAGCTTATAAAAGGGATAATTTCGGAAATGGTGAAACTTCAAACAATGTTTTTAATGTTGAAATTGCAGAAGCAAATCTTTCTGGTCCAGAGCCAATAACTACATATATTCTTCCTGCTATAGGTTTACAAATACCTGGCAAACTTACATTTTTCGGTTCCTTTTATATGGGATTAACTGATGGAATAACTCAAGGGTATTATAAAAAAACTGCTAATCAGTTGTACTCATCAACTTTTGGAGGTACTTCTTTTGCTCCTAAAGCCTCGAACACTTGGTTTTGGATGGGGAAACTGACTTATGGAATTACACCAACTAAGAAATTAACTTATTCGTATAGTCAATCTGTAAATATAAATCAGAATTCACAATCATTGCAATCAAATCTTGAGTATGTTGAACCAAGCCCTGGTTATCAATATCCATTTCAAAAGAATTTAGATAGTGCTAATACATTTACTCATCAAAATAATTTCCATAATATTAGCTGGGTTCATACTGTTAATCAAAATACTTTTTATGAATTACGAGCAACGAAGTTTTTTTCAAATTTACGTGCCGATGCAAACGGGAAGTATTACTACGATTATACTGAAAGAAAAGATATTATCACCTTCCCAATAGAATATTACAATTTAGATAGAGATACAATAGGTGTAATACCTGGCGATGGATTTTGGGATGTTGGAAACCCAACAACTTGGCGAGATCACTATATTGATGAAATTTCATTGAAAGGTGACCTAACAAGTTTCTTTGATGAAAAAAACAAATTCAAAGCTGGATTTAATATTTCATTCCAAGAGATGCAAGTAATTGATATTTACAAACCTTGGATTGGTGAACTTGGATTAAACAATGATGTTTATAAAGTATATCCCACAGTTGGTGCTTTTTACGCACAAGATAATGTTAACTTTAGCGGAATGATTCTAAATGTTGGGATGCGTTTAGATTATTGGTTCCCTGGAAAGTATATTGATGATGCTGTTAAAAACCCGGATGTAGTTACAATTCCGGATCAGATAAGGGATGATTATTACGAAGACTCATACAGTTGGTTTAATGGCAGAAGATTTAAGATGAGATTATCGCCGCGTATTGGGATATCGCATCCGGTTTCTGATTTCCAAACTCTATTTTTCTCTTACGGACACTTTAGCAAATGGCCTCGCCCAGAATATGTTTATGCAAAAATGTCGCCATCTAATGCACAATCGTCATTCCAGAAATTCGGAAATCCAAATCTTAATCCGGAAACAACTGTTGCATACGAACTTGGAATTAAAACACAATTTTCTACAAACGATGTATTAACTGTAACCGCATATTATAAAGATATTTTTGATTATGTTTCAACACGAACTGCAAAAATACAATCTGCTCGCTTTACTAGTCAATCTTATATCACTTATGCAAACCTCGATTATGCTCGCTCCAGAGGTATTGAAATTGAATATAAGAAACGAATAGGGAAGTGGTTCACAGGATTATTTTCATTCTCTTATGCTACAATTACCGGAAAATCCTCTTCAGCAGATGAAGGTGTTTTAATTTTACGTGGCGATTTGGATGAATCGATAAAAGAGACATATATGGGTTGGGATAGACCAATTACTACTTTTGCAACATTTAATTTCTATATTCCAAAAGGGGAGCCATTGTTTGGTTTTGCACCTGGTATTTTAGATGATTATAATTTTTATATTCGTCTCTTTTATCAATCTGGAAAAAGATATACAAAATATTCATTTACAGGTCAGTATGATACTGATGGACGACCTGAATATTTTTACGACAGAGATAATAGGTACGAATCCATTGGACAAAATTGGTTTTGGATTGATGTGAATTTTGAAAAGTCTTTCGAATTTGGAAAAACATCTCTAACATTTATTATTGAAATTAATAACATCCTTGATTGGCAAAATAGTACTACTATTAATCCAACTACCGGAAAGGCATATGAATATGGCGATCCAACTCCATCAAATTGGAATGACCCAATGTATCCGGATTTGCAATCTCCGATATCTCCATATCCCAATGATCCTTCGAGATATTTAACGAGAAGAAATGCAAAATTTGGTTTGAGTTTTAGGTTTTAAAACAAATAGCAAAGTATAAATAATAAATAACAAATAAATAACAATGACAGAAAAAGCAAACAACAAACCTTACTACGATTTGGAGGAAAGAACCTTCCAGTTTGCAAAATCTGTTAGAATGATTATAAAAACTTTGCCTAAAACTGTTGCAAACATTGAAGATGGAAAACAAGTTGTGAGATCGTCTGGTTCAACTGGTGCAAATTATATTGAAGCAAATGAAGCTCTTAGTAAAAAAGACTTTTTAATGAGAGTAAGAATAAGTAGAAAAGAAGCAAAAGAATCAGCCTATTGGTTGCGATTAATAAATGAAACAAACAAACTTGATAACAAAAAAGAATTTGATAACTTATTTCAAGAAGCAGTTGAAATAAAGAAAATTCTTTCAGCTATAATAGAAAAATCGAAATAAAAGTTTGATTTTTGAAAATTTGTTTTTGGAATTTATTTGAGATTTATTTTTTGAATTTTGTCCATAGGACTCAGTGAGGAGTTTTATAAAGAACTTAATGAAAAACAAATTAACATACATACTACTAATAACCATACTCTTTACTGTAAAAAGTAATGCTCAGTTATTCCCAACTCTCGGAGGACAAAGGGCAGGAATATCTACTTTACAATTTCTTAAAATTGGAATAGGTGGTAGAGCAACTGCAATGGGCGATGCTTTTATTGCAGTTGCGGATGATGCTTCGGCACTCTATTGGAACCCTGCTGGTTTAGCTTTTGCAAAACAAAATGAAGTAATGTTTTCCCATAATTCTTGGTTTGCTGGTATAAGTCAAGAGTTTGTTGGAGGGTTTTATAAATTAACACAAAACGATGTTGTTGGTATATCATTAACTTCACTATATATGGATGATATGAAAGTTACTGATGAGTTTAATCCTTTTGGTACAGGTCAATATTTTTCTTACGGAGATGTAGCAGTTACTCTCTCTTATTCACGTAAAATGACAGAGCAGTTTAGTGTTGGAGCATCAATAAGATATGTTGAAGAGACTCTTGACAGACTTAAAATGCGTGGTGTTTTAATTGATATTGGAACAATGTACTGGACTGGACTTGGCTCTACACGCTTTGCAGTTGCAATCACAAATTTTGGAAACGAGCTTGCTCCTGATGGTGAAGTTACTCTTTGGGGTGGAAGAACCAACAACGAATGGCAAGCATTTTCACCTCCAACAATGTTTAGAATAGGTTTTGCATTTGAACCATTGCATACTGCACGGAATAGAATTACAACTTCTGTTCAGTTGAATCATCCAAATGATAATAGTGAAAATATTTCCATTGGTGCTGAATATTCCTATGCAAAAATTATTGCATTACGAGGTGGTTACAAAATTAATGCTGATGAACAAAGTTTTACTGCTGGTGCTGGTGTTAAATTACCTCTCGGTATTGGTAATGTCTCTGTCGATTATGCTTTTGCAAGTTTCACACGTCTTGGTTCAACTCATAGATTTTCAATTATTGTGGGTTTGTATTAAGTAAATGTACTGTATAACCTTTAAGGTCAGATGTACAAATGTGTATAATTATTAATGAATTTTAATGATATAAAAAATATTCAATCTAATTTGACCTTCAAGGTTAATTAGAAAAAACAAATTAACAAATGAAAAAAATAAAAAATATATTATTCGTACTAACAACAGTGCTTTTAGTAACTAACTGTGTTACTAAATTTGATAAACTTGATAATTCCCCAAAGGATGGAAACCAAATAATTAGTGATACACTATATATTCAGCAAACTCCTGTTTGGAAAGGATTTAACAGACCGCAGGATTTAATAATTGGGAAAGAGACTTTTATTTATGTTGCTGATACTGATAATGATAGAGTTGTTATGCTTAACCTTGCAGGTCATGTAGTTGGTGAACGCTCTATTAAAAAGCCAGTTGCATTAGCTCAAGATTTTCAATTAAATTTAATTGTTTGTGCACAGTTCGATACTTTAATTGAAGGTTCAAATATTACTTATAGTGCAGTATTTAAATTAGATATGGTAGCTGCAGAGCATGTAATTGCAAATGCACCACTTATTAGACTATTACCAAACACATCTTTCGATTTTTTACGACCCGATAGGGAATATACGGGAGTTGCCTCTTTCTTTGATAATGGATTTCTTGTTGCTCGTAAAGGACCAAGTAATGCAACATTAATAGACCCTGATAATTCGATTCTAATTTTTAGAAAAAAAGTGTTATCGGATGGTTCAAAAATAGATACACTTATTGGGCGTGTTCCTTTACTTGAACCTCTGGGTACCGGACTAATGTCAGCTAGCAATATTAGCTCTCTCACATCCTTTAGTGGAAACAGATACGATATTATCTTAACTCTAATTGGTGAAAACAGTTTTAAAACTCAAGTTCTTGAATTTATTAAAAATGAGGATTTTACAGGATATCAAAATAAATTAGACCCATTTGTTAATGATATGATGACCGTAGCAAAGTTTGAAAAACCAGAAGGAACTGCACTTGATGTTTTCGAAAACATTTTTGTAGCAGATGCTGGTAAAGATTCAATATTTAAATTTAATTCGTTCGGAGATGAAATGGAATCATTTGGTGGTCCGGAAGTCTTCGATTCCCCCCATGCTGTTGCCTACTATGATAGAATATTATATATAGCCGACACAGAAAACAATCGCATTTTGCGATTTGTTCTTTCAACAGATATAGATTAAAAACAGTTATGTTAGCAAACTTTTTGGATCTTGTATTTTACAAACATTCAAAATATAAAAACTATGAAACCAGATAATTCATCATTTTTAATATATCAAACTAAAGATGGGAAAGTTAAAATTGAGACACATTTTGAGAATGAAACTGTATGGTTAAATATTTAGCAAATAGCAGAACTTTTTCAAAAATCTCGTTCTACAATTAACGAGCATATTCTTAATATTTACAAAGAACAAGAACTTGAAAAAGATATCACAGCAAGAAAAATCGGAATTTCCGATTTTTCTACCAAACCCACGAAAGCATATGTGAAAATTGTTATGCCGATGATTTAGTCTATCCAGAATATTTTGCTGACTTAGGAGTTAAGTATAGCAGAACTGGAACCTTAGCTACTGGATATTCCAAATGTGATTTTAGGTTTGAACGTAAAAAATAATATTTTAAATAAATTAAAAGAAAATTATGAAAAAAATAGCATTGGTATTATTTGTTTTATTTATAACAAATATAAGTTTGTTTGCTCAAGATGTATCAATTTATAGCATTAGAGAGAATAATTCGGAGGGTGAGCCAAAGTTAAATGGACAAACATTTACTGTAAAAGGTCTTGTTACTGCAAGTAATGAATTTGGAAATAATGGACCAGCTTCACTTCAAGATAGTAGTGCTGGTATAAGTATTTATGGTTCACTGTTTTCAAACGCTGTTAATGTTGGTGATTCAGTTCTAATTACTGCATCTTTAACTCAGTTCAGAGGTTTAACTCAACTTGAGGCTGTTGCTCCAACTATACTTTCTTCAGGGAATGAAGTTGAACCGGAAATTGTAACATTAAGTCAAATTGCAAATCAAGATTGGGACGGTGTTGAAATTTACGAAAGTAAGTTAGTGAGAGTAAACGGAGTTACAATTACAGGTAGTGGTAATTTTGGAAGTGGTACAAACTATCCAATTACTGATGCTTCTGGAGCATTAGACCTACGAATTGATAATGATGTTTCAACTCTTATTGGTACTCCAATTCCTTCTGGTGAAATAGATTTAATTGGTGTTGTTGGTCAATATAAAAGCTCTGCTCCATATAACTCTGGATATCAAGTTATTCCAAGAAGCATTACCGATTTAATTAGTGATGATGTTCCAGCAATTTTAACTCCGGTTATTGGAACAAACATTACAACAAATTCTTTTTCAGTAATTTTTAATACTGTTAGGAATGGAAATAGTGAAGTTCAATATGGGAAAACAGAATCACTGGAATTAGGTTATATAATAAATGATACAGATACTACTAATCATCAAGTAGAAATAACCGGGTTAGATGAGTTTACAAAATATTATTATAAAGCTCTTTCAACAAATGATGTTGGCACAAGCGAAAGTAATATTAAAACAATTATTACTTTATCTTCAAACCCACAAACTGGGACTATAAATATATATTTTAACAAAGATGTTGATACATCAGTTGCAATTTCCGGAAATGCAGCAAATGGTAATGTCGATTTTCAAGAAAAAGTAATACAAAGAATTAACCAAGCTGTTTACTCGATAGATATTGCACTATATAGTTTTTTTGGATTACCAGATGTTGAGCAAGCTATTGTTGCTGCTAAAAACAGAGGCATAAAAGTTAGATTTGTTTATGACCAAAGAACAATGCAATCGGGTGCTCAGGCATTGTTAGATGGTGGAATATTAATGAGCCAAAAACCCGACAACACTGGAATAATGCATAGTAAATTTGCAATATTTGATGCACGTGATGATAATCCGGCAAATGACTGGCTATGGATGGGTTCATGGAACTGGACATCTTTAGAACTAAACTGGTTAAATGACGTAATTGAAATAAATGACCCAGCCCTTGCAGTTACTTATATGACGGAATTTGAAGAGATGTGGGGAAGCAGTACTGATATACCAGATTCCGCAAATGCAAAATTTGGAAGGTATAAAATAGACAACACAGCACATAACTTTACAATTAACGGAATTGAAATAGAATCTTACTTTAGTCCCTCCGACCAAACAGAATCTAAAATTGTAAATTCTATTCTTACTGCTGACACTTCATTTTATTTTGCATTGTTAGCTTTTACAAGTGACCCAATTTCTGAAGCAATTAGAGCAGCACATAACAATAACCAAATGAATGATGGTAGAGGAATGATTTCCGATGCTAATAATCAAGGTTCAGAATTTCAAGTATTACTTGATACATTCCCGAACGAAATATTTGATCATAGTGGAAGTGTAAAGTTACATCATAAATTTGGAATTGTTGATGCTTCAAGTATCACATCCAATCCGCAAGTTATAACTGGTTCGCATAATTGGTCACGTTCTGCAAATGAAAAGAATGATGAAAATACTCTCATCTTTCACGATATCTATATTGCAAATCAATATTTGCAGGCATTCAAGGAAATCTACAACACTGTTGGAGGAACAACAGGTTTTGCAGTTCCAGTAATTGTATCTGTTGATGAAAATAAATCAGTACCAACAGAATTTGTACTTGAACAAAACTATCCAAATCCCTTTAACCCAAGTACCACAATAAAGTATGAAATTCCATCGGTTAAAACTCCCCTCTTGGGAGGGGTTGGGGGTGGGTTAGTAACGCTAAGAGTTTACGACATTCTCGGTAGGGAAGTAGCAACACTAATAAACAAAGAACAATCACCAGGTAGCTATTCAATTCAATTTGATGCATCTCAACTTACTACCGGAATGTACTTTTACAAATTGCAATTTGGAGCATCTGTTCAAACTCAAAAAATGTTATTACTTAAGTAGAAATCCCTACGGGACTGCTGATAAAATAAAGAACACGCAGTGTTTATTTATTTGGCTAAGTTCTAATTATGACAGCAATATTAAAGAGAGTAATATCGTGCCTATGGCACTTGTTTTTGTTTAGGTGATTTTTATTTACCATAATTTCGTACCTACGGTACTCAAAGCTCCGGAGGAGCGATATTATGGTGATATCATAATAAGATAGATACAAAAGTGCCATAGGCACGACATTATTTGCTGAGTTAATTAGAACTTAGCCATTTATTTTAACACAGTCCCATTTTCGGTGGCTACTAATTAGTTAGTATCAATTGATACTAACTAATAATGAAATTATTAAAATTAGCTTTAAATAATATCTAATAAATACTATTAATATAAATAATATTTATTAGATAACTTCTTAAATGATTCAATATCTTTATCTAAATATTTATTTACATCAGATACTTTAAATCTTTTTGAGAATATATTTCTAATACTATTAGTTCCCATTGCTCTATCAAATGCGTTTATGTGTCTTTTGCTGGTTTCGTAAAATATGTTATAATCAGGATACATAATTTTCAATTCTTGCAAAACATATAATTGAGTTTTCATTAATTCGGCTTTTGCAAAATCTGTAATAAATACCTCCACTCCTGAAATATGTTCACCACTTCCAAAGGCATAATAAGGTTTGTAAGAGATTGGCATAAATAAAAGTCCGGGTAAACTTAGTTGGTTTAATCTATTTGCTAATTTAACACCATCAACATTTTCATAAGCAAATGTTTGAAAAGGGAGAGTGTAACCTACTCCTACAGATATTACATCGCGTAGTTCACCAACAATACCAGATATTACATAAAATGCAGGTGAATCTTTATGTGGAATATGCGGCGAAGTAGGTACCCAATTTAATCCAGTATCCTCAAAGGTATATTCTCTTTTCCATCCATCCATTTTTACTACTTTGAGATTACATTTCACTCCGTTCTCTAACATCCCTTCATTATTTAATAGAACAGCTAATTCACCAACAGTTAAACCATACACATACGGTATTTTAAATTGTCCGATAAAAGAGAAATATCCATCTTCAACAATATTACCCTCAACCTTATTTCCGCCAAGTGGGTTTGGTCTATCAAGTACTACTACTTCTTTATTTAATTCAGAAGCAGCTTCCATTATTTTACCTAAAGTACTTATAAATGTATAAGAACGGCATCCAACATCTTGGATGTCATATACAATTACATCTAAATTCTCAAGCATCTCTTTAGTGGGTTTTCTATTATCACCATATAAAGAATAGACTGGCAGACCAGTAATTGCGTCTTCGTAATCACTGATTTTATCTCCACCTTCAACATCCCCACGTATTCCATGCTCTGCTCCAAATAAAGCAACAAGCTCGAAACCTTTTCCTGAATAAAGAATATCAATTGTTGAAGTTAGTTTGCTATCAACCCCAGAGGGATTTGTTACTAATCCAACTCTTTTATTTTGCAGAATATCAAAATTATTTTCTTTTAATACTTCAATTCCCAATTTCACTTTAGGTGTTTGGGCAATAGCCGATGAAAATAATAAGATTGTTATTAGTATTATACTGGTAAAATATTTCATTCTGGTACCTGTTGTTAATAAATTGGGCTAAGATCCAACTAATACTGTAATAATTAGAACTCAGCCATAAATTGTAAAGCCGTAGATACGAATCTTTCAACGGCATATTTTTACTTTTAACATTTCACGTTTCACTTCCTTCTTGCTTATAAATAATCTCACCTTTTTTGATAGTCATAATATTAAGATTTTTCCCAATATTATAAACCAACTCCGAATAGTCACTTGCAGCAAATATAGAAAAGTCAGCATTTTTACCAACTTCAATACTTCCAAGTGTTTCTGATAAATCTAAAGCATATGCAGCATTTAAGGTTACTGCTGTAAGTATTTCTTCAATTGTCATTCCCATCTTCAAAGCTGCGAGAGACATAATTAATTGAAAGTTCGAAATATGTGAAGAACCAGGGTTATAATCTGTTGCTAATGCAACTATGGCATTTGCATCAATTAATTCCCGAGCAGGAGCATAATCATAATCGAGAAAGAAAGATACGCCAGGCAAGAGTACAGCAGTGGTTTCACTCTCTGCAAAAAGATCAATTTGCTCTTTCTTCAAAACTTCGAGATGGTCGGCACTAACAGCATTCATTTTTAGTGCTACTTCAAGTCCGCCAATTGAATTAAATTGCTCAGTATGGAGTTTCAGTTTCAATCCATTATCTGCCGCCACATTAAAAATTGCTTCAGTTTGCTCGGCAGAGAAAGCTGTAGTTTCACAAAATACATCGCAGAAATATGCTAATTTATTTTTACTAACATAGGGAATAAGTTCAGAGGTAATCATATCAATATATTTTGCATTATCATTTTTATACTCTGGTGGAAAAGTATGAGCACCTAAAAATGTTGGAACTATATCAATTGAATATATTTTATTTAACTCTTTAATTACTTGTAGAAGTTTAATCTCGTCATAGAAACTTAAACCATATCCACTCTTTATCTCAAGCGTAGTAATGCCTTGCGAAATAAAATAATCTATTCGAGGTTTTATTATTTCAATCAATTCATCAAAGGATGATTTTCTAACCGCTCTCATTGTGTTTGTAATACCACCCCCTTTTTTTGCAATTTCTTCGTAATCAATTCCTTGTAGCTTAAGTCTAAATTCCTCAGAACGCGAGCCTGCAAAGGCTGTGTGCGTGTGGCACTCTATTAGACCTGGTAAAATAATTTTATCTATTAAATCAATTTCGTTGTCAAAGTTTGATTTTGCGATAGATGAATTCTCGATTATCTTTTTAATTTTTCCATTTTCGATTAGTAAAGAGTGATTTTCAAGTAACCCAATATCATTCATTTCAGAACCACGTTTGTGGTTTTTTCCATTACTATCAATAGTAATAATTTGTTTGGGTTGTTTAAGTAAAGTAACCATTTATTGAAATAATATTTTATTGTGAAGATGAAAAAAAATGTTTTTAATATTTGATAATTAAAAACGAAAGCAAACTATAATATCGATTATTTTTGTTACAGAGTCAATATTTTTGTAAATTTATATCTTATATTCCTGAAAAAAATGTGTCGAGGAAAAATGGCTTCTGCTAAAAAATATAAAATACTTTTTGTAACTTCAGAGGTAGTTCCCTTTGTAAAAACTGGCGGTTTAGCTGATGTTTCTTCCGCACTACCACAAAAACTTCAAGAGTTAGGGCATCAAGTTAGGATAGTGGTTCCCAAATATGGTTCTATTGATGAGCGAAAATACAAAATTCATGAAGTAGTTAGGTTAAAAGATTTAACAACTACAATTGGCAAAAAAGAGGTTGTTTATTCATTAAGATCTTCATTTCTAATAGGCAGCAAAGCAAGAGTTCAAATCTACTTTTTAGATAATAAAGAGTATTTTGGTAAAAGGCATAGCTTATACTCCGACCCATTAACAAGAAAGCAATACAAAGATAATGACGAAAGATTTATTCTACTCTCTAAATCTGTATTTGAATTGATTGACAAACTAGGATGGGTCCCAGATATAATTCATTTAAATGATTGGCAAACAGCACTTATACCAGCTTTCCAGAAAACTATTTTTAAGGATAACGAAAATTTCAAAAATATTAAAACATTATTAACAATTCATAATATTGCAGCACAGGGCATTTTTCCTAAATCATCTTTTTCAAAAACTACTTTACCAGATAATTTGAATAACGAGAAAGGTGCATTGTTTAATGGTAAATTAAATTTTCTGAAAACCGGATTAAAATTTGCTGATACAATTAGTACAGTAAGTGAAACTTATTCAAAGGAGATTTGTAAAATACCAGAAATTAGTGCTGGCTTAAAGGATGAAATTAATTGTAGAAAGAAAAATTTGTTTGGAATTGTTAACGGAATTGATACTTTAGTTTGGAACCCTGAAAAAGATAAGAAGATTGCTAAGAACTTTACAATTGCAACATTAAAAGATAAGTTAACCAATAAAGAAGAATTAGCAGATAAATTTGGAATAGACTTCAATCCAGAAATTCCACTTATTGGAATGATTTCACACTTAGAGGATAACAAAGGTTTTGACCTATTCAAAAAAGCATTTAAAGAAATAATGGCATTAGATATTCATCTTGTTTTACTCGGAACTGGTGAAATTAAGTATCAAAAGTTTTTTGAAAATGCTGAAATGAAGTATCCGAATAAATTTGCTTGTTTTATTGGGTTTGATGACGATATTGCACACCTAATTGAAGCTGGTGCAGATATGTTTTTGATGCCCTCAAAATTTGAGCCTTGTGGATTAAACCAAATGTATAGTTTAGTCTATGGTACCATTCCAATTGTTAGAAAAACCGGTGGCTTAGCAGATACAGTTGTTAACTACAATTCTAGAACTGCTACTGGAAACGGATTTGTTTTCACAAATTATGAAACAAAAGATTTAGTCGTAGTAATTAAGAAAGCAATATCTCTATTTAAGGATAAAAAAGCTTGGCAAAAGTTGATGAAAACAGGGATGAAATCTAATTTTAGTTGGTTAGATTCTGCTAAAAATTATGTTGGATTATATAAAAATATTTTAAAATAAAATTACTTATGTCTTTTCCAACCATTTTTTTTGATCGTGATAATACTTTAAATGTTGACCCTGGTTATTTATCGAACCCAAACGTAGTTGAACTTTTTGATGGAGTTGGAGAAGGAATTTCTCGACTTAAAAATAGTTGTGGATTTAAGATTGTAGTTATTTCAAATCAATCAGGAATTGCTAGAGGTTTTTTTAGTAAGATTGAAGTAGATTCTGTAAACGAAAAGATTAATCAGATTTTACTTGATAAAAATAATGTTAAAATAGATGCTTTCTATTATTGCCCATTTCATCCGGATTTTAGTTCTGCTGAAGAGTCGGAATGTAGGAAGCCTTCACCAATGCTGGTATTGAAGGCTGCTGAGGAGATGGATTTAGATTTATCAAAATCATATTTTGTGGGTGATAAACCATCTGATATAGAATGTGGAATAAATGCTGGACTTAAGACTGTTTTAATCAATTATGAAAAAGAGAAAATTGATTTTGTTGAAAAATACAAACCAAATTTTATAGTTGATAATTTTTTAAATGCTTGTGATTTTATTATCGCTGATTATACCGGAGGTAAAACTTTTGTTGAATAGATTAATTATTTTGCTTACAATTTCTATTTTGTTATTGTTTTCTATAAATAGTTGTAGTGATGATCCAACATCACTGGGGGTTGATTTAATACCAGATCAAGATTTAATAACAATTAATAGCATCGATTCAGCATTTTTCCAAAAAGTACGCTACTATGATACTGATACTTTAGCTCTCAATTCTTCATCAAGAGTTTTGCTTGGCAAAAGTGATAGAGTAGAATCTACAATTCTGATGAAGTTTCTAATGTTCTTTCCTGATTCTATTAAAAAACCAATACTTGCTGATAGTGTTATTATTAAAAGTGCTATTATAGAGATGGAACCAATTTATACATTTGGCGAAGAATCAAATACTTCTTTCGACTTTACTCTTCACAAAATAACTAACACGTGGAACTCGTTAGAATTTGGGAAAAAAGATTTACCGAGTTTAGAATATAATCTTGAAGATGTAAGTACAAACCGTCAGTTTCATGGCGATTCTTTAATTACAATGGATGTTGATAAAAACCTTATACTTGACTGGATGAAATTATCTGCAAATAAGTTACAAGAAGATAATTATGGTCTCTATTTTAAGTTCACAAATGAAACAAACAAAGTAGTTGGCTTCCCAGCAATTTCAACACTTTATGATTCGGTTTTAACAAGAATTGAAATTATTATTGAAGTTCCTTCAAAATTTACTGATACTCTAATAGTTCAAGTAACATCTGATGCCCATGTTGTTTTGGGAGAATTACCAACTTCAAATAATCAAAATATTTTTGTTCAGGGTGGTATTCCTGTTAGGTCAAATATGTTTTTTGATGTTTCAAGTATTCCAAATTATGCTATAATAAATAGAGCTATTCTTAAATTATCATATGATGAATCTGAAACGTTAATGGGTAATAATTCATTGGATTTTTTAAGTATAATACTTGTTAATGACTTTGAAACTTCCGAAATAGATACAGATTTTCCCAAAGTGAACCTTGTTAAGGATAGTGTTGAAACATTTTATTCGGGGGATATATCCCAATTTGTGCAAAATTGGGTTACAGTAGAGAATAATGGTTTTCAATTATATCTGATTGATGAAATTTCAACTGTTAATAAATTAGCAATTGCTACAGAAAAACATCCTAATCAAGATTTAAGACCTTATTTAGAAATTATTTATACATCCAAAAAGTAGAAATTAAATGAACCGAACTTTCAAAAATTATATTATACTCTTTCTCTTTTTATTTATTGAGCTTAATGCTCAAGGCGGACCAGTTTATTCGCGTTATGGTATTGGTGATCAAATCCACTCTAGTTCAGCTCGCAGATTAGGTTTTGGTTCGCTCGGGTCTGCTGTAATTGATAAAGATTATATTGATGGTTATAATCCAGCAAGTTGGACAGGTTTATATTTTACACGATTTGATATTAGTCTTAAATACTTAGGAGCAAACTATTCTGATCAAAATAATAGTTCTTTTAACACCAATGTTATTTTTTCCGGATTTACAATTGGGTTTCCAGTAGAGCGCGATTTAGGAATATCAATGGCTATAGGATTAATTCCGGTAGCAGCACTAAGTTATGATATTAAAGATAAAAAAAGCAATACACTTATTGGCGATTATAATGAAATGTTTTCTGGAAAAGGCTCTTTGTCAAAAATATTTTTTGGCAGCTCAATAAAAATTCCTACTAATACTTCAATAGGAGCATCTATTGAATATTATACTGGTACAAATAATTATAAATCAGAGATAGATTTTTTAGAAACATCTAAATTTTCAGATGTCTCCTATGAAACAAGGTATAAATATAGTGGTTTAGGTGGTACAATCTCTCTAATAACTGGAAATATTTTTGAGTTAATTAATGAAAGTAATACTGAATTTAGACTTTCAGTATTAGCAAATTTCACTTCAGATCTTGTTACTGATACTTCATTAACTACAAATACATCAATTGGTGAGTTGGTTCCTAATGAAGGAGAGACTACTACTATAATACCTGCAAAATATACTTTTGGAGCGAGTCTAACTTGGAATAAAAAATTCTTATTACTTTTTGATTATCTTTATCAACCGTGGACTAACTATCAATTTAATGGGAAATATGAACCTAATTTAAAAGATTTAAAAAAATATAGTTTAGGATTTGAGTATAAAGATAAAACAATTGGTATGCACGCCACAACATTTGAACAGATGAGTTTTAGAGCCGGTGTAAGTTATGAGGAAACTCAATATACTTTCAATGGTATAAATATTAATTCATTATCTGTTCATGGAGGTGTAACAATACCTTTTGGTACTATAAATTTAATCGACTTTTCAATTTCAGCTGGAGTAAGAGGAACTACTGATTCTAATTTAATTAAAGAGGAATTTATTAGTGGTGGCATTACATTAACTTTAGGTGAACTTTGGTTTGTACGGCAAGATAGATAAATAAATATACACAGCACAAATTGTTCCGCTCTGCGGGGCAATTTTGATGTTATATACCGACAACTTTCAACAATGAAATTTCTTGCAGACATTTCATTGTTGGTATAACAATAGGAGCAAAAAAAATGAAATTTATTAAATCATTGATAGTAACAGTATTATTACTATTACTTAGTGTATCAGTAATAAATGCACAGGATGAAGTGAGTTTGGTTGCAGAATTTAGCCTTTTTTATGAATCATATAAAAATAAAGATTTTAAAAGTGCAGAACCTCATGGCTGGACAGTTATAGATACTGACCCAAGTCAATTCCTTAAATATCGTCCATTCAAAAAGATGGAGGAGATTCTTTTTTATATGCACGACAGTGTTGCAACTACTGAAGAAGAGAAAGATGCTTATGCCGATAAAGCAGTTAAACTATATGATAGGGCAGTAGAAGTTGGAGCTAAGAATCCTGAATACTTTATTATGAGAAAAGCATTTGTGGTGGAACAATGGTCAAACGCACAGCCAGAAGAAAAAGTTGCAGCATACATCACAGCTTTAGAGAAAAACCCTAATGCTGACCCATACTACAAAGACAGACTTGGTTTACTATATGCTGCAAATGCAACAGATGAAAATGGATATAAGTTAAAAGCCCTTGAAATATATATGAAACTTGCAAGTGAAGATCCTGAAAATGATACTTGGATTAATAGGATTAATGCTTTAGCAGATGATATGGATCAACTTGTTGAATTCATGAAAAAAGCTTGGGATTTAGATAAAGATAATTTAGAAAAAGCATGGAAATATGCTGAAATGTGTGGAAAAGCTGAACATTTTGATAAGGCAATAGAGCCATTAGAATTCTTAGTTTCTCACTCTCCTGACGTAGTAACATATTGGAAAAAACTTGCCTCTCTTTACCAAAAAGAGGATAGAACAGACGATGCTATTAGGGCATATAAAAAGTTGATTGAATTAGACCCTAAAAACAGAGACAACTATTTTAACATAGCAATAATTTATAATAAACTTGACCAATTATCAGTTGCTCGTTCATATCTGCAAAAAGCATCTAAAGCAAGTGAAGAACCATGGGATATGCCTATTTATGTTGAAGCTCAACTTTACGAGAAAGCAGCAAGCCAAAGTGGAAGTTTTGAATTTATGGATAAATGCGTTTATAAATTAGCATCAGATACTTATGTGAAAGCTGCAAGAATTGGTGGTCCTATGGCGGCAGCTTCAGTAGATAGAGTTAAAGCTCTTAAAGATACCGTTCCGCAAAAAGAAGATTATTTTTTCAGAGATTACAAATCCGGAGATAAAATAAAAATTGAAGGTGGTACTTTTGGTTGGATTAAAAGATCAATTACAGTAAAATAATATAAATTAAATTATAAAATAGAAATGTTAGAATATTTAGAAAATGATAAAGAAATATTAGAAATTCTAAAATTAGAATTAAATCGCCAAGAGAGCAATTTAGAATTAATTGCATCTGAAAATTTTGTGAGCAAAGCTGTTTTACAAGCTGCGGGTTCTGTATTAACAAATAAATATGCAGAAGGTTATCCTGGTAAGCGATACTACGGTGGATGTGAATTTGTTGATATGGCGGAAAATGTAGCTAAACAAAGATTAAAGCAAATATTTGGTGCAGAGTATGTGAATGTTCAACCCCATAGCGGCTCTCAGGCTAATATGGGTGTTTATATGGCATTGCTTAAACCCGGTGATAAAATACTTGGACTTAGTTTAGACCATGGCGGACATTTAACACACGGTTCTCCTGTAAATTTTTCGGGTCAAATTTATAATGCTGTTGGGTATCCTTTAAATGAAAAGACACAGCAATTAGATTATAATATCATTGAAGATCTTGCAGTTAAAGAGAAACCAAAATTAATTATTGCTGGTGCTAGTGCATATTCTCGTGAATGGGATTATGCTAAATTTAGAGAGATAGCGGATAAGGTTGGTGCTTTATTGATGACCGATATGTCTCATCCATCTGGTTTAATTGCAAAAGGGTTATTAAATAATCCACTCCCTTATTGTGATGTTGTTACAACAACTACACATAAAACACTTCGTGGACCGCGTGGTGGTGTAATTATGATAGGAGAGGGGAGAGACAGGGAAAATCCACTGGGAGTTAAAACATTTAAGGGAGACAGACTTAAAACAATGTCCGAACTTTTTGATAGTATGGTAATGCCAGGTATCCAAGGTGGACCTTTAATGCACATAATTATGGCAAAAGCTGTTGCATTCAGAGAGGTACTTGAAGATTCGTTTACTGATTATGCAAATCAAGTAATGAAAAATGCTAAAGTGTTAGCAGCGGAATTAATGAATAGGGGATATGACATTATTTCTAATGGCACGGATAATCATTTAATGTTGGTTGATCTTACACAAAAAAATATTAGTGGAAAAAAAGCTGAAAGAATTCTTGGATTAGCAGGGATCACAGTGAACAAAAATATGATTCCTTTTGATACTAAAAGTCCATTTGTAACTAGCGGAATGCGAATTGGTACAGCAGCAGTTACAACACGCGGAATGAAAGAGGCTGAGATGAAATCAATTGCATCATTTATTGATAAAGCAATAATTAATTGTGATGATGAATCAGTATTAACCTCTATCAACGCAGAAGTAAAAGAACTTAACAGTAAATTCCCATTATACCGACAATGAAATGTCTGTGAGACTCTTACAGAGGTTTTCGGAATTTCCAAAGTAAATGTTGTCGGCATATAACATCAAAATTGTCCCGCAGAGCGGGACAATTTGTGTTGTGTATATATTCTAAAAATAATTAAGTAGTTTCAATTGAGCGAAGAAGAACAAAATCTGTTAGAAAATGAGGAGGAACGCGGCGGGGAGATGTCGTTTCTTCAACACCTTGAGGAATTAAGATGGCGTTTTGTTTATGCCCTTATTGGCATTGTAATTGGAACAATAGTAACATGGATATTCATAGATTTTCTTGTTGATAATATATTATTAATACCTGCAAAAACCGCAAATATTAAACTCCAAAATTTAAGACCATTTGGGCAGCTCTTCCTTTTTATGCAGATTGCAATTATTGGTGGAATTATTCTTAGTATCCCAAATATATTTTACCAATTGTGGAAGTTCATTTCACCAGCACTTAAACAAAGTGAAAAGAAATACATCACTCTCATTGTAGTATTTTCTACAATATGTTTTCTAACAGGTATAGCTTTTGCATATTTTATAATGCTCCCATTAACATTAAAGTTTGCAGGGGAGTTTGGCTCAACTGAAATTGAGAACAATTTTGCAATTGCAGAGTATTTTTCTATAATAATATCAGTAATGCTTGCTGCAGCAGTAGTTTTTGAATTACCAATGCTATCATTTCTACTATCAAAAATTGGAATTTTAACTCCACAAATTATGAGAAAGTTTCGAAAACATGCTATAATAACTGTTTTAATACTTGCAGCTATTTTAACTCCTGGGACTGATCCTGTTGCTCAAATATTATTAGCCATTCCGCTTACTCTTCTTTACGAAATAAGTATCTATATTTCAAAAGTCTTTTCAAAGAGAAGAGAAGTTAGTGAATAAATTAAATTTATCACAAATACAATCTCCAATTTCTAATGAATTAAAAGATTTTGATAAATCATTTAAAGAATACTTGAAGTCCGACATTCGTCTTGTTGAATTTGCTATTAGATTTATTCTTTCTCAAAAAGGAAAAAAAATACGACCATTGCTCGTTTTACTTTCGGCAAAAATGTGTGGGGGTGTTGAGGATAGAAGTTTTAGGGGAGCATCACTTGTTGAGTTACTTCATACAGCAACATTAGTTCACGATGATGTAGTTGACGAAGCAGAAAAACGACGTGGATTACCGTCACTTAATAAAATTTGGGGCAACAAAATTTCAGTGCTTGTTGGTGATTATTTACTCTCTAAAGGATTGATGATTTCTGTAGATAACGAAGATTTTGATTTTCTTAAAACAATCACTAATACTGTAAAAAAGATGTCGGAGGGTGAATTATTACAGATTTACAAAGCAAAGAAATTAGATATTAATGAAGAAACTTATTTTAAAATAATTTCATATAAAACTGCATCTCTTATATCAACTTGCTGTGAAATTGGAGCACGGAGCAGCACAGATGCTCCCGATAGAATTGAAGCTTTACGAAACTATGGCGAATACCTGGGAATTGCATTTCAAATTCAAGATGACATTTTGGATTTTGTTGGTAGAACAAATGTTTTTGGTAAAATTCAAGGTGGTGATTTAAAAGAGAAAAAAATTACACTTCCATTGATTTATGCTTTAAATAATTGTACTAAGGAGAAATCTAAGGAAATTATTAAGATGCTTAAAAAAGGTGTTAAGGGTAATGATATAAAGAATATAATTTCTTTTGTAGTTAACAGTGGTGGAATTGATTATTCAAAAAATATTGCCTCTGAGTTTACTGCGAAAGCAAAAGATTGTTTAAACATTTTTGATGATTCGGATAGCAAAACATCTTTAATTAAACTTGTTGAGTTTGTTGTTAATAGAGAAAAATAGATATAACCATTCTATCGAAGCATATTACATAATGTTCGCATAATGTATATTATGTAAACTAATATATTCTTGTTTAGTTTATCAGTAAACATCTACTTCCCTATATCAAGATTTATCTTTAAGCAAAAATTTATATAAACCTATTGTTGAAGATTGGATATTTATCAATAATTCAGGTATTCCTTATAATTTTATTGCCGAAGGAAAAAAAGAAAAAAGATAAAATATTTAATGAGAAAATTTGGAATTATTTAAAGGGAAAATATTATGGATAATTTAAAAAAAATATCTAATAAAAGTAGAAAAATACAGCGTGGGTTAGAATTAGCGTATGAAAGAATGATACCTGAGTTTTACAGTTGTATCTCCGAAAGTTGAGAAAAAGTGTGATTATATCGTAAAAAGGGGTATTGTTGTTGATTTTGGGAATAGGTGTAGTGGCAATATAATAAATAATAATGGGATACTACTCATATATATCAATTGATTACTTGCGTAAGTGTGGTGATAATAGTATATTGTAGATGTGTTTAACATTTTTTGGTTCGCTATGTTTCTTAAAACCACTATTTCGCAAGGTCACAAATATCTACAAATAATTCAGAGCTACAGAAAAGAAGGAAAAGTCAGACATAAAGTTATCGCTAACCTCGGCAGAGCTGATGTATTAGCGGAAAAAGGACTCGAAAACATAATCGCTTCACTTCAAAAATTTGTAAAAATTTCACCTAATAATAATTCACTTCGCGATATCTCTAAAATGAAAGAGAAAGCAAGAGTTAATTATGGATACTTAGCTTACAAGTATTTGTGGAATAAATGTTCGATTACCTCTCTTCTTGAAAGTTTCCTAAAAAATAGGAAGGTTAAATTTGCATTTGAGAAGATAGTATTCTCACTTGTAATCAACCGTTTATTGTCTCCTTCGTCAAAACATTATCACTACCATCATCGGGACAGATTCTTAGACTATGATAAAGATTTAGAACTTCACCAAATATATAGAGCCTTAGACGTATTGGCAGAGAATAAAGAAGCGATAGAGAAAGAGCTATTTGAGAGGAATAGAAACCTATTTAATATGCAAGTGGATATTGTTTTCTACGATGTAACAACCTATCACTTTGAATCACAGAGAGCCGATGATTTGCGAGATTTCGGATTCAGTAAGGCAAACAAAATAAATGAAGTACAAGTAGTAATGGGGCTCATAATAGATAGAGAAGGAAGACCTATAGGTTATGAACTGTTTCCGGGCAACACGTTTGAAGGAAAAACAATGCTGAACTTACTTGAAAAGCTAAAGAAAATATTTATGCTCAATCAAGTAATAATAGTAGCCGACAAAGGATTGAACTCAAAGATAAATTTCAAAGAGATTAAGGATCGCGGTTTTGATTACATCGTAAGTGCAAAGATTAAAAATATGAGCAAGAAAATACAAAAAGAAATATTTGCTGAAGAAGGTTACAAAAACAGATATAACAAAACAGAAGAAGGTCAAGTATATCGGACGAAGGTTATCGATTATGAAAATAATGTTATCTATATTGACGAAGAAACCGGAAAGAGAAAAACGATACAACTTAAAGAAAAGCTGGTCTGTGTTTATTCATCAAAGCGTGCTCGAAAAGATAGACGAGATAGAGAGCGTGCTGTTGAAAAAGCAAACAAGCTAATAGAAGAAAATAATTACAGTTTATTAACTCAAAAGAAAGGATATAAAAAATATATAAAAACCGAAGAAGAAGTAAAAAGTAAAGAATTAAAAATCTCTATTGATGAAAAAAGAATAAAAACCGAATCACGCTTTGACGGCTATTCAGCAATAGAGTACAGCCGTGAAGACTTGCAGCCCGATGAAGTAATTGAGCAGTATCATAACTTGTACCGAATTGAAGAATCGTTTCGTATTCTGAAATCTACGATGCGTACAAGACCAATATACTTGAGAACACCCGAACATATTTCCGGACATTTTATTATCTGCTTTTTTGCTTTTATCTTAGAGAGAGAATTGGAGATAAGATTGAGAAAAAGAGAAATAGAGTTCTCACCTAATAGAATTAAAGAAGCTCTAAACTCTATGGAATTTAGTAATATCCAAATTGAGAAAGAATCACTCTACTTGAAAGGCAAACACAATCAACTCGCATCAAAAATATTTTCCACACTAAGAATAAACCAGCCTAACAATTTGCTTGATCACGCACAGGTTTCCGAGTTTATGAAAGTCTAACTCTATATACTCAAATAGCTTTAATAAAATATCTCAAAATTGTAGTGACAATTTTCGCAGCTTTTTTCAACTTGTCCTTTATTCTACAATGACTTACGGGTACGAAGTGTAAAACTCAGGAAAAAATATCTAATAAAAGTAGAAAAATACAGCGTGGGTTAGAATTAGCGTATGAAAGAATGATAGAATTTAAAAAAAGGAAAAATACTCCTTTAGTAGTTTCAAAAAAAGGTAAAATTGTAGAAATTGACCCTTACAAAGCTCCACCAACTACTTCGTATAAGTGACTAAATAATTTTCAAGATTTTGATAATTAAACCACTTTGTGGGGAATTTTGAAATTGATAATAATGCTACTATTTTGTCATTTATATAGGAGCAATAAAGCCAATAGAATTTTTATTTTAACCGAACCTTTTTATTAGGAGATTTTGGGCAAGGTTTTGTATTTAATTTTTATTTATAAGCATTTTTCCGCTGTTTCAAATTAACTATTACAACTAAAACTTTTTCATTTTCAACTAAGTAAAAAAGTCTATTGTCTCCCACTCTATATCTATAATATCCATCAAATTCACCTTTGAGTTTTTTGATATTAGTTCCATAAAAAGGATTAGACCTTAATTGTGGATAAACAATATTCTTTATTTTGGAATAAAGCTTAGAATCTATATTCTTTTTTTGCTTTGCAAATGTTTTAGCTTCTGCAATTTGAAAATTATACAATTGTATAGTCTCCATTTTTTAGATTGCTAAAACCATTATGTAAATCCTTAGTTAAAGCTTTGTCATTTAATATTTCATCCATCTCATTATCAGCTACATATTGAGTTGATACTAAATATTGAATAGTTGCAAACTCGATAAAATTTGAGATATTCCTTTTTTCTCCATCTGCAGCGGATTTTATCATTTGATAGATTGAATCATCAACTCTCATAGTTAGTGTTTTCATATTTTCCTCAATGTTGAATTATTATGAATATATAGTATTCAATAATATTCATAATGTCAAGCAAATTAAGAGCAGTCTCCCCTTCTAAAATGAAATTACATAGTATTAAGCTTTACAATAAAATAAATTATAATAGCTAGTAATAGTAACAAAACTACTGGAATTTTCATTTTCTTACGAGATTTTGAATTTGACCGAAACTTTAATCTTCTTTTTCTTCTTTCAGTCTCATCCTCTTCGGGTTTATAGAAACGCGGGATATGATCAAACTTTTTATTTTGGGTTCTTTTTAAAAACATATTTAACTCATATAGATAAAATTAATTTTTTTATCAGAAATTTTAATATTTATAAGTTTTGCCTTATCGGAAATAATTTCACCATCAATATGTGCATAAAATGGGGTTTTCAGTTCTAAGTCTAAATTAGTAAAGGTATGCTCCGAAAGTTCTTTCCGTCCACTCAGTTTATTAGATAATGCTTTTGGAAATAGCAAAAGTAAGCCTAATCTTGATTTTATTGTTACAATACTTAAATTAAGTAAATTATCATCAACAATTGCTTGCGGCATTAAGTACAATCCCCCACCGATAGTTTTGCCATTTCCCACAGCACAAAAAAGAGCATCTTTTTGAAATCTGTTTTCATTTAACGTAACTGTAACATTTATTCTACTAAATTCAAAAAGAGCTTTTAATATTGAATAAACATAAGACATTGTTCCGCTAAAAGTTTTGTTTGTTTGATTATAGAAAGCAACTTTTGCATCAAAACCAATTCCAAAACTATTAATCATACGCCTATTAAAAATATTCCCTTCAGAATCTGTAATTTTAATCAATCCAAAATCCACTGAGCGAATAGTTGGATTATCAGATAAATAATACTCCAAAAGTAACAAAGGGTTAGCATTTTTTTTATAAAAAGAGAGTGAAAAATCGTTACCGGAACCAATTGGTAATAAGCCATAAATTGCAGTAGAGTTGAAATCAAGTCCATTTATAGCTTCATTCAATGTTCCATCACCACCTCCAATCAATATCCTATCATAATTGTTTGAAATATTTTTAGCAATTTCCAGAGCATCTAAGGGTTTTTTAGTTAAATAGAAATCAATTGAATTATCAACAATAATTGGAAGGTTTTTAATCTTATCATAAAATTGTTTTCCTGAGCTTTTTCCTGCAACTGGATTTATAATAATTGCTATTTTCATCAATTAAATAATGCCTCAATAAACTGTTTAGAATCAAAATTTTGAAGGTCATCAATCCCCTCTCCAATGCCAATATATTTTATGGGTATTTTCTGCTCTGCAGAGATTTGGATAACTACGCCACCTTTTGCAGTGCCATCAAGTTTTGTAACTATTAAACCTGTTAAATTGGTCGATTTCGAAAATTCCCTTGCCTGCACCAGTGCATTTTGTCCTGAATTTCCATCCAAAACAAGAAAGACTTCATTGGGAGCATGGGGTATAACTTTCTCTACTACTCCACGAATCTTTTCAAGTTCTTTCATCAAGTTTGCTTTTGTGTGCAATCTACCGGCAGTATCAATTAAAACTACATCTACATTTTGCGATTTAGCTTTTTCGAGCGATTCAAAAACAACTGAAGATGGGTCTGCTCCCGTTTCCTTTTGCATTATTTCAACACCAGCCCTTTTTGCCCATATTTCCAATTGCTCATTTGCTGCAGCACGGAATGTATCAGCAGATGCAATTAACACATTTAATCCTGCTTGTTTATAATTGTGTGCCAATTTACCAATAGTAGTTGTTTTACCTGCTCCGTTAACACCAACAACAAGAATTACAAATGGCTTTTTATCTCCAATTTCAAAAGTATTTCTATCTTCTTCACCATTTATTAAAACAGATATTAGTTCATTTTTGATAATTTCAGTAATGTTTAATTTTGAGCGGTCATTTTCATAGTAAAGCTCTGCTCTTGTATTTTTAATTATCTTCATTGCTGTGTCTATACCAATATCACTGGTAATCAGAATCTCCTCTAACTCGTCCAATATATCTTCATCAATTACTGCCTTTGTACTAACAGCTTCTGAAATTCCATCAAATAGCTTCTTCTTCGTCTTCGATAGACCATTCTTTAATTTATCTAAATTGAAATTCTTAAACATTTTTATTCTCTTTAACCCATTTTATATTTTCATATGCTCTAACACTATACCCAACTACCGATGCGAAACTTAAAAATATGCTCACATAAAGAAACATATTGTAAACCCATAACATTTTATTACCTGCTCCCACCACAAATAGCAAAAACAATGCAATAGATGCCACTGTAATTTTACCAAGAAGATTAGATGGCAGCACTTTCCCAATTATTCTTGATACATAAATTCCGCCAAAAAATATAATTACATCTCTTAAAATAATAATCCAAAAGTAGTAGATAGGTATTTCACCCATCCAAAAGAGTTGAAAAACAATCAATATTACATATATTTTATCTGCAAGAGGATCAATTATTTTCCCAAACTCAGTAATTTGATTATATTTCCGAGCAATAAAACCATCCAATAAGTCAGTTACAAATGCTCCCACAAAAAATAGAATAACAATAATTCGATAGAAATCATTCTCATTTATCTTTGAAAGAAAATAAGCTGTAGGAAAAACTAATAATATTCTTGAAATACTAATCAAGTTTGATATTTTAAGTAGTTCTTTGTAATTAAGTTTCATATATAGTATATATTACATTAGTTAATATAGGCTAATTCTATTTATAGCAATAAGTTGGAACACATTATTTGATTTATTACTTATAAGTAATACTTTCTACTTTATAAGTTTTTCTTCCAAATCTTTAATGGGAATAGGATAGTTTCCGCTAAAACAAGCTGTACAAAATTCTTCAGGTGTATGGTCAATCATAGAATCCAGCATCTCTTCTTCAGTCATATACTCTAATGAGTCAACACTAAGATGCTCCCGAATTTTTTCAATACTCTCAAATCTATTTGCTATCAATTCTTCCTTCGATGGAAAATCCATTCCATAATAACAAGGATTATATATTGGAGGAGAAGTAATTCTAACATGAATTGATTTTGGATTAGCTTCTCTTATCAAATTTACTAATTGTTTTGAAGTTGTACCGCGAACTATTGAATCATCAATCAAAACTATAACTCTATTCTCGATAACTCCTTTTACAGTATTAAATTTAATTCTTACACCAATATCTCGTTTTGTCTGTGCTGGAAGAATAAATGTTCGTCCAATATAATGGCTGCGAATAAGTCCAATCTCTAATTTTGATGCAATTCCAAGTTTTTCTAATTGATTTTGATACCCAATTGCAGCAGTATTTGAGCTATCTGGAACGCTCATCACTATAACTTTGTCACCATCTTCATCAATTACCGGATGATTCAATGCCAAATTTTTCCCAAGTTTTCTTCTAATTTTATCAACATTAGAGCCAAATATTTGGCTATCCGGACGAGAAAAATAGACATATTCAAAAACACAATGTTTAATTTTATCTTTTTTCTCTAATTTATAAGAAGCAAGTTGCTCATTTTCCGGTAGAGATTTATCAACAATTAAAATTTCACCAGGTTCAATATCCCTAATATACTTAGCTCTATTTATATCTAAAGCACAAGTTTCGGAAGTAATTATAAAAGAGTTCCCTTTTTTACCGAGACAGAGGGGTCTCACTCCATTTATATCCCGTGCTCCAATAAGTTTTTCATCAGTCATTAAAATTAGGCTAAATGCTCCCTCCAACTGCTCCAGAGCATCACGTATTTTATCAATCTGATTCTCCCCTTTTGAGCGAGCAATTAAATGAAGCACAACCTCTGAATCACTTGTTGTTTGAAATATTGCTCCCTCTTGTTCAAGTTCCCTTCTTAAAAATTTAGCATTAGTTAAATTTCCATTATGTGCAAGGGCTAAATTACCATCTTGATAATTTACAACAAACGGCTGCACATTACTTCGTGAATCTGACGACCCAAATGTAGAATATCTATTATGACCAATTGAAATAGTAGTATTATCTTTATCTTCTTCAACCATCGAACTATTAATAAATACATCGGCAACTAATCCAAAACCTTTTTTTGTTTTAAATTTGCTGATATTATCATCAGTTTTGTAGGCTTTTGTAATTCCACTTGCTTCTTGTCCGCGATGTTGAAGTGCGTGAAGACCAAAATAAGTTGTAATTGGAAGGTCGTTCCCTTTACCACTAATTCCAAAAATCCCACAATTGCATGTTGGTTTATCGGTGGTAAACTTAAATGTTTTATTCATTAGTTTGATTTTTTTTAGATATTTTAGAAGCACTTTGTCGGAACGGCGGGATTTGAACCCGCGACCACACGACCCCCAGTCGTGTACGCTACCGGACTGCGCCACGTTCCGAATAATTTACATGTTCCATCATGTTCTACTATTTTGGCAGAATCTTTTAACGGAATAATTTCGATTTTAAATCTACTAAAAAATTCCTAATTTCCATAAGGTCAATTTCTACAGAATTATTTTTAGTTTGTGAGGTTTGTGGTGGTTTTCTATCTACTTTCGGACTTTGTTTTTTGCTTGATGTGTGAACTGCTCCCCCATCATTAAGAATATTCTTTGCCCCTTCAATTGTATATTTCTTTTCTCTTAGCAAAGTTTTAATATCAAGAATTAACTTGATATCTTTGTTTGTATATATTCTATTGCCAGCTCTATTTTTAGATGGAGTTAGCTGCTCAAATTCAGTTTCCCAATATCGTAGAATATATTGCTCCAAATTGGTTAACTTGCTAACTTCACTAATTGAGTAGTATAATTTTTTTAATCCAAAATCTTTCATTTTTTATCTCTAAATATTTACTTCAAGTAAAGTAGTTAAAATATTGTGTAATAGCAAGTTCTCTGTTTTGTTTGATTATTTACATGGGGAGATTATTCAGTAATTCGTAGATAAATACGGTTATTCCATATTTAGCGTAAGAGGTTAGAAGTTAGAGGTAAGAATATTTTTTTATTAAGTAGTGATTTTCACAATTTTATTACTTCGGTAATTATACATATCGCTCCTACGGTGCAAATTCCAAAACACAATTCCTAAAAAACAAGGATTTAGTTGTTAATACTGTTGCTTATAGTGTCGTGTCAATGTTATAATATCGCATAAAACCTTCAAGGTGGGGTGTAATAAATACTTAGTTTTGTGTTTTTATTCTACGTTCCAAAATTGAATTAAATTTGTTTAGTGTCGTCCCTCTGGGACTTTCTTTTAATTACTTTTATGGGTTGTTACCATAATGTCGCTCCTTTCGTTCTTCGCTCAAAAAGCGAGCTTCGCCGAACAAGATGGAGCTAATATTTCTTTTAGTACCATTCCGCAAAAGGAAGCGGAACAGGTCGGCACAGCCTGCCCCTTTTTTGTGGGGGCACAATGTACTTAAAAATTATTAAAAAGAAGGCTTGTCCGAAGGACTCACTTAGAGAAATTTTTATAAAAGTGGGGTGAAATAAAAAAATGAATAACGTTGATTTATTACACCCCACCTTCAAGGTTAGAAGAATTTGTAAAATTTATTCCAAATGAAATTATTGTACAATACAAGTTTTATGTAAGATTTTAACCTTCTCCTTAGGAGTCCAATGGAGAAGGTCTGGTCAAAAATTTTTATTGCTACTGTCGTTTTATTATTGACACGACCTCTTTATTTTTAGAAATTAAGTTTTCTCATACCAATGTGGCATAGTGCGAAATCATATTTTACTGGGTCGGTGGCATCAAATTTCTTTAGATTGTTTGTTATCTCTTCAGCCATTTTCCATGAGACATTTTCTCTTTTTGTTAAATAGAGTTTCTTACTAATTTTTGCAATATGTGTATCTACCGGAATAATTAATTTACTTGTTGGTATTTCTTTCCAAAGTCCAAAATCGAGTTCATCATTTCTAATCATCCAGCGAAGGAATAGATTTTGCCTTTTGCACGCACTCCCCTTTAATGGATCTGGAAACATAAATTTAACGCCATTCGAATTATGCTCAGAGGATTTAATTACAATATCTGTAAGATTACGAGAGAAGAAAGATAATGCTCCTTTTATATTATCCGCATTTTCAAAATAATAGAGTAGAAATAGATAATTTAACGAACCATAAGTTTTATAGATTTTGTTTAAACCAGCAAAAAGAGCAGCAATATCCTCTCCTGTGTAAAATCTATGTTTAATACTTTTGAATAGTTTTTTATCTTTTTTATGGCTGTATTCCATTACAAAATTTAATGGGTCATTCTCAATTATTTTCAAAACTGATTCTAAAGATTTGAGTATTTGTGTAACACTTCCATAAGCAAATACTGATGCAATAAATGCAGCAATTTCAATATCGTACATATTTGTAAATCTGCGAGGAATCTCTAACGGGTCAGGTGATATTTTAGCTCTATCGAATGCTTTGTAGTGATAGTTTAGCTTGTTTTTTATTTTTTCTTTTGTGAGTCGTGGCATATTGTGCTGAGATTATTTCTGAAATATTAGTATCTGAAAGATAGAAAAAAAAGCCGCGAATTCACGAATTGAATTATTAACAATCTAATTCCAATTGAGGTAACTTATTCAAAAGAAACACCCATTTTAGATGAAAGAGATTTTATCATTTCATCTTCTTCTAATAACTGATTTGTAACATATTTGTGTAAAACAGAGTTAATTAATGTTTGATACGGCATACCAATTCTTTCAGCTTTTTCTTTTAGCATCTCCAAATCATAATTTGATATTCTTAAACTAATTGATTTGTTTTTCCTAGCATTAGCCAAAATTTCATTTATTTTCGCAACTTTCTTTTCACTTATTGGTCTGAACTCGCTAATGTTATCTTCAATCAATTTTTCATCTTTTGTTAACTTAATTTCCTTCATTTTGCCACCATATTTTTCATGAAACTTTCTGCTTGGGAAGGCTGTCTTTAATATCAGACAATCTTTAGAATCTATTAAAAAAGGCACCACCCATGTGTAAGATTTTATCTCAATTACATAGTATTGTTGGTTTTCCCTTGATGGATTTTCTAATACATCTAAAATATTACCACTAAGAATTATATCAGTAATTTCCTCAAAAAAAATACCTCTATTTAGCTTTAACCATTTGTTTTTTTCTCTATCCCAAACAATATCCATGAGTCCACCATTAAAAGGTCAATCTTGTCATTGCGATCCCGATTTATCGGGAGAAGCAATCTTCAGAATTCAACTCAAAATCGACAGATTACTTCGGCAAAGTACGCCTCGTAATGACAGATATAAGCTTTTTTAAGTTGACTCATCCATGTTTCAATTTAAGTTTTTGTATATACAATGTCAATGTTTTATTAATCATTTAACTTGAAGTGTTTTTACTCGGAGGGAGTCACGAATTGAATTTATTGAAGAGGTATTTGAGGAAATGCATCTTGTATCATCGTCAACCACACACTTCGACTTCGCTCAGTGTTCCACTTCTATTCGCTCAGTGTTCCACTTCTATTCGCTCAGTGTTCCACTTCAATTTCACTCAGTGTTCCACTTCAATTTCACTCAGTTTTTCACTTCAGTTTCAGTCAGTGTTCCACTTCAATTTCGCTCAGTGTTCCACTTCTATTCCCTCAGCTTTTCACTTCAGCTTCATTCAGAGTGAAACTTCAACTTTGCTCAGTGTGGTTACAAGTTAATTGAGCGTAAATTCGACCATGTTCATTGAGCGGAGTCGAAATGAACAATCAATCGTGGTGGAAATTCTGAGCCTTTTCCTGAAATTGTACATTTTGATGCGTTATCATTAAATTCCCAAAATCCTATTTTAAAATTTCTATTCTGCTTAACAGATAAAATAAAATCTTCGATAGCTTTCTCTCCAAGTGTAATTTCTTTTATACCAATTGATTCGCCGGCAATCCAATCAACTCCATATATTTTCTCTGGGTCATTATATTCTAACTCATCAAAATACTCTATAATCTCCCAAACAGAATTAATTCTTACATCAAATGGGAACTTAGTTATAATTAAATTATGGCTACCGGGAATTGTGTTATCATTTGCAGTTGATTCATCTGATACAAAAAACTTTAACTTTAGATTTGTTATATTTTTACTATCCAAATTGGAAGGTAAATTAAACTCTGCCCATCCTCGCATATCAGCCCAAAAAAATATTTCACCATTCCCTGCTCTAATATCACCATCATAAACTTCTCTACTATTTAAGTTAGAAAAGATATCTCCAGTTGTCCAAGGTTCGTTTTTAACTTCAATTTCAATACTATTAGTCTGAGGAAGAATATTTGTTAAAAAAATAAATGTGAATAGTAGAAATAATTTGTTTTTCATTTTTATTCTCCAATAAAGTTTAAAATAATTTGTTTCAAGTTTATCGTAATAGAATCATCTTCTTTGTCATAACAAAGTTTTTGCTACCTTGAACAGTAATTCTGTAGAGGTAAATACCACTTGATAAGTTTGAAGTATTGAAGTTCACTTCATAAGTGCCAGCCGCTTGTTTACTATTTACAAGTGTTTCAACTTTTTGACCTAATGAATTGAAAACAGATAAAGTAACTTTGCCTGTTTCTGGTAAATCATATTTTATAGTTGTAGTTGGATTGAATGGGTTTGGGTAGTTAAGATATAAATAAAATTCTGTTGGGGTTGAAATATTACTGTTCAATTCTTTAACATTTACTGGATTTGCAATTATAATTCTTGGAATTAGAATATCATCAGCGATAAGTTCACAATTTTTATCTGTTATTTCTGAACCATCTAACATGCTAAAACTTATTTCTTCAGATTTTTCAAATTGATTTTTTGCTCTAAATTTAAGTACTAATAATGTATCTTCTAGATTATTTACAGGTTCTGCGTTTATCCACGCAACTGAAATAATACTATCTTTTTGGTTACAAGCGAGCATTCCACTATTTTTAATAGCTTCAATAAACTCAATTTTTTCTAAATTAAACTTTATTTTAAAAGTATATGAGCCAACTTCTACAGATTGGGAAATTAAAATTGGTAATTCAAATTCTGATTCCTTTTCGATGCTCAATACTTCGTCACTTATAATCGTATTTCTATTATTAGCCAATCCCAATGCAGGGCTATAATCACTACGTGCATCACCGGCACAAATACCTTTTAAATTTTGCGTTTTGTTTTGTGTCCCAACAGTAATTGAAGCTGTTTCAAATTGCCAATCATCTATTTGGAAATCATTTATACCTACCGATCTGTTAAGAATTGCAAGTGCATCAGATGAAGTAATGTTACCAACTCCAACTACATCAGCAGCTATTTTTTGCAAAGGTGTTGCCAAAAATCCACCATCTGGATTAACAACATAAAGTTGTGTCTCAAGAGCATCTGATGCTAAAGCACCACCCCATTGAGTTGTTTTTGCTGCTGAAATTGAGTATTCGCCTGCTGAAACATCTGTGAATGAATATGCACCATTTGCATTTGTTACAAATGTTCTATCTAATTCTCCAACTGTTGAAAGTGTAACTGTAACAGCATCTAATAATTCACCACTATTATTGTATGAAACAACACCATTGATATTAACTGCAGAAACTTTAACCCTGACAATTGCAGTAGTAGTATCCCACGCTTGGTTATCAGTAACAAACATACGTAAAATATAAACTGCTGTATCTGTAACAACAGGAGTCCATTCAATTGTTGCACTTGTATCATCTTGTGAAACAATTGATAATGTTTGTGGATTTGGAGTAGCAAGTGTGAATGTTAATGGGTTTGAGCCTTTTGCAACATATGTAAATGTTAATTTGTCTCCTACAAATATTGTTGTGTCTGGTAATACGGTTACCCAGGTGGGAGTATAATCTGAAATATCAATTGTAAAACTTCGAACTTCGCTATTAGTTTGATACTGTCCATCAGATGCCTCAGCATACCAAGAAAATGTTCCGTTCGATCTGTCAGTAATCTCACCTGTTATTATAGATGTATCAGTACCTGTGTTTATAATCTCACAATTATTTTGATTTTCGTCACAAATGTATATTTTATAATTTAATTCGTCTCCATCGGGGTCTGTACAACTCCAAGAAAAAGTAATTGTTCCTTCACTTGTTAAGGTAAAACCATCTTCTGGGGAAATTAATTGTGGTTTATCTGGAGGATGGTTTTCATTTTGACTTCTAACAGATAGATTTACACCACTATAAGCTGACTTTGCATATAGCATAAAATACCAATCTCCGATATCGGGATTTTCAATAACTATAGATTCACTATTAGTATTTAAGTTTGAAGAAATAGAATCATAATCATTTAGTTTTGGACGACTACCATACTTGATATAAAGATCAGCGTCACCTATACCATTATCAGCAATAACCTTTAACTCACTCGCTTCATTTACAATACTTGTATAAAAATAGTTTGAATATCCTGATTTTGAGCAGTTCAAATCAAAAGACCAATCACCTTCTTTATTTTCAACCCAATAATTACCGTCATCTTCTGTTTTATCTCTAATAAATTCATTATCCTCATTATTTATTAAGTAACTAATGATTGAATTACCTAACTCGCTTAAGTTTCCACCGTCTGCTTGCATAAGTGCATTTAAGAAATACTGTTTATTAATTTCCACCGAGTATAGCTCCTGAAGGGTTGCAGTTGCTTCAATTCCAATATCAAAATTTGAGACTATTTTGATTCTGGGATATTGTAATCCTTCATTCCAACCAAGACCCGAGAAGACGATAAATCCTGTCTGGGCAGTTGCTTCAGCAATAATCTTTTTTCTATAATCAGCAAGTGCTATTTCACCGTAATTGAATTTATGATATGCTAATCCCATATCAATCTCAAAACTATTAGCAGATACACTCACACCTGCTTCACCATCAATCCACACAGAAACCCATCCCTCATCTTTTCCTTCATTTGTAATATCAAATAGGTCTGCTAAATCTATTAAGATAGCTCCTCCCACTTTAACAGGCAGCCCAAGCAATTGAGCATTTGCAGATATCTTAATATACAATAATACCTTCTCTCTGTATCCATTGTCATTTTCATAATATCGAGAAGACATATTCTCAAATGGGGTATCATCAAAAAGAATTTTCGATGTAATATCTAACAATTGTGTAGCTAAGGGACTCATTGGATTTGGATAATTACCTAATCTAAAAGATGTTTTATCCAATTTTTTAAATCTTGGTTCAAGCATTTTATGAAGACTTGAATTATAATCATTCCAAATAGCAGTACGAGCTCTATACGTACCTGAAGGTAGTGTGGATGGAATATTAAAATCAAATTCGACTATTGTGCTTTCTTCAGGGTTTAATAATTTACTTTCTTTTGGACGAATATCGTACCAACCATCAGGCCATGGACCTGGGGTTTCTTCTAAATCTACCCAATCCTCAGCAAAACTTAAACCAACCCAAAATGACCTCCTATTTAAACTAGTATTTTTAATCTTGACTTTTACATTTACATTTTGATCTCTTTGCATTTCTCCAGTTGGGACATCAAATGATAATATTTCTACTTGTTTTCTCGGTGTAACATTAAAATTAAATACATCATCCCAAGCCCACCCGTCAGTATTTTTATAAATTCCACTAATATTCGAAGAAGTCCCTCCCACGTAATAATATGTTCCTTCTTCTGTTGGTGTATAGTATAATGAAAAATTTGCAGAATTATTTTTGAGTATTGACTTACCTCTGCTTGTTTCATCAAAGTCATAGTCATACGATTCAGATGTATCTCTATCAATAACTACTCTACTTTTTACTGTTTGATTTTCAGAACCGTTGAAATTTGGATTTATTATTGATGAAGTTATACGTAATTCAGTCCCAGCTACTATACTTTCACCGTTTGATATTACTTGATTTGTACTATTATTATAAATTTTAATTTCATTAATATATGGCATATTTCTTTTTAAGGAGTCATACATCAATTCTCCGGCTACAATTGTGATATTTTCTCTTTTGCCCCAATATTCAAGTCCAAATAGAGTAGATGGATTTTGGGGCTCATGAAATACTTTATAATAATAATTAGAACCTTCTTCTACATCTTCCCAATAAGCTACGCCATCATTATTTGTTCCAACTGCATCGATCATTTCATCATTTGAATTATAGAGCATTGCTATTGCATTAGCTCCAGGTATTGGAGATGTAGAATTATTTACATTAAATATAGTTGTTTGTAAATCTCCTTTAGTGCTTGGTAAGTTATATTCTATTACCAAGCTTGGTGCATATTGATTCCGTCCTTCTTTTGATTCAAGGGAAATTAATTTTGTTCCAGCCGTAGCTCTTAGTAAAAAACCATAATTATCACCATACTCTAACCAATCATTTACAAATCTTGTTACATTAAATTCTATCCATCCGAATCCTGAAAATGATTTTAGTATTTGATCATTGATGTCAAATCCAGGACGATTTGACCAAGTAACTGTTGATTCATCCCAATCAGAAATTATTTTAAATACTTGCAACCGATAAGGATCGTCTGCTGATTTTCCATTAACATATAATCTTAGAACTGCCGAATTAATCTGTGTATATGAATCAAGAGGGAATTTTATTAATGTAAATTCAGAAGCAGTATAGTAACTAACTAATAAAAAAGTCTCACTTCCTAAATTGTAATTAGGCAGTCCATCAGAGACATATGAATCATGGCTAGCTCCTCTTGTATCAGTTTGTGCATTAATAGTAAAATTACTTATTAGAATAAAACTAGTTATAAATATTAACTTCATGCTAACACCACTCATACCCACCTCTCCCATTATTGTTATAATTCTAATAAGTTCAACCCTAAACTACTTTCTATTTATTTAATTTTTAATACTTACAAGTAGGTATTTACTAGTGATGTAATAGGTATTTTTATACTCATTTTAAAGAAAATGACCTTCAACTTTGTTTGTGGTAATAAAGGATAATCCATCTTCTTTGTTCAAGATTAAAAGATTACCAACTTCCCTTTTAGCTAACTCTGAAAAAAAATAAAGAAAAAATCAATATGGGGTTTTAATTTTCTACCGTTTCTCTTTCAATTACAATTAATATTTTTCGTATTAGGGTTGGATTACTAAAGGCTACAGTATATATTATAGTTGGATTTCTAAAGGACATAGCATATATTATAGTTGGATTTCTAAAGGACATAGCATATATTATAGTTGGATTTCTAAAGGACATAGCATATATTATGGTTGGATTTCTAAAGGATATAGGATGTGATTATGAAAAGAATAGTAATTGATAAATTATTAGAATGGAAAAATAGCAGCAACAGAAAACCCTTAATACTTCGTGGAGCAAGGCAAATAGGGAAAACATATTCAATTATCGAATTTGGGAAAAAATATTTTAAGGGTACGGTACATGTAATTGATTTAGAGAAACATGTTGAGTTACACAAAATATTTCAAAAAAATTTTGATGTAAAAAGAATATTATCTGATTTAGAACTATTTTTAACAAAAAAGATTGATATTAAAAAAGATATTCTTTTTTTTGATGAAATTCAGAATTGCAAACATGCTCTTGCTGCATTACGCTATTTTTACGAAGATTTAAAAGATATGCACATAATTGCAGCTGGCTCATTGATAGAGTTTGCATTAAAAGATATTTCATTTCCGGTTGGCAGAGTTCAGATAATGGAAATGTATCCGATGAATTTTTATGAATTCCTACTCGCAAAAGAGAAAGAAATGTTAGCGGAAATAGTTCTTTCATCACCGAACACTATCTCTGAAATTGCACATGATATGCTTATTGACGAACTAAGAGAATATTTTTTTGTTGGCGGAATGCCTGAAGCAGTTAAAGAATATGTTAAAACAAATAAAATTATAAGTGCTTTTAAAGTTCAAAAAGATTTACTTGCAACATTCCGTCAAGATTTTTCAAAATATGCAGGTAGTGCAGATAAAAGATGTTTGGATGATGTATTGATTTCAATATCGCAAAATGTTGGTAATCAAATTAAATACACTAAGTTATCAGAGGGATTTTCAATTCCGACAATAAAAAATGCTTTTCAATTATTATTGGATGCTAGAGTTATCGCAAAAATTAGAGCAACAAGTTTGGTAGGACTTCCACTTGGTGCAAGTGTTAATAATAGAAAATTCAAATCATTGTTTTTAGATATTGGTTTAATGCAGCAAGCATGCGGGTTAGAAATAGATACCAAAATTGTGGTAGATGATTTGCTTGCTATTTATAAAGGTGCATTAGCAGAGCAATTTGTAGGGCAAGAACTATTGGCATCCGAATTATCCGAAATCTATTATTGGTCGCGAGATGCAAAAAATAGTAATGCAGAAATTGATTTTCTTTTTTCAAGAAATGGAAAAATATTTCCAATTGAAGTAAAAAGTGGTTCATCAGGTAGATTAAAAAGTCTTCATTTATTACTTAAAACCTATCCTAAACTTAAAAACAGCTATGTATTTTCAGCAAATAAATTTTCGGAACTTAAAGAGCAAAAAATAACATTTCTGCCTTTGTATTATGCTTACAAATTGGGTGTAAATATAAGCTGATTAAGTTATAACTTACCCTTGTATTTTGTCCATATTTATCCAAATTTATGCTTGTATTCTATCCATATATTCTATATTTTACCCTTGTATTTTAACCATTTATGGAATTATAATGAAACGTAAAATATATAAAGTACTTAAAGAATGGAAAGATGAAAGCAACCGTCGCCCTTTATTGATAAGGGGTGCAAGGCAAATAGGAAAATCCTATATTGTTAATGTTTTTGGTAAAAACGAGTTTAATCAATTAATCACATTAAATTTTGAAAGAAACCAAGAATATAAAGAGATATTCAGTACAAATAACCCAATAGAAATTGTAGAAAAAATTATACTTTATACCGGTAAAAAAGTAGAACAAGGTAAAACTTTAATATTTTTGGACGAGATACAGGAATGTCCTAAAGCTATTATGGCACTAAGATATTTTTATGAGGATATGCCCGAGCAGCATATTATTGGAGCAGGTTCATTATTAGAATTTACACTACAATCAGAAAAATTCAGAATGCCGGTTGGACGTGTTCAATATTTATATATGTTCCCACTCTCTTTTGGCGAGTTTATGAATGCACTTGGAGAAAACATTTTGTACTCTCACATTTTAGATTTATCAAACTTGGAAAAACTTCAAACAAGTTTGCACAAAAAACTAATAGAATACATTCGCAAATATTTTATTCTTGGCGGAATGCCTGCTGTTATCAATGAATATATTGAATCTTGCGATATTTTAAAATGTCAAAAAATTCAAAATTCAATAATTGATACTTATATTGATGACTTTGCAAAATATACAAGTAAATCTAAAATTAAATATTTAAGAAAAGCTTTCACTTCAGTTTCAACAATGGTTGGTAAAAAATATGTTTATGCCAATGTAGATAGAAGTATTAAATCGAGAGATTTAAAGGATGCACTTGAACTATTGGAAAGAGCAGGAGTTGTTTACCGCATAAAACAAACAACCAGCATAGGCTTGCCTTTTGAAGCTGGTGTAAAAGAGAACTTTTTTAAAATGCTCTTTATTGATATTGGATTACTTCATGCAATAAATGGAATTTATAGTGAAACTGTAAAAGAAAAAGATTTAACAATAATATTTAAAGGTGCGGTTGCCGAGCAATTTGTAGGGCAGGAAATAATTACTCTTAAAAATAATTTTATAAAACCTGCAATGTATTATTGGGCAAGAGAGGCAAAAAACAGCAGCGCAGAGATTGATTATCTAATTGAATTGAATAATAATGTTATACCTATAGAGATAAAATCTGGAACTACCGGACGGATGAAAAGTATGAAACTGTTTTTAGAATCATATAATATCAAAAGTGGAATAAAAATTTCGCAAGCGAGATATGAAGATAAAACGAATATTATTTCAGTACCTTTTTACGGAGTTGAAAGTTTTTTTCAATCTAAGAATTAATAAATTCTACTAAGGTTATACCAAGGGCATCCTTTTAGGAAAACTAAGCCATTAATTATAAGAAACACTAATCTTTAACTCACAAAAACGTAAGCAATTCCATTATAGACTTTTTACCAGTTTTTTCAAGTATATTTCTTCGGTGGGTATCAACAGTATTTTTACTAATAAAGAGCAACTCAGCAATTTCTTTGCTGGTTTTGCATTCTGCTATTAGTTGTATTAACTCAACTTCTCTACGTGTAAGTGAATATTCTTTTATTAACTTTTCAGGTAGTTCTGTTACTCTTTTTTCTTCTCTGCACTTGCAAAATCTTTCAAGAGTATCTTTTAATTCATCAATATCAACAGGTTTAAGTAGAAAATCGAATGCTGCATTACGTATAGCTTTTATTGCATAGTGGTTATATCCAGTAACAAAAATAAAAGTGGGGTTTATGTTTTGCTCTCTCACCTTTTTTACAATATCAAATCCATTTTGTCTTGGCATTTCTACATCAATAAAAATTAGATTTGGGTTTAGTTCTACTATGCTTTCTATTGCTTTATCCGGAGTGTCAATTTTTGCAAGAATGTTTATGCAATCAAATTTTGTTAAGAGGGTTTCAAGTCTGTCAAGAGCTTCTGTTTCGTCGTCGATTAAGATGCAGTTAATATTTTTCATTTTAAACCTTACATTTTTTATTAGTTTTTTACACACCCCTAAATCCCCTCTCGAGAGGGGACTTTTTTTACTGCTCCTATGGCGCAGTATTATTGTCTTCCCTATTTCGACCTGCTCAGTACAACGTCTGAGGGGAAACAAATGCCATACCCCTAAACTTTGACGGTATGGTTTTAAAAATTCCCCTCTTGAGAGGGGTTAGGGGTGTGTTCTTGAATAGTAATCCACTTTTCAATTTGCAACAGTACATTTTCTAAATCATACCTAACTTCAAAATCATCAAATCTTAAAAAGCTAACTCCTAATTTTTCAATTTTTTTCTGCCTAATCTTGTCATTTGTTTCATTTCCGTAATGACTTTCACCGTCAACTTCAATAGCAAGGAAAAGTTCACTACAATAAAAATCTACAATGTAGTTGTCAATAGGTTTTTGTCTATGAAAATCATACCCTTTCATTTGTTTCCCTTTTAAATATCTCCAAAGTAATATCTCTGTAAATGTAGAGTTGTTGCGTAGTTTTCTAGCTTTCTCTTTTAGATTGCGGTTATATGGTATTATTTTTCGCTTTTTCATTTTTGTTTGCCACATTCTTTTTACACACCCCTAAATCCCCTCTCGAGAGGGGACTTTTTTTACTGCTCCTATGGAGCAGTATTATTGTCTTCCCTATTTCGACCTGCTCAGTACAACGTCTGAGGGGAAACAAATGCCATACCCCTAAACTTGACGGTATGGTTTTAAAAATTCCCCTACTTCGACTTACTCAGTACAACGTCTTGAGAGGGGTTAGGGGTGTGTTCACTTCTGTTTCATTTATTGGTATATCAATACAAACCTCTGTCCCTATTGAATTATTCTCATTATCAAAAAGGTCTATTATTTTATATGTTATTTGAACTTTTTCTAAATTGAGATACAACTCAAGAATCTGATTCATTATGCTTAACCCCTTTCCTGTACTGATGATGGAGAGTTCTTTTGCTTTTGCTCTCCCTATTCCATTATCACGTATGCAAATAATATAATCAGGATTACTTTTTCTGATAGATATATTTAATTCTCCTTTCACTTCAAGATGACGCAGCCCGTGTTTAATTGCATTCTCTACAAATGTATGTATTAGTGTTTTTGGAATTTTATTTTTTTGATTTACAGAATCATCAATTTCTATTTTATACTCAAACTTATTTTGCAATCTAAATTTTTCAAGTGCGAGATAGTTTTCAACATATTCAATTTCACTCTTTAGTGTGGTTAAAATATTATCTGAACCAAGTATTGTTGTTCGCAGCAGTTTACTATATTTACCAAAAATGTAATTAGCTTTCTCAATATCTTGTTTAGCAAAAAGTGACCCGATTGAATTTATTAAATTTAATGTAAAATGCGGGTCAATCTGATTTTTAATAGATTTCATCTGTAGTTCAGCAATTTTTCTTTCAGCAATATATCTTTTTTCTATTCTGTATCTCTGCGATTTTTGGATAAGCACGATAATAGAAAAGAATCCTAAAAATATTCCGACATAAATTATGTACTCTAAATAATAAAGAATGCTGGATTCATACTTAAATATGTAAGAATATTTGCTGCCATGAACAAAAAGCTGGTTTCCATTTTTACCCATTTCAATTAGCGAAAAACTATAAAGTCTGCCAATATCTGAAATATCAATGATTGTCGGGTCGGAAAAATCGTTTCTTGTAATTACTAATGCCTCACCAAATTCTCCAGAAAAAATAAGTTCTAATTCTCCATCATTATCTAAATCAAATTCTTTAGGTATGCCATAGGCAGATTTAGGAAGATTATAAGTATTAATAATTTCAAGATTTTCATCAAATTGATCAATTTCCCCCTTTCCATAAATTAAGAACAGTTTTCTATAATTGTTTTTATCAGTATATAATCTGGAATGAACCCATTCTGAATTTTTATCAAATATTCTCTCCTTCACTTTTCTACCTTTAGAATCATAAAGAGTAAGTGAACTTTTTATTTCTTTGGTTCCGCTATAAATAATAAGCACAGCCATGTACGAATTGTTATTAGATACAAAAGGAATGATAGAAGTAAATGATGGGAAGTATCCAATTTTTTTTGGTTTAAATTTAAAGTTCATTTTCTCATCAAGCAGCATTAGCCACGCGAAATGGTCACTATATAGGTCATCAATTTTAGAATTACCAACTGCTTGAGGTGAACCAAAAAATTCTGGCTTACCATCCCCATCAATATCAAAAGAGAACGGGTTTTCAAATAAAGCAAAACCAAATGGAGATTTATAGAGAGTATCATTTACAAAATCGTAAGCATACATTCCACGAGGTTGTTTAGCATAACCAGTTGATAAAGAAAAGTAAATTTCATTAATAGAATCATTGTTAAAATCGTACAAAGTACATTTCGAAATAGTACAGATAATCTTATCGTTTCTTTTGAAATAATCAGAAATTCCTTTTTCTTTGAAGTAGTACTTATTTTCAAAAGGATTAAAACAACTTAAGTAGATAGTATTATTGAATAAAGTTGATATAAAAATCTCTAAAATGCCATCGTTATTAATATCATCAAAGAACATTGAAGGTTCATTCAAAACTTCACCATTAAAATTCCATTGATTTATCACACCCCCTTTTGTATAAACAATTACTCCCACAATGTTATCATTTTCTAATCTATAGACTTCTATTTTTTCACTATAAGAGTTATTGTTTAAGTCATAATAATAAGTGTTGCGATCTGTGCTGGTTCTTTCTTTGGAGATTTGTGTAATGGAGTATTTTTCAAAAATAGGTGGTAAAAATTGTAAAACTACAAAAGAAATAATAACACTTAAAGTAATTGGATGTAGTAAAAGATATAATAATTGCTCTTTTTTCAATTACTTTTCCCCTCTTAAAAAAAGAAATTATTAAAGTAAGTTTGCGAGAAATAGAGATTGAATAAGGTAATAATTTTAGACTCCATTTTTATTTATCATCTTAATAAATATGAGGAGGAGGTTTTGAGAAAATTCCCTCTTATAGTAGTTGTAATTTACATAATTTAAATTTAAAATATTAAAAAAATAGTTATATTTTATTTTGTCTGCATGACTCCGGGAGATGTGATGAAAAAATAGAATGTAATAGGAATATGAACAATTCATCAAAGATTTAAAAACAATCTTGGTATGAATAATGTAATAAGGTTGATTTATGTTGTAATTCTATATGTTGTTTTACATTTCACTCAACTACGGCGGACTAATGCATTATTACTTGGGTGTTAATCTTTTAACCGATTTATAAAGTGCTTGTGTTCCCTCTTTCCCCTCTCCGTTTGCTTGGTTACTTTTGTAAAGCTGATGCACATAACTCAATGCTGGCAAGGGTAAATGAATTTCTTCTGCGGCTTCAAGAACAAGGCGTAAATCTTTTTGCTGTAAATCAATCATAAAGCCAGGAGCAAAATCTTCATCAATCATTTTTGGTGCTAAATTAGATAATTGCCACGAGCCAGCAGCGCCCCCTTTTGTAGCTTCCACCATTTTGCCTCCATCTAATCCGGATTTTTGTGCAAATAAAACCGCTTCACTTACAGCCATGTTTGTTACAGAAACAAGAATTTGATTACAGAGTTTTGTTGTTTGCCCCATTCCATTAGTGCCGCAGTGAGTTATTGTTTTTCCCATCGCTTCAAGTATAGGTTTGCATCGTTCCAGAATCTCTGAATTACCACCAACCATAATTGAGAGAGTTCCATTTATTGCACCAACATCACCACCGCTAACTGGGGCATCAAGCATTTCAATGTTTTCCATTTTTAATTTTGCAGCAATATCTTTTGTAACTGATGGAGAAATTGTACTCATATCAATTACAACACTCCCCTTTTTTGCACCTTTTATTACTCCATTTTCACCAAGAATAACATCATGAACATCTGGAGTATCTGAAACAATTGTGATTATTATATCAGATTTCTCTGCCACCTCTTTTGGAGTTCTCCCATTCTCTCCTCCAGCCTCTATAATTACGTCTGCTTTAGCTTCAGTTCTATTATATGCAATAACATTAAATCCGGCTTTTAATAAATTTAATGCCATTGGTTCTCCCATTATTCCTAATCCTATAAATCCAACTTTTTCCATCTTAACTCCATTTTTCTATAATTGTATATACTGAACATTATACTAAAGAGTGTTGCTTTAAAAATACAAAAAAAACAAAAACTAAATTACAAATAAACCGCAAAAAGCAATTCTACAAATCCTCTAATGGGTCTTTTTGAAAAAACTGAGTTAGTTGTTTTTAGCTTGAAAACTTGTGATTTGTTTATTGGAATTTATTTGTTTTTAGTATTTGTTGTATGCAAATGTACTCTATTCAATAAGATTAAAATTCACTTTACCAAATTCAATCCCATTAATTATTATTGAAACTTGGTGTTTCCCAATGTAAAACTTACGAGTAGTAATTATTTTGAATGATTGCTTTTTGTTAATTTTTGTAGCTGATTTTTTTGGATAATCCTTCTCACTAATTTTAAATACTTTTCTTTTCAATGAACCATTTATCTTTTGATAATAGAGCCCATATTCTAATCGTATTTTGGAAGCAAAAATATTTTTATTTAAAAGTTGAAATGAGAATTCAACAAAATCTCCAATTTTAACGTTAGGTGTTAGAATTTTAAAGTCTGTAATCTCAATTTTATCAACAGAGCCAAAGCCAAACAATCTCATTACTTCTAAGTTTCCTTCTTTTAAAAGGGTTCTGCAAGCATGCTTGGTTAATAAATCCGTTTCTTTTGTTACCCCTTTCCAGCCTTTTACAAGGGCAATTACTATTGTTGGATTCTCTTTTGAAATGTCATTAAGATTATTTGCCACACTTCTTCGTACAGTTTCCGAAACATCATTTTTTAAATTTTCAAGAATAGGAATTATCGGTTCAGGGTTTTGTTTCAGAGATGGTATTGCCATTGCCCATGGTAACCTTGGTCTGCAACCTTCCGATGCCAGTCGTCTTACCATAGAATGTTTATGTTGCGACCACAACAACATTTGAGCAATCATTCTCTTTTCATATCTAATGATGAAAGGACGAACGGCGAATTCGCATGTTACAAATTGTGTTACTTCTTCAAAAGCGGTGATAGAAGTTTTGTAATTATTTAATCCATAGATTTCGATAAAATCTGGGAAGAAAATAAATTCAAGATTATCTGGTTTGAAGCCTTCACTTAATAAATTTGGAATTGTGTTTAATAAAATCTCAACATTTTTTTCAAAATCTTCCGATAGATGGTTTTTTAATACTATTGTTATGTGCCGCATTCTTTGTTTTAGTTCTCTTTTATCCCATTCATTATCATAAATTTGTTTTAAAAAGGACTCTTTATCAAAGTCTCTTTCTGTTTTTTGAATGGTTCGGATGAATTTATAAAAGAACTCTTTGCTGTAAATATTTTTTAACAATTCGGGCATTATTTTTTATCTCTTTATTAATATTTTAAATGACTAATAAACTCATTATAAATATTACACACAACATTAAATTTATGAAACATTTATGACTCTTCGAGCCAAACTAGGAGATGATTATAAAAAACAATTGTAGAACGAAAGTCCCCTTTCGTTTCTATCTAATAGCAAGAGCGAATTCCCATAGGGACAGGCAAGGAGATTCGCTCTACAAATTATAAACACATGAAATGAATAATCTGTTATTGTGAATTTTCTAATGCAAAATTTATGTTGATTTTGTAAATTGCACATCAAATTTTAAAACAAAGGAGATAGAATGACTATCGAAAATGATAAAGTAGTTTTAATGGATTACACACTTACAAATGAGAATGGCGATATAATAGATACTTCAGATGGACGAGAGCCTTTGGCTTATATTCAAGGGCATCAAAATATAATTCCAGGGTTAGAGCAAGAGATGGCTGGTAAAAAAGTTGGTGATAAATTTAAGGCTGTTGTTCAACCTGAAGATGGTTATGGAAAATTTAACCCCGCACTTCTTCAAGAAGTTGACCGCAATGTATTTAAAGGTGTTGATGAAATAGAAGTTGGAATGCAGTTTAAAGCAGAGTTAGAGAATGGTCCAATAATTATGACAGTAACAAAAATTGATGGTGATAAAATTACAATTGATGGAAATCATGCACTTGCAGACCAAGTATTAACTTTTGATGTTGAAGTAAAAGAGATACGCAATGCTACCTCTGAAGAATTAGAACATAAACATGTACATGGTGCTGGTGGACATCACCATTAGAATTAAGGGCTTAGTTCTACTTATTACTCCATTTACAAAAGCCAAATTTCACTTTGTCTGATAACCTTATAGTTTTATTTTCAGCTTTTGTATTACTGTAAATTACTATATTTAGAACTAAGCCGAATAAAGCAACTTAATTTACTAAAGCCTTCTGTATTTTTTTAGATATCACAAATTAAAAAATGATTTTATCTTTCCTAAAATATTATCGTAAAAATGCTTTTTCTTTTTACCGGCATCTTCAATTGCTTGTATGTTCATTATTGTTCTATCTGTAATAGTATCACTAATTGCTTCAACCAATTCACTTCTGTTATTTAATATTTCACGAATATCTTCCTTTTTAATTTCACAAACTATTGAATCGGAAATAGCTGCTACTGTTGCAGAACGTGGCTCACCAGTAAACAAGGACATCTCGCCCAAATATGCTCCAGGAGATAGTATTGCTAATTGGATTACTTCTCCTTTAGCTGTTTTCATAGAAACTTTTAATAACCCCTCAACAACAAGAAACATAGATTCTCCACTTTCATTTTGTTTAATCAACACATCTTCTTTGGCTACAGAAAATACAGATATCTTTCGAGATAATTGGTCAATCTCTTTTTTAGTAAAATGAGAAAATAACTCGTTATGAAGTAGAATTAATTTTTTATCATATCCAAACTGGAAGTAACTCTGTTCGGTTGGAAAGAGAGAATCTTTTGTTATTAACTTCATTCCAGTAAACGAAAGGTGACTAAGAACTTTTTTATAAATTAAGTCATTAATTTCTGTTCTTTCAGTTATCTTTTCTGGTCTAATAAAATATTTTATCGAGTATTCTATTCCAAGTTCGTTAGTGGCACTAATATTTATTTCTGGTTCTTTATCAGAAATATTTAGTGGAGTTAAAGCATCAATAACACTCGCCATTAACACACGTTTCACTCTCTCTGTTGGGTACGCCGAAGATAAATTAAAAAAGAGTTGAATACTAACTTGGTCTTTGGAGCCGCTGTAATTTTTAACTACAATATTACTTAAAACCGATTGCGGAATAATAGTAACTGTGTTATCAGCACTCTTCAACTTAATATTCCTTATTCTTATATCTATTACCTCACCCTCAACTTTGCCAATTGAATTATCAATAACCTCAATCCAATCACCAATATTAAATGGTTTGTCGGTTGTAAATAAAGAGCCACTTGAGAGTAATAAAGCCCTTCTTCGCAATGCAGTTCCAACTATTAAAATAATAACTGCAATTGTTAACCAAAATGTATTTAACTCAATTTTAACCACTTTTGTTAAAATTCCCATTAGTGCAAAAACATAGATTGAAACTGAAATAAAATCAATTATTATTTGATTAAAATTATTCGAAATTGGTCTTTTAAATAAACCGTTCCAAATAAATGTATGAACCAAAATATTAAACAGAAGTGCTCCTGATAACCATAATGTAGAATTTATCAGATAGTAAAAGAGATGATCGGCATAATAATTTGTTCCGGCTTCAGTTGGGTGTATCTCAAATAACTGAAGTAACGATAATATTAGGGAGATTGCAAAGATAGTGAAAGGTAAGAATATCGGCGAAGTTTTTATGAATTTCATAATTATTCCTTGTAATTATAAAACAAAATATATGAAACTGAACAATAAAACAATAGAACAATCTCCCTTAAACAATTTTCCCAAAACTTAAAAATTCTCCATTGTATTCTTGCAGAAGAGAACTTTTAAAATTATAAATGCAAGTATCCGACCAAGTACGATATAGCCTAACAACGCATATATTTCCTATTTACACCGTATATCCCTTCTTTCATAACGTATATTCTAAAATAGTTGAAGATTGGAATATTTGTTCCGATAATAGTATCGTATTAATAATTTATTACAACCGGAGAAATAAGTAAAATGATTAAATCAATTACAAAAATATCTATTATAATATTTTTATTTACTTTTACAACATTACATTTTGCAGCGGGCAATAAAAAACACCACGTCGGAGTTTTTGCTGGTGCTACATCAAATCTTTATTTAGAACATACTTACTTTACATTAGGTGTTGATTACGAGTATCGCCTAAACCATTCTTTTGGTTTAGGGCTTATTGGGGACTACGTTATGGCTGACCACGCTGAAACATTATTAATGGGAGGAATTTTTTATCATCCCATTTCATCACTAAAAATTTATGTAGGTAACGGTGTTGCACTCTTAACAGAAGTTAACAAAGCTACAGAACATGAAGATAATAATGAAAGTGAGGGAGAAGAAAAGAGTGTGAGTTATTATGTATTTCGTCTCGGTACAGGATATGACTTTCATGTTAGTGGTTTTTCAGTAACACCAACAGTTGCATGGGACTTAATAAATGGTCATTCTTCAATTGTTTATGGGCTAACATTTGGAATTGGTTTTTAACCGTTGAGACATAGCAAGCTGCGTCTCTACGACTACGGATTTAAAAAAAAGGAGTTCATAAAATGAAACAAAAAAAAATATCATTAAAAAACATATTACTAATTTCGCTTTTATTTCCACTTGCTGCATTTTTTATTTTACCAACAGCATACAATTTTCTTGAAGTATCAACATACATAGCTGGCTTCTTTATTTATCTTATAGCGTTAAGTACTGTTTACTTTGCAGCAAGAACAAAAGTAGAAAACAATAAATATACTCTTAAAAATACTGTGGGTGCTCGTATTACCGGAGGGTTTGCAATTGTAATAGTACTATTAACTTTCATACTTGTTTTTTCAATAGTAACACTTGATCAATTGGGTAATGAAATAGTTGAAGTAGCTGAAGAAAATATTCCGCTTTCGCGAGCGGTAACTCAAGTAGAAGCTCACCAATTAGAACAAGCAATTAGTTTTGAAAAAGTTATAAAGTTTGCCTATGCGTCAGGAAATTTGAAGAAAGCCGAAGAGCTTATAAAGGAAACAGAAGATTTAATGATGAAAGCAGAAAAGGAATTTGTATCTAACGGTAATGAGGTAGATAAAAGGTTAAAAGTAGCAATAGCTTTTGCAGAAGAAGGAGAAGATAGGGCACATTCTGAAGAAAATAAAAAGAAGTTTCGTGAAGCTGCGGAACATTTGAAAGTAATTAAAAAAGAACATACAGATTATGAAGAACATGTAGAAAAGGTTTTTGTACTTTTAGAAATGGGACAAATTGAAGAAGCAGACGAATTAGCCGTATCTATTGAAGCAGAACAGAAAGCAATAAATGATGAAATTGAAGAATTTGTTTCAAATATTGGAAAATTTACTCAATCCTCAATTCTAAAAGTAGAAGAGGATGAGAAAACAGTTTTGCTTCTAATAATGACACTTGGTCCTGCAATTGTAATTATTGGAATATTTGTTGGACTATTTAGTACTAAAAAAGTTGTTGTACCATTAAATACTGTTTCTAATAGAATAGAGGAACTACGTACCACAGGCTTAACAAACTTAGGAAATGGTCTATCGGCATTGGCAAAGGGAGACCTATCTGTAAAAGTAGAATCTGGCACCGAACCGTTAAATATGGATAGTGAAGATGAAGTTGGAGATATTGCAAGAACTGTAGATAAAATGATTGAACAGGCACAAGATGGTATTAATGAATTTGAAAGTACACGTAAAAAAATTGGTGAACTGATTGTAGAAACAGATGGACTGATAGAAGCATCAAAAGAAGGTAAGTTAGATACAAGAGGTGATGCAAGTAAATTTGATGGTTCATATAGTGACCTAATTAAAGGAATAAATGGGACACTTGATGCAGTAATTGGTCCAATAAAAGAGGGTGCAAACGTATTGCAAGTAATGGCAACAGGAGACCTTACTGTAAAAGTAACTGGTAACTATAAAGGCGACCACCAATTAATTAAAAACAACATAAACCAATTAGGCGATTCTATAGGTTCATTACTAAGAAGTGTAATAGAAGCTGTTGCTGCTACTGCAAGTGCAAGTACGCAAATATCATCAAGTTCCGAAGAGATGGCAGCCGGTTCTCAAGAGCAAAGCTCGCAAACAGCCGAAGTTGCCAGTGCAATAGAAGAGATGGCGGCAACAATTATTGAAACTACCGCAAATGCTTCTGCTGCCGCAGAGGCTTCTAAAGATTCGAAACATACAGCTTCCGAAGGGGGTAAAGTTGTGGAGGAAACAATAAGCGGTATAGAGAGCATAACAAAAGCCGTTACAGAAGCTGCTGATATTGTTGAGGAACTGGGAGAAAGCAGTGAAAAGATTGGAGAAATTATTCAAGTGATTGATGATATAGCTGACCAAACAAACCTACTTGCTCTTAATGCAGCAATTGAAGCTGCACGTGCCGGTGAGCAAGGTAGAGGTTTTGCTGTTGTTGCTGATGAGGTTCGCAAACTTGCCGAAAGAACAACGAGAGCAACAAAAGAGATTGCAGATATGATAAAGGAGATACAGAGAGAAACCGAAAAAGCTGTTATTTCTATGAGAAATGGAAAAACAGAGACTGCTAAAGGGAAAACTCTTGCAGAAAAAGCTGGTACTTCATTAACTGAAATTATCTCTTCATCAAATAGAGTTATGGAAGTTATTGACCAAGTTGCTACTGCGAGTGAAGAACAATCTGCTACTGCCGAGGAAATTAGTAAAAATATTGAAGCTATAAATATGGTTGCCCATGAGTCTGCTGCTGGTGTTCAACAAATTGCAAGAGCATCAGAAGATTTAAGCCAACTCACTGAGAATTTACAAAGCATAGTAAACCAATTTAAGACAGATGATAACGACCAATATCATGTTCATGAAACTGGAAAGTTATTGAAAAATGGCTGACTTCTATTGATTACAGCAAATTTTATACATGTGGCGGTAAACTGCATGTAAAAAGTCATCCGCAGTGGCGGAGTGAAATGTGAAAATATTTCTGCAATGTTTCTTTTTAAACTTTTCACATTTCACGTTTTTCAAAAAAAAAGTAATGAGTTAAAATATTTTATTACCACTATTATTTGCTTGTTGTATTTATTTTTAATAAGATGCACGTTAGTTAAAACCATTAACATAGCCAAAATAAATGAAAAATTTCAAATTAAAGTATAATATATTTTTCTTTCTTTTATTACCTCTAATCTCATTTGCTATTATTACCCTTGGAAGTTATCATCACGTAATTATCTTGTTTACAATTCCTGTATTAATAGTTGCTATTGTATTTAAAAACAGAACTTACCTAATCCATCTCTCTGCAATGGTTCTTTTTGCAATTATTGTTACTTATTTTGTATCAAGTAGTTTTATAAGTTCCCTATTAACAATCCTATATGTTTCTCTCGCAGTACTTATCACTTCAGAAATAATAATATATTATAGTAGAAAACTCTCTGAGCAGTATTCTGTTTTACTTGAGAGTGAAGAGAAGCTAACAAAAGCACAATCAGTTGGGAATATAGGACATTGGGAATTAGATATTATTGATGATAAACCAAACTGGTCAGACCAAATTTATAAAATTTTTGAAATAGAAAAGGATAAAGCCAATACAAACCGTGAAGCCTATATTAATGCCATTCATCCGGATGATAGAGAAAGTGTAATTAGAGTAAATAGTGCTACCAATATAAACCAGAAAAATTATACTATTGAATATCGTATTTTGAAAAAAAATGGTGAAATTGGATATGTTGAGGAAGTTTGCACTACAGAGTTTGATAAAAAAGGAACTGCAATAAGATCATTTGGGACAGTTTTAGATATTACCAAAAGAAAAGAAGCTGAAATTGCTCATTTAAAGAGTGAAGAGAGGTATAAAACACTTGCCAATTCTACTTTTGAAGGAATAACAATAACCGAGAATCGTATTATTCTTGATGCCAACCAACAATTAAGTAAACTTTTAGGATATGAACTTGAAGAAATAATTGGGAAGAAAGTAGTTGATTTTATTCATGAAGAAGATAGAAGTAAGGCAAGGGAAAATATAAAAATAGGAAATATCGATATTGGTAAATTTAGAATGGTGAAAAAAGATGGAGATATTTTATTTGTTGAAGCAAAATCAAGAGAAGCACTATTTGAAAGCAAAAATGTACGATTTACAATATTTCGTGATATTACCGCCATAATAGAGAATGAAAAAAAACTTTATGAAAGTGAAGAACGCTATAAAATGCTTTCAGATTTAAGTTTTGAGAGTATTCTTATACACAAAGATGGTTTTATTCTTGATGCTAATGATGCACTTATTAAAATGACAGGTTACGATAAAGAAGAGTTGGTAGGTAAAAATATAGTTTCAATGGTAGTATCAAAAGATTATTGGCGAATGATTGTAAATAAACTTAAGACACAATATACCCTCCCCTTTGAAATTGAAATTTATAAGAAAGATGGAACAAAAATACCTGTTGAAATTGAATCAAGAAGTATTATTTATAAAGATAAAAAAGTACGAGTAGTTGCAGCAAGAGATATTTCAATCAGAAAAAAATCTCAAGAACATATAAGAAAACTATCAAGAGCGGTTGAACAAAGTCAGGTATCAATAACTATTACGGATATAAATGGAAATATTGAATATGTAAATCCCAAATATGAAAAAACCTCTGAGTACTCTAAAGAAGAACTTATTGGACAAAATCAGCGGATTCTAAAATCGGGTAAAGTTCCCAAAGAAAAATATAAAGAGTTATGGAAAACCATACTTAGTGGGAAGGAATGGAGCGGCATACTCCCTAACCTTAGGAAAAATGGTGGCATTTATTGGGAGTCAATAATTATATCACCTATTAAAGATTCGGCTGGTAAAATTACACACTTTGTTGGAGTAAAAGAGGATATAACGGAAAAAATTAAAGTTGAGAAAGAACTTGATATGTATCATAAAAATCTTGAAAATTTGGTTGAAGAAAGAACTCAAAAATTAAAAGAGGTTAACTTAAGATTAGCTGAAGAGGTTAAAAAACAACATGAAGCTGAACAAAAAGTAATGCGTGCTTTAGACAAAGAGAAGGATTTAAGTGATTTAAAATCAAGATTTATTTCAACTGCTTCTCACGAGTTTAGAACACCTTTAACAACTATTCTATCTTCGGTTGAACTATTAGATATTTTTAGACAAAAAGATGATAATGAAAAATTTAAAATTCATTTTAATAAAATAAGAAAATCAGTACGTTTTTTAACTTCGCTAATTGAAGATGTACTAATATCCGAAAAAGTTAATAGCAGTAAAATAGGATTTAATCCTGAAGATATTAATCTTTACGATTTAGCATTCTACACTTTCGAGGAAATTTCTTTATTGGCAAATAAAAAGCATAAGTGTATATTTGAACCAAAAATTAAGAAGAATGAGATTTTATATGTAGATCAGAAATTGATAAAATTAATGATAACCAACCTTTTATCGAATGCAATAAAATACTCCCCAGACGGAGGTAAAGTTTCCTTAGAGATTGCAAGTGATGATAAGTTTATTTTAATTAAAGTAAGCGATGAAGGGAAAGGAATTTCCACTGATGTACAAAAGCATATTTTTGAACAATTTCATAGAGGAGATGGTGTTGAGGGAATTCAGGGAACTGGTTTAGGATTATCAATTGTAAAAAAATCAGTGGAACTCCACAATGGTACAATAAAAGTAAATAGTGAAGTTAACAAAGGCTCCATATTTTTAATTTCAATTCCAATTATAAAAAAAGAGGTAATATGAAAAAAATTCTTGTAATTGAAGATGACCTATCTATTAGGGAAAATTTGAATGAACTTTTAACATTAAGCGAATTTGATGTTTATACTGCTCCTAATGGAGAGGAAGGGATTAAAATGGCAAGTGAAGTTTTGCCTGCTCTTATTTTATGTGATGTTATGATGCCAGGTAAAGATGGTTATGCAGTTAAGGAAGAATTATATAAGAACGAAGCGACTGCCTCTATTCCATTTATTTTTTTATCAGCAAAATCTGAATTTAGAGAGATACGAAAAGGTATGATACTTGGAGCAGACGATTACATTATTAAACCTTATGACAGTAAAGAGTTGATAGAATCTATATTAAAACGTATCGAAAAAATTGAGTTCTTTAAAAAATCGATAGTTGAAAATGAAAAAATAGAGAAAGTAAATTCAGATAAACTTTTATCTGATGATAGAATTTTAATTACTGTTGATAAAAAACCAAAATTCATTATTCTTAAAACCATAGTTTTTATTAAAGCCAATGGCAACTATTCAAAAGTTGTTTTGGAAGGTGATAATATTTTAATGGTTAGAAAACTCATTAAAAATTGGGAAGAAATTTTACCAGAAAGTAATTTTATCAGAATAAATCAATCAGAAATAATAAACTTAGATTTTCTTCAAAATATTGAACGCCTATCTAACCGTTCATTTATAATGAAGTTGAAAAACAATGATAATTCGTTTATTGTTAGCCAACGTTACACTTCAAAGATAAAGTCTAAATTCCAAGTTTAAAATATTACCCTTCAAAGGTGGGATATACACAACATCCCGCATAGGAGCGGGATTGTTATATGCCGATGGTTGCTGAACTTGCTGAAGTACAACATTTACTTTCAAAATACTCCAAAGAAGTCTCTCAGACGAAAACCATTTCATTGTCGGTATACACAATGCAGCAAAACTAATATTTCGCTTTTACTACGGATATACTTTGTATTGCCTCAAATATCACAATATATTTATATATACGACAAGATAACCGATATTATACTATAAAACTTAAGGAATATGTTGTGCAGAAAATTATGCTTCGAAAAGATGAAATGGATATCCGCAGAAACTTTATTCTCAATTACCAAGTACCGAATAATGAAGGTTTTACAGAAGAAAATGAGTTATGAACCGAGCATGTAAAAATTTTTACACACAAGCAGATGACTATAAATGCGAGTACCATCTGACAAAAAAAATAATGATAAACAGATAAAAAAATATTAAAAAGTGATAGAGGAAAAAAATGACCACAATTGTAGAAAACACTACAAATGTAAATGAGATATTACAACTTGTTAGTTTCAAAATTGGAAACGAAGAATTTGGTGTTGATATCTTAAAAGTACAAGAGATAAATAGAATGCTGAATATAACTGAGGTTCCGAACTCACCCAAATTTGTGAATGGTGTAGTAAACTTACGCGGAAGAATTATACCTGTTATTGATACAAGAATAAAACTAAATTTACCGATAATTAAACATGACCATAAAACAAGAATCATTATTGTTGAATTAAAAGGGAAAACTGCAGGGTTTATTGTAGATGAAGTGAGTGAAGTATTACGAATTCCAAAAAATATTACAGAAGCTCCACCTGCAATTATATCAGGAATAAATTCGGATTATATTATTGCAGTTGCAAAATTAGAAGAGAGATTATTGATTTTATTGGATTTGGAAAAGATACTCTCTACTAAAGAAACTGAGACACTTGAAGTAATTCAATGATCTGTTTATTAAAATTATAAATTTTGAATGAAAACAGTATCAATTCCTAAGTTAATGGAAAAAGGAGATATACAAATGGGTAAATATAAAATAAAGCCAACAAATGTTGAAAATGTAATGCGAGATAACGATTTCATTGTATCAAAAACAGATTTGAAAGGAACATTAACGTATGTAAACCAAACATTTATTGAATTTGCAAAATATGATGAACAAGAATTATTAGGGAAACCTCACAGCATGATACGCCACCCCGATATGCCTCGCGTTATTTTTCAATTATTGTGGGATACAATTCAGCAAAAAAAAGAAATGAACGCATATGTAAAAAATCTATCGGGTGATGGTTCTTACTATTGGGTTTTTGCAAATGTTACACCAGTTATGAATGAGTTTAGCAAAATTGTGGGATATTATTCTGTTAGACGAAAACCAAAAAAAGAATCTTTAGATAAAATTATAAAATTATATGCTTTGCTTTCGGAAGAAGAAAAAAAATATCCCAAAGGTGAAGATGTGAAGAGATCGAGTAAACTATTAGAAAACTATATAAAAGAGCAAGGAGTTTCTTATGAAAAATTTATCATCAACATTTAAGTTTACTACAGTTTCAAAAAGTATAAAAGCTCATTTTGGAATTATCACAGCATTAATTTTAGGATTTCTACTTTTCCTATACACTGTGTTAGACCTTACTTCCCTCTCCACTACTATTACTTTTTTTGGGTTCGCTATTCTGTTAGTTTTGGCTCCATTATTATTAGCAGTAAGCTTGGTAAGCTATTTTAATAATGCCTTGAAAAAAATCTATACACTTACCAATCATGTATCCAATGGTTCGTTTGAACATAGAATCACAAATATAACCGAAGAAGATGAATTTGGTAAAATATCCTGGGAGCTTAATAATTTAACCGACCAAGTTGAAGCACTAATTAAAGAGATGGGAACAGCAATAGAATATGCATCAAAGGGAGATTTCTTTAGAAAACCATTCACAATAGGTTTGCACGGAGCATTAACTCAGGTTGCAGAAAATGTTCACGAATCTCTAACACATCAGGAGCAAGTAGTAAATGAAAATGAAGCAAAGAAAAAGTATTTAGAAAAAAGTACCAAAGCAATTTTGGAAAAGATGAATAAGTTTGCTGAAGGTGATTTAACCGTTCACCTACAAATTGAAAAAGAGGATGATATTGGAAAATTATTTGACGGATTTAATCGCACCGTAGAGAAATTCAATCAAATAATTCTTCATATTACAGAATCAATTTCTGTTGCTGCAAGTGCAAGTATTGAAATATCAGCCAGTATAGAAGAAATGTCTGCCGGAGCACACGAACAAAGTGCACAAAGTTCTGAAGTTGCTGCAGCTATGGAAGAAATGGCTGCAACTATTCTTGAAACAACAAAAAACACATCGGCAGCATCCGAAGCAGCAGAGAGAGCAGGTAAGATATCGAAAGAAGGTAGTGAAGGTGTTTCCAACACAATTACTGGAATAGAGTCTATTGCAAATGTTGTTTCTGAATCTGCTGAAATAGTTGAAGAACTGGGGGCTAATAGTGATAAAATTGGTGAAATTATACAAGTGATTGATGATATTGCGGACCAAACAAACCTGCTTGCACTAAATGCTGCTATTGAAGCAGCACGTGCAGGAGAGCAAGGACGCGGTTTTGCTGTAGTTGCTGATGAGGTTAGAAAACTTGCAGAACGAACAACCAAAGCAACAAAAGAGATAGAGCAAACAATTACTCAAATTCAGAAGCAAACTGAAAAAGCAGTTATCTCAATGCAAAATGGACGTAATGAGACAGTTTCAGGTATAGAGTTAGCACAACAGGCTGGTGTTAAGTTAGTTGAAATTTTAAAAGCCACCGATCAAGTTTCAAATGTTATTACTCAGGTTTCTGCGGCAAGTGAGGAACAATCGGCTACCGCAGAAGAAATTAGTTTAAACGTTGAAGGAATAAACAAAGTAACCGAAGAAACTGCTGGTGCAATATCACAAATTGCAAGAGCTACTGATGATTTAAGTCATTTAAATGAAAATCTTCAAAACCTTGTTAGCCAATTTAAGACAAGTGAAAACTCTGAATCTGAGTATCATATTCAGGAAAATGGGAAATTATTAAGTGACTCTACTGAATACTCTTCTTAATACAAAATGAATAGAAGTGAGTGAGTTAGATACAATAATTAGATAATAAAAATTTAGTAATATCATTTAATATGAAAAGGAATTTAACATGTTCAAAACTATAAAAGTAAAACTAATTGGGCTTGTAACATCATTTGTGGTACTTATTGCAATGATAATTGGATATACATTTATCACCCTTAATTCACAAAGTTCAGATGGAGTAGTAATTAATCTTGCAGGTAAACAACGGATGTTAAGTCAAAAGATGAGTAAAGAAGTAATGGCAGTAGCTGCAGGAACAACTGATTCAAAGGTTTTAATTAAAACAGAAGATTTGTTTGAAAAAACACTAACAGGATTAATGATTGGGAATGAAGAACTTGCTTTACCCGGAACAGATAATGCTGAGATTTTAAAAGCACTTAAAGAAGTTGCTGAATTCTACAAACCATTTACTAAAAATATCTCGGTAGTTATTAATAGTAAACAAGGCTCATTTGAACAAGATAAAGCATTAAAATATATAACAGATAATAACTTAGCTCTTCTTCAAAAAATTAATAGTGTTGTAAAACTATTTGAAATTGAATCGGCACAAAAAATATCATCTTTAAAAACTATGCAGATTATATTTTTCGTTTTATCGCTGCTGGCACTTGCTCTATCCATTTATCTAATTTTAAATATAGTTGTAAAACCAATACAATATGTTAGAAACGCTGCTGCCCGTGTAGCTACTGGGGAGATTGATTTTCAATTAGAAGTAAAAAACATGGATGAAATAGGCGACTTATCAAAGAATTTTAATGCAATGATAAATGAAATTAAAAATTCGCGAGTTGCATTAATTGAAGAGAAAGCAGGAATAGAACTGAAAGTTGAAGATGCAATAAGCCAATCGGAGCAGCAAAAAAAATATCTCTCGGAGTCTGTTGAAATGATGCTTGATGAGATTGAAAAGTTTGCAAAAGGAGATTTAACCATCAACTTAAAACCAAAAGATGAAAACGATGATATTGGTAGATTATTTTTAGGATTTAATAAAGCCGTCGATAATATCAATCAACTTATTTTGGGAGTTGCCGAAGTTGTTTCAAATACTGCAAAAACATGCTCCCAAATCTCTATAAGTACAGAGGGAATAGCTACTGGTGTTCAAGAGCAGAATGCTCAAACTTCTGAAGTTGCAACAGCAATGGAAGAGATGACCACTACCATTTTTGAAACAACAAAAAATGCAACCGATGCAACAAATGTGGCAAAACAATCCCGCTCTGATGCAAAGGATGGAGGTCTGGTTGTTACTGAAACAATTTCAGGAATTGATAATATATCATCAGTTGTTACCGAAGCTGCTTCAATAGTAGAGGAACTTGGCGAAAGCAGTAAAAAAATTGGTGAAATAATTGAAGTAATTGATGATATAGCTGACCAAACAAATTTGCTTGCACTTAATGCTGCTATAGAAGCAGCACGTGCAGGTGAGCAAGGGCGTGGCTTTGCTGTAGTTGCAGATGAAGTTCGTAAACTTGCTGAACGAACTACGAAAGCAACTAAAGAGATAGCAGATATGATTGGTACAATTCAGACAGAAACCGAAAAGGCTGTTGTTTCTATGCGAGACGGAAAAGAGGAAACTGTAAAAGGGAAAGAACTTGCAGAAAGAGCAGGTTCATCACTAAATAAAATAATTACATCATCAGAAGAAGTTATGGATGTGATTGCACAAGTTGCTACTGCAAGTGAACAACAATCATCAACTGCCGAAGAGATTAGCAAAAGTATTGAAACAATAAATATAGTTGCACAAGAATCTACCAATGGTATTCAGGAGATTTCACTTGCTTCGGAAGAGTTGAACCAGCTTACTGAAAAATTGCAAAATCTTGTAAATCAATTTAAGACTGATGATGATTTTAGTCAACAATACCAAGTTCAAGAAAATGGCAGATTATTGACGAGTTAGTTTTGCTGTAATAAGTATGCCAGGTATCCTTTTAGGAGAACTTAGAAGGTTCGTCTTGAATACTACTTACATATGGCGGTAAACCGCAAGGCTGAGGCAAAGGCTAAGAAAAGAAAAATATAATTTTGTTACCCTTACAATTTCTTTACAAAAAAAAACACCTGTCCCGTGTTTTTTGCGGGAAGGATTTAAGTGGTAATTCTATAGGAATTTTCAAAAAAAACAGCAATATTAAGAAAGCAACAAGATGTATTTAATAATTTGTAAAGCGGAAGTCCTCTTCCGCTTGTGATAGAATGGATAGCAGAATGCAAAATGACAATAAATAACAACTTTATCAGAATTTATCCATTTCTTTTACCTTCTGCTGTACTATTGGAACTTTTATTTTAACAATAGATTTTATAGGTTCTCCATTCTGCAAACCAGGTTCAAACTTGGTTTGCAGAATTGCAACTTCAACAGCAATATCACAACCATACCCAAGTCCGCTTAAAACTTTTGTGTCTCTAACATTTCCATAAATATCTACTGTTGCCTCAACAATTACTTCACCTTCAAGTCCTTTCCTTTTTACAACCGAAGGCATTACAAAATTTTCTAATACCGATTTTATTCCATCTTTCGGTTTTGCACAAACATCTAAACTGCAAGTAAAACTTGCCGGTATAGGTTTATCTTCAATATTTTTTGATGATGACAAAGTATCTGTGTCTATCTTTATTTCTGCTTTATCTTTCACTACAATATTACTTGATTCAGTTCCAACATTTACTCTATCTTTTGGTGATGCTGCTGCATATAGTATTTTACTATTTAGTAAGAATGGTATTTTAAATAAAACTTTACTTTTCACAGTTTCTCCATCTTTCTCACCAGGCAAAAATCTGGATGCTTTTACAGCATCAATTGCAGCCTCTTTTGTACCCAGCCCTAAATCATTTAATACTACTACATCTTCCACTAAACCGAAAGTATTTACTGTTACAACAACAGTTACAAATCCCTCTAATCCGTAAAGTTTTGCATGTTCCGGAAAAACTAAATGTTTGATTATTTCATCCATACCGCCAACAGGTTTGGGGCATATATCAGCACCCCCGCAGAGAAATAAATCTTCATTATCTTTAATTCTCTCCTGCGTATTTGCATACTTATAGGCATCTAAAGGGGCAACATAAAATGGGTCATTCTCAATTTTTACTTCCTTTATTAAAGCTCCATTTTCGTAGCTCAATATTTTTTCTAAAGCTCCATTTTCATAGTAATATTTCGAAAGCCCATCTCTAACACCATACTTAATTGATATCTCACTTTTCATTAAACCAGTATCGTAAAATTCTTTTGCAAGACCATTTAATCTCCCATTGCTGTATGTTCTTTCAGCTTTCAAGTTTCCGTTTTGGTGGTACCAATAGCTTGTTCCCTCTAGTACATCGCTTGCATAAAAAATTACACCTTCAACTTCACCACTGGAATAGTAGGTGTAAACAAATCCATCCTGTGCAAAATAAAGAGGTGAAATAATAAAATAGAGAAGTGTGTATCGTAAGATTTTTTGTATTAGCATATTAAAGTTAAACTATATTTAAGATTCAACAAATTATTTATTTAAGAATTAAAATATAGTTAGAATTGCATTTTGCAACAAGTAAGTTGTAAACTTAACACAGCACGGTTAAGTTCTCTTAAAAGAATGCCGTTGTCTGTAAGACTCCTATGGAGGCATAAATAATACAGTAAATTAATCCCATCTGCACGGGACTAAAAACCCAACTTTTTCATTGTTTAGAGTACCTATTTTTAATTCCCTAAGTGGGTCAGATTACCGATAAAAGCATTCGGTAATGAGAGACATTCTTTCTTGACGATAGGAGCATTTGGTAATGACAAGTATCATTTCTTATGCAAAACTTTCTATATGTCATTCCGTGATGCTCCTACACAGTTTACCCCTTCGGGGGAATCTATATCATTTAATGTCCTACGGACAATATTTTAACAACTTAAAAAATGCTGAAAATTCATAAAAGTTGGGCTTTTTTATAGCAATCTCAAAGGAGAAGAGTATATTGTACTGTAATAGTTACGCCGAGGGCATCATTAAAGGAGAACTTAGCCCACAGCACTAATAAAAATTTTCATAAATTGTAATTCAAAAATTACTCATTTATGCCAAATCAGAAAAAAATGAAACTGAATAAAAAACAGAAGAAGCAGATTGAATTAGGGATAATTTTATTTGCACTATTTCTTTCATTTCTTTTGTGGAATTCTTTTCTAATATATCCTATAAAACTTTTTGTAGTTCTTACACATGAAATGAGTCATGGCATTTTTGCAATCCTAAGTGGCGGCAAGCTCCATTCACTTCTGTTAACAAGTTCACTTAGCGGCGAGAGTAGAACTATTGGAGGTAACAAATTTATTATTGCTTCTGCCGGTTATTTGGGAAGTTTAATATTCGGAGTTCTTTTATTTATTTCAGGTTACAAAGAAAAATTGCGGAAAGTCTTTTCCACAATACTTGCAATACTTTTAATTCTATTTGCAGCTAACTATTTAGAAGGTGGATTTGGCAGAATATCTGCTGTTTTGTTTGCACTAATTTTTATTTTATTTCCCATCTATTTACCACAAATTGCAAATGCTTACTTTTACAAAATTCTTGGCATAATTAGTATGGCATACGTAGCCATTGATATAAAGGAAGATATACTTACAAATATTTATCGTCCTTCCGATGCACAATTTATTGCTGAGATAACTTCTATTTCACCAATTGTGTGGGGCGTTTTGTGGATGTTCATTTCTCTTGCAGCTATCTTTTTACTGCTGAGATGGGGGTATTCGCAACTTCAGAAATAACAGAGAAAATTATTATCCACTAAGATAGAGCACCCTCCAAAAGGACTTATCTAGATTGAACTGGATTGATTGACTATAAATTATTTGGTTCAATATATTTTTAATTCTAAGAGATTAGTTATTTCGAATTATGTTTCTGCAATATTAAATTGATTTAAATCACATATTTAGAAAATAATTTTTTTTTGTCGTATTTATACTTAATTTTAGTTGTGTAATAAAAATACTTTAGTATCTTGAAATTATTAAGCTAACTCTTACTGGTCTCTTATTATAGATTAAATAGGTTAGTTTATTTACATAAATCTTAATTAATATTTACTAAAATTTAGGAGGATTCAATGAAAATCCTAAGATCTTTTTTACTCCTACTTCTTCTTTTAATTCCACAAACTATTTCTTCTCAAACTATATCATCTACATCTTCGGGTGGCGAGTGGAATGCCACTACTACTTGGGTTGGTGGTATTGTACCTACAGTTTCAAATGATGTTCAAATAAATGGCGTTGTAAGCATTGAAGGTAATAACAGTTGTAGAAATCTAACTATTTCCACTAACGGTATTCTCCAAAGTAGATATTATTATGCTGGGTATTGGAGGCATCTATTTATTACTGGTAATTTGATTAATAATGGTGTTATTAGGAATCATCCAAGTGGAGGTGATTTATTAGTAATTAACTTATCAGGTAACTTAACAAACAATAATACTTGCGAAAACACACGAATTATTTTTGAAGGAAGCGGAGTTCAAAATGTTTCATTAGCAAGTAACAAAGTATTTCAAAATGATTTTGAAATTGCTAATTCTTCAACTATTCCAAAAGCAATCTCAAACATTAAATTAAGTGGAAGAATTGATTTTGGCAACAACACTTCATTTTGGGATATGAATAATTTTCTCTTAACTTTAGATGGAAATGACATAACCATAAACGAAGGAACAATGAAAAATGTTAAAGATATTATTGGATTAAATAATGCCATTTTAGAGGATATAAAACTTGTTGGTGATGTTAACTTCAAAGAGACTATCTCTATAAGAAACGTATCTGTGGTGGGTAGTTTAACTGTTACCGACACTTTGCAGAATGCATATTATTATGCTGGGTATTGGAGGCATCTATTTATTACTGGTAATTTGATTAATAATGGTGTTATTAGGAATCATCCAAGTGGAGGTGATTTATTAGTAATTAACTTATCAGGCAACTTAACAAATAACAATATTTCAAAAAATACACGAATTATTTTTGAGGGGAGTAAAGTTCAAAATATTTCATTAGCAGATAATCAAGTTTTTCAAAATGATTTTGAAATAGCTGATTCCTTAACAATTCCCACTGCAATTTCAGATTTACATATTAGTAGCCAAATTGATTTCAAAGAAAATAAATCTTATTGGGATATGAATGGTTTTAGTTTAACTGTTGATGGAAATGACATTACCATAAATGAAGGAACAATTAAAAATGTTAAAGATTTAATTGGATTAAACAATGCCATTTTAGAAGATATAAAACTTGTTGGTAATGTTAACTTCAAAGAGACTATCTCTATAAGAAACGTATCTGTGGAGGGTAGTTTAACTGTTACCGACACTTTGCAGAATGCATATTATTATGCCGGGTTTTGGAGATATCTCTATTTAACAGGTAACTTAATTAGCAACGGTGTTATCAGAAATCACCCAAGTGGTGGCGATAAAATGGTTATCAGAGCTTCCGGAGATATTGAAATAAATGGAACAGCAACTAATGATGCTATAGAACTTTCTGGTACATATTCAAGAACAATTAGTGGAAATGGCTTAGCAGATAATGTTAGAATTAGGGTTGTAAATAGTGGAGTTGAACTCTCTGGGGATAACACAATATCAAATTTAGAAGTAGATACTGATGCAAGCTGTAAACTTAGAGCTGGCGGAAGTTTAACCATGACAAGTACAAACATGACTGGTGATTTTCAGAACAATGGTAAAGTAACATTTATAAAAAAGGATGAATCGGGTGGTAGCTTTAATTCTTACGATTTGCAAGTAAATATTCCTACCGAACATGGTTTAGATACACTCTTCTTTTCTAATTATGGCTCACAAGTACCACCAACTTTTGCAAACGCAGTTAAAGAATATTGGAGTATTAATTCTACTCCATCAACTGAAATGGATGCCTCTGATATTACCTTTTATTACCGTGATGAATTATTAGGAAATAATAATGAAGAATTATTGGAAATCTATCATTCCACAGATGATGGGAAAACATGGAGACAAATTTCTACATCATTAAATACAACAAAAAATAGTGAACAAAATTATTTAACTTGTACTAATGCTCCAATGTATGGGTATTACTGTATTTCATCAAATCCAGACCCAGTATCCGTAAGACCATCAGTAATATTATCAATTATTGGAAGAAATACAATTAGAGTTGGACCTCCTAATAGATTTACTTTCCACTATGTAAATAATAGCGATGTAGAGAGTAATGAAATGATTATGGGATTGGGAATTGAGGGAGAAGGTGGCTTTATTGAAGAAGTTATTCCTTCGGTTCCAGAAGGAGCACCTGAAGTTAGAATTCCTGTTGATAGTTTATCTTTTGATGGACGTAAAGATTCAGTCTATTTATGGATTGGCAGTATGGAACCACACGAAGAAAGAACCTTTGATGTTATACTTTCTGCTGTACCAGGTTTGGCTAAAACAACATCTCCTAATAGCCCTGATTTTGTAATTACTTTAAGTGGAGTATTAATATATGCCAGTGCTGCAATTGTTACATCGTATGTTAAAGATGTTGCATTTCAACTTTCAGAAGAAATATGGAGACCAGTAGCTGATTGTGAAACTGTCTCATCCGCTCTATATACTGCTATTAAGGATTCATTCAAAAAAACGAATAAGGATTGGTTCTGTAGAGAAAAGCCCGGAGCTATGATTGCTGATGAAGTTGTTGGAGCAACTATTAAAAAGTTAGGTACAACTGCAATTAGTGCTGCTAATAAATATAATTTAGCTAAGGATGTATATACTGCAATGGGGAAAACACATAAAGGGATGTCTCGTTATTTAAACAATGATTTTAAAGTGAAAGATTGTAGTGGTAACGAAAGAAAAATAAGAGGAGAAAGTACTAAAAGAGGAAAAGAACTAACAAAAGTTACCTCTTGGGACCCCAATGAAAAAGTTGCTCCAGCTGGATTTGGAGAAGGTGGATTTATAACAACAGCAGGAAGAATGGAATATCAAATACTTTTTGAAAATAAAAAAGAAGCTACTGCACCAGCCTGGAAAATTGTAATAATTGATACTTTATCGGATAATCTTGACCCCACAACGGTTGAATTTGGTAAATCCAGTCATGAAGGAGAAACTTATAATTGGATTACAAATGTAGAAGGAAATATAGTAACTTGGGAAATTGTTGATATTGAATTACCACCAAATGTAACACCACCTGAAGGAGAAGGATATGTTTCATTTTCGGTAAAGACTAAAGATAATTTACCAAGTGGTACTGAGTTAAAAAATAGTGCTGCAATTACATTTGACTTAAATAATCCAATAATAACAAACGAGGTTGTTAATACTATTGATTTCCTTCCACCTACAACAACTGTGGAAGAATTGGTAGATACAGTTTTTGGAAATTCTGTAACATTATCATGGAATGCAACAGACCCAGATAATGGAAGTGGTATAAATACTACAACTGTTTATATGTCAGATAATGATGGAGGATTTTTTCCGGTTGCAACAACAGATCAGAATTCATTAGATATTGACATTTTGGGTGACCATAAATATGAATTCTATGCTTTATCAAAAGATAATGTTGGAAATATTGAAATGGAAAAACCAAATACAGTTTCGATAGAAGTTATTAGTAGCGTAGAGGATGAGGAAAATATTCCAAAAGAGTATTATCTATCTCAAAACTATCCAAATCCTTTTAATCCATCAACAAAAATTGATTTTGCACTACCTTTTGAGAGTAAAGTGAAAATTGAGATTTTTAATATACTTGGGGAAATTGTTGGAATCCTTGAAAATACTCAGTTAAATGCTGGCAATCATTCCAGAATTTGGAATGCAAATAAACTTGCAAGCGGAATTTATTTTATTAGATTTATTGCCACAGATATTAACAATGAAAATCATAATTTTACTTCTCTTAAAAAGATGATATTATTAAAATAATTTTTCTTACAAAATGAATACTCTGCCATAGCAGAGTAACCTCTATAACTACTTACCCCCGACTTATCCCTAATTAGTAGGGATAAGTCGAATATAAATTAATTGGTTAAGGGTATTATTGTGAGAAACGGAAAACAGCAGGTGCTTCTCAATAATTCTTTTACTTCTATTTTAAAGGTACTTCTGCTTCGCTGAATAGATTTTCTATTGCCTCGACTAATTGTGGTTTAGATAAAGCACCCTGTGCCATTTGAGGTTTTCCATCTTTAGGAATGAAAAGAAGTGACGGAATTGATCTTATTCCAAAAATACCAGCTAATTCTTGCTCAACTTCTGTATCAATTTTATATATTTTAATTTTACCATCATATTCATTACTTAATTCTTCCAGAATTGGAGCTATCATTTTACAAGGTTGGCACCAATCAGCATAAAAATCGATTAATGCAGGAACATCACCTTTGTAATTCCATTCTTTTTCATTTTCGAAATCAAATATTTTTGTTAAGAAGTCGGTTTTTGTTAACATCTCAGTCATGTTTTTTCCTTTTTATTTTATATTGTAAATTGTTTTAGGGTATGATGTGTTTGATAGAGAAAGGATTCAATGCACTAAAGTGCAAGGCAAAGGCTGAGGCGAAGTAATACTTAGTTGAATATACCGACAACAAAGTGGTTTTTCCGAAAACGGAACATGTCGGAAATTCAAAAGTAGATATTGTACTTCAGCAAGTTCAGCAACCATCGGTATATAACAACAATTTAACAATGAAACAATAAAAACTATGGCTAAGTTCTCCTACAAGGATGCCAATGGCATCCTTGTAGGAGAACTTAGCCAAAACTATTTATACGTTCTCTGTAAGTTTTTTCAACTCAATAGAATGTTTGTAGAATTCTTCGAGGGAAAGTTCTTGAAGGAAAATCATTCCTTTTGCTGCACGCACTCGTTTATAATCGTGCTTTAAAAAGTATTCTCTTCCTAAGGAACTTCTAATAATATTATACTGATCTACTTGAATTTTCTGTCCTAATCTATGGAAAGGTCCATCGTACTCCCAACTAGGAAAGCTAGCGTTACTTTGTGAGCCAAAACTTTTCATAAATGTATTTTCAGTTATTGCAAAAGAACCAAGGCTAACAGGAAGATAAATGTTTGCTTCTGCAGGGTGAAAACGAAACCATACATTTCTGTAGCCCCAAACTTTAATGTCTGAGTTTCCAGTCTCTTTCTCATAAATTTTTAACGCTTCAGAAACCGCTTGAAGTACTTTATAGTGTGTATCTGGTCCACTCCCTTCGGGGTCTAACGCAACAGTTACAATTGAGGGCTTCACTTTTTTAAGTAACTCTACAACGGGTAAAACATCTCTTCCCATTTCTGGGTTTTCAGTAAAAATATCTCCCTGATAAAAGCCTAAGCGTAAATGAGAAATATCTTCCACCGAAAATCCATAATAAGCCCAAAGAATTTCAACTTCCCATTCTCGCATCATCCCTTTCAACTTTTGAACATGTTGAATATCTTTTTTGCCGGGATATTGCGTTTGAAAATAGTTTATTAATTCCTCAACTCTATCTTTTAGATAAACCGGATTATCTTCTTCATAAATTTCAATCATATTTCTTATTAATCTTCTTGAAACAGCCTCTTTACGCATAGTAATTGAGTGTGCTGCAATTCCATCTAAATAACGTGCTACATCTCTATTTTTACCTTCAATAAAGGAGGGGTCAAAATAACCTTTTTTAAATCTCTTTTTGAAAGTTTTATGTTTTAGCTCATTCAAAAGATTTTGGAATAATTCCAGCATATAATGGTTTGTAACAGCTGTAAACCCACTTGTTAAATAAGTAAAGTGATGATTATTTAATGGAGAGCGAACCAAATGATTTATGTATGGCAAATAACCAAGCATAATATCATCGTGGTGCGGAGCAGTATGGAGAATGGTTTCATTTTCAACTGGTGTTAATCCTTTTTCAAATCTTTCCAAAAGATTTTTGCGAATTGTTTCACCCAATTCATTCGGAGTTTTTTTAGTCTTTTTCAAAATTAGATTAGCAATTTTATCCGATTGATAATCCTCTCTCGTCAATTCAGTTAATGGTTTCTTTTTTTCAACTACAAGATTAAAGACACCACGTTCAATTGTTGCTTCACTTAAAGGCTCTTCAGCAAGCATATCTGTATATCGTCTTTCAATTAAGCGGAGAGCCGCACCATTTGTTAAGTAAAATCTGCCATTCTCTAACTTCTGTAAAACAGTTGCCGGATAAGTGTTGGTAGCAGAGTTTTGTATTGAATCTCTAACAATGTTCGATTTAGCTTCGCCAGCAGCAATTATAATTGCAACTGCATCTTTGTTGTATGAAATTGTATCTAAGCCAATTGTAATTACAAGTCGGTTTTTTGCAATTTCAATACCACCCAAATCGGTTGATGCTGCTGCTTGTGTTTCATAATTTGTTTGTATTAGTCTTGTTGTTGAGTAATGGTCGCTCCCCTGCACATTAAAACCAATATGCCCATCCGGACCAATGCCACCAAGGAAAAACCCGATACCACCTAAATCTCTAATTCGCTTTTCATAATCGGTACAAAATGCGTCAACAAGTTCAATAGTTCTTTTTTGAAGTCTTTCCAATCTGTTACTTGCCCAGCGAGTACGTAGAGATAAATCAACTTTATGTTCAGGAAATATTTCAGCGAGAGGAAGATCCTCGGCAGTTGGTATTTCGTTGATGTTCATCATTAACGCTTTATTCTTATCAAACCCCATATTTTTGAAATAGTATTTCTTGATGTAATAATAAAAGCTATTATGCTGTGCGGAGTTAATTGGATAAAATTCATCAATCTGTACAAAAGTAACACCATTTAAATTTGGTTTTTTCGCAGTATCAATTCCTACAGAGACTAAAATATCTTTAATAAATTTTGTATCCCATTCATTAATAACTTTTGAAACCCATTTAATAAAATGCTCCGGTGTTTTTCCAGTTGGAAGTGAAACTACTCCATTCGGATTGCTTTGCAACCATTCAACAAATCGGAGGGCTGTTAGTTTACCAAGTTCAGGAAAATTATCTACTTGAATAATTGGAATTTTCTCTGTTGGTTTATATTGAATTTCTTTTTTCGATTTGCTTAAATAAAACTTTTCAACATTTGAGGAAAACTGATTGAGTTTTACCTCTTTGCTTTTTCTCTTTTCCATTGTATTCCTATTAAATTTAATTTTATATACAAATTTACGAAAATATTTATAATTGGTTATTTGTTTTATTCTAATAACTGTTTTTTATTTTTAATACATTAAATCTTTTTTGGTAGATTTACATTCAAATTAAGATAAATAAATAACTTATTCTTTATTTTACACATTCGTTTTTATTAAACATGGAGAAAGAATGAAAACACACAATATTAAATTATATTTTTTATTACTTTTTTTATTTTCTGCTACACTTCCCTCAACATTGTTTTCGCAAAGATTTGAAGTTACCCCCTATTATGGGTTTATGTTTGCAGGTAAAATAAATTTTGTTGATGGTGAAATGAATGTTAAGGATAATTGGAATTACGGAATTATTTTTAATTTTGAGTTAGATAGAAGACACGGATTAAATTTAGAACTTTTTTACGATAGACTTGATACAAGGGCAACCTATAAAAAGTATGGAGGTTTTCAGGATGAAAAAGACCTCTTTGATATGTTCATTGAGTATTATCAATTAGGTGCACTTTATAACCATACACTTTCTAAAAAGGCAAGTGCTTTTGGAGTTTTTACTGGTGGGGTTGTGCGGTTCTCGCCAATATCAACAAAGTATGGTGATGATTACAGATTTGCCGTTACAATGGGTGGTGGAATTAAATACTTTTTCACAAAAAATATTGGGCTTCGTTTACATGGTAGAATAAAACTACCTATCTATTTTTCCGGTGGTGGTATGTACTTAGGTTCCGGTGGTTCGGGATTTTATTTAGGAGCAGGAACAGCTCTATTACAAATGGATATAAATGCAGGGTTAACTTTCCGATTAGGTGATTGATTTCATTCAACAGGGTTAAAACAAAGCAGCCGCGAATTCACGAATAGGAAAAAACATATTCGTGCATTCTACCGAAGGCATCACTACGTGAGCGACTTTCTCTTTTTTTTATTCTTCCATTCTACCATAGGCATCACTTTATGAGTGCCTTCTTTTATTCGCATTTTTTATTCGTGAATTCTACCGAAGGCATCACTACGTGAGCGGCTTTCTTTTCTTTTTCTTTATCCCGAAAAACTGAACCCCTTAATTGGCTCCCTTAAAGTGAGAACCGGACAGGGTGCCTTTCGTACAACTTTTTCTGATGTACTCCCAAAGAGAAGATGCTCAACCCCAGTATGACCATGAGTTGCAATAATAATTAAATCTGCATCAATCTCTTTTGCTGCTTCAATAATTTCCATAAATGGTTTTCCGGTTTTCACTAAAATATTGTAGCTTAGTAATTCACCAATTTCTTTCTTTGCAAGTGTTGATAATTCTTTCTCAGATTTCTCTTCAAAGTCAATATTAGCTCTTGGAATTACCATCTGCCCCATACTTAAATCTGCCGGATAAATTATTGGTTCAATAACATATACTAAATTAATTTCAGAATTAAATTGCTGAGCAAAACTTACTGTGTATTTAAGTGCTTTTTTGGAGTAGTCGGAAAAATCGATTGGAACTAATATTTTTTTTATCATAGCCATGATACCTCCTAATGTTGTTTGTATTAAAATAATATTTGTAATTAGTGTCTGGTCGGATACTTGTAACAGATTTAATACAAATGAGTTATACGGTTTTTGCCTACCGAATAATGAACAAAATTGTTTCATTGTTCTATTGTTATCACACACAATCACAAACAATTTAGCAATGGAACAATGAAACAATAGAGAATATTCATCTCTTTTAATATCTGTAAGTGTTCTCTTTGTATGGCTTTATGAATAGCCGACCAAACACTTATTAGTTATATCAAATAAAAATATTAATCAAAAATTCCTGATTCAGCAATACGCCAAATTTTCTGACATGAAAATTTATTTTCATATAATGCACGACCAATAATAGCAGAATCAATTCCAATACTTGTTAAAGCATCTAATTCAAATAGTTCTGCACTCTTAGTTATACCACCGGAATGTGTTACTTTTAAGTTTGTGTTCTCAGCTATCATCTTTGATAGCTCAATATTTGCACCCTCCAACATTCCATTTTTTGAAACATCCGTTACTATAACACGAGTAATGCCAGCATTCTCAAGACGCTTTGCAAATTCTAATGGTGAAATATTAATTATCTCTCTTCTTCCTTTAATTACTACCTTATTAGCTATAATATCAATAGCAGCAGAGAGTCTCGAACTCCCAAACTCCTTTATAACTTTTTCAAATTCAGAAGGTTTAGTATATGCTAAGGAACCTATTACAAGCCGAGTAACTCCTAAATCCATAGCAGTTGCTGCTTCATCGTATGATCTTATTCCCCCACCAAACTCTACGGGAATTACTACAGATTCACAAATTTCTTTTACAATTTTATAATTTTTTTTTGAATGCAAATGTGAGTGATCAAAATCGACAACATGTAAGAACTTTGCATTTTCAGTTCTCCAAATCATAGCCATTTCAACGGGGTCGTTTCCATACGCTTTGCAATTAAGCTCAGGAATACCCTGTACAACACGGACGGTTTTACCATCCTTAATATCAATTGCCGGTATAATAAGAAGATTGGACATAAAAAAAAACTCATTTTATTATATAGTAACTTAAAAGAATAATTGGATAAATAAAAGATAATTTGAGAGAATATATTTTATAAACTTTTAAAGACATTTTTTGGTAAAGCCGGATATGTATTTGCCGTTAAATCTGAAATAATATTATTTTCAAAAAGTTTCCCTCCGCGGTAGGCAATCATTGCAGCATTATCTCCACAAAACTCAGTATCTGGTATTATTAGTTTTTTATTATATTTTTTTGATAACTCAGAAAACATATTCCCAATTGCTTTATTTGCAGCAACACCGCCAACAAGTGAAATTGATTTTACTTCAAAATTATTGATTGCTTTCTCTACATTTTTTCTTAATGCACGTACTACCGCATCTTGGAATGATGCAGCGATATCAGACTTATCTGCTTCCTGAATATTTTCAATATTTGGATATTCTTTTTGAATGTACCGAAGCACTGCCGTCTTTAATCCGCTAAATGAAAAATCGTATTCAGTTTTTAATTTTGCTACCGGAAACTTAATTGCACTTCTATCCCCTCTTTCGGAATACTCCTCTACCTTTGGACCACCCGGATACCCAAGCCCAATCATCTTTGCAACTTTATCGAAAGCTTCGCCTGCAGCATCATCTATTGTAGAGCCAAGTTTTGTGATATTCAAATCATCTTCAATTAAAAGTAAGAGTGTATGCCCGCCAGATACTGCAAGAGCGAGATATGGGAACTCCGGTTTTTCATCCATCAAAAAGCCAGAATAGATATGACCCTCAATATGGTTTACAGCAACAAATGGTTTATCTAACGAGTATGCGAGGGCTTTACCAAAATTAAGACCAACAAGTAATGCACCAACTAAACCGGGACCTGCTGTTGCTGCAATTAAATCAATCTCCTTTTTATCAATATCAGCAACAGTTAACGCTTCTTTAAAAAGTGGTGCAATAATCTGCAAATGTGCACGGCTCGATAGTTCAGGCACTACTCCACCATACTTTTTATGAAAGTGTTGAGAAGATATTAGGTTCGATAAAATTTTTCCATCTCGTAAAATTGAAACAGAAGTTTCATCGCAAGAAGATTCAAGTCCAAGTATTGTCATAATTTGTACTTAATTAATTACCAAATGGCAAAAAGCCTTTGAACATAGTCCAGGCAAGTTGCGGGTTTTCTTGTAAACGGCGTACTGCATAAAAATGCCACTGCTCACCAAACGGAACATAAACACGCATCTTATGTCCGTCATCCAATATTTGTTTACGTAGTTTTTCAGTTACGCCGTAAAGCATTTGGAATTCATATTTATCGGGGGTTAGATTTCTATCGGCAATAATTTTATATGCCCTATCAACAATTGGCTTATCGTGAGTTGCAATTCCTACATAACATCCATCATCTAACATTAAATTTAATGCAGCAATAAAATTATCTCTAATTTCCTCTCTCCCTTTATATGCAATCTCTTCCGGCTCAATGTAAATTCCTTTACAAATTCTATAATCTGTCTTAACTTTATTCATATCACGAATATCATCTAATGTGCGATACAAATAAGCCTGCACAACAATACCAACATTATCGGGGTATTTTTCGTAAAGTTTTTTATAAAGTTTTATGATGTTATCTGTTGTGGATGAGTCTTCCATATCGATGCGAACAAAATTGTTATACTTTTTTGCACGTTCAATAATTTTTTCATACTGTTCATAACAGAAATCGAAATCTATTTCCAATCCGAATTGAGTTGGTTTGGTGGAGATATTTGAATCTAATTTTTCACTTTCAATTCTATCAAGCAGTTCAAGAAATTGATTCACAAAGCTAACTGCATCTTCCCTTCTGTTAACAGATTCGCCAAGAATATCCATTGTAGCAGTAATTCCCTCAGAATTTAACTCTTTTGTAACAGCTACACCTTCAGTTAAAGTTTTTCCTGCAATGTACTTTTTTGCAAATAGATAGATAAGTGATTTTGGTAAGATCTTGACAGTATTTACTATCAAATTATGAATTGGGTTCAATTACACACCATTTTATTTTTTGAACTTCAAAGTTAATTTTAGTCCAATTATTATGCAAGAATTTAAATTTTTATTTTCTAAATATGTGAATTTATTTTGTTTCGCGAGAGTCGGGGAGCGAGTTGCGGGGAGCGGGGTGCGAGTTTTAAGTTACGAGTTTCAAGATTCGAGATTAACAAAACTAGGAATTATTATTCATCCGGAAGTATCTCTCTAACTGAGATGTTCCAACCACCTTACACTTTTCGTGGGGTTAAATTCAATTGATTATTTTGAAGTATTCTGTTCTTTCGTTTAAGTTATCAGTTATTTGAAATTTTCCTAGCCACTTAGAAGAGAAAGATGTTTTTTCTTCTTCAAGTACTTTAGCGAGCATATCTTCAACTAATTGCGAAACAGACTTACCTTATTTAGTTTTCATATTCAACTCCATATAGCGGCAAAGCCGCAGTCCGCCGTGGCGGATTAGATTAAAAGAGATTAGATATCAGACAAAAACTACAAAGAAAGAATTTACTATAGTTTCGTAGCAATTAGAGGTAAATATTCTTGTACCATTTGAAATATAGAAGTAACGAAATAGTAATTATAAAAACAACTTGTAGTCTCTTGCACTATGTAAAATTCTGTGAATCCAGATTGTCTGTTTTTCTATTGTATAAAATAATATGTAGTTTTGAACTATTAGATAACGATATCCAAGGTTTTTAATTTCTTCATCTCTTGGGATTCTTCCAAGCAAAGGGTTTTCTGATAATAGAATCAAGCTCTTTTCAATTTTATCCGCTATTGTAATTGCAGCAATCGGATTTTCTATGGCAATGTATGTAATTATTTCAGTTAAGTCTTCTTCTGCTATTGTTAAAAGTCTAACTTGAAATTTACTCTTTGGCATTTATTGATTTCCTAATGTTTGTCATCACTTGCTTCAAAGTTCTTCCTTTGTCTCCACCAGCTCTCTGATTTTGAGCAATTGATAATTTTGATAATAATTCCATTTTGGACTGTAATTTAGAGAAGTGTGATATAGACATAACCACCAAACTTCCTTCTCCATTTTTCGTAATAAATATTGGTTCGTTTACATTGTGTGCGAGTTCAGAAATTTCATTAGACTTGTTTCTTAAATCGGAAATAGGTTTTATAATAGGCATTTTAATTTTCTCCTTTTTATTGTGTCAAAATTATATCAATATTATGATAAATGCAAGTAAAAGATTTGGGTTGCGGGGAGCGGGTTTAAAGACTCAAGATTTGAGATTATTTGAGTAGTAGCCACCGCTGTGGTGGACTATTGCATAATCCAAATTAAATTGAATTCACATCGTCAACATTTTCAGCTTTACCATCTTTTAGTCTTATTACTCTTCCGCTATGTTTTTTTACTAATCCATAATTATGAGTGGCAAAGAGAACCGATGTACCGCGAGCACTAATTTTTGTAAGAATATCTAAAATTTCGTTTGATGTTTCCGGGTCAAGATTTCCGGTTGGTTCATCAGCTATTATTAATTTTGGCTCATTAATTATTGCTCGTGCAATTGCAATACGCTGCTGCTCACCACCAGATAGCTGGTGTATCTTATTTTTCTGTTTATGTGCTAAACCAACTTCTGATAGAACTTGATAAACTTTGCGTTTTAAGTTTTTCCCTTTTACTCCAGTTATTTCCAGAACAAATGCTAGATTTTCATATACTGTTCTATCTTCAAGCAATTTAAAATCTTGGAAAATAATCCCCACATTCCTTCTCAGTTCTGGTAATATTTTTGGTTTAATAGTATCGCTGCTGAATTTATCGAACTGAACATAACCACCTTGCGGCAGTATGTTCATATATATCATCTCCAAAAGAGTAGTTTTTCCCGAACCACTTTTTCCAATAAGAAAAACAAATTCACTTTCATCAATTGAAAAACTAAGGTCTGAAAATACAGGCTGGTTTTTGTAATTAAATTCTACGTTATTAAAACTAAGCATTATTCTTCTTCATAATAAATTGGATTCTTTCACTTTCGCTATTTGCATCTTCAAAAGTAAACGATTCAAAACAGTCCACAACATATAATCCCGAATTTTCTGCAAGTTCAAAGTATAACTCAAAATCATATATTTTCTGAGTATGAACTTCCTCAATTATTTCTCCATTTCCAAGTTTTACTTTAAATCTATTTTTATGAACCTTTTTATCAATATCATAATTGCTTATTTGCTTGTAGAGCAAACCACGATATTTCCCTTTTCTATTCAACCTTTTAGCATTTTTAATACTATTTTTTTCCAAACTTGCATCAAAGGTAAAAACACCGTCGTTGCTCAATATCCGAGATATTTCATTAAAATATTTTTGCAATTCATATTTGTTTTCCAAATAATTAATACTATCAAATGTGGAAAAAATAAAATTGAACTTAGATTTAAATGGTAAACTTGTCATATCTGCACAAACACATTTTTCATTTTCATCAATTAACAAAAGCATACTTTTTGATAAATCAAGTAACACTAAGTTTGGGAAAATCTTTGATAAATAGGATGCCAACTTCCCACTTCCGGCAGCAATTTCAAGATAGGTTTCTGCTTTGGCAAAATAGAATGTTTGTAAATCAGAAATGTACTTAGCCCAATCGTGGTAAGTGATTGTTCGCATTAAGTGATTATAAATTAGTGAAACAACTTTGTATGGATCTTTTTTCATTTTCAAATTATGAGAGTGAACAATTTCTGTTTTTAACTATTTGCCTACCCCAATTAAATGACTCGATTAAACTATTTGGATTAGCAATTAGTTTTCGTGAAATATCAAAAGCAGTTCCGTGGTCAGGTGAAGTTCTAACTATTGGCAACCCGGCTGTGTAGTTTACTCCTTCATCAAAACTGATTAGCTTAAAAGGAATTAGAACTTGGTCGTGATACATTCCAATTGTGAAATCAAATTTATTTTGGAGTTTGTTACCAAAAAAAGCATCGGGTACAAATGGACCTTCTACATTAAAACCTTCCTCTTTTAATTCCTTTATTGCAGGAATTATTTCATTAATTTCTTCCATTCCTAAATGCCCTTCTTCTCCAGAATGCGGATTTAACCCAAGTACCGCAATACGAGGGGATTTAATCTTCAAATCATTTTCAGAAGTAGAATGAACTTGCTTCACTACATTTTTAATTCTATCCAATGTAATTAAAGCAGGAACTTTCTCTAATGGTTCGTGGATAGTTGTGAGTGCAGTTTTAAATCTTGAAGAAAGGAACATCATTAAATAATTATTAATTTTCGTTAAATCGCCAAGTAAATCTGTATGTCCGGTAAATTCTATTCCTGCTAATTTCCAAGCAGTTTTAGAAACAGGAGCAGTAATCATTGCAGCTCCTAACTTATTATTTATTAATTCATACGCTTTTAAAATAGCATTATAGCTTGCCAAACCTGATGAAGCTGTTGATTTGCCTATATCTAAATCGGCAAATCCAATATTTAATATTGTTACAACCCCACTATTTACATTGGTTTCCGAGAATGAATCAGATATTTCAAATGGAAATTTAACATGAACTATTTCACTATAATACTCGAAAACATTTTTAGGGATAATTAAGGTGAACTTGTATTTCTCTTTTGAATGTATCTGATTAATTGCTTTTATTGAAATCTCTGGACCAATTCCATTTATATCGCCGCATGTAAAAATATAATTATCCACTATCACTTAACCCTTTCAAATTTGCCTGTACCTGTTTTATCAGAGAAGTAAATTTTTTCGTTCAGAGAATTATATATCCACACTTCAAGTACATTATAGATTTCACTATACGTGCGTTCAATTTTATCTGGTTTACCAAAAAGTAAATATGTTCTTCCTCTGTCTGTATCTAAGCCATCATTTTTCCCGAGTGAGTTAAATTCTTTTCGTACAAAATCAATTCTTGAATAAAATTCATAAAATATTTCATTAAAGGAGGTTGTATTGTTATCATCAAATTTACTCCAAAAGTTAAAAAGAGCTTTATATTGTTCCTCATCTGAAATACCTAATAAACTATCGGCAACATCTTTATATCCAATAATTTTCATTGCAGATATAGCACCATCTAAACTTAAAAGTGATTTTGGCTTTTCATTCCAAAACACATTCATATCAAATTCCAATTCAAAGGTTTCCGATTTCAGAAATATTGTAGCATTACCTTCAATTAGATTTTTATTAACAAAGTTTAATCTAAAGTATTTTATTAATTCTGAATTATTATTTTTAACAAGAACTATTTGATTGTTACACTCAAATAATTCATTATTAAATAATTCATATTCAGTAATTTCATTTTCAGTAATTATTTTTTCATCTTGTTTTATTATTACATTTAGCAACAAATCATCTTTTGAATAGATTGGAATTAGCAGGTCATATTCATCTTTGGAAAATGGTATCCTATTTTGAAAATTAGCGAGTTTTATATTTGATGAATCACAATTACTACTATTGGAAATAACAATTGGTTTCATTATCTGACTTGAATCGACCAATAGATTTAACGACATATTCTTTATTTCAATATCAGTATTACCGAGTAAAATGGAGGGTAATATTCTATACTCACCTTCACTAAGTTTAAAATTAGTAATTCCTTCAAGAAATAAATCTTCAGCATCTGTTTTTTCATACTCTGCTATGGATATTGTTTTTCTATTAAACTTTCTTGAAATAAACTTATCACCTTCAAATATTTCATAAGTTATAGTTAGCTCAGAATTAAACTTTGCCCCTTCTCTAACAAAGAGAAGATTATTATAAGGTATTTTAAATGAGATAAAACAAGTGAAGAGTGAACTGCTTGGAATGAGATGAGTTTCAAAATAAATTGGTGGTCTTTTTGATAGTGCCTTGTGCGCAATTCTTTTTTGTGCAAAGAGTATATTAAAAGAGAGAAGAATACAAATAAAGAAAAGTATTTCTTTACTCTTTATTGGCTTTAATTGTTTAATAAAATTCAAACTAATAGTGGTTTTTTGAAAAGAGAAATATAATAAAAAAAAACTTGTCAAATGGATAAGCTCAATTCAGAGAAATAATGCGGGGGTAAAATAATTTCAATTAATAAATCCCGCAATTGCGGGATTTTATACGCATTTTTAGCCGGAAAAATAATTTTTCATATATTCTAACCTGAATAAACCAGAACCAAAATGGAGAAACAAAAACCTTCTCCCAAAGGGATTCCTTCTTTGGAAGAGGTTTCTCCAGTATATAAAGTTCATTTGCAATATCAGGTGTCAGTTATAATTGATACTATAGTATTACAACATAAATCCTTCCCGCAAAGAACGCGGGACAAGTTATTTTTTATATTAAGAAATTTCAAATGATAAAAAGCAAAAAACAAATAAACGACAAAAATCAAATTTCAAAATTTACTTTCTTGGTTCTCAATTTGTTATTTATAATTTGATTTTTGTCGTTTGCGGCTTTGCCGCCATATGTTATAATATAAAACCTCGTAGGTGGGGTGTAATAAATACTTAGTTTTGTGTTTTTATTCTACATTCCAAAATTGAATTAAATTTGTTTAGTGTCGTCCCTCTGGGACTTTCTTCTAATTACTTTTATGGGTTGTTACCATAATGTC
>JAKIUC010000010.1 GCA_021647785.1 Melioribacteraceae bacterium
ACAAGCGTACCTCACTACATTGCCATATCAAAAACATTTAGTACGATTATAACCCATAACCCCACTTTATATCAATAATATCTGAATTATTAACAAATCTTGAGAGAAATGTGGCAAGTTGGGTTAACTTCTTTGCCAACATTTTGTGGGGGTGTTTTAGGAAGCGTAAAAGAATAAAGCCCTAAAATAAATGAAGCAATGGCAGCAATTTTCATAGGAAGAGTACTTTTTTCAATCCCTTCAAAATAATTGAATTGAATAAATGTTATTAGTAAACCTGCAAGTATCCAACCAAGTGTACCCCATACTCTAATTTTAGGGAATTGCTTATCCGGATTTTCCAATTGATTAAATGAAATTGTATTTGCTAAAGCAATAGTAGGCATATAACAGATGTTGTACAAAAGTAAACCAAAAATCAATCCGCTAGTACTTGTTATACCAGACACAAAAAATATAATAATTCCACCCAGAATATGAAGAATACCCATAACCTTTTCGGAGGAAAAAAATCGGTCTGCAATCATCCCAATAAAAAATGGAGAAATAATTGCAGCAACATTATTCATAAGATAAGTATTGCCAATATCTGACCCACTAAAATTAATACTCCCTAAATAGGTGCCAAGAGTAACAAACCAAGCACCCCAAATAAAAAATTCTAAAAACATCATAAAACTTAAACGAGTATATATATTTTTATTCATGCATTAACCCTAAAATATTTTTCTAATTAACCATTTAAACTATTTTCTTTTTTACAGAATCCCATCTTACTCTTCTTCCTTCGAGATATGCTTTAGTAGCCATCTGTACTGTAATACCCTCTTCCATTGCCGGTTTAATGTTACACAAAGGGGTGGTTCCATGACGAATGCTGTTTAACCAATCTTTAATATGTAAGTGGGTTGTATCAATTTTTTTTCCTTTAACCGATGTGTAAAACAATCCTTTCTTGGCAAAGTATTTTTCTGTAGCCGAAGATATAGCATCCACTTCACCACCTCCCGGATTAATAATTAACATTGGGTCGCTACTATTAATAACTCCGCTTTCAAGTTGCTTTTTGTAACGAGTGGATTTTCTATCTGCAGTAATTCTTAATTTTCTGCCATATTCCAATGTAGCATCTGTACCCATTATTGTTAGAGTTCTATCAAAATCACTACCAAGTGAGCCAGTATATACTACACTAATACCTCTATCCGGATATTCCATATTAACAGTTATTACATCAGGTGTATCTCGTGGTTCAGTTACTTTAAATTCTTTATTCCGTGGCCAGTTTTTATCGTAAATATAAACACCACCTGAGGCTGTAACAGAGGAAGGTACACCTAAATACAACACAAAATTAGCGGCAGCATAATCGTGAGATAAAAGATCACCAATAATACCAGTGCTATAATCAAACCAACAGCGCCAGCGGAAAAAACGTTCTGGACTAAAAGGGACCTTATGTTCAACATTGGATTGAAATTGCTCCCAATCAACTGTTTTTTCTGTAGCTTCAGGTTTTAGATTATACAACCAGGCACCATTAGGATCATTTCTATTAGTACAAAGTTCCACCAAATTTACCTTACCCAAAATATTTCGTCTTATAATATCTCGTGTAAAGATATGATGCATGGATTGATTTAATTGATGACCTAATTGAAAAGAGACTCCACTTTCTTTCACTGCTTTTTCAACTTTTATTAACTCATCTTCGGTTCGTGTTAGAGCTTTTTCAACATAAATATGCTTTCCTGCATTAGCTGCATCTATTACCATTTGAGCATGCCAATGGTCTGGTGTGGCTATAATAACTGCATCAATTTCATCACTTGTTATTAAATCCTGATACCGTTTGTAACGCTTAGCCGGGGGCATATTTTTTAATCCCCCTTTACCATCAACCTGATTCTGCGATTGAGCTATACCTATTTCTGCATTATAATCAAAAATATCACATACACCTGTTAAAGCAACATTCAAATATTCCTGAGAAAGAAATAATTTCTCTTTTGATTTTAATTGTTCCACTTTTTTAGGATTATCTTTAGCTTTATTTTGTAAATCAGCCCAAAATCCTGGAGGTACAAATCCCAGACCTCTTAGAATATATTGTCCCCTATTACCAACACCAATTATACCAACACGAAGCAAACTTCCAGTTGCTTTATAACCCAATGCAGGAAGAGATAGATTTGATTGATTTAAGAAACCAGTTTCTTGCAATATTGTTTTACTTACATTAACCTTATTACTATCTAAAGAAGCCATTGCACCTAAAAACCCGCCAAATACAGGAAGGGCTGCAAGTCCTTTAATCATATCACGTCTATTAATTCCACTTTTTTTCTTTTCATTTTTATTTTCTGAATCACTCATAATATCTCCAAATATTTATTTGCTTTTCAATTTTAATAGCATTATTAATCTATCAATACCAATCTCTTTCCCAGTAGGAAACGCAATTAGAACAAACAATGCAACGAGTTCAATTAATGTTTTATTGACAATAATGTAATGTCCTTCCATTGGCATAGCATACTCTACACCGGGCATTGGAGGCATGGATAGATAATAGAATGTAAGAAGAATTATACCCCCAATTATGAATTCTTTCGTAAATAAACCAGCTATTAAACCTACCCCAATAAGTATAAGCCCCCATATATTAAGGAAGTTCACGACTCCAAGAAATAAAGGGTCACTTGCCAGCCACTTAAAAAATTCTGCAAACCACCATTGAGAATTATTAAGATAACCAGCTGCACTCCAATCCGGATCTAATAGTTTTACAATACCCTCATACAAAAAATGCCAACCTATTAACATTCGTAAAACTACTAAGGTAGTAAGTTGAAATTTTGAATATTGTTGATAACTATTTTTTTCAATTTCCATAATTATATTACTCCATTATTTATATCGAGAAATTTTTATACATGTAAATTAATATATTCCATCAACTTATTAATTGTATTATCTCAAATTATACATCCCGAAAACTCTCGGGATGTATAATTGACTATGCAAGAGTTGGGGTAAGTTCTTTTAGACATTACTCATTATTTATTTCGCATTTGCACTTTTTATTTCTATTGCATATGGTGGCAAACCGCAAATTAAAAAGGAATAATGATTCTTCATGAACCAGAATATTATCTTATTTTGTTATAAGTTTTCTATTCAATATCACCAAAAAACAGTATAGAGTAGTGCCAATATTATAAGCAATGCATAAGTGGCAATATTAAATACCGAATCAGTTCTAAATATTTTTGCAGTTAAATCAATACCTTTTGGGTCTTCAATTTCATCTGAGGTTGTTAAACTTACACCCATAATAATTACAATAGTAATAATTAATGTGTAAAACATCTGATCTAAAAATGGTAAATCTACAGCATTAGTTTTAAGTAATAGTGCAACAACTATTGAAGATAGTACACCAATAATTGCACTTTTATTTGTAGTCTTTTTCCAAAAAATACCCATTAGAAAAACACCTAAAATTCCCGGGCTAACTATGCCAGTGTACTCCTGAATGTACTGAAACATTTGCGGAATATTTCCCATAACTGGTGCAATTAATATTGCAACTACTAAAGCAATTGCCGATGTAGTTCTTCCAACTTTAACAAGTTTACCTTCACTTGTGTTTTTCTTTGCAAGATATGGTTTGTAAATATCCATTGTAAAAATTGTTGATGTTGAGTTTAACATTGATGCTAACGATGAAACAATAGCAGCAGTTAGTGCAGCAACTACTAACCCTTTAACTCCGGAAGGTATAAAATGTGAAATTAACCATGGATATGATTTATCGTAGTTTATACCATGGGCAGAAGTGAATGCTTCTTTAATGCCAGGAATGATTGTTGTGCCCTCGGGCTGCGAGTAGAGAACATAAATTATAATACCAGGAATAACAACTATTAAAGGAATAATTATTTTCAAGAATGCTGCAAAAACTAAACCTCTTTGAGCTTCTTTTAACGACTTAGCTGCCAATGCTCTTTGAATAATATATTGATTGAAACCCCAATAATAGACATTTGCAACCCACATACCACCAATTAATACGGCAACACCAGGTAGATTAAAGTACTGCGGATTATCTCTTGATAGAATCATGTGAAATTTATCACCAGCTTTTTCATAAACATGCTCAAGTCCGGCAAATACACCACCTTCCGGAGTTACGTAATTTAATGCAATTATTGTTGTTAACAAGCCACCCACAACAAGTAAAACCACTTGTACAACATCCGTCCATGCTACTGCCGATAGACCTCCATAAATTGAGTAAGCAGCGGCAATTATTCCGAGAACAATTATAGCTGGGAATATTAAACTTCCATCCCCAGTACCAATAATAGTATCAAGAGCTTTACCACCGAGAAAGAGAACAGAAGTTAGATTGACAAAGACGAAAAGTGCAACCCAAAATATTGCTAAAATAGTTTTAAGATTTGTACTGAATCGTTCTTCAATAAATTGTGGAATGGTGTATAAGTTTTTTTCAATAAATATTGGAAGAAAGAATTTTGCAACTATAATTAAAGTAATTGCAGCCATCCACTCGTATGATGCAATGGCTAAACCAATTGCAAAGCCAGAACCAGACATCCCTATAAATTGCTCTGCTGAAATATTGGCTGCTATTAGTGATGTACCAACTGCCCACCAAGGAAGAGATTTACTTGCAAGAAAGTAATCTTTCGAATCCTTTTCATGCCCCTCTTTCTTTCGAGATACCCATAGTCCAAGTCCGATAATTCCTAATACATAACCAATAAAGATTACGAGGTCAACAGTTGATAGCTGCATATTTTCTCCATTATTTTTTTAAGGTTTTATTAAAATGTCTTCATTTTTTATTTAAATCTATTTTCAAAACTAAAATGTAGCTTTATTTATATTTAACTTAGTGTATAAAATATTAATCTTCTTCCTCTTTCAAAATACTCTATACAATAATTAAAATCCTTGTTTATCTAAAAAACAAAAATTCTGTAACCCGATAGTATTACTATAATGAAAAATCCTATCACTACAGCAATGTCCAAGAATTCAAGTTGACACATAAGTAATTTCCTAGTTTGAAGAATGTTTATTTATGATAATCCTAATTTTGTGTTGTTGAATCTGACAATTTTGTTACAGATTATTTATAATTTAATTTAGGTTAAGCTTTACACATACATTTTCGATACGTCAATTTCTGATAGCTCTACAAGGAACTGAGCAATCTCAGCTGATATAAAACTAATATATTTTTTTCCTTTTTCAGCAGTAGCTAATTTAGGATTTCCAATGCCCGTATCAGTAGTTACTTTTGTCCATTCCCTTGGAGCCCAAGCCCATTTCTCTTTAAATCCTTTTATTTTAATATTTTTTGCCTCACCTACTCCTGCTTCATCCAAAGGGAGAACTAACTCCGGGAAAGAATGGAGCATAAAACTGGTTTCCATTTCGTGTGCGTGGTCTCCACGTATTTCAAAAAAATCGTCATAGTTTCCAACCTCGTACCAGGCAAGTGTAGTTATAAAAATTTTTGAATCTTTTTGAAGTTCCCTTATTATCTGCTTAAAATTATTTCCACCATGTCCATTTAGAACAACTAATTTTTCTATTCCTTGTTTTTGAAGACTTTCAACTACATCGGATAGAACCAGTGCTTGTGTGGATGGATTCATATTTATCGTCAACTTAATATCCATCTGCTGAGTATTTACTCCATAAGGTATTGCTGGCAGCACAACAACCTTTGCCCCTTTTTCCCAAGCAATTTTTGCAGATTGCTCTGCAATTACATCACTTTCGTATATATCAGTTCCATAAGGGAGATGCAAATTATGAGCTTCAGTAGCAGCCCAAGGTAGGATTGCAACATTATAATTTGTTTCTTTTACAGTTTTAAAATTTATCTCTTTAAGTATGTATGGTCTTGGTTTCAAAATCATATTCCTTTATTAAATTGTTTGCACTGATATAGTATAAGTTATTTTATCAGAATATTTGTAACTATCTGTAGTTGTAACTAATATAGCGTTTCCATCATTTTTCACAAAGTAGAAAGAGTGTTAAAACAATAATGACAATATTCGTTTTGATTGAATTCATTTGGTTCTCTCCTTAGTTATACAAAATTATCTTCATGAAAAACGTAAAATTTGAAACGTCAAAAATAATAAAGTGAAACTAACTATAATATTTTCACGTTTGCATTTTTATGTAATATATAAATTACTGTAGTTGTATATTGATCTCCATATGATTCCAAAGATAATTAATTGTATGTGCTCTCCCTTTTTCATTTTTCATTGCATCAGACCAAATAAGAATCATTTTTTTTCCATCATCACTAATCCACTTAGGAGATAATTTTGGCTGGTACGTAAGCTCTTTTTCATTCTCAGCAATCCAGTAATCTGTATAATAAAATTGCGTCCACGGTCCATAAGGATTTTCGGAATACCAGAAACCGAGACTTCCGGTTTTAGTATGCATCCACGAATGATAATAATCTTCATCTCCTTTAGTCATTCCTTTTCCGCCATAGGTTCCGCCATTTACCATAATGTAAAGGTTCAAACCTTCGTTCCAAACAACAGAGGGAAGCCATGAATACCACCCAAAATATTCATCATTTCTATTTTTTTCCGGATAGTCATATACAGTCCCCCTTTTGCTTATATCACTTGTCCAATTTGGTTTATCACCATCCCAGCCGCTAAAATACTCCCACTTATCCCTTTGTTCAATCTCTTTATTATTTACTCGGGCTAATAATAATCTGTTAGCATGTGCTCCTTCGGGTGAGTAGATATATACATATTCATCTTTGGCAGCATTATTATCCTGACCATTCTGGACAAATGTACAATATGAAAATGGATATGCTGCTATACTATCTCTGGTTTGTCCAAATTCTTCAAACGAAAACATCTCCGCTTTAGTTAAATCTTCCCTTGATAGAGAATCAAAAGGCTCTAATAAACGTTCTTCTCCATCTCTATTCACACGATACCAGTTTTCGCCATTATCGGAAGATTTTAACATTTTAATTCCGCGAAATGGACCGCTCCACCAAGTACCTTGTGTTCTTGAAACCATAGAATAAATATTTCCATTAACAGAATAGATGCCATAACCAAACCAACCCCCACCAGCCCATGTAAACTGAGGATAACTTGGAATGTCTTCTATTGTAAAATCTTCAGCATTACCAATAATTCGATAAACAGTATGGTGGTACATTACATCGCGATTAAGCCAATTCCCATCATCCATAGAAGTCATTTGGCTACCATCTTTTAACCATGTAATACACCAGTTATCTCCTTTTAATCCTATACGTTTTATTGTCTCAGTTTTAAACTCTACCCCAGTAGGAACAACACTTAATTTGTTATTGCAGCCGTTCAAAATAAATATGACCATAACCAACAATAATGTTAAAATAACTTTTCTCATTTTAGTCCTTATATTTTATTTAAGATTTATGTTAATTTCCATCTGATTCCACAAATAATTTTGTTCATGAAAACTTCCTTTGGCGTTTCTCATATTATCGGACCAAATCAATATCATAGTTTTACCATCTTCACTAATCCACTTGGGCGATAACTTAGGCTGGTAGGTTCTATTTCTTTCTGTTTCAACCGTCCAATAATCTGTGTAATAAAATTGTGTCCAAGGTCCATAAGGGTTTTTGGAATACCAGAACCCGAGACTTCCCGATTTTGTGTGCATCGAATTGTTAAAATAATCCTCATCAGAATCTGTTAGATTACGCCCTGCATAGGTGCCGCCATTTACCATTATGTAAAGATTTAATCCAGGGTTCCAAACTACAGATGGAAGCCAGGAGTACCAGCCAAAATACTCGCCCTCTCCATTTTTTTCAGGAAATATATGTGCCACATCTCGTTTGCTAAGGTCATTTGTCCAAGTGGGATTATCACCATCCCAACCACTAAAGAATTCCCACTTATCCCTTAGTTCAATTTCCTTATTATTTACACGAGCTAATAATAAGCGATTAGCCTGTGCTCCTTCCGGCGAGTAGATATAAATGTATTCATCCTTTGCAGCATTGTTATCTTGCCCATTCTGTACAAATGAACAAAATGAAAATGGATAAGCAGTAATGCTGTCGCGGGTTAAACCAAGTTCTTTAAGAAAAAACATTTCCTCTTTACTGGAATCTGTTCTAGCAGCATCCCAAGGTTCCAAATAACGTTCCTCTCCGGCTCTATTTACACGATACCAATTCTCACCATTATCAGGTGATTTTAACATTTTCATACCTTCAAACGGACCGCTCCAATCAGCACCTGGGGTTCTAGAAACCATCGAATAAATATTTCCATTTGCTGAATAGATACCATAGCCATACCAGCCATGCCCAAACGTAGTATATTGAGGATAATTTTTAATTCTTTCAACTGTAAAATCTTTAGCATCGCCATTTACACGGTAGAGCGTATTGTGATAATTATGCCCCCCTTTTTTCCAATATTCAAAGACTACCCAATTACCATCACATAAGGAGGTCATTTGGCTTCCATCCTTAAGCCATGTAATGCACCAGTTATCACCTTTAATACCGAAATGTTTTAACGTCTCAATCTTGAGGTCAACTCCAGAAGGAACTTTTGTTTTACTATTGCAGCCATTCAATATAAAAGTGCTCATTACTAAAAGTAATAATAGATTATTCCTTTTCATTTGTTCCTTCTTTATTATTGTAAAAATATTTTTTTTGTTCGAATAAATTTAGGGTTTTACATTTTTCGAATTTATCCATTACTTTCTATTGAGAGAAAAAAATAAAATAGGATCGAATATTTATTAGAAATCCCTTTGATAACTTAATCGTTTTTCTTACGATAACCATCTATCCAAATTTTCAGCAACAAATTTATCATCATTCAGTTCGGGATAGATTGAATAAATTCTATCAATTTCTGCAGATTGACCAGGGCTTAAAACTTCTTTTGTACCAATAGTATTTATCTCTTCAAAAAATCCTTGACGGCGCAACACTTCGTGAATACCGGCAATTGAACCAACAAAATTATTCCGAACATCAAAAAATGCTTCGTTGGAATCTGTAACTTTAATTCCTAATGTTAATAATCCAGGGATATCTTCCGGTGATGCAGTTTTAATTTTGTTAAGAATTTCTACTGCTGTTTTTGTCCAAACAGCCCAATGCCCAAGCAGACCGCCGACAAATCGTTTCTTAATTATTTTGCTTCCAACCGGAATTGCATACTCTGTTAAAAGGTCTGGAATTATATTATCATCATTGCCAGTATAAAGAGCAATTTCCTCAGCTCTGTTCGATTCGGCCACACCGCGAATAACATCATAAGTTTGATACCTATTAAAGGGAGCCATTTTAATTGCAGCAACATTTTCAATATTCACAAATTCCCTCCAAAAATTTGTATCTAAAGTTCTTCCTCCAACAGCTGGCTGTAAGTAAAAACCGATAAGTGGAATTATATCAGCAATAGTTTTACAATGTTCAATAATCACTTCGTTGGATTCACTTCTAAATGCTGCTAAACTTAGCAGCACGGCATTGTACCCCAAATCGGCAGCGGTCTCTGCCTCTTTTACGGCTTGTTCAGTTTTCCCAAGTACACCGGCAATTCTTATAATTTCTTTATTGTTTTTTGCTGTAAAATTATCAATCTCTTCTTTCCCTAATTCTAAAACCGGTTTGTATAAACCAGTTTCACGAATCTCAAACTGACTTGTATGAACACCAATTGCCAATCCGCCAGAGCCTGATTCAAGATAATATCGTGATAACGCTCTTTGCCTTCTTTCATCTAACTTCAATTCTTTAGTTAATGCAGTAGGGTTTGCGGGGATGGCAACTCCTTTGTGCAATATCTTATTTAATTTTTCTGATAACATAGTACTCATTTATTTTCCCTTAATATTTACCATCTCTAACTTCAAAGTGTGTTGGTTTCCCCAAAGTTGTTTTCTCTTTCGAAATCCAATTTGCAGTCCATTTAATAACTTGTTGAAGTGAAACATCTGGTTTACCAATTACTTTATGTGATTCGGATACATTTACAAGTAGTGCACTATCAGCTTCCTTTCCTGTAAATATAATTTCTTTGTTCATTAACTTTCCTAATTCAGTTGCAACTTCACGAACTGATATTGTTTCAGCTCCAGATATATTTAGATGTTTTGCTGGCGATTTGCATACTCGCAATGATTGTAAAATCATAGCATTAGCATCCCCCTGCCAAATTACAGTTGCATAACCCATCGATAAATCAATAGACACCTCATTATTAACTCTTGTTGCTAAATCAACAAGTACACCATATCTCATTTCTACAGAATAGTTTAAACGAATAATTGCTATTTCTGTTTTATTTTTGATACTACCATATTCAAATAATCTTTCTCTACCTAAGCATGATTGAGCATATTCGCCCACTGGTATTGGAGTATCTGTTTCTACAGAACCACCAGATTTAACATTTACTAATGGATAAACACAACCAGTTGAAAGAGCAACTATTCTAGAATTTTTAAATTTTTCTGCAACAAGTCCAGGCAAATAAGAATTCATTGCCCAAGTAAATGATTCATTACCATTAGTTCCAAACTTCATCCCAGCGAGGTAAACAACATTCTTTACTTCTGGAAGTGAGTTGATAAATTCTTGATCTAATAAATCCCCTTTTATAGTTTCAATTCCACTCTCCTCTAAATATATTTGATGCTCTTCCGATGAGAATCTTGAAACACCAATAATTTTCTTTTCAACCCCTGCTTCTTCACATGCTCTGTTAGCCATACGAGCCATTGAAACACCCATTTTCCCGGCAACACCAAGAAAAATAAAATTGCCATCAAGTGTTTCCATCATATTAATTAGCTCAGGTGTTGGTCTAGAAATTGCTTCTTCCAGTTCGGTTTCAGTATTAAAATATTCGGGATAACTATCCATCAATAACTTTCTCCATTATTAGTTATAATGTTTTTATAAATTTTTACTGCTTCTTCAATTTTATTAACATAACAGAATTCATCTGTTTGATGTGACATTTCAGGTTCACCTGGTCCTAAAATTATGGTTGGCACATTGCCTAACCATGGGGTTAGAACTGCTGCATCAGTTAAATATGAAACTGATTTTTTACTCCACTCTACATTGTTAATTTCCTTGCAAACTTTATAAACCATTTGTATAAACGGATTTTCTTCTGATGTTGAAATCGCATCTAAATTTGTATATTCCTCTAACAAAACTCCATCACCAAGTTCTTTTTTTAATATTGCAAATGCACTATTATTATTGAGCTTTGTTGTTGAACGAACATCGATAGTAAATTCTGCTTTATCAGGAACGGAATTTAAATTTAATCCACCACTTATTTTACCAACATTTATTGTTGGATATCCTAACAACGGATCTTGCTCAACATCAAAACTAAACTTTGCAATCTTTGTAATTGCATCGGCAGCTTTGTAAATAGCATTCTCTCCAAGTTCTGGCATTGATGAATGTGCTGTAATACCAAGTGTTTTAGCGTTTATAAATAATCCGCCTTTGTGACTAATGTATGGAATATTGGATGTTGGCTCTCCCACAATAATTGCAGAAGCTTCCCCAATATCATAATTAGATGTAAGTAGTTTTTTTGCCCCGCGACATCCAAGTTCTTCATCAGCCGTAAGGATTAATTTAACTCCACCTTTTGGACTATTTTCATTGAACGATTCAACTACTGCTACAATCATAGCAGCAAGCCCGGCTTTCATATCGGTTGTGCCTCGCCCAAATAATTTTCCATCAATAATTTTTGAATTAAATGGATCCACACTCCAATCCTTTGCTCCCAAAGGGACAACATCAAAATGCCCTGTTAAAATAATTGGCTGATATGTTTCAGACAAGCCACGACTTGCAATTAAGTTCAGCCTGCCTACTTCATGTTTTTGAAAATCAACATCAAACCCATGTTCTAAAAATATTTCTCCAACAAATTTAGCTATACCCTCTTCATTGCCTGGAGGATTTATAGTATTAAATTTTACTAAATCTTTTGTTAATGTTACAACATCCATTTACAATTCCTTTACTAAATATTACCTATAAACATTATTAGTTTATTAAACATATAATAAACCATTATTAAAATTAAAATAAATCCAAATATTCCTAAACCATTCTGCAATTTATTATTTATATATTCTCCCATTACTGCTTTATTATTTGTTATAAGAAATATTCCTACTGCAATTAAAGGAACTCCAAATAGTGATGAAGCCTGTGCCATTATTAAGGCATAGATAATATTTCCTTTAAAGAATACAGCAATCAACATTCCTGTAATTAAAATAACGGAAGTAAATATTTTCGGCATCTTATCATTCATCGAGCTACCAAGGTTAAGGCTATCGGAAAGCAACCCGCCACCAATAACTGCATTTACCATTAATGATGAAAAACCAGCCGCACACAAACCTGCACTAAATATGTATTTAGCATAACTTCCGAAAAGTGTTTCCAACTGCACTGCCATATCAGCTGCACTGTTAACAACAATGCCCGCCGGATGCAACGCAGCGGCAGAAGTGATGATAATCATTACAGTAACTAAGCCCAGCATTATTACACCCATGTTTGAGCTTGCAACACCTTCGCTAATATTATTTTTCTTCCATCCTTTATCACGAACAAGATAGGCTTGATACATTGCAGCGGGCAATACAAATGTTGTGGCAACAAGAGCCACAATTTCATCAAAATTATTACTTGAAAATGAAAGGGGTAAAAATCCTTTTGCAACAGAAATTAAATTTGGTTTTATTAGAATAAGATTAAATGCGAAAGCTGCAATCATAATCATTACTAAAAACATCATTATTTTCTCTAAAATCTTATAAAGATTTTTCGTATAAAATATTAACACTATACCGAGAGGAGTAAAAATTAAGGGCCATACATATTCATCAACACCAGTAATAGCACCCATTGCAATACCGATACCAAGGTTATTACCAAACTGCCAGCTAATTGCAGCAAAGAATGCTGCAACACCGATAGATACTGCAAACCATTTGCTATATTTTTCGGAGATAGTTTTTAATATTGAATCTTCATTCACAATTCCAAAACGGGCTGCCATTGATGTATAAATAACCATTGAAATACCGGCAACTACAACAACCCAAAGAAAATTGAACCCACTTTTAGAACCTATACTTGATGCTACTGTAATACTACCTGGACCTAACACAAGCGACGCTAAAATAAATGCAGGTCCAATCGATTTAATTATTTTTTTAATCATTCATAATCCTTCTAAAATTAGAGAACAAGAGAAAAAAGTAATACCTAACTTGAGCGATTATGAACAAAGAAAATTGCTAATGCTTTGGTGCGAAAAGGATTTCATAAAGTTTGAATACACCTTAATTGGTATGTGATAATTTTTGAATATTCTTTGCGTGCCTAATGATTGGTGATTTTCAAAGTTTAGAATCGCTCAATTTAGGTAATAGTTTGCTACAACTAAATTATCCTTCGTTTAATAGGATCCCATTCAACTTTTCTATTTTCAACATAAGATTTATGTACCATCATTACTGAAACAGTATCTTGGAACGCTTTTTCGATATTGCAGCCTGTCGTTCCACCATTTCTTATTACATCAATCCAGTCTTTAATATGAAGGTGAGTTATATCAATGTTTTTACCTTTTACACTAGTATTAATAAGTCCACGTTCTGCATAATATTTTTCAGTAGCAGAAGTAATTCCATCAAGTTCTATATTTTTTTGCGGATAAGTATAAAATGGTCGAGCAGGGCTAATCAATCCATTTTTAATTTTATCCTTATATTGTGGTGAATCTCTATTAGCAATTACTTTTAAACTTCTTCCAACTTCCATAGAAGCATCATTCCCCATAAATACTTTTCCTCTATTACGACTATTTGCAAGGGAAGCACTATAGAGCATTGTAAATTCCCTATCAGGGAACTCAAGAACTGACTGAAAAGTGTCAGGCATATCACGCCCCTCTTTGTGGAAATATATTCCGCCAGAGGATGTAACAGTTTTTGGAATGCCAAATCCCATCACCTGATTTATCGCATCAACTTCGTGCGAGAATAATTGTCCAGCGAGACCGGTATCGTAAGCAAACCACCTAGCCCATCCATAATAACGCTCAATGCTAAATGGAATTTTGGGTGTGTTCCCAAGCCATTGTTCCCAATCGATAGTTTGTAGTGACCCAGGTTTAGGATTACCCTCTTTATCCAAATGTCTAATCCAAGCACCATTTTTTGTGTTTCTGTTAGTTGTTGCTTCAATTAAAGTAACCTTACCAAGTATATTTTTATCAACAATTTCCTTTGCTTTATTTATTGCTTCGCTTTTACTATTCTGATGCCCAAGCTGAAATACAACTCCGCTTTTCTTTACTTCAGCATAAACTTCGTGGAGTTCATCTTCCGTTAGCGTCATAGCTTTTTCACAATAAACATGTTTACCAGCTTTAACTGCATCGATAGTCATATGTGCATGGTGAAAATCTGGGGTAGCTATAATTACTGCGTCAATATTGGGGTTGGCTAATAAATCTTGATATCTCCGATACCGCTTTACCCCTTTCAAATTAGCAGGCTCGCCATTTGGCTCTATTCCGTTTGATGCTGTATTTATTCCTTGTTCAGCCCGCAAATCAAAAACTTCGCAAATGCCAATAATTTCTACATTCAACCTTTCCTGATTATAATAGGTTTGCAATCTTCTCTTAGCTCCGGCATTGTTCTTTTTTGCTTCTTTATAAAATTTCTCATAAGTCTCTGGTTTGTAAAACCCAGCAGCGTTCATTAATTGTGCACCTCTACCACCAACTCCAATTATACCAATGCGAATTTTATCTTTTGAATTCCCCATCGAACTATTTTTGATTACCGCGGGTGCATCTTTGCTAAGTCCAAGGTCAAAATGCATTGCTTTATTTTTTGCACTCTCCAATGTTTTCTTTTTCCAATAATCATAAGCAAAAACGCCTAATATAGGAACCGTTGAAAATCCCTTAATTGCATCTCGTCGGGATATTTGATTTTTCGATTGTTCATTTGATTCTTTTTCAGCCATTACTTTTGCTCCTATACTTTTTTACTAACATATCAACTCCAATAAAACAGCTTGTTGGAAAGAGTGCGATAATTAAAAATGCAAATAGCTCCAATAGATTTTTATCAATAAAAATATAACTTTCTATAAATGGAGGGATTGCTATATAATACATAAAAAGCATTAAAGCTCCGAGCAGTGCTGCTGTAGTTGAAAACAATCCAACTATTAAAGCTATTCCAATAAATATTTGACCCCAAACATTTATTAAATCTACAGCACTTAATAGTAATGGGCTTTCTGCTATAAACTGGAATACCCCAGAGAACCACCAATTGGATTGCAAAAGAAATCCGGATGAAGTCCAGTTAGGACTAAATAATTTATCAACGCCTTCAAAAAGGAAATGATACCCAACTATTAATCGTAGCAGAACTAAAACAATAGTTTGTGCTTGCGAATATTTAATTTTACTTTTCAATTATTTCTCCAATTAACTTTTATTTTAATTTATCAATGAGTCAACTTAAAAAAGCTTATATCTGTCATTACGAGGCGTACTTTGCCGAAGTAATCTGTCGATTTTGAGTTGAATTCTGAAGATTGCTTCGGGGAAAAACTCCTCGCAATGACAAGATTGACCTTTTAATAGTGGACTCATCAATAAATTTTCTGTTTTGAATTTCCGAAAGTCATCTTTTTGCCATTATACTATTTTATTTTTTTCCTTTAATAATCTGAGGAAACTCAGTAGTAGTACCCAGATCCAAAATCCTTATATTTCGCCATTTAACTTTCACTCCAGCTATTTTCATACTGTGTACTTGCAGAGCTATAAATCCTTCATCAGTAACAGAATCTATCAGATTTGCAGCGGGTACACCATTAACCCAGGTTCGTATTGAATTACCAATAGCCTCTATATGATATTTATTCCATTCTCCATGTTTGAGGGCTTTGCGTGCTGCTTCATTGTTTCGTAATTCGTAAAGCCATCCACGTCCTGATTCTTCATAAATACCACCACTCCAAGATCTTGTTGATGGATCAATTTCTACTTGATAACCATGCACAACACCGTTTTTATAATCTTCCGAACTATTGCTTCTAATTTGAATACCAGAGTTCATCCTATCATCAACAAGGAATTCTAATTCTAAAATAAAGTTTGAATATTTTTTCTTAGTACACAAAAAACTGTTCGGAGTTTTTAAACGGGAAGTACCTACAATCATTCCGTCTTCAACTTTATAATCAGCTTCTCCCCCCTTCTGCACCCATCCATCTAATGTTTCACCATCAAAGAGATATTCCCATTCCATATTAAATTGATTACCTGCAGTAATAAAAGTAAACCCAAGTACTATGAGCATTCCTATTTTTTTAATCATAATGTTATAATCCTATTATTATTTTTTATTTATAAAATTGTTGTATTCTTGTTCTAATTCTTCTTCGCTTCCCTTACTATCAAGAAGTAGTATTCTGTATTTAAATGTAACACTTTCATTAGAGGCAAGTGTAAGGTTTAATTCTTCCGCACCGTTACTGTATATTTTTTGTCCAAGCGGATTTGCTGCAAACAAGCCATAACCACGAGCCATCCAATAAGTTGGGTAGCCAACATTATTCGGTTCATCCATAATTACAACGGTAACATCTTTTGAATCAATCGTTCCGGAAAGTGCAACCCATTTGGCTCTTGTACCCCAAACATCAGTACCTTCAAGCCCTTCGCTGCTAAGATAATTACCGGTTACACCAGTGTTATCCATTACTTTAACATCCGTTTTATTTCCATGTGCATCACTAAGTGTAATAGGTTTATCACTTGGGTGTTCAAGCTGCCGTGCAACCCTAATGGCAAACATTCCTTCTTTTGAATCTTTGAAAATCACTGGTTCTTTTATTGCCGTTAGTGTTGTAGTCCTATCTATGATTCTCTTTCCATTATTTGCAGAAAAAACAAACTCGGTGTTTTCTCTTAAAATAGTTTCTCCTTTAGAGTTCATCCATTTGCCGGTTACATTTAATTTGCCACTCTCCCCACTCTCGATTTTATTTATTTCAACCAAACGGATTGTACCCAACACATCAGCGCTTTCTTTAGGCATTGCACCAGAGTTGCCCCAGAAATCAAGATTGTTTACATCACCATAATTTAGCCATGCCCCAATGTGGTGTGGGTGGTCTGTTCTTTCATTTGGTCTTGGCTCTAATGGATAACCGCGAGTAATAACAACTCCATTTGCTGAAATTAATGGATAGAGAACTGGTTTTTTCAGAACACTTAATTTATCGGTGTAAAGAAATGATGTGAATAATTTTCCATCAACCATTACATCAACTTTTTGTTCTACTTTATTTTCAATTAGTTCTATTTTATTTTTCATTGTTTTTTCTTTATTCTTTGAGCAATTTATTGTAACTGCAAAAATTAGAATTACTATTATTACATATATTAGTTTTTTCATTTTTTATCACCATTTTTTATACGTTTTCAGGGACTACATATCCTTCGCGATAGTCTCGAGTTAATAATTTATTAGCTTCAGCATCATCTATAAATGATTCTTGTTTTCCATCCAACTTTAAATCTCTACCTACTTTGTAAGAAATGTCTGCCATCAAAGGTAAAATAGTTGATAAATGACCCGTTTCAATATCACAACTTAGATCGGAGCGTTTGCCACTTTGAACGGCATTTATAAAATTATTAAAAATTTCACTTGAGCCACCACCAGCTAAATCCAAAGGATCGTATGAATCATCTTGCTCACCAGATGTAGGGCCTGCTTCACTTTTTCTTCCAAAGAAAGTTTGCCAATTACCACCACCATCAATTTGCATCCAACCTTCAGAACCAAAAATAAGAGTTCCTATTTTAAGGGGTTTTACGCCCGATGCTTGAATTCCTTCAGGGTTAGTAAACAAACCTCTTGTACTAAACTCCAAAATTTTTCCATCTTCATATTCAAAAACTGATGTTTGGGTATTTGGAGTTTCCTGTGCTGATTTGTAAACAAAGTATCCGCCATGCGAGCTAACTTTAATTGGTAAATCATCTTTACCTAATGCCCAACGTGCTACATCAAATTGATGAGGACCTTGATTACCTGTATCTCCATTACCGTATGCCCAATTCCAATGCCAGTTGTAATGAAATCTATTTCTGTTAAACGGACTCTCTGGTGCAGGTCCTAACCACATATCGTAATCAACTTTACTAAGATATTCTTTTGTATAAGGAGGTTCATAGCTCTTCTTTTCTAAATTAATTCTAAATTTTTCACCCTCTTTCATAGGACCATCCGGATAGCTGCCTATACTAGGACGTGGCTTAAAACAGAGACCGCGAGTTAAATAAACATCTCCCAATTTTCCATCCCGTATAAATTTAATTGCTTTGTTAGTATTTAAAATTGAGCGGTTCTGAAATCCTACTTGAACTAATACATTATATTTCCGTGCGGCTTCAATCATTTTACGACCTTCCCAAATATTATGGGATGAGGGCTTTTCGACAAAAACATGTTTACCCGCCTGTGCTGCCCAAATAGTTGAAAGGGCATGCCAATGATTAGGTGTCGCAATACTAACGGCATCAATATCTTTGTCATCAAATACTGTTCGCATATCTGTTGCAGTTTCTGGTCTATAGCCTGCAACTTTTTCAGTATGCGTAAGACCTTTTTCAAATAGATTTTCATCAATATCAACTAAGTACTTTATGCGAACATTTTTAACTTTAGCAAAATCAGTGATGTGGTTAGTTCCTCTAATACGTACGCCAATTATAGCAATATTTATTGCGTCATTGGAACCAAGTATGTTAGAATAAGATTTTGCACTGGTACTTAATAGAATTGAACCGGCAGCTAAAGCCATTGAGCCACGCTTTACAAACGCTCTTCTAGATATTTCCTTTTTCATTTTACATCTTCCTTATAAATTTAAAATATAGTTATGTTAAATTTTTAAACAATCTGTTAATTAATTATCTTTATTTTTATATTTCTATACCAGCAATCATTACCATGATCTTGAAGAACAATATGAGCATCTTTATGCAACGTAAAATCTTTGTATATGTGATACTTACTTTTCTGGTATAGGCTATCAAATTCTGGCGAAGCTGTATTTGCCTCTAAAACTTTTTTTCCATTTAACCAGTGCTCTATTAGACTTTCATTAAATACTATTTTTGCAGTATTATATTCTCCCACTGGTTTCAGAAATGTTTCTTTAGCTTCAATTATATCATAGAGAGAGCCTGTCCTATGTGTAGGATTTAGATTGTCAATATGCTTTTCATCATCTAAAACTTGGTATTCATATCCAAGTGCATTTGCCGAACCATTCTTAATTGAGAACTCTTCAATAACATTATATTTTACTCCACTGTTTCCTGCTTCACTAATTTTCCATTCAAACTTTAATTCATAATTTTTAAAAGTTTTTTTTGTCATTAAATCTCCCCCTTTTAATGGTTGTCCATCTTCCCTTGTAGGAACATTCCCACTTGCAATTTTTTGAATTGAACCTTTGTCAATTTTCCAATGCCCAGTTGGTACTCCATCAATACCAATGCCTCGCCAACCATCAAAAGATTCTCCGTCAAATAGTAATTGCCAACCATCAGCAACTTCTTCTTTTGATAAATTATTTATAGACATTTCTTGTTCTCCATTTTTATCACATTTAGTACAGCTAACATTTAATAGAATTATTAGAATAGTTAATATAATTCCAATAATTTTCTTTCCGTTTTTCATCATTCTTTTATCTCCAATAAAGTTAAATTTAATATTATTGATTTGGGGGTATTTTTGAATTTATATATTTTATAGTAACAATAGCTAAAACATTTGCAACTCCAGTCCTCCTACGGACTACTTACGTTACCCCAAGTTCTCTTTGTTATTTTCACTTAGTTTATAATAAAGCATCAATCCCGAAAGCGGGATAAAATTTTACAGTTTATTATTTAGTTATGTTAAATTTAGAAGAGTATATTAATTAAATACCTTTATTTTTATATTTCTATACCAACATTCAAAACCATGATCTTGAAGTACTATATGTCCATCTTTATGTTCTGTAAAATCTGAGTGCATTTTATACTTACTTTTCTGAAATAATTCATCAAATTCTGGTGTATCAATATCAGCTTCTAAAACTTTAGTTCCATTTAACCAATGCTCCAGATGGTTTTTATTTAATACTATTCTTGCAGTATTATATTCTCCAACTGGTTTTAGTACTTTTGTGTTCGATTCAATTATAGTATATAAAGAAGCGGAGTTTTGCTTTGGTTTTAGATTATCTTTATATGTCTCATCATCTAAAACTTGATATTCAAATCCAAATCCACTAGCCGAACCATTCTTAATTGAGAACTCTTCAATAACATTATATTTTACTCCACTATTGCTACCTTCACTAACTTTCCATTCAAACCTTAATTCAAAATTTTTAAAAGTTTTTTTGGTCATTAGATCACTACCTTTTAATGGTCGCCCATCTTTTCTTGTAGGAGCATCCTCGCTTACAATTTTTTGAATTGAACCTTTATCAATTTTCCAATACCCCGTAGGTATTCCAGTAATACCAATACCTCGCCAACCTTCAAACGATTCTCCGTCAAATAGTAATTGCCAACCATCAGCAACTTCTTCTTTTGTTAAAGTATTTAGCATATTTGTTTTTTCAACATTTTTATTACTTTTAGTACAGCTAATATTTAATAGAATTATTAGAATAGTTAACATAATCCCAATAGTTTTCTTTTTGTTTTTTATCATTTTTTTCTCTCCAATAAAGTTAAATTTAATATTATTAACTTTTGGGTATTTCTGAATCTATATATTTTATAGTAACACCAACTAAAACATTTTCAGCACCTTCCATCTTTCCACCAGGGTAAGAGATTAAGAATGAACCGTTTGCATCATCACCTTCACTACTTACTTCACCACGGAGTAGTATATTATATTCTTCCTCTAAGTGCGTTTCAACAAAAACATAATAATTACCAGGTGGCAGTTTTTCTTTAACACAATCAATTCTAAGAATATTTTCTTCAACATCCGGTGTTGCCATGGTAACCGCATCAACATTTTCCACATCTTCATTCTCCCAATCAGCAACATTATTCCAGGTTAAACACATTAGTGAATCGCTATACCCACCATACGAAATGTATTCACTAACTAGTAAAGATTTTATATATTTTCCTTCACTATCCTCTATCCAAATAGTTGTTTGATAGGATGGATCGACCTCATGGTTGGGTTCATTCAGTTTATAGGTTAATTCAATATATCCCTTACCCAAGTCATCTTTTACCCTATCACAACTAATTATTAAAACTGTAATACTTACTAAAAAAAATATTAAAATATTCTGCTGTCGAATAAGCATAATATATTTCCCTTATTTAATTAGACAATTTGTCCTACTTAAAACTAACTCTAATTATTCATTAGTCTGCAACGCCATATTATAATGAATAACTTTTATTTAACCCTTTTTTGATAGAGCTAAAATTTCTGTTCGTAATTTAAAAATATCTCCACTATCAGAATTTCTCAAATTTTTACTCAGTATAGAAAACATCTTTTTTTGTATTCTATATATATTGTGATTTTTAAAATCTGGTTTAGTTCTTTCTTCTTCAATTAGCTTTACAAATGGTTTTAATATTTTTGGTAAAACAACAGAGTTTCCTTCCTCTTTATTCCAAACCCATGCTGCGTGAATTGCTGCACCCATTGCTGCTCCTTCACCATCTACAGGCACAACTTCTGCTTCAAAAATATCAGCAATAGTCTCCCTCCATACAGATGATTTAGATAATCCGCCAGTTAATCTAATTTCCTTTACATCAACCGGCATTCGAGTAAAACCATCATAAAGATTTAATACCGCCCCTTCTATAACAGCTCGACAAAGATTTTCTTTCGTAAAATCATTTAAAGCAAAACCAAAATAAGTTGGAGTTCCCATCGGAACATCGGGCGTTCGCTCCCCTTCAAACCAAGGGATTAAAATTTTACCATTATTTCCTTTGGGTGTTTTTTTCACTATTTCATTAAACTCTTTATGAGATATATTAAACTTCTTAAGAATTTGATTATAGCCATTGGCAAGATTTGAAACACAAAGCAACGAAAGATAATTTCCCGTGCTGTCACAAAAGGAGGAAATCTCACCTTTCATATCAATAAATGGTTTTTCTAAAAACGTATAAACTGTTCCACTTGTACCGAGACTAATTGTTGCAATCCCCTGTTCAATATTTCCAGTTCCAATTGCACCATACATATTATCACCACATCCAGCATCAATTTTACAACTTTTGCTAAAACCAAATTTCTCCACTAACGCTGTTGAAATATATCCTATAGTTTTGTTTGAAGGTTTTATAATTGGAAGTTTTGATTTGAGTTCTGAATCTATAGCGTTAATAACTTTATTAGACCAGGCATTTTTAGTAGGGTTCCAGAGTGCCATTCCCGAAACATCGCCTGGTTCCATCACTGCAACACCTCCGGTTAAAAACCAATTGATGTAATTATGAACAAGAAAAAAGATTGCAGTTTTTTTATACAGTTCCGGTTCATTGTTTTTCATATGCAAAATTTTTGAAGCAGTATAACCTGTACGCTGTGTGTTGCCTATTTCTTTAATCATTTTTTCAGTACCGCCAACAACTTCTGTTAAGTACTCACATTCATTCTGTGTTGAAAAATCATTCCAGAGCTTACTTGTTGGTCGCGATAGTTTTCCGTTTTTGTATAACGCAACAAGTCCGTGCTGCTGCCCAGAAACTGAAACACATTCGATTTTATCTTGCTGAACATCTGATTGCAAAAGTTTTTCAAAAACTAAATCTACTCCTTTAATCCACATCAATGGGTTTGATTCCGATACACCTTCAGGTAATCCTTCAATAACACCATTTTTGGTTTTAAATTCTGGCAAATCAGTGTCATAATTAACCGATGCAGAAAATTCTGTTTCCTCTGATTTCGTATTTATTATAATCAGTTTACAACTTTGAGTTGATATGTCTAATCCTGCAAATAACATTTATTCACTTTTATTATCTTTTTTCCATAATTTATCTAATAAATATATTTCATACCTTCATCTGAATAGATTTTCTTTAATCTTTCATCGTAACGGCTTTTCATAAGTTCTTCGTAATAATCAATCACTACTGTCCATTCTTTCACATTACCTTGATCCTTTGTTTTTTCCATCCATTTATCAAGAACTCCTCGCATAGAAATTAATTTCTCTTTATATTCACTATTACTTGCTAGGTTATTTAATTCAAATGGGTCAACTTTAATATCATATAATTCTTCATCGGGCTTTCTTTCTGCCATAAATTTTTCTTGATCTGTATTCAGTTTACCTTGTTTATGAAGACGCCGCAATAATCTCATCACCGGATATTCAGTTTCTTTATAACGGTTCAATTGTGTGTATGGACGTTCGGGTATAAAATTGCGTATATATTTAAACTCCCTATCACGTACAGCTCTAACAAAATCAACGGTTTCATCACATCTATCCCTTGCTGCAAAAATGTATTCACGTTTCGGAGTACTTGGGTCCAAAAAATCTTGCCCCTGCATATTGTCCGGAAGTTCAATACCCGCAATTCTCAAACTTGCAGCAGCAATATCAATTTGACTAAGCAAATCATTATTTAAACTACCAGGTTTTATATTACCAGGCCATCTAATAATTAATGGTATATGAAGACCTGGATCATAAAGCCATTGTTTGCCGCGAACCATAGCACGTCCATGATCAGCAAAGAAGAAAACAACTGTATTTTCTGCCAATCCATCTTCTTCTAAACGTTTTAAAACAATATTTATTTTCTCATCAAGAACCGAAACCGTTTCAAGATACAATGCCCAATCTTCACGAGCTATTTTATGATTGGGGTAATATGGCGGCAGCTTTACTAAGTCTGGATCAATAGGATGTTTTTCATTTTTAACAAAATCACGATGAGTTTCAGGAAAGTTAATTTGTGCAAAAAATGGCTGCCCTTCTTTCCTTTGGTTCCAATCTCTGCCATCAAAAGGATCTTGCTCTGAGAAATTCCAATCAGTTTTATTTTTAGCCGAGAGTTCTGGAGTTACGTTAGTAAAATTAACATTAAAATAACCGGCATCACGGAAATAATCTGTTAGAACTTTAACATCTTTTGGTAACTCGTAGCCATCTGGTCTATGACTTCGATGATTATGTGCTCCAATCGAGGTCTGATACATTCCAGTCATTAATGCTGATCGTGCAGGTGAGCAAACACTTGAAGTTGTAAACATATTTGTAAAACGTATCCCTTCATCTGCAAGTTTGTTTATGGTTGGCGTATATGCTAATTCATTGCCATAACAGCCAACTTCACTTTGAGAAAGATCTTCTCCTATAATCCATAATATATTAGGACGTTGATTTTCGTTTTCACTTTTATTAGTACACGATGTTAATAATAAAAAAGAGAGAAATAATAATATAATACCATATTTTTTGAAACAAGAAACTAAGAAATTATTCATTTGTATCTCCTTAAGTTTTAATTTATTTTATTCTGAAATGATATTTGTTTTAATGTCAATTTTAAATTTTTAATATTTAATCCTTTGTGAGGCTTACTTTTGTCTTTTCTTCGTAACTCAATTGAGTTAATAGAATTAACATCCAGTTTAAACTCATCAATACCTTTCAAATAAATATTATTATTAGAATAATTTTCATAGGGATGAATTAAATATTCTTTATTATTTATAGTTAAAATTAAGTCTTCATTAATATCATTAGTTATGCTTTCAAGAATAATTTTGTAATTTGATTGAGACTTAACCATTAGCATCCAATTCAATTTAACAACTGTTGTCTTGTTTGAATAATAATCATGTTCACTATAACTATGAAATTTTTCGGTATTGTTAGCATTTAGTATAATATTTTCTTTATCATTTAGGGTAAGTAAATGAGCCGGAGTATATATTAAATCATCTTTATATTCCACAACTATAACAGTAGAATATTTATTTTTAATAACTTCTTCTGTCAACTTAATTATAAGATTATCATTCTTGTATTCACTTTTTAATGATGCATCTTTGTTAACAAGTGGATAAATTATTTTAATTTTTGAATTAATTCCTTTTAGAGTTAGCTTCCTTTCTTCAGGAAAATCCATAACATGAAGATACAACTTACCTGGTTTTGAAGTAATGACTCCCCAATCTTGCTCCATTAAAGGAGAAACACTTGTATTGTAAACAGATTCCCCATTCTTTTTGATCCAATTACCAATGCGTTTAAGAACTTGTTTTTCAAAATCTATAACAGAACCATCTGCTGTAGGTCCAATATTAAGAAGATAATTTCCTCCTAAACTTACAGTAGTTAATAAGTCCTCTATTTTTTCAGATACTTTCAAATCTATATCACCCCTTTCTTGCCACGATCTATAGCTCCATGTTTCATGAAATATGGATGCAGGTGTTTGCCAAGGAACCCCCATCTTGAAATCTGGTTTGTAATTATCACCCATTACAACAAAATCTCCTTGATCGTTCCAGAGCCTGCCGCTTATTAAACAGTTAGGCTGTATCCGTTTAACCAATTCGGCTATTTCTTTACTTTGCTCAAATGTTGGCGAACCCATATCAAACCATAATTCAGAAATCTCACCATAGTTTGTTAAAAGTTCTTCTATCTGATTTAAGTTGTATTTATGATGTTTAGGAGGAATAGAATCAGAATTTCTGACAGAGGTAAAGGGTAAAGCTCCAGGATAATGCCAATCGATTAAGGAAAAATAGACTCCAAAACCTAAATTATGACGTTGGCAAGCTTCGGATAATTCCTTAATAATATCACGATTATATGGTGTTGCATCAACAACTTTAAAGTTTGAAAATGCAGTTTTAAACATATTAAAACCATCATGATGTTTAGAAGTAATTATTATTGATTTCATTCCTGCATCCTTTGCAATAAGAGCAATCGAATCAGGATTCCATAAAATCGGATTAAATTGTTGAGCTAACTAGTTATAATCTTTGTCAGGAATATTTCCATGACCTTTAATTTACTCACTGTATCCATTTATCTTTTCACCGTTCCAAATGCCGGCAGGTATGGAATATATACCCCAATGAATAAACATTGAGAATTTTTCATTTTGCCACTGCTCCATACCTTCTTATATGGTTAATTCTTCATTATCTTTATTATTTAAGGATTCTTTATTGCATGAAACAATTATTAAAGAGATGATAATCAATAGATGTTCTTCTGTTTTTTCTCCAAGATATTCACTTTTTTTGTTTTTGAAATTGTTTAAAACTTGTAGTTAATGGTATGGATATGCGTAGTGCGGGGTTTATTTGTACTTCACTTTCAAGTTACTGCTAATTTTCATTATTTTGTAGAATTAATTGTATCGATTAAAAAAGTGAACGTGCAAATTTCAGATCTTTCCTTAAATATTCAAATATTTCCTTTTTAGGCATTGAAGGATTCAAGTTCCCTCTCTCCGCACCACCGAGTGGATATTCTGAATGGATAGAAATAGGTCCGGGAATTTTCAAATCTTTAATCATTTGAGAAAAAGCAGCAAAATCAACAGCACCTTCGCCGGCGGGAACATTTTTAGCTCTCCATTTACCATCTACTTTTCCCCAAGTATAATCTTTAATAATAAAACTTTGAATATGGCTGGCAATAGTTCTTAGTTTTATTTTCCAATCAGTTGCTCCACCAACCATAGCATGACGAATATCAAACTGGCAGCCAATATAACGCGGGTCTAGATGCCTTATACATTCCCATAGATCTAATATTGGAGAACCAAAAAAATATTTATAAACAGAATCATGATTTTGATAAGAACCAGTAATATTGTATTGCCTGTTTATATCTGCAAGTTCTTTCATTTTTATTTTTATTTCATCCAACGAGCTTTGGATAGTTCTATCATCCGTATAATAATAATAACCCATACGATAGTTTTTTATTCCCAAAGCATTAGCTGTTTTCAATATTTTTTCAGTATGCTTATCATTTGCATCATTGATGCCAGTGGAAATCATGATAGTATTAAGTCCTTCCTTCTTCAATATTTCCACAGCTTTCGGTAAATCTTCTTCAACTCGTTCTGGTACTACATGAACATTATTTCTAGGTCGCACAGTTAAATCAACACCATCGAAACCTAACTCAACCAATACTGGTGCCATTTCTTTAACTGTAAGGAATTGTAAAACTTTTGAAAAGAGACAAATTTTATATTTTGATTGTTGAGCAAATATATCGAGATTACTTAATCCTCCAAACTGTAATGCCGCACCAGCAGCTAAGCTTGTTTTAATAAAACTTCTTCTTGAATTTTTATTTAATTTCATTTGAACATCCATTGATTTTTTAAAAATATCTTGCTTTTTAAATTAATTTGAGATTCATGCATATGAATACAAATCCATTTCCCATTTTGTTTTTCGAAAACATTTGTCATAAGAAAATCCCCTCCCAGTTCTTCTCTTTTATTAGACCTTTCATTTGTGCATTGTAAGTTGCCAAGGCAGTGTTTCCCATTATTTTAATATTCATTTGGGAAGTAACCAATGTAAAATTCTTCATGATTTCAATGTGTTTATCAGTTAATTGCTTTGTAGAATAGACACTGCCTCTTGCAGAAAAAAGATGCCAATCAGTTGAACAAAATTTGTTCATTTTTTGAACATTCTGTTCGCTAAGAGCCAGCCATATTTGATCAATTACTTTTTTTACTTGTACAGAATCTTCTGAATATATATCTTGCATTCTTTGGGTATATGAAATTGAACTTACAAATAACAAAATAAATATTGCTACAATTAAAGTTTTTATTTTTTTTATTATCCTTTATTGTTAAACTATGTTATAATTTCACAACACAAATTTCTGTTTCTTTTGATACAAGTTGTAACTATTAACTTACTTAAATTCAATAAATCATTGAAAATTTATTCTAACTCTCTTATCCAATCTATACAAATCTCAGGCCATTTTGATAGACGACCTTTTCCCCTTGCAAATGCAAAACCATGACCGCCATAAGGATAGATATGTAATTCTGCCGATATATTTTTCTTCCTTAACGCATCAAAAAAAAGAAGGCTATTTTCTACAGTAACCCCTTTATCATCAGCTGAATGAAAAAGAATTGTAGGTGGCGTATCTTCCGTTACTTGAAGTTCATTAGAAAAAAGTTGAACTAAACTATCACTTGGGTTTTCCCCCAACAATGCTTTTTTAGAAACTTTATGTGTACAGTCAGCAGTGAATGAAATTACCGGATAAACCAAAATCATAAAATCTGGTCTGCTGCTTTGCTGTTCAATTGGGTCTTCGGATGTTTTATTTCCATTATCGAAGTGTGTACCTGCTGTTGAAGCAAGATGCCCGCCAGCAGAAAAACCCATTACACCAATTTTATCAGAATCAATACGCCACTCTTCAGCATTTGCTCTTGCCATACGAATTGCTCGTTGAATATCAAGCAAAGGAGTTTTATGAGGAATAATGTTGCTCTTGGAAATTGGCAATCTATATTTTAATACTATCCCCGTAATGCCATTTGCGTTTAACCACTTGGCAACATCCAACCCTTCCCAATCATAAGCCAAACCATGATAGCCACCGCCCGGAGCAATGATTACCGCTTCCTTAGTAGAGTTGGCTCTTGCAGGAGAATACACTGTAATAGTAGGCTCTTGAACATAACTGATTGAATAGTGAGTTTCCTTTATTTTAACAATTTCAACTTCATCCGTTTTTTGAAAATTAGGAATTTCGTTTTCATATAAAGGTATAATTTTTTCTTGTGCATTTAGTGTGCTAATTAAGAATAGAGTAATAAATAAATATTGAAAAATTACTATGTGTATTTTTTTGTATATCATAATTATTTAATTCCTTTTTGTGAGTTTACCTGTTCCGTATTTTTACGGCATCTTTTTTTGTGCCAATTTGTGAAATTCGTGTCTTATTCTTTATCAACAATAGTAAGTATAGCTTTTATCAAAGCATCAGCTATTTTATAAGCTCCTAAATCATTAGGGTGTTTGCCATCAACTGTGCATTCAAAATAATCATTTCCATAAATTTCAGAACCATCAATAAAATATATATTATCATCCCCTTTTGCTTTTCGTTCTTCTACCATTTTTTTTTGAAAATCTCTATTAGACATTAAAGTTTTATACATTTCACTACCCTCTTGTGCAGCAGTATAGCGTGTTTTTGACATAATCAATATTGGCGTTGTAGAGTGTTTTTCTCTTAATATATCAATAAAAGGGTTTATGTTTTTTTGGATTGTATGATTTGCATTGGCTTCATAATCTAAAATAATAAAGCCTACATCAGAGATTTCATTAATAAGATGTGCTAATTCCGGCTCCCCTCTTCCATTTCCGGCAAAACCGAGGTTTACAAATTGTGCATCTAATTTTCGGCTAATAATATTGGAGTATGCCATTCCTGGTCTGGAGACATAACCTCCTTGAGTAATAGAGGTACCATAAATAACAAATTTATTTACATTAGAAAATAGTAATGGTTTATCAATTTTTGAATCCTGTTCCAACCCTATATATAGAGATTTCACACCGTTATAAAGAGGAAAGTTAAGCGTAAAATCGCGTAATTTAGTTTCGTCAGAACTAAAAAGTCTAGAAGTATATCTAACTGAATCACTAGAAAATCCAGCCGTTTTTAAATACCTTTTAATTCCATTTTCTGTTATGTATAAATCAAATGCACTTTGACCGGAAGCAGACATACGGCTCATACTCGATTTTTTCTCTAATACAACCTTTATAAATATTACTTTACTGTCAGTCCTAAACCTAACTTGCCCCCCAGCCGTTTTGTTTGATAGACGATCAACTGCTTCTATAATTTCCCAATTTGGATTAACAGGTAATCTCCTATAAACAGAATCTTCCTCTATCCATTCAAATCCTACAAGCCCAAATGGTTCTTCTCTTGGGTCATGCCATACAATTATATCGTTATCACTTATTTTAGTATCCTCTTTTGAAACCGCTTTATTATTAGATGCAATTTTGGGGTACACAATTGTGCTAATAAAAAAGATTAGAAAGAATATGTATACCGACAATGAAATAGTTTTCGGAATTCCAAAAGCAAATATTGTCGGTATATAACAACAAAATTGGTTTCCAAAACCGAAAACCAATTTGTGTTGTGTATATTTAGTTTTTGAAATATTAATCATGTTGACCCTGCTCATTAACAGATTCTATTGCAAGTCCCCAATCTGAAACATAGGGAGTAGTGTTTACTTAGCTTTTTAACCATTTATCAAACCAATCAAATGCATCTTCCTGCATATTAACATCAAACTTATGATCGCCATCATAAAACTTTGTTAGATAATTTTTTCCTTTGCCAGCTTTATTATATATCTCAGTTAAAATATTATCCGCTTTTTTCATTTCCGAAAGGGTAAATAAACTATCTTGATTATTGCTCAGCACTAAAGTTGGTAATGGTACCCGTAGTCCTATAATTTCTGGAAAATCTAAATATTTTGGTAGTAATGGAGTATATGCCATCCAAGTGTGGGTATATGCTTTATGTAAAAGAAAATCTTGCCATGTTGACATAAATCCCACACTTACAGCACATTTAATTCTTGTATCTATACCGCTTAAATATACTGTACGCAAACCTCCGCCTGATAAACCACCACATCCAATTTTTTCTGGATTAACATCCTCTCGTTTACTAAGTATATCTAATGCTATTTGGTCCTCTGATAACACAACTCCAGGATATGTTGTACCTGCACAAAGTAAAGATTTAGAGAGAACATCTTCATGTTCATTAGCCCAACTATTATATGTTTTTACATTTTCAATTTTATCAGGATTATCATCAGACTTACCCCAAGCTAACTTAGAAGTATCTTTGTAAAATACCCGACGGCTTCCGAATGAAAAAGCATCATGAACCAAAACAACATATCCGTGTTTTGCTATTTCATTAGCCCATGCTCTGCCTCCATAATCTTCAGTTTGGTGTCCATCCATAAGTGGATGACTCTGATTAGAAGTCTTGGTTATTTTTCTTCTTCCAAAATATTTATTACCGCCGTGATCATGTAGAGCCAAAATGGCTGGCAATGGTTTTGTAATTCCTTTTGGTTTAAGAAGTATTGCTTTTGTTGGGTTACCGTATGGTAACTTCCAAGATAGTTCTTCTATTTCTAAATCATCAAAAGTGTATTGTTTTTCAATTATTACTTTAGGTGTTTCGTTTATTTTAGGAGCAGCAATAAGTTCTTTCGTTTTGCTTAATGCCTCCTCTTTCCAAGGCTCAATATTTTTCCATTTATTTAATCGAAACGATAAAGCCGGAGGATTATCTACCAGTGATGCAGCCCACTCTCCATAACCTCCAATTATACTACCTTCAGAATTGTTTATTGGTGAAGGTAATTGATTAAAATTATTTCCCATTGAATTAGAATTCATTGAAGAAGCCAATGAGTTTGTTAAAAATGGGTAACTTGCTGCAATAAGAGCCGTTTTTTTTATAAAGTTTCTTCTTGAATCACATGAACCAATTATATTGCTGTTTTTCTCTTTTCTTTTCATTTCAGTCCTATTACATAATTGAGGTTTTACGATACGAATCTCTAAAATTTAACAATCAATTTTTCATCAGGATTCTGAGTTGGTAAAATACCTTTTATAACTTCAACAAGTTCCCTTTCTGTATCTTTAACTATTATTTTATAGCTGCTTTGTTTAAATACTTTCGGACTAAACTCATTCCCCTTAATTCTAACACAATAAACCAATTCTCCTGTTTTCTCATCTACTATTTCAACTACAGGATTTTCGAAGCCTGGCACTGAAATAGTTGGAAGATGAGCAAATGCTTTTCGTCCATAATTATCGAACTGACTTATTGTTTTGGGCCAGCCTTTATATTGTTCTTCATCATTTAGTGGATTGGCATAACGAGGCCAGCACTCCATTGTAATTGTTCTATTTTTCTTGTTCATTTTAACGATTCCATAACCTGGCATATTATCGTGAAGATTTAGCGGTTCATGGTTAGATGACACTTTTGTGAAACTAGTGGGATTTGTAACTGCATATACTGTAACCAAGTTATTAAATCCGTCTCTATGTTTTCCCATGTTTTGAAGAGCATCTTTTTCTCTATCTTTGCCAATATTTTCTGGCCACCATGTCCGCGGATAATAGTTGGCAATTGATGGTACACAAAATGAATAAATAGCATCATTCCATTCATCAATACCATGATGAACAATAGAAGCTAAATGCTGATCTCCAGCTAAGTGAAAAACAAAACCTTTCCGCAAAACATCAACAGCTTTATTTCTTCCAGTTTGAGGCCATCCGTCAGAATCAAGGTCGGCAATTAGACGAAAAAGTTTGGGACCATGATGCGTTGCCATATTCGCAAAAATAGTTTGAGATAGTACAATCTTCATCTCCTCCCCTTTCCAGTTGGTTGTCCAATCATCTAAGAATTTTAACTGACGTTCGCCAAGTAATTTTTTGCCTGGCATATCAATCTTCTTAATATCAAATTTTGGGTCTATGATATGATCGGGTCTGCCTCGCGAAATAAACGGATTATCAGCACATCCGGACTTAAATTTTCGGTCTTCCAGAACAGCGAATCCAATTCCTCCATAAGTGAAATTGGTATAATAAACCCCAATATTTTGCTCTATTGGAGTTGGGTCATAAGGATCTGGTAAGTTGCTGCATTGAGTTCGTTCCACCATTTTAACAAACCATGCCGGATGAACGTACCCACCTTTATCATCTTTATCCGTGGAACGTCCATTTTGCCCCCATAAATTTCCTTGATAAACATCGTGGTCATCAGGAATTGAAATGGTTGGAATATCCTTTGTTAAATCGCGATATGCCAAGCAGTAGAGATACCATTTGTATAAATAATCTAATTCATAATTTTCTGTATCAAGAAAAGTTGGACTCATTTTTTCGTAAATCTGATCTCCGCTAAAAAACATTACATCAGGTTTAATTATTTTAATATTATCAACAATATCTTTATGCGGATACCAAATTCCAGTAGAATCAAAATTAAAAATCCCTTCTGTTTTAGATAATCCGGGACGAGCAATATTGTAATTTCCTGTAAAGGCAGCAATTACTATTTCTTCTTTTTCTACAGGATCATGTTTAATAGTTCCTTCCCAAAAAGCATTTTCATGAATATTTATTGATGATTGATAAATATATTTCACACGGTAAGAAATCTCTTTGGAAGAATTCCAGTTGGTTACTTTAAAAGTTGCAGTATATCCGGGAGTTATTATTTTAGTTTTTGAAATCTCCTGCCAGCTGCCATTTTCTTTTATTTCAAGTGCAACTTCCTGCGGATCGGTTTTACCTATCGGAGCCATTTGGGCAGTCATTTTTAAAATATTATTGCCGAGTGTATATTGTGTACTAATTATTGGACCAATGCTTTCTCTAAGTTTCTCAAGTTTACTTCCACTAACTTCAAGATTATTAAACCAAAATGAACCTGGATTATCACCAATGCCTGGATGCGAAACTAATGCAATATTACCAATCATTCTATCTTTGTTGATACCTGATAAGATTAATTTTGATTTTCCATTTTTTAGAATTAAATCATATTGAGAATTATTGGATGTTACTTCAACAGAGAAACTATTAATTTTAGAGAGTTCCGTTTTAATTTGTTTTAAAATTTTTCCATCTTCCATATCTTTAATAAACAAATTGCCCGAAGAAGAAATACCGGCAAAAAGACCAGCTCCTGGACCAATATTTTGTTGAATTAGGGAAGCTCCCAACACATCAAGTTTAGCTCCCGCACCAATTAAAAATCCGGATGCAGCATCATTATTTTGGGGTGATTGGAGAGTACCCATATCAACTTTTCCCAAAAAATTACCACTAATATTTGCTAACCTAAAATTAATTAAATGAGTTGTTCTCATTAAAAGTTTAGGATTGTTTGCAACACATTCTAACTGTCCATTTTGAATTTTCCAATCTTGTAGCCGATTTGACCAAAATTCACTTCCAACCCAAACTCTATCGTTTAATGTACTCCACGATTTATTGAAGTAATTTTCACGAGATTGGCATGAGACGAATAGTAGAGTTAACAAAATTGCAATTAGTAATTTTTTCATCTAAAAAACTGAATTAATTTAAAATGTTGATTTATGAAATTAGAAAATTCTTTACTTTTTTTCATTTCTACTCTCTACTTTATGAATTCAAATTTGCTAATTATTTAACATGTCCTGCTGGTCTTAGATTTTGTTTTAATTCTGCATCAAAATCATCTGCTGCCTTTGAAAGGCGTTTTACGATTTCGGGATATTCATCAGCTAAGTTTGTACTTTCACTTATATCTTTTTCAATATCAAATAATGAAAGATTGATATAACCTCTTCTCCATTTACCAGAATTCCCATCCTTACCAGGTTCTATAATCTCTTTGAATTGATGAGGGAGATGCATTTTCCACTTACCACTGCGGACTGCCTGCAGTTCATTGTAATTATAGAAATAGAAAATGTCAGTGGGTGTTTTGGCATTTGCTTCTCCAAAGATTAATGGTTGAATATCATTACCATCAATTTTTAACTTAGGCATTTTTGCATTTGCTAATTTTACAAAAGTTGGAAGAACATCCATTGTGGTAACTAACTCATCACACACTTTTCCGCTTGGAATTTTGCCTGACCATTTCATAATAGATGGAACTCTTTGTCCGCCATCAAATGTAGTACCTTTACCCTCGCGTAATGGTTTGGCAGAGCCACCGTGATTACCATAAGTAAGCCAAGGACCATTATCGGATGTAAATAGAACTAACGTATTTGTATCAAGATTAAGTTCTTTAAGTTTGTTGAGAATCTCTCCAACAGACCAGTCTATTTCCATTATCACATCACCATATAACCCCTGCTTCGATTTTCCTTTAAATTTATCGGAAACAAAAAGCGGCACATGAGGCATTGAATGTGCAAGGTAAAGAAAGAAAGGTTTCTCTTTATTTTTCTCTATAAAATCAACAGCTCGTTCGGTATAGCGTGTAGTTAACTGAGATTGGTCAGGATTGAATTCAATAGCTTTACTACCATCAATTAAAGGGATGGGAGGGAATTGCCCTAATTTAGCCTTTGGATTAAGCGGCCACATATCATTAGAATATGGAAGACCAAAAAATTCATCAAATCCATGTTGGGTTGGTAAAAATTCTTCTACATCTCCTAAATGCCATTTACCAATACAAGCCGTTGCATAACCTGCGTCTTGCAGCAGCTCTGGCAAGGTTTGCTCTATCTTGTTAATACCAGTCTTACTTGCAGGGCGTAATACTCTTTCTAATCCCACACGTAATGGATAAGCTCCTGTAAGAAGTGATGCTCTTGAAGGTGTACAAGATGGTGCAGCAACATAAAAACTTGTAAACCTCATTCCCTCGTCTGCCATCGCATCTAAGTTTGGCGTCTCAAATCCTTCTGCTCCAAAACTACCAACATCAGCATAACCTTGGTCATCAGTGAAAATAATAATAAAATTGAGTTGTTTATTGTTTTCGGATTGCGCTAACATTGTTTCATTAAAAGAAAAGTTAATTATAATAAATATGATAGCAATAAAATTAATTGTTCGATTTTTCATGTGTTTATAATTTCCTAAAAGTTTGTCATTCCCCCAAAGGGGCAGGCTGTTATGCTTTAAGACGGAATCTCGCTAGATTTTTTAGATTCCAGCTAAAAAATTGCATGAATGACAGGTTTTTTTATAATCATCCTCTTGTGTGTTTTCCACAATCATGAATGTTTCATAATAATAAATATTTTCATTTTAGTTCTATCCAATTATTTTTTTTAATATTTATTTTAAAAAACTTCTTACAATTAATATAAAGTTTTATTTTTACTATACTTTTCATTTAGCAGCCAACGGTCGTCTGTCTTTACTCGCTGATTGTGCAGTTTTTCATATAACTCTTTTTTAATTGCACTATACTCTTTTTTATATGCAAGGTTCAGAGTTTCATTCGGGTCTTTTTCAATATCATATAATTCAAATTCTGGTCTCATTAAATATTCTTTTACAGAGCGCTTACCCATATATTCCATTTTATTATCAAGAATTGCTTGCCATGTTTTGGATGAGTATAAATCAGTCGCAAATGGGAATTCTAATTCAGGAAATAAATTGTGAATGAGGTGATATTTTTGATTGCGAATTCCCCTCATAGGATAATACATTGTAATTTCATGAAACGTATGAGATTGATATACTTCATCCCATCCATCGGGATTCTCCTTGTTCAAAACCGATAAAAATGATTTTCCAGGCAGCTCGTAATCTGGACCATTGCTGTTTGTCCAATCAAGTATGGTTGGGGTAATGTCAGTAAAACTAATAAAAGCATTAGTGAATTTTCCTTTCTCTTTTATTGATGGGGATACAACAATCATTGGCATATTTAAACCGGAATCGTACAGTGTTGTTTTTGCTCCGGGGAATGGAATTCCGTTATCGCTAATGTAGATAATTAAAGTATTTTCAAATCTACCAGATTCTTTTAACTCTTTTATTAATAGTCCAACACCCTTATCCATTCTGGATATCGACTCATATTGCTCGGTAAGTTCTTCTCTAACTGCTAATACATCCGGCAAATATCCGGGAACTACAACATCCTTAGTATCATATTTTATCGGTTCGATACCCGGGTAATCAAAATCGTTTCCAAATCCTAACCAGTTCTCTGTCAAACTATGCTTCCAAGTACCAAAAACTCTATGTGGATCACTATAACCCATAACTAAGAGAAAAGGATTTTCTTTATCAGAATTAAAGAATTCACTAGCTTTTTTTGCCATTGTAAATACATCTCGGTTTCCCATTATTTCATCACTTTTTACTTCAAGATAGAAAGGGAATTTTGAATCAGGAGCAACGTGTTTTTTTCCGATAATGCCAGTCTTGTATCCATTTTTCTTTAATAGTTGCGGTAATGTTTCTACGTAATTCAAAAAACTAAAGTGATGCCACTTATGAGCATGTCCGTATAATCCACTCGAGTGAGGATATAATCCTGATAGAATAGTTCCTCTGCTGGCTGTGCAAGATGCTGAAACAGCAAAGGCATTATTGAATCTAACTCCTTCTTCTGCAAGTTTGTCTAAATTGGGTGTCTTTATTTTATCATTTCCATAACATCCTAATTGATATTTTCCATGATCATCAGAAATTATTAATAATATATTTTTTTGAATTTTCTGATTTACTTGATTTTCATCAGGACTAATACAGCTATTAATTCCTGTAGTTGCTACAATAAAAACTATTATTATGGTAAATTTCCGAAATGTGAACATTGTTTGTTATTCCATTTTATTTTATTACAAAAAATTATTATCGGATTATTTAATGTTAAATTCTTCAAGTATCCCGACAATGAATTGGTTATCGTCTGTTATCCTGCTGAGCAGGATAATTCTCGATTGTAACATTATTGCTCTATAAATTTGACAAACATAGATTTATCCCATTTGAGAGATGCATCTTTATCAGTTTGAACAATAATTTGGTTCCCTTTTTTATTGATAGCTCCAATCAATTCTCCCCAGATTTTAGTCAGGTTTTCCAATTCTGAATTTATATGTCTTTCCGGTTTATAATGAATCCAATATTCATCGAGATAATGACCGTCTTGAACAAAATATGAAAATGTACCTGAATTTTTTCGTACAAATAAATCCAAACTATAAATACCATCGCCAGCAATTTTATCTCCGTGGGTGCCGTCGTCATACATCTGTGTTGGGATATCTGTGTAATAACGTTTCGTTTCAAAAATTGCCCATTGATATTGCTCGGCATAAGTAAAATTTCCGCGTATGCAGAGAGGTGCTTCAAAAGAACGCAGCAATTTCGAATCAATTTCAATACTTATTTTTACGAAATCATTCAAAAAATTATCACATTTTTCTGAACGTGACAGTTTTGAATAATCTGGTAATTTAACCGATTTAATTTCAATTTTCTGCGACTTTGGTTTATTTAATTCATGTTGCTCTTTGAATGCCTCCGCCTCTAACAAATCTAAATGTTCCGTATTAACATCTGTTAAAAAAGGTGAAAAATCTTTGGGGCTTCTCACACCTTTCAATAAATTATAACGCCATTTAGCGTAGAAAGCATCCAACCGCCGTTCTGTTGCCTCAAAAACTTGATAAGCCTGTAGCATCATTGGAGTTGTGGGATATTTGCTCAGATTTATTCCACTCTCCAATTCATCAGAAGTAACAACATCAATAAGTTTATTATTGATTGAAAGATTATACCAACCTGAATCAAGTCCGGTTACAACTAACAAATCTCTATTCCAAGTTTGGTAAAAATCGGCAACTTGTAAAGTCGTTTTTCTTACAGAGGGATAAATAGGCATAGGAAGTCTTTCCGGCTGGCGAACAAACGACAACTCGCCCTTGCCAATTGTAAGTTCCTCAATCGAAGAGCCATTGGAACTATCCACATTGCCAGAGCCGGCATCAATCCGCTGGAACATTAAATCATTAGAAGCCTGAATGGCATCCAAAATTTTTAACCCCATAAATATTTGACCATCAACATTTGGATGAGTCCCTTCTGCCGTGATATGGTAATCTCCACTAACCCAATCTAAATCTTCTATTACCTCTGTCATTGCCTGATACATATCAAAATAGCGTACATCTTCTCTATCTGCAATGTGCTGCAATGCTTTTGTTAAACGGCGTAAAGTTGCCGGATAAAATATACGAGCTACTTCCTTTTTCCTTGTCGCATAACCCTTAACAATATCAAGACGATTACGTAAATCAAACGGTGTTGCGGAAATTAGCATAACTTCGGGATTGGAGTGTTCCTTTAATATGCGCAGTAATTGATAGATGCCGTCAACATAAGCATCAAGAACATCTTGATCGAACGCTTTATACGCTCCATCATTCATACCCAACATTATAAAAACTTTAGTAGGTTTGCATAATTTTACATCTCTTTCTAATCTTGGATAAAACGATGAGCGATCACCACCCCATCCAAGTGTAGTAAAAGTTACGTTCCAATCGGGATGATATGTAAGAATGTAATTTTCAATAATTCGCGGATAGATTCCATCATCGGTAATACTATCACCCCAGAACAATACTTCATCTCCATCCTTAATCCAGGATTCACCACCCGGTGCTGCGATTGCAAAACTATAGATAAATAATAGTAAACATAAAAGGTGTTTCATACTTGGTTCTCCTCAACTATATTTTTATTAGAATTTTGAATTAGATTCAATTTCATAATAATGATTAAACAGTTTGACGATTTTTTTTATTTCAAATTTAAATATTTAATAACTTTTTTATCTCCAATAATTGCATCATTGGGATTTAGATTTTCTACTGTAAAATTTTTCAAATCATCCTGCGAAAGTATTGTAACAAAACTTTCTTGGATAGAATTACAATCTTTTAACTCTTGGCTCCATAGTTGTTAATTCAGCAATTTTAATTGGGTCGCCAGATTCTATACTTTTTCTTGCAGCAATTCCAACTAATATTGACATAACGCCATCTCTAAGTCCTGCAGTTCTTTCATAAGGGTCAACTTTATCAGGAGTTTCAAATATCTGCTTTAGTAATTTATTGTCGCCGCCGCCATGTCCTCTTCTTGGAAAAGAGACGTTTACAGTTTCATATTTATTCCACAACTTATGAATTACAATTGGTTGAGTTTCAAGTTCCTCTTCTCCAGATTGGTCCATTTCCTTTGCATGCATTTCAGCTTGATCAATAGATGCAAGTTTTAAGTGTGGAATATCTAACCAAGCTTCTATTCTTCCTTTGGTTCCATTTATAGCTGCTTTCCAACCTTCGTAAGGGGAGTAAGTTGTAAGTGAATAGTTTAACGTAACATTGTTTTTGTATTTTACTTGGGCTGACATTTTATCATAAATATTTATCTCTTTTCTGAAAAGACAATTATCCCTGATATAACCATCATATTTTTCATTGGCAACATATAACTTCATATAATGCTTGTTTTTTGTTATATCATAATAAAATTCACATTCAGATTTTTTTGAACATGTTCGACATTTGTCTCCTCTGAAAGGTCCATTTTCTCCATAAAATTCCAAATCACCATAAGCAAAAACCTCTGCCGGATCAGAATCTATCCACCAATTCAACATATCGAAATGATGCGTAGCTTTATGTACCCAAAGCGTTCCGCCATCCTCACGCATTCCATGCCATCTTCTAAAATATGAAGCACCGTGATATGTATTTAAATACCAATGGAAATCGACAGAACGTATCTCCCCAATTGCATTATTTTGCAATAGTTCTTTTACCTTTGTAGCGTATGGGCTCCAGCGATAATTAAAGCCAACAATAAGTTTTTTGCGAGTTCTGTTTTCTGCATCAATAATATCTTGGCATTTAGTTTCATCTGTTGTAAGGGGTTTTTCAGTCAGAACATCGCATCCCATATCAAGACCTTTTATGATAAACTCATGATGAGTTGAATCCTTAGTAGCAACTATTACTAAATCTGGTTTTGTCTCTTTAACCATTTTTTCAAAATTTGTATAAGTGGGACAGGATAATCCAATATATTCACGAGCGTATTCTAATCTGCCTGGATTTATATCGCAAAGCCCTACAAACTCAAGTATTTCTGAATAACTGTGAACCAATCTTCTGCCCCAAAAACTGGCTCCTCTTACTCCTGTTCCTACCAACACGATTTTTAATTTTTTATCGGATGAGAACGAAAACGCATTAAGCGGTAACGCAGTACTCGCTGCAAGCATACTTACCGATGTTAGAAATTTCCTTCGTGATAGTTTCATAATTATTTCTCCTATTTATTAATATTTAAATATTTCTATTAAAAACATTGATTATTAGTTAAAGCATATATGCTTTGTTAAAATTTAATTTGGGATGTTATATGAAAAAGAATGTGATTCCCTTATAAGGGCAGGCTATCACCTTAAGCAATCATAGAATAAATAATTGTTCTCATTAACCCACTGATTCATCAGTGGGAATATTAAAGAAGATAAAAATAGCGTAACCAGTTTACTGGTTTATTTGACAAATGAGAATGGGGAAACCAGTAAACTGGTTAAGTCTATTTCTTTTGACATTATATCCTAATCCCGCCATTGCGGGATTGGTTAATGATAAAATTTCTTTAAGTTGAAACCATTGCCTAAAAGGGGCAATCTAAATATTGCAAATGTACTAATTCACTATTGAATTAATCATCTTTCCCTTTTTTTTATATGGTTCATTTTTTAAAAACACTTATAATTTCCATTGACTATTGATACATCTTTAAAGTGATAATTACTTTATTGTGACGGAGAATTACGTTCTGCTTCAACTATTGCAGCAACCCAATAACCTTTTGCCGGTCGGTTAATTGCAACTTTTGCCCCGCCGCTTATTGTTACGGTTTTACTTATATCCAAAGTTCCTTCACTAATATTAATCCAGCTAACTTCAAACTCAGTTCCCGAATAGTTTGATAAATCAAGCGTTACTGCCCCTTGTCCACTGGCAGTATAATATAGTACATATTCTTTACCAGGGTTAGCGGCAAGATAGGCTTCATCACTCTCTCTATCGCCCAATAATTCTTGATGTGGTTCTACATCCCAAAATTTTATTTTCTCTTCAATTATTCTTACTGATTTTATATTATTTTTTGCAAGTTCACTTAAACCAAGACCACTGGGGGGTCTATGAAATCTTAAACCGGCAACACCAGCTATTAATCCACGCCACCATTCTTCAATTGCATTATCAGAATCACCCGGCTTCCATCTACTCCAAGGCTTACCATCTAATGCAAGATCATTGCCATAAACTTTATTCATGTGAAGAAGAATATTTTTATCCTTCGCATCATCAGCAATTCCTTTTATTATATTCCAGCTTGCCTCATCACGATGACGACTGTTTGCTTGGGATACATCAATATAATTGTAAGAGTTTAAATGGTTTGACATGTATTGCCAATCTTTACCATCAACACCTTCATACATTTTATCAGCCATATCGGTAGCTAAAATGCTCTTACCTTCCAATGCTGCTTTCTCTCTTATGTAGTTTATCCAATACTCACCCCACTTTTGGTCTTCGTGAGTTTCATTATTCATACAATAAAGAACATTGCCATACTTAAAAGTAATGGATAATAATTTATCAATAAATTTCTCTTGAAATCCTCGAACAAGATCATATTTTACTTTTCTATCAATAGAAGCAGAATCATAATCAGGATGACCAGGAACACCTTTAAGAAATGGATGAGTATTATATTTTCTGTAAGAACTATCTATTCCCGATTCTTCTATTGTATAGTTTATATTATTTATTGGATTAAAAGGGCTGACAGGCCATGCTTGCCATGAACCATCTATTAAATCAAACCTATCCCATATCTCAAGTTGAACAATAATACCCTTGGTTTCCGCTTCTGCAATAAACATATCAAGCCGTGTCCAAAAAGGACCGGTCATATTGCTTAAATCGTATTTTGAACCTGATGTATCACAAAAGTTAAAGCCCTGGATACCCGCTGCCATTCCCGGATTTAATACACAACGAAGTAAATTTCCGCCAACATTAGCCAACTCACTAATTGCATCTTTTATCTCTTCTTCTGTGCTAACCCCCTTGCTACCATTGCTGTCTGTAACGTCATGATCAATAAATGGATTATGTCCATGGTTCCACCCGCCAATAAGTAAGGTCTTTTGATTTTTATATTCCCAATAGCGTCCATCAATACTTATTTGCCCCAATGCTGGCGTACTGAAAATGAATGTTATCATAATAATTGATAACATTATTTTTAGATTGTTTGATAATTTAATTTTACTAATAACCTTTTTAACTTTTCTCTTTTTAATCATTTTAATATCTCATAATAATTTTTAATCATCAATTGATTGCAGCACAAGAGTTTTGAATCTCTTCTTGATTTTTGAGTTGCCTACTGGACGAAGTTGGCTCATGTATATTCCAATCAACTCTTCCGTGGGGTCAATAAAAAATGTTGTGTACCAAAAACCGCTCCAGCTTAGAGTACCACGTGAACCAACCTCTCTAACTATATCACGCATATTAATATAAAAGCCGAGACCAAAATGTTTATACCGAGGCGGACCAATATGAACAGCCGACATCAACTCTACCGTTTTACGACTTAATATTCGTTCACCATCTAATTCACCGTTGTTTAATATCATTTGACAAAACCTAACATAATCATTTGCAGTTGACACCAAACCAGCTCCGCCGGAAAAATAAGTTTTGGGTCCGCCATAAGGATATGAAGCAGTATATTCAAATGCACCACTTGTTAATACTCTTCCATCATTTATCCGCTCAATCTTATTATCTCCATTAAGCGTATAAGCAGCAGCAAGTTTTGGTAGTTTTTCTTCTGGCGGATAAAAATATGTGTCATTCATTTTTAATGGTTTAAATATTCTTTCTTGCAGAAATTTATCGAATGATATACCAGAAACAACTTCAACAAGATACCCTAACACATCTATAGATAATCCATAAGTAAATTTTTCTCCCGGATGATTAACTAAAGGTAACTGTGCTAATTTTTTAATATTTTCACTTGTAGTTCTATCAAACTCCGCTAAACCGCCACTGATAAAAACATCTTTGTAACGAGGTCCCGAAACATCATTCCATTGATAGGGAATGCCTGATGTATGAGTAAGTAAATCACGAATCCTAATTTCTCTTTTTGCAGGAACAAGTGAATCCTGCCCATTAGAACCAACTACCTGAACCATTGGATTTTTAAATTCCGGGATAAAAGCAGAAACATTATCCATCAACATAAAATGTCCTTCTTCATATAACATCATAACAGCTACGCTTGTAATTGGTTTTGTCATAGATGCAATACGGAACATCGTGTTGTTATCCATTTTAATTTCAGCTTCTTTATCCTGATAACCAAAACTTTTCAAATATGCAGTTTTCCCTTTTCGGGCAATCAACACAACGGCTCCGGCAATTTTGCTATCGCTAATTTCTTTTTCAATTAAATTATCAATGCGTTCAAGTCTTTGTTCCGATAGCCCAACGCTCTCTGGTGCAGCAGTTGGAAGACCCTGTGCAAATAAATTTGAGGAAACTGTTATTAGTATAAAATAGCTAAATGTTAATATTTTTATTTTCATTTTATTCTTAGTAATTATTTTTAAAATAGGTTCTATATGAATTATAATGGGTAGATGCTAACAGAATAAAAATAGGTAATAAACCAGTGAACTGGCAAAAGCCAAATTAGTTTATCCAAAATTATGCAATAGAAAATAAATTTCAACTAACAGAACCCTCAGCTTTTGCAAAATCTCAATCACTATGCTCTACTTGGCAATATGCATCTCAACTGAGTTGAGATGCATAATTTATAGTATTACCACCTAAATCTTTGCTTTTTATGTTTTAGCTTTTGTCTTGTATCTGATATCTGACATCTGTAGTATTGACGACTAAATCCTTGTTTTTTTTGTAAAGAAATTGTAAGGGTAAAAAACATTATATTTTTCTTTTCTTTGCCTTTGCCTCAGCCTTGCGGTTTACCGCCATATGTTAATCATTATCAACTTTAATTTCCAATTTTGATGGCACCTCTCTTTTTTCAGAGGCACTAATTGAGAGTAGAATAATTCCATTATCTGGTGCGAACCCTTTCTTACGCCACATTTTTTGATCAAATTCTTTTACTCCAACTAAATTTACTTTTTTAATTGTTTTACCAAAACGAGGGCTTCTCCACTCGTAGGCATAAAAAGTTATTGGAGTATTCTCATCGTTAGAACAATCCACCGCATCAGCGGCATAGGCATATTTACCAGGTTTTGTTTCGGCAGAGCGTGAAGTCCACTCCAAAATATGAACACCGTATCTAATAGGTATAGTAACAACAAAACCATCTTCGTAAATAACTTCGTACCAGCCAATTAAATCTGCCGATTCAGGAAAAGCATGTCGCACTTTGTTAGCTTTTATATTTTTCCCAGGCTTCAAAGATGCATGTAAAAAGATAAGACTGTTTACATCTTTATCAATAACAATTCCATTTAATCTATTATTTTCACCAGTACTAGTGCTATCACTTCTTACTAAAATAGCATCCGATGATTTTGGAAGTGAAAATTTTACAGAAGCGGCACTAACTTCACCATCAATCAAATTCTCGAAATCTCGAGATATCTCTGTTGATAAATTAGAATTAAAAAATTCAGAAATATCAAACTGAACCAATGGATTATTATCCAAACTTGGAGGATTAACACCGCGGAAGTTTTTGCGTACAACTGGCATCATTTGTTGCACAGTTTTCGTAAGTTCTTTTTCAGTAGGAAGATGTTCTGACCAGAGCATATTTGCACTTCCCAAGTATTCGTACAACATATCTTTACCAAAATTATACTCTGTAGCCGCTGCCCACGATGATGGAGCGCCACCAATCATATTTTCTTTAGCTGCACGTTCTTTATAATTTTTAATTCCAGGTTTCATATTTCCATAAGCTGTTTGTGTAAAACCTAAATCAGTATATGCACTATCACTTTTTTCGCCCCAAATATGCCCCCACATCCAGTTAAAAATTAGAATATCTTTTGGGATTGAACTACGCACACGCTCCGGTGATATTGCACCAGGTACATTGTAATGTGTTCCGTCAGCAAACTCCTCCACTCGGAAGCCTTTATTGCGAACCATTTCCAATAAGTGATCACCCCACATTGCAGATTTTACACCTTTCGCACTTAAATAGTTGTAGATTTTATTTATATCCTCAATAAATAAATCTTGATAATCCTTATCCTTGCAAAGATCACACACACCAAAATTCACCCGCCATTCATCTTTCCCAATATGAATCATTTCAGGTTTCATCACATCAATATATTCATCAAACACATCAAAGAGTAGTTCATAACTTCCTGGCTCCGATGGACAAAATGTATCTGGCCATTCTGCATCCTTTTGCTCGGCTAAATGACGGTGGCGTGTTAAAAGAAAATAGGCATGGGATAGTGAAGGGATTTCGGGAATCACATCAATGAAATTTGCACGGGCAAACTCTACTAAATCTGCAACATCATCTTGTTCCAAAATTTGTCCATCAGCAAGCTGATAGTGCGAATCGTCCGTGCCTTCGCCATTAGGTCCGCTCGGACGGTTACGGCGTGTATATAACAATGATTTATTGAAATCAACAGTTCCGGCATTTAACTCGGGATGTTTTTTCAAACGCATATTACTATTAATTTGTATTACCACTTTATTGTATTTGTACAAAGCCATAAAGTCACGCAGAAATCTTTTAAAGAAGGGAATATTTTCATGCCCAGGTAGAAAAAGGTGAATACCCCTGAAAGGAAGAGTTGGTTTATCAAAAACTAAAAGACCCGGAGCTTCAACAACATCGTTTTTCTTTTTTAATATTTGCCGAAGAGACTGCAAACCATAGTAAGCACCAGGCTGATCGAAACCAGCAACAACTATTTGCTTTTGAGATACATCTAATATGTAACCCTCTTTTCCTGCTGAATCTAATTTATCTTGCAAATCATTTTTTGAGATATAACTTTTAATCAACTCATTTTCTTGCGAAGCTATTAAAAAGTAATTACCGCTTTCAGGAAGTTGGTCTGTTTCAACAACCAAAACCGCAGTCCCAAATTGGTCACTTAATTCTGCAGAGAGAAAGCTGGCAAGAAACAAATCTTTTTCGTCAGGATTTGTGGGCACCAAAATTTCTGTTTTTTCATTTACGCTAAAAGTCTCTCCCGTAAGCTCCAATTGCTGCGGGTAAGGAAAAATTAGAGGCGAATCATCCGAAGATGCCATCACGCTAAATGTGAAAATTGAAAAACATAAAAATAATGTTATCTTAATTTGTTTGTTAAATATCATGAATGTTTTCTCCTTTGGTTTTAAAATTAATTTTATGTTAACTCTAACACATGTGTTATTCGTGCAATATTACTCTAATATTTATTAATTAAAACAATATTACACTAAACTAATTATACTTTTGCAATCATTTTTTCAAAAATTTTACGTTGTTCAATAAGGGCTTTCACTAAATCTTCTGGTTTTGTTCTGCATTCCAATAATATCCACCCTTCATAATTCATTTTTTTAAAGAGTGATAATAATTCTTGAAAAGGATATTTTTCAGAATTAAGTTCTCGAATGTGCACAGTATCTCCAAACCATTTTTTTACTAAATTAAAATTATATTCAAGACCTTCATTCCATAGGTCCTGCTCATTAGAATTCCAGCATACTCTAGCATTAGGGCTATCCACATATTCCATAATTTGTTTTATTACTGGTAGTTCTTGTGTTCCATGTCCATGTACTTCCAACCGGATTGTTTGCCCAAATTCAGCAGCATATTTACCAACTATATTTAGAGATTTACCAATTTGTTCAATAGTTTTTTCTTTTGGAACTCCGTCATGAAACCCATCTGGTTTTACCTTAACTCCAGTACCACCAATATCATGACTTAGTTTAATAAAATCCTTTGTTACCTCAATTGATTTTGCCAATTCATCAGGGTCAACATAATCGTACTTCTGATTTGTTCCCATTCCTACAACTTCTACTTTACTATCTGCAAATTGTTTTTTTACATTGTCTCTTTCAGCTTTAGTAAGTTCCGTAGTAACACCATGTGCATGTTGTATTCTAAGTTCAACTCCGGTAAGACCAGCGGTAGTACAGTTTTTAATTAATGTTGGGATATCCCAATCCTTACCCCACAAATAAGTAACAAGCCCCAATCTCATTTTATTCTCTACCATTATCTTATCCATAGGGACTTTACACCCTGGTAAAATAGCTGCACCAGTCATTAAAGATAATACTTTAATAAAATCTTTTCTGTCAATCATATTTGTTGTTTTCATTTCATTATCCCTATGTTGTTATAAAATTGTTTTCTATTTGATTTATCTTAATTTTCATATATCACTTGGTGTTCGTGCATTTTTAAAGGTGTTTTACTTAAACTATTTGAATATTTCATATTTATTCCAATGATAATTCGTTTTTATTCTAAATTTATATTTTGATTTTACGAATTTAAGTAGAACTGACTTGCTATTGATATATTAACCTTTGTTTAAAAGGGGATGAGAGTTTCCGACCAAGTACTATATATACAATAAATTAAAGTAACCATTTATTAACTTAATGCTTCAGTTCAAATTCATCCAAAATACCACCGTCACTTCCATCACCATTCATTTTACGAGCCGTAACCTTTAATGTCTTGCCCTCAATTTCAATAACCACATAATGGTATTGATAAAATTTGCCTTCATCGGGTTCATTGTTTTCAAGAGTAGCTTTATGATCAGGAATATCTATTTGCTCCCATTCAAAATATTTATGGTTACCTAAATTTCCACCACCGCCGCCAGTAACAATATATGCTACGTTATTTCCTTTACCAGTAGCAGGGTCGTAAGGTGGATGCGGTAAACCTCTTTGATAATTATGAGAATGTCCGCTTAAAACAATATCAACACCACCAGCTTCCATTATTGGAACTAAATCTTTACGTAAGGCTTCTTCTCCATTATAAAATCCGCCAGACCAAACTTCTGAATAAGGTGGTTGATGCATTAGAACAATAATCCACTCACTTGTTTTATTAGCTTTTTTTAATTCTTCCACGAACCAGTTATATTGCTGGCTCCCGACTGCAAGACCACGCCCATTAGGAAGCGTTGCCTTATTTAGGTCAAGAAAAATTAAATGTGCATTTCCATAATTAACAGAAAAATAATATTCGGTACTTCCGGTTGAGGTCAATGGATGATTAACATATTTTTCAAAAGGAGGAACAACACGTGTACCCAAATATCCATCATGTTCATGATTACCAATAGAGATGTATGAAGGAACTGAACCGCTAACAAATCGTAATGGATAAAAATATTCGTCAACCCATGTCATCAGATTATTGCCTGTACCTACAACATCCCCAACATGTAGAATCAAATCGGCATTTTCTTTAGCCATCATCTTTACTAAATTTTCATGAATTTTTGCATAAGATTTGTTATCGCCATAGGCAATAAATTTAATTGGTTCGTTCTTTGGTTTTTTCGTATTAAATGTTTGTTCTACACTACTAATATTAAAACATTGAACTTTGTAGTTGTACGTTTCATTTGGTTTCAATCCAACCAAAGTAATTTCGTGCATGTTTGAATAAATTTCATCTTCAAATGCAATTTTATCCATCTTACTATTTTTACCATAAATAACTTTACCATAGGTAGGATATACTGTTTCCCACATAATAGTAATTCCATCCTCTTGCAGATTTTGCAAATATGGCGGAATTAAAAACGCAGGCTGATTTCTCAAAGCAGCTACTGCACTTTTGATAGCACTTTTAGTCAATTTTATAACTGTATCAAAATCAGAATTGATATTTTCATTTATAATTTGTGTTACTTTATTAATAACAGACATATCGGGCGAAGGATGCCTCTCACAATATCTACCAAGTCGGTCGAGCTCAACTTTAATCTCAGTAAAAGAATTTCTTCGTTGATATGCTTCATCCGTTACTAATTTGGCATACCTTAAATTTCCTTTGCTTCCCACATCGTTTATTACTTTAATAGCAATTTGGTATGATGTATCCTTTTTTGCAGAATTTGTAATTATAACGTTTCCATTGCTACCGCTGAACTGCTGGTGCAATCTGCCATCTATCCAAATCTCCCCCTTGTCATTTGCCTTAACAATTAGTCTAACCGCTTTCCCTTCAACTTCAAATCCATTAATCTCGTTTGGAATAGTCATTTCAGTTCTGTACCAAGCGTGCTGCATTTTGCCTCGCCAAGCATTTCCGGATTTTCTTTCTTCCCATTTAGAATCATCAAAGTCCAGTTGTGCCGTATCATCATCAGCTCCTCTCTTAAATTTCCAATCCTTTATTGCAATGCCACCTTTCGGTTGTAAAAGAGTAAATGATGAGATTAAATTTCCATATCCCGAAGGCATACCAACTAACCGAGCACTATAAAAACGACTGTTGTAACCGCGGTTTTTACTTTTTATTTCTATCGAATATTTGTCCCCTGCTTTTGCCGATAACGACACTATAGTTTTTTCAGAATATCTATTTACTCTAAATATTTTTTTTCCATTAATAAAAACTTCTCCCCATGGTCTAACGTGAATGTATAATATTACATCAAGTCCTTTAAATTTAGGGGGTATTATAATATTTTGTTTGAACCACTTGACACCATTCTTTTCCCAATTGGGTACGTTTAATTTCTCTAATTTCCATATAGATTTATTATCTGCCATTGCTTCTTCAATAGTTAAATCGCCAACGTGTGCATACCATTCGTTAATCTCCATGTACGGATGGGGTTCCAGCGGTTGCGTAATTATTTCGGATTGTGCAAATATTTGATTACTTATCAAGAGAATGATAACTGAAACTAAATTTAATATTTTATTCATTTTTGATGATTTTTTTAACTTCTATAATAAAAGAGACTCTATCTAATTGTGCTTATAAATTTTATGTTTTTTATTATTAATCACAACTGAATCAAGATCATATTGTTCAGTCAACTCTTGTTTTAATTGCGTTAATATATCTTGATTTTCATCTGATACTTCTGTTCTTTCATTGGGGTCTTTAGCAATATTGAATAACTCATCTTTGCCGCTATCTATATCACCAGTTCGAACAAGTTTCCAATCATTCTTACGAACTGCTAGTTGAGTAGGAGTTCTCCAATAGAAGGTCCTATTATTATCAATTTGTTTTCCATCTATTACCGGTAAAATATTAATTCCTTCAACTTCAGATTTAGCAGGAACGTCTTCCCCAATAAGAGCTGCTAATGTTGGGTATATATCAATAATACTTACAGCCTCTGATATTTTTCTTGGAGTAAAATTGTTCTTCCAATAAAATATTGCCGGCACACGAATACCTCCCTCGTATAGTTGAGACTTCCATCCCTTTAATGGGGCGTTATCTCCGAGGCGGTCATTGGGACCATGTTCACCATTATATAGCTTTCTCTTTGGGAACCAACTTTTCTGCCCGCCATTGTCACTAATAAAAATTATAAGTGTATTATCAATTATATTTTCGTTTTCAAGCGATGCAACAACTTTGTTAATAGCTTCATCCATATGAGTTACTGATGCAGCATAAATTTTTCGCGACTGATTTTCAATTTTCCCATCATAAGGTTTTGACCACTTATCTTCTTCCTGCAAAGGATAATGCGGCACAGTAAAAGAGACATATAGAAAAAATGGATTTGACTTGTCTCGAATTTTTGTAATGTATTTTATTGCTTCATCGGCAATTAAATCGGTAGCATGTCCGGCTTCAACAATAAATTTATCATTACGATGCCAAGTTGTATCACCTTCTTTATAAATATGTGTGTATTGGTCAATTTGTCCATGAAGAGAACCATAGCTGTAGTTAAATCCATACTGACTTGGATATTTTTCAGGAACAGTTCCGAGATGCCATTTACCAGTAATAGCCGTTTCGTAGTTTCCTTGCTGAAATAATTCGGCTAAAGTTACTTTGTTTTTCGGAACTTCAGAATATGGCTGTATAGGAGTTAAAACACCAAAACGACTGGGAGCTCGCCCAGTTAATAGAGCAGCACGTGTTGGTGAACATGTTGGATAGACATAGAACTGATCAAACTCTACTCCCTCTTTCGCTAACCTATCCATAGTAGGTGTGTTTATTTCAGAGCCATGATAACCGACATCATTCCAACCCAAATCATCAGCTATAAATATTACGACATTAGGTTTATTTGGTTTATCAACTTTCTGCTGGCTGTAAGCGGTTATACTTAAAGCAATAGTACATGAAATAATGACAAAAAAATATTTAATTTTAATTTGCAATCTATCAAACATGCTAATCCTTGTTTTTTTTATTATTTAACATTTTTATTTTCAAACATTATTACATCTTCGGTTTTAAAATAGCAGTCCAACCTCCACCGCCAGTAAGTTTTATTGTTATCGAATCACCTTTTAAAATAGTCTGAGTTTCTTTTAAGTAATCACTGGCGTATCGGTCGGCGTTTAATCCGTCTTTAAATATCTCTACAGAATATTCATCATTATCAAGGAACGATAAATCTAAGGTAAACTCTCTATCATTTTCATTAGTCATAGCACCAATATACCAAGTGCTTCCATTCCTCCGAGCAAGAATAATGTACTCACCAATACTGGCTTCCAAGACTTTTGTATCATCCCATGTTGTTGGTATTTTTGAAATGAACTCTGTTGACTCGGTCTCTCTCAAATAGTTGGAGGGACTATCTGCCAACATTTGCAGCGGACTTTCAAAAACGACATACATCGCAATTTGATGTGCTCGTGTACCCATGCTCATTGGTCTATTAAATATAGCACGAAAATTTTCAGACTGTGCGTTCACCATCGCTCCTGGTGTATAATCCATAGGACCCGCAACCATTCTGATAAACGGTATTATTAAATTGTGAGTAGGCGTAACATCCTTGCTCCATTTACTTTGCTCTAATCCTTTTACGCCTTCACGAGTAATAACATTGGGGTATGTTCGGCGTAAACCGTCTGGTCTATATCCACCATGAAAATCGACAAGTAATTTTTTCTTTGCTGCTGCTTCTGCAACTCTCCAGTAATAATCAACAAGTACTTGATCGCCTCGCTGCATGAAATCTATTTTAAGTCCTGCAACTCCCCATTTTTCACACTGCTCAAATACAGCATCAAACTGATCATCCAAAGTTTTCCAAACAACCCAGAGAATAATCTCTACATTTTTTTTCTTTGCATAAGCAATAATTTCTTCCAAATCTATTTCTGGAACAACCTTTAAAATATCTCCTAATTCATACCAGCCTTCGTCAAGTATAACATATTCAAGTCCAAACTTAGATGCAAAATCGATATAGTATTTATAAGTATCTGTGTTTATACCAGCTTTGAAATCAACACCATAAATATTATTAGCGTTCCACCAATCCCAAGCTACTTTCCCAGGTTTAATCCAAGATGGGTCTTCAATCCGAAGTTCATCGCCCAGTAGATAAACCAATTGATTAGTTATCAAGTCACCATCTTCCCTGGCAATTGCAATAATTCTCCAAGGGAAACTTCTCTCTCCTTCAGTTATTGCAAGATAATCGGCAGTCTTAGTAACGTATTCACTTCTATCTGAATTTCGTCTCATCTTTGTTTCTAAAGGGTAGTGAGGAAATGCACCGCTCATTTTACTATTTCCATTGGTTTTCAAAAACATTGTAGGATAATCCCACACTGTGCTTTCCGCTATTAAAAGTTTTGCAGCCTCAGTTTCAACCAGAGTTGGCAAACTCGCCAATAGCCCAGCAGAAACTGTATCGAACTCCATTATTTTATAGCTTCGTTCGTTATGCGAAAAAAAACTCTCCTCCTCAGGGAAATATATTTGATTTGTTCCAACAAAATTGAAAGTTACTTCTTCTGAAACAACCGTTAGCTTTTTATCCATATTAGTTTTAAAACGATAAGTAACACCATTATCATAAGCTCTAAATATTATTGAAAAATCTTGCTTAAAATTAATTTCCAATTCGTTATAATGTTCGTAAATAACAGCAAACTTTTCTGCTACTACCGGTTTAATTTCCCGCTGCACAGAATTTCTCTCTACATCAAGAACTTCAGCGTTTCTGCCAAGCACTTGATTATCATCAATAGTCATAGATATTTGCGAGGGTGAAACAACTTCAACACCATCAACAATCAGAGAATAGTTAATCTCATTTTCGATAGTTACAAATAGTTTAATTGTACCATTGGGTGATTTGAGTTGATAAGATTCTAACGACTGGCTGCAAATAATATTGCCAGCAAGAAAAATAAAAACATTAATTATAAATATTTTTAACTTTTTATTTTGCATTCGATAATCCTTTTCTTAAATCTCTATTAGTTAAATTTACTTTAAAGCTCTGGTACATCCATCCACTTTTTACTGTGCCAGCTCTCCATTCCTATATCAGCTAACTGAACACCCTTAGCTCCCTCACGAAGGTTCCAAGGAAATGGTTCATCCAAAACTACATGTTTTAAGAAAAGCTCCCATTCTATTTTAAATGCGTTGTCATAATCTTGAACCGATGGCATATCCTGCCAACATTCATAGTGGTTAATTGTACTATCAACATCCGGATTCCAGACAGGGCGAGGTGTTGACATTTCTGATTGTATTTTACAATTTCGTAATCCTGCTACGGCAGAGCCTTTTGTGCCGTCAACATGAATTGTAAGTAGGTCGTCTCTCTGCACTCTAGTAACCCAAGAGGAATTAAATTGACAAATAATTCCATTCTTTAATTCAAATATTGCATAGGCTGCATCATCGGTTGTACATTTGTATTCTTTTCCTTGTTCATCAATTCTTGAATCTATATGAGTTGCACCAAGCGAAACAACTCTATCAATTTTTCCAAATAAATTATCAATTACATATTGCCAGTGAGCAAACATATCAAGCATCATACCACCGCCATCCTCTTTTCTGTAATTCCAAGATGGTCTTTGAGCCGGTTGTATCTTTCCATCGAAAACCCAATAACCAAAGTCGCCACGCACAGATAGTATTTTTCCAAAGAAGCCGCTATCAATTAACATTTTTAATTTTAAAAATCCGGGCAGCCAAAGTTTATCTTGAACAACACCATTTTTTACGCCAGCAGATTCAGCTTTTTTATAAAGTGCTACTGCATCTGTTATATTTGTTGCAGTTGGTTTTTCACAATAAATTGATTTACCAGCATCTATTGCTTTTGAAACAGCTTCTAATCTTCTGTCGGTTGTTTGTGCATCAAAATATATTTCGTAATCAGGGTTTGCTAAACACTCATCTAAATCTGTTGAAATGTTTTTGATACCTGTTTGGTTTGCTAAGCTTTGGAGTTTAGTTTTATTTCTTCCAACAAGTACAACAGGATCTGGATAGATAAAATCTTCAGTTCCAATTTTTATACCGCCTTGTTCGCGAATAGCTACTATAGATCTTAATAAGTGTTGTTTTGTACCCATCCGTCCAGTTACACCATTTAATATTATTCCAACTTTTTTTACCACGAGTAACTCCTATCTTTCTACGAATTATTTAAATACGCTTCAATTATTTTTTCTAAGAATTGATCTTGATCCATTTCCCAATATTTATTAGAAAATATTTCTACTTCATTAAACCCTGTAAATCCGGCTGCTTCAACCCATCCTCTAATTTTCTTTACCGGGATGCAGCCTTCCCCCATCAATCCACGGTCGAGAAGTAAATCTGAAGTTGGGGTTTTCCAATCACAAATATGAAACGCAAACAATCTATTTAGTTCACCGCATCGCTCTATTTCCTTTTGCAATGTATCGTCCCACCACAAATGGTAAACATCAACAGCAACTCCAACAAAGGGATCCTCAATAGCCACGCACATATCGTTAGCTTGTTTTAAAGTATTAATTGCAGAACGATTATCAGCATACATTGGATGTAATGGTTCAATTGCAAGTTTTACATTTAGTTCTTTTGCAAAAGGAAGAAGGGCTTCAATACCATTTTGTATCTGTTTTCGCGATTCTTCCAACGGCTGCCCAGGCTCGGCACCACAAACTAGAACAACCATAGGAGCACCAATTTGAGCGGCTTCCTCAATTGCTTTTTTATTGTCAACTATTGCTTCAATCTTTTTCGTATTACTTACTGAGGGGAAAAAACCACCTCGACAAAGAGCAGCTACACTCATTCCATTATCATCAAGCAGAGACTGCACATCGTGCATCACCATTCCTTCCAAAGCATCCCTCCAAATCGTGATTCCTGAAATTCCTTTTTTTGAAAATTTATTTACTGCTTCATTTAACGACCACGGTTTTGTTGTTATTGTATGAACAGAAAGTTTTGATAAATCTTTTATTTCACTTACCTGCATTGGCACTCCTCCGATAACTAATCTAAATAGAATTTGTAATATGGTTCATCTGAAGCAATCCTTTTTATATATAGTGCCAACTCTCTTGCGTGATAATCACCCCACATTGTAGCTTCATCACATGCAACCTTTCTCCCCTTAGGTACATTATCCCAGCGGTTGGGTTGATGATAAACTGAATGAAGTATTAATCCCTGATGATTTGTATCTGTTGAAAGGTAAGGTTCTTTGAAAAGATTTTCGGCAACAGTCAATCCAGCTTTGAAATATCGCTCAGCTTCTTGCGGATTACTACTATCCATAATTTTTCCTAAGCGAAGTAAACCTTGTGCTGCAATTGCTGCGGCTGAACTATCAACAGGTTCATAATCATTATATGGGTCAGACAGTTTACTTTTCCAATCGCCTAATTTGTGTAATTCTGGTGCACCCGTATCCCAGTATGGAATCCCGTCGGTTGGAGTTTCATTAATATAAAATTCGGCAGCAGCAAGAGCAGTTTCCAAAAAGCGAGTAATTGCTTCATCTTTCGTTTTCATATTTGGTACATCCAATTTTTCAAAGTCATAATCATTCAAAGTATTTAAGAATTCCAATTCTTCAGCATAACCAGTTAATACCCATGCTTGACCGCGTGTCCAAGTTGTAAAAGGCGAATATCCTTGCTGTGTACTTGGGGAGCGGTATGCTCCATTATTCATATCAAATATTGATTCGTGTACAACTCGTCCCCTTACATCATATCCATCGCGTCCTTTACCGAAGTAAACATTGTACGTAGTAGTAGCTTCAGCGTGCAGCAGAAGTCTTTCCAACAGATTGATCTTTTCATCATTTTCACCCATAAGAACATGACCAAGTTGATGAGCAATAGCCAAAGTTCTAACAGTTCTAATTGTATCAGAAAATAATGAGTGAGGACCATTGAATGAATAGATGTAGCCAAGTCCATCACTAATGTTAGACCAGCGTGAAGCCTGGACTGCACCTGATAATTTTAATGCTAACTCATAAAAATTTCTTTCCCATTCGTTTTCCGTAATTTTCCCCTCATTCATTAAGCGAAGTAAATTGCCATAAGTACTAATGTTATTAAAGCCATGATCATGCACACCAATATGGCTAACGTGAGATGCCATATGTGCAACTGTTTCTTTTTTGCCAATGGATAAAAAATCATTATCGTTGGTTGCATCAAATTGCAAAATTGATGAACCATATTGAAAACCACGTGTCCATTCAGTCCAGCCGCGAGTTGCATATTGCCCGTCAACAGTATAAACCGGAGTACCTTTGCTTAAGTCCCAACTCCTTTCAATTGATTTAATTTTTTTGGCAGAACTTTCAAATAATTTTTGAATAGCTGGTTGCAAACTTGAAACATTTATTTGATTATTAATTATCATATTAAATTCTCATCATAATTTTCATTTCATTTATTCTTACAATCTCTGTATCTGCATACCACCACTTGCTTCTATTATTGTACCGGTAGAATATGGGAAATCGCCAATAGCAAGGGCTGCAACACTTCTACCAATATCCTCTGGTGTACCCCATCTGTTTTGAGGCACTAAACCTTCTGCAATTAGTTTGTCATATTTTTCTTTTACACCAGTGGTCATATCTGTAGCTGTTATTCCTGGTCGTATTTCATAAACGTTTATTCCATGTTCAGCAAGGCGATGTGCATAAAGAGTTGATACATTACTCAACCCAGCTTTGGATATACAATACTCAGCACGAGATGGTGAAGAATAATAAACCGAAATAGAAGTAACAAAAATAATTATTGGTTTCATTTTTGGGTTTTCTTTTTTATGTTCTATCATTTTATTAGCAATTGCCTGTGTTAAAAAGAAAGGTCCTTTCAAATTTATATCCATCACACGGTCATAACTTTCTTCAGTTGTTTCAAGCATATCCAACCTCTTTAATGGTGCAACGCCTGCATTATTAACGAGTATATCAATTTTTCCATATTCATTATATATAGCATCAACCATTCTATCTCTATCTTCTGCTAATGAAACATCACCCTGAATTGGAAAGAAAATGCCACCTGATAATTCGATTGTTTTCTTTACTTCAAATAATCCATTTTCTAAATTCTTAGGATCAAACGAGCGTCCGTTACCAACAACTATAAAGCCCTTCTTAGATAGGGATAGAGCTATCCCTCTTCCTATCCCTTTTCCGGCACCTGTTACAAATGCAATTTTTTCTTCTTCCATATTGTTTTTCAATTCTCTAAAATGTATTTTCTATAATAACGATATTATAATTTCTTATTAATTATTTTTTCAATATCGTCAATACTACTTATCGGTTTTAACCTAAACTTATAATTATACTCTTTGGGGAATAAGTTATACTTTGGAATTGTTCTTGAACCCCACGAAGAATTTCCTCCTACTCCCATCTGCTTATAATCGATATTAACAGAAATATAATTTTGTTTTGTTAAATCGTAGGGATGTTTTGTACCTCTTACTTCTTGGGTTAAATCTTCCTGAGTAAACCATAATGCTGAAAAGTCAACAGTCGGATAACCTTCAACCAACAAACCTTTACCCTCAGCATCAGCAAAAACTATCCAACGTGTATCTGTACGGTTTCCGCTCTCCTGCGGACTAATATAATCTTCATACAACTCATCCACAGTTTTTGCATACTCTCCAATAAAAGAACCAGTTTTTCTATCCCAATAATTTTCGTAAGGACCACGCCCATACCAAACAACATTATCATAAAGTTCATTTACTTCCATCCGCATCCCTATGCGGGGTATTTCGGGTAGTTCTATTTTACCAGGAATAAAATTATAGTCAACAATTACATCACCGCTTCCATAAATATCATACTTAATATTTAGAACTGATTCTGTTTCTTCTAAATTTAGAACAACATTAACAGCTAAGTTCTTATCAGAAATACTTTCAGTTTTAAATGATTCAACTTTATAGTTTTTCCCAGCCCTATCCCAAACTGCCAATCTCTGTTCTAATTTTGTGCCGAAGTCATTGTCCGTTGGTGCCCTCCAAAAATTTGGTGATGGTCCACTTTTTATTACTTCAATACCCTCAACACTATAAGAGGTAAGTGTGCCAGTACTTTTATCAAATTTCACATCAAAATCACTACCGTTTATTGTCAAAACTTTTTCAGAATCTTGATATTTAAGATTTGGTAAATTTTGGATATCAAATTCATCTTTTGCAATATGCCAAGGAAGTTTTAACTGTTCCGCTGCAATTTCAAGTCCTTTGCTGCCCCACAAATAATCTTTTTTCAGTTGTACGCTAACCATTATCCAGTATTCCCTTCCAGGATTTAGTTGAGGTTTTGTTAACGGAATTATTACAGCTTTCTCATTTTGCGGAGATAAACTAAAATTCTTTAGAACACCATTTTCAATTATTCTTCCATCCTCTTTTAAAACCCAACTAACATCAAACTCATTTAAATCTGCAAAGAAATTTTTATTTTTAATATTTATTTCATTTGCTGATGAATCACTCCAACTAAAACCAACATTTTGATAAACTTTTTTAACTTCAATTAATTTGGCTGTTACTTTTCTATCTGGTTTTATTATTCCATTTAGACAAAAATTTCTTCTTCCATCTTCTTCAAAAAGCTTTTCGCCAAAATCACCGCCATAACCGTAGTACAATGTTCCATCTTCTCTTTTTAATTCAAACGCCTGATCCATCCAGTCCCAAATTGAACCTCCCTGCAGAATATCATATTTCTCAATTATATCCCAATAATCTTGTAAGTTACCTGTTGAGTTACCCATAGAGTGGGCATATTCACATAAAATTAGGGGATACTTTTTATTCTCTATCTTTGGATATTTTGGGTTCGTCAGATCTTCTTCAAGAATCATTTGTTGGAAAACTTTGATATTAGGATGGTTTTCATCTTTTGAAACAAATTTGTTTTTGTAAACTCTTTTACTAGCTTCATGAATATACTTAGTAGGATAATCTTTATAAAACTTCGCATAGGCTTCAATTATATCAGGGCGGTTATACATAGGCGAATACATATCAACATGATCTCTTCGAAAGGCTCGTTCATAGTGGATTGGGCGTGATGAATCATAGCTTCGCAGCCATTTACTTGCGGCTACAAAGTTTTCTCCATCCCCAGCTTCGTTACCTAACGACCAGACAATAATAGATGGATGATTTTTATCACGCACCACCATTCGCTGAACACGATCTACATGAGCTTTTTTCCATTCCGGTTTTCCAGCTAAAGTCACACTATCCGCATATCCCATGCCGTGCGATTCTATATTTGCTTCGTCAAAAACATATAATCCATATTCATTGCAAAGTTCATAAAACTCAGGGTCATTAGGATAGTGGGCTGTGCGTACTGTATTGATATTACTCTGCTTCATCAAAACGATATCTGCAATCATAGCCTCGCGTGTAATATAATGCCCGGTAACGGCATCGTGTTCGTGGCGGTTAACACCTTTTATTAATATTGGCTGACCGTTAACTAATAGCTGTCCATTTTTAATTTCCGATTTACGGAAGCCTACTTTTGTGCTAATATATTCTTGCACCTCATCTGAACTATTTTTAAGAGTTAAAACTAATGTGTAAAGATTAGGAAACTCAGCCGACCATTTTAATGGGTTTTCAACTTTAGTTTCTAAAGTTAAAATTTGTTCAGTACCAGATTGAAGTTTATCGCTTTTCTTTTTGCTCTTAAACTCTTTAACTATTCCATTGTTGTCTAATAATTTTGCTGATACAATATCACCAGAACTAAGTTCTTCTGAATAATTATGAAGGTTTATTTTAACCTTAAGAAGTGCATCCGCATAGTTTTCATCCAATTCTGTCTCAACGTAAAAATCTCTAATATGAATTTTTGGAGCTGACCACAAATAGACATTTCGAAAAATTCCGCTTAATCTCCAAAAATCTTGACACTCCAAATATGAACCATCTGAAAAACGGTAAACCTCTACGGATAGGCTATTGCTGCCTTCTTTAAGATACTTAGTTAAATTAAATTCTGCGGGGGTACGGCTGCCTTGGCTATAACCAACTTTTTTTCCATTAACCCAAATATAAAATGCCGATTCAACTCCTTCAAAATGGATGAAAATTTCTCTACCATCCCAAGTTTTAGGAACCTCAAAATCATATTTATACGAGCCAACCGGATTCTGCTCATGCTTAATAAATGGCGGATTTTTATCAAACGCATATAACATATTAAAGTAGTAAGGTTTATCAAATCCTTCCAACTGCCAATTTGCAGGTACAGTTATATCCTCCCAATCTGAAAAATTATAATCTAATTCGTAAAAATTTATTGGGCGTATATCAGGTGTTTTTGAATATTTAAATTTCCATTCACCATTTAAGGATTTCATGAATAGAGATTTGTAACGGTTACCCTCCAAAGCTGCTTCCTCTGTTTTGTAAGGTATAAGTGTAGCATGAGGCAGTTCCTTGTTGCGTTCAATTATCTCTGGGTTTTCCCAATCCAGTTCCTGAGCATTTAATTGAAAGCAAAACAATAAAATTACTATTAGTAATAAAGAGTATTTGTTCATTTATATATCCATAAATTAATTAAAGAATTATAATTTTGTAATCTTAAAATTATCCCACCATAGTTCAGTTCTGTATGTTCTAAAACCCATAATACCTTGTGAGTGAATAGGATTATTACTTGTTTCTCTATAGTCAATATAAATTTCGCCATCAACGGCAAAGGTAAGTCTGTTAGATATTTTAGTTATTTCAATATGGTAAACTCTGTTCTTTCTGCAATGATAGGCAAAGTTTTCTTGTAACAAATTAAATCCGGGACAATTGCGAAAGCGAAATCGTGCAGTGTCAGGAGTCCCTCCGGCAAGATAAGTAAAGATATATCCGTTCATCTTATGGTAGGTACTGTATCTACCCTCTACTCGTCTATCTCTGCTATCATAAAGCGGTTTACCTGTTGTATCTGAATAGAGAAAAAAGAAATTGATATTGTTTTTATCTCCTTTTGATTCAATAATATTTACATCAAATTCAACTTTCAAATCACCGGAGAATTCTTGATTAAGCCAAATTGTACCAACTCCACTTTCTCCATCAACCTCAGGGCTGGCATCCATCCATAAGCGACCATCTCTAATTTCAACTTTATCAGAACCTTCAACAAAAAATAATTCTGGTAAATTCGGACCATCAAAAGATTCATAATAAATAGTACGTGGTAAATCTGTGCAGCTATTTAGCAATAATGTTAAAACAATAATTGTTAGATATGAATAAGTATTTTTACTTATTCTGGGATATAGTGATTTCATCTGTTTATCTTTTCCCTTTTATTCAACAACCTCAAACTTATCAATTAACCCGCCAGCCATTACTTTGAATACTCCTGGTTCAATAACTTGCTTCATTTCTCTATTATACAACGCCAACTGAATGGAGGGAATAGTTAATGTTACAATTTTTTCTTCATTTGGTTCTAATGAAATTTTTTGAAACGCAACAAGTTTCCTTACTGGTGTTGTAACACTGCTTACTTCATCATTTAAATAAATTTGAACAATTTCATCACCACTATAACTGCCGGTGTTTTTAATTGTAATTTTTACTTTTACATCATCGCCAGCAGAAACTTTATCTGTAAATGTTAAGTTGCTATATTCAAAAGTTGTATAACTTAAACCATGTCCAAAATCATAGAGTGGTCCTGTTTCGCCAAATTTATAATCACGTGCTTCTCTACTTGGTTTATAATTATACCAGTATTGTAGTTGCCCAACACTTCTTGGAATTGAAAAAGGGAGTTTACCGCTGGGATTATATTCGCCGAATAGTACATCAGCAATTGCTTTTCCACCTTCCATGCCTGGCTCCCAAGTTTCTAAAATTGATGGAATATTTTCTGCAATCCATGGAATAGCGAGAGGACGACCATTTATTAAAATTACAACTGTTGGTGTTCCAGTTTTTTCAATTGCCTGCACTAACTCTATTTGTTTACCATAAAGTTTAATATCTGAACGTGCCCAATTTTCACCGCCGGTACGGTCGGGTGCTCCATCTCTAAAGTTATTTCCTCCAACAACCACAAGGGCTATATCGGATTGTTCTGCTTCTTTAACCGCTAATGCTATACTTGAATCTGTAATTGAATAAATATTTCCGCAATCAAAATAATTTAATTCCATGTTTTCCGGAAGATTTTCTTGCAAACCTTTTACAACGGTAAATACATTTTCTTCTGGTTGTTTCCAAGTCCAATCGCCAAGTATTGCATTACCAGTTGCATTAGGTCCTGTTAAAAATATTTTTTTCGTATCAGATTTAATAGGTAATAACTGGTTCTCATTTTTTAACAATACAATAGATTCGCGAGCTATTTGAAGAGCAACCTCTCTATGTTCTTTGCTGGCAATCACATTTTCAATTTCATCTAAATCAACATATCTATTTTCAAATAAGCCTAATCTAAATTTTGTTTCTAAAATTAATTTAACTTTTGCATCAATTAAACTTATTGGAATTGCACCTTCCTCAACTAACTCAACAGCTGGTTTAGCAAATCCCTCTCCATACATGTGCATATCAACACCGGCTAACAATGCCTGCTTAGTTGCATCTTTCATACCATCTGCAACATAATGTATTCTATACAAAGCCTCAATATCGTGCCAATCACTAACTACAAATCCTTTAAAGTCCCATTCATTTCTTAAAATATCAGTTAGTAAATATTCGGAAGCATGACAAGGGATACCATTTACTTCATTGTGTGCAGCCATAAGAGTCCATGCACCAGCATCAACTGCCTTTTTAAATGGCGGGAAAAATATTTCATGCAAAGTTCTTTTAGAAACATCCATCGGAGCAAAATTTTTCCCATCAATAGGCTGTCCGCCGGCAACAAAATGTTTGATACAAGAAAGAACTCTATTAGGCTGCGAAATATCATCACCTTGATAACCTATAACAAATGCTTTCCCCATTTCGCCAACTAAGAAAGGATCTTCGCCAAAAGTTTCGCCTGTGCGTCCCCATCTTGGGTCTCGTGTTACATCTACGTTTGGAGAGAATGTCCATTGGTAACCGGTAGCTCTCAATTCTTTCGCTGTAATTTCAGCAGCCTTTTTAGCAAGTTCAAGATTTCCGGTAGAGGCTATTCCAACAGCTGTTGGAAAAACGGTTGCTCCATAATATAGTGCATGCCCATGAATTGCATCTTGTGCAATTAGTAATGGAATTTTAAGTCGTGAACTTTCAGCGAGACGTTGAAGTTCATTTGCTTCCTTTGCAGTACTTACTATTAACAAAGAACCAATATATCCTTTCTTAATTAGTTCTTCTGTTTTTGTCGCAGCACTATCATTTCCTCTTTTTCTCTTATATGCAGTACCAAGGTATTGATCTAATTGACCTATCTTTTCTCTTAATGTCATTCTGGATAGAAGGTCATTTACACGTTCTTCTACTGTAAGGTTAGTATCAAAGTATGTGTTCTCATTATTCTCGGCTAAAAAGACTTGTGAAAACATCAATAATAAAATCATCACTATTATATTTTTTTTCATTGCTTTAAGTTTCTCCTTTTAGTTTAATTAAATTTAATTTTATTTATTTATGAGTCAACTTAAAAAAGCTTATATCTGTCATTACGAGGCGTACTTTGCCGAAGTAATCTGTTGATTTTGAGTTGAATTCTAAAGATTGCTTCTCCCGATAAATCGGGATCGCAATGACAAGATTGACCTTTTAATAGTGGACTCATTTATTTAATTTGAATTTTTTATTAACCGCCATTTTGCAACTGACAAAATGGGAGTTCCATTATCGTGAACATCTTCATCTTGATCGGAAATAATCGCCGGAATTAATGTATTTATATTTCCTATAAATTTGTCATTCCGGTAACGCAACTGCCAGATACATGTTCAATAGTTTTTTTGTTTCCTTTTATTCTACAACTTCAAACTTATCAATTAAACCACCAACCATTACCTGAAAATCTCCTGGTTCAATTACTTGTTTCATTTCTCTATTATATAACGCCAACTGAATAGAGGGAATAGATAATGTTACTGTTTTCGCTTCATCCGGTTTTAATGAAACACGTTGAAACGCAACAAGTTTTTTAACCGGTGTTGTAACACTACTTATTTCATCATTAAGATATACTAGCACAATTTCATCACCACTGTAACTGCCAGTATTTGTTATTGTAACTTTTACTTCTACATCATCACCGGAAGTAACCTTATCTGTAAATGACAAATTGCTATATTCAAATGTTGTATAACTTAAACCAAATCCAAATTCATAAAGGAAGCCTGGTTTAGAATCAGTATAGTGTCTCAAAAATGTTGATGGACGATGGTTGTAGAATACAGGAATATGCCCAACACTTCTTGGGAAGGTCATTGGAAGCTTTCCACTTGGGTTATAATCTCCGAATAATACTTCTGCAACGGCATTACCTCCCTGCATACCTGGCTGCCATGCTTCAATTATTCCTGGAATATTTTCAGAAATCCATTCTACGGCTAATGGTCTTCCGTTAATTAGAATCACAATTACTGGTTTTCCTGTTTTGTAAAGAGCTTTAGCTAAATCATCCTGCATACCAGCTAAAACAATATCCGCACGAGCAATATTTTCCCCACCCGTCCGGTTCTTACGACGAGGGTTCAATGTCCAATCTTTATCACTGCGGTTATCATTTCCTCCTACAACGAGAACAATGGCATCAACATTTTCAGATTTCTTAACTGCTTCTGATATTGTTTTTTCATCAATATCATAAATATCTCCTGGGTTATAATATTCCACATCTAATTCGGAACCTACATGATCTTCGATACCTTCAAGTATTGTTATTATATTTTCATCTGGCTGGGTGTGAACCCAATCACCGACTAAAGCGTTATCATTGGCTAACGGACCGGTTACAAGAATTTTATTTAGTGATTTGGAAAGAGGCAAAACATTATTTTCATTTTTTAGTAGTACAATAGATTCACGAGCAGTTTCTAAAGCCAATTGCACGTGTTCAGGATTTGCAAGAATTTTCTTAGCCGCTTCCTTATCCACGTACCGGTTTTCAAATAGACCCATTTTGAATTTATCTGTTAAAATTGCTCTAACCGCACGGTCAATACGTGATTCTGGAATTTTACCTTCTTCCACTAATTCAACTAATTCATCAACAAAGTGATCACCAAACATATGTACATCAATTCCTGCTGATACTGCTATTTCAACGCCATCTTTATAATTATCAACAATCCTATGTCCTGTATTTAGTCTCTCAATGTCTTGCCAATCACTTATTACATAACCTTCAAAACCCCACTCATCTCGCAAGAGTTCTGTTAACAACCATGGGTCTGCGTGAGCTGGCACACCGTTAATTTCATTATGAGCCGCCATCACAGTCCGCACACCAGCTTTTACACAACCCTCTGCCGGTGGTAAAAATATTTCTTTGAGAGTTCTCATGGAAATATCCATTGGGGCTAAATTTAATCCATTAATAGATTGTCCATCCCCTAAAAACACTTTTGCACATGCAATTACTTTGTCTGGGGCACCATAATCATCCCCTTGTAAACCTTTAATAGCTGCAACGGACAAACGTGTAACCAACAGAGGGTCTTCACCATAATTTTCACCAACTCTGCCAAACCGTGGATCACGAGTTACACTCATATATGGGAAAAATGCCCAGTGATGACCAGTTGCCCGCATTTCTTTTGCTGTTGCAGCATTAATTTTTTCAACCGCTGCCGGATTAAATGCACTAGCTTGAGAAATACTAGTTGGAAATATTGTTGCTCCATACGCCCATCCATGACCATGAATAGCATCAATTGCATTTAAAAAAGGAATTTTTAGCCGCGAGTTTTCTGCTATTTTTTGAAGTTTATTACTTTCATCTATTTCACTTAGAATTAAAAATGAACCTACTATCCCTTCTTTAAGATCACTTAACATATTAAGCATTTGATGGGAGACTGTATCATTTACATTTTCAAAATACTTCTTCCCAGCACGCTGATTCATTTGCCCCACTTTTTCTCTTAAAGTCATTCTGGATAGAAGGTCATTTACACGTTCATTAACTGAAAGTTCAGAATTTAAGTAAGGATCATTTTCATTCTGTGCAATAGCTGTATGTGAAAATAAAAATATCAGCATTAGTGTTACTATTGTTTTTTTCATTGTTGTACATTCCTTCATTTTTTCATCAGAAATATTATATTTTTTTAAAATCTTTTACCAAACCAAGTCCTTTTATACTGCTGATTGTGTAATCCGAATAAACTGTAATCATACGAAAATCAAAACCACGAATAGTTGCATAGTCCAAATCACCATTAAAAAGTGCACGCCCATCACCAGAAAGCAGCAATACATCTTTATCATACTCTTCTAATCCACTATACCAGACCTCAATTTTAGAATTATTTGGATCTTTATCTTCAAAAGAGCTAATATATAATGTACCAGTCTTATAATTGTAAGAACACATACCAGGATTTATCATATCTATAATTTTATCTGCCCATATTGTTGACACCCCATCCTGGAGTAGTATGTCGGGTGCCATAGTAAATAAAGCAGTTTCAAAACTATCATCATAATTTTTTGGAACAATTATTTTTGTCTTCCAGATATGCGGATTTCCTTCTAACTGTGTCCATTCAGATTTAATCAAATATCCATCGTCAAAAACTACTTTTTCGTACCATTGACCACCTTTTCGCTGTACTCCATTTTCTGAATTTGGCGGGCAGGGCATTGCCGAGATCATGGCGTAATCATCAGATGTTCCTTTTAGATTCAGTTTATAAATAGTAGTAGTTTTATACACACCACCCCTTAAAATTATTTTGTCGGAACGAATACCTCTTTCAACACGTTCATTTACAACTTCAAGTGCTTTATTTAAAGATTCAAACGGGCTTTCAGGGGAGCCACTATTTAAATCACTACCTTTAACCGAATCTACAAAGTAGGTCTGTGCTTTTTCATTACTAGTACATTGTATAAAAAACAATGTACTAACTACAGCAAATATGGATATGATTTGTTTTAGTGTTGTTTTTTTATTCATGATAATTTAGATTGAGATTTATTGAAGAAGATGAATGCATTTTCATCTTCTATTATTCTTTTGTTAGTAGTGTTGGGTTAATTGTATTTTATCACTTAATTGAGGAACTCACCCCAGCCCCTCTCTTAAAAAAAGAGGGGCTTTTACTCCCTCTCCCTTTGGGAGAGGGTTGTCCAAAGGACTCCTTTGGAGGGGTGAGGGGTAAGTTGTCCGACACTATATACTTAACTTAACAGTAGAAAACTGAGGATTGTTTTCTCAATCAAAAAAAATAGAACAATTTAGATTAAGTAAGTAAGATTGAGTCCACTCCGAAAAGTCTCAAACGGTCTAAAGTCCGTTTGAGTTATTAAGTTTTCTCTTTATTCTTCTGAGGAGAGAGAGATGTAAAACCATCCCTTCGCTTTGTAGTTTTACGCACTTCCATCAATATATTCTGGACGTGCCCATTCTAAAACTTTAGGAGTTGAGAGATGTGCCACACGAGTTTCCAATTCTGTACGATTCAATCCTATTTTACTCGCATTTTCTATTTCCTGAACCAATTTAAAATTTGTTTCCAACTTATCCATTCCATGATGAGATACTAATACTGTTGAAATTCCATTTAATGTAGTTGCATATTCAACCAATTCCTTTGCTGTAACACCACCTTTATCAAATACATCTTTGAAAAGTTTCATTGCCATTATCCCCATATTTTTCTTTCTTGCAGATGGCATCATTGTTTCAACAAACCCGCCATATGTTGTTGGATTGGTAGGTATTAATACTACATCCATATCAAACCGTTCAATCATTTCTTTCCCTTTTACAGCAGTATTCATATCAGAGAATCCGATGTGCTTTACTACACCTTCTTCTTTTAGCTTTAACATTGCTTTGTAAGGACCTTTTTCTATTTCATCAAGATCATCTTTTGGTTTAAGAGCATGAAGAAATAGGAAATCTATATAATCTGTTCTAAGACCTTTAAGACTACCTTCCAATTCTTTATATACAGCATCGTAACTACGTTCATTAAACTTTGTAATTATATGAATTTTATTTCTATGGGGTGATAAAATTTCACCAAACCGTTCTTCACTTGAAGGGAGACCTTTGCGTTTATAGTCTGGACTAGTATCAAATAAATTAACACCCATCTCAACTGCTCTTTCTAACATTGGCTGCCATTCACCATCATTGTTTCGTAAAAAATGGGAACCCCCGCCGAAAGATAACAGCGAAACCTTTAAGCCTGTATTGCCGAAAACACGCATTGGCATTTTACCTGTTGTTTCTTTCTCTTTTTCAAGACAACCTGCCATTATTGATGGAGAAGAAACTAAAGCAACTCCTAAAGCAGATTTTCTCATAAAATTTCTTCGTGAAATGTTGTTTTTCTTTTTCATAATATTTTATCCTTTCTGAAACTATTATTTTATAACTGTAAAATTAACCAAGCAAATAAAATAAGCACAACTACAAAAACCCATGCAAGTAAAAATCCTGTCCAATCTTCTCTATAACGTGCGGCAAAATGTGTCCAACGGTCTTTCTTGAACCAGCCTGGAAATCCATCTAATAATATTAGACCCATTCCACGCTCAGTAGCAAGAGGTTTATTTCCATTTGCATCTTTAGCATCATCATCCGAAAGAAGCTGCATCTTATTGAAGTATGCATCAATCATTTTTTTATCTTCAGGTTTTGTTATTAAACTAACAAAAATAAAACTCACAAACCCTGCCAGCATTGACCATGCAAAAACTTCTGTATTCCAATTGTAAACAATGTCTATTTCTTGAGTATTTAAATAATTTAATGTGTAATAAACTATGAAAGAAACAAGAACAGAGGCTAAACCGCCATGCCTATTTGCCCGTCTCCAGAGATTACCACCAAAAACCATTATGCCCACAAATGCTGCCATTGTTTCAAGAAAAAGAAATGCGTGAAGCACATTAGAAACATACATGGCAAATACAACACCCAAGGATGTAAGAGCTAAGCTAGAGTACCTTCCCATCATTAGTAGTTGTTTATCGTTAGGTGCTTTATTAATAAATTCCTTATAAATATTTTGAGTAAACAGAGCACCTGTATTCACCATAAAATTTGAGCAGGAAGACATATTGGCTGCCATTACTGATGCAATCATAAGTCCTGTGAATCCTGGCCACAATAATTCTCGTGTAGCGTAACCGAAAGCTTTTTCAGGGTCGTCAAGAGTTAAACCATCTTGAATAAGTAAGGCGGCAACAATTAAACCTGTAAATGCCCAGCCAATGGTTGCAAATCGTTTTACGAATGAACCGTAGGTTTGCCCAACCCTGCCAGAGCGTTCCGTGTTGCCTGTTGCACACATTGAAACCATATGCGGTTGTGCAGTAATACCAATAACCCCATTAACTGCAAGCATTAAAATTGTAAACCATCCCAAACCCATATCGCTATTATAGATATCAAAAAAGTTTTCGGGGAGCGATTCTCTCATTCCCGCATAACCGCCAACTTCAATTAATCCTGAAGGAATAAGCATAAAAGATAAAACTATAATCATTATTGCTTGAATAAAATTAGCATAAGCTGAAGCAACAAGACCGCCAAAAAAGCTATAAATAATAAATGCTAAGGTCATCCCAACTACAACACCTTCCGATGAAATCATATCACCTGTTGCAACTGAAATCACTTTCGCAGCACCTTTAAGCATTACTCCTTGAGCCATAATAAAAAACATGATTGCAAAGGCTGAGTACATAACTGCCATTTTATTGCCGTACCTATCACCAACAATTTCTCCAACTGTAGTGCGTTCACTTCTTCTGTACCACGGAGCAATAAGCCAGTAAAATGGAGTAATAATCATATTCTTCCACTGATACCAAATTGAGGCAAAGCCAAGTTGAAAACTTGCACCGGTTTGGGCAACAAAATTCTCTGCGTGTGTTCCTGCACCAAACGCCTGCCCCATCATAATCCACCACTTAAATTTCCGTTCCCCTCTAAAAAAGCCATCGCTACTTTTAACTTTTTTAGTAAGCCATAGACCATAGGCAGTTATACCTACAAAGTAGCCAACAATAACAATAACATCTAACCAATGAAATTCATTCTGCATTATATAGTTTCCACATAAATTTTTATTGAAATATTCTATCGCTCAATATATTAAAACTTTTTAATTTAAAGTTTAGGTCATATAACCGTTTAGCGATGCAATGTGCCATTCGATACTATTTTATAAGTATGAGACTCTTATGCCGAGGGCATCCTTACAGGACAGCGGACTACTACTTAGTGCTTGGTCGGTTATTCACATGGCGGTGAACCGCAGATATGAGATTAAGAGACACAAGATATCAGACAAAAGCAAAAGCACTTTAAGTTTCTTTACAAAAAAAACAACTTGTCCCGCGTTCTTTGCGGGAAGGATTTAGTTGCTAATACTATAATACAATAGAAACAAAAGGCTTACAGCTATTAGAAGGAATGAATGTTCTATATTGTTTTATTGCTCCATTGCTAAATTGTTGATAATAACTTGTAATAACAATAGAACAATGAAACAATAGAACAATTTTGTCTACTTATAATTGTAGTTGTTTAAGCAGCAGCCCCGAAGGGACTGTCTTGAAATAAATATCCCGTAACCGGGACTTTATTTCAATAGCAGACCCGCGAAAGAATGCGGGACTACTACCTTAATATTTAAAATTATTTAAGTAGCAGCATTTTTTTGTTACTAACCTTATCGCCATATTTTACACTGTAGAAATAAATTCCGCTGCTTAATCCACCACTGGAGGAACCTGCATTCCATGTTACTTCTTTTACTCCAGCAGATTGATGTGCTTTTACTAATGTTGCAATTTTTTCTCCTATTATACTATAAACATTTACTTCTACATCACCTGCCTCGGGTAACGCATAAGTAATTGTTGTACTTGGGTTAAAAGGATTAGGATAATTTTGTGATACTACAAATGATTTTGGTAATAATTCATTAGTACCACCAGCTTCTACACTAGTTATAGGATTAAAATTTATATTATTAGTAAGCAATATTTTATCAGTTTTAGTACCATCTTCCTGTTGCTTAACACGCAAAATCTCACCACCATGCCATGCACCTGGAGTAAAAGGGAATACTTTTGCAACTCCATTCTCTTTAACTTGCTGCCATTCTAAACCACTTGTTACATCACCTTCCCAGCTTGGCGGCATTATCTGCTCATCACCTGTACCTATCCAGTAGGAATTTGAAGACTCTGACGGAAAGTCAACTAATAACCATAGATAATAATCACCTTCTGCCTGTGTCATTATAGCGGTTATATCATCATTACCCCTTGTTAACTCCATCTGTCCAATAGAACCACTACCAATTGGGGCTGATACAACTTTGTTACCTGATGCTCCGGAATAGGATGCAATGACAAGCGGCTCTGTAAAAACGCCATCCTCCGCTTCAAATTCAATAGCTATATCAGGACGCCAATCAAGATCATTGGTGATTATTATTTGATCGAATATTGATACGCCTGCTCTAATACGCCATAAAAAATTATGGTCTCCTGGTGGAAGGTTTAGTTCAAAAGGTACAGCGACATCAGCAGATGCACATAAGTACCATTTCCACTCCATAGTATTGTCATTATCCATTTCAGGATTCATATTATTATAGGTCATTCCTTGAAACGGCATCGCAGTTCCGCCCCTTTCAATTATTGAATCGGGAATACTCCAGTTAAAAAAGTGTTTATTAATTGATGTATCCCAGTAATTATTCCGTGGTCGTGTTTTTACCCAAACATAATAAATAGTATCTGCGGCATTTGTTGTTGTAAATTCGTAACCACAATATTCTTTAGTTTTACCCGATCCTGCTACTTGAAGATATTTCCCACCAGACGCGGTTTCATCATTTACAACTACATAATTTGGCTCTGCCATACCTGCATTGGTAGGATCTATAATTGTATAATCTTCGGCTTCAATTAAAAATGTATCTTGAGCAATTAGGTTAAAAGTCAGCCCAGTCATTATTACAATAAATAGATTAATTAAGTATTTCTGCTTCATTTCGTACTCCTTGTTTATTAATAAATAGTTAGTGTGGTTAATAAAATAATTAATATTTGTTAATTATATGGGTGATAAATTTGCACCCTTTTTTCAAAAGATAACATATACCGACAATGAATTAGTTTTTCCGAAAACGGAACAGGTCGGAGACTCAAAAGTAGATATTGTACTTCAACAAGTTCAGCAACCATCGGTATATAACAATCCCGCTATGCGGGATGTTGTGTATATAAGTAGAATTTGAAGTAGGAACTTTACACACAGCACAGCCTGGTCAATCACATCGTGATAACTTATAAATCCAACTCGTACAATTTAGTAGATGTCTATATAAACCTTGCAACAAATAGAGTATTTCTACTAATAGCTTTTTAAAAAAATCAGCATAACTTGAAAAATGACAAAACAATAAAGAACTATTATGATGTATATTTAATTCAAGCAATTAATTATTACTTGAAATATCAACTATACTTAATTTTAAGATTACTACTTCATATACATCAATATCCGGAAGATTAATAATTGTTCCGTTTGTAGTTTCATTAAACGAAAGATTTATCCTATCATCCCTATCCGGTGAAATAGCTTCTGCACTAACAATTTTTTGTTTGGAAATCAGTTTTGCACCAGATACTACAGAGTTTACTTTATAATTCACAAAATGAACAATTAGTTCGTCATCTTTTTTGTCGCATGAAACTCCAACCCATTCCGGCACTTTAAATTGCAATATCGATTTTTCAGCGGCAATATCTTTTACAGCAGTTACCAAATCTGTATCATTATTTTCACTCAAAATATCTTTTAAGAAATGAACATTTCCTTTGCCGTATTTTGTTTTATGGTTATTAATACCATCCCAACCATTGCCAAGCATCTTTTGAAAAGCATTGTTTTGCCGAATTCGCCTCCAGTGATTATAGATTCCGCTCTTTTCGGTTAACACTAATTTTCCACCTTCTTCAACAAATAAATAAATTTTTTCTATTACCGAATCAGCAAGACTTTCTTGATTTGCAAGAACAAGCAGATCATATTTATTAAGATTTGATAATTGTTCATCGAAAATAATATCGTACAAAATATGATTTTGATAGAGTTTATCTTCCACAAACATGACAGATTTATGAGTTTCAATTAGACTATAAGCCATGGAGGGATAACTTCGCAGCACCGCAACATTTTCTGCACCAACAACATTAGAATATAAATTTTTATTGTTATTCCAAAAGTCAACGTATTTCTTATTTTCTCCAACCGGAATTCCACTAAGTTTATCATCAGTTATTGCAGACTCACTACCTCTTGGCAGTGCCCATGCAATTGTCCGGTTTATTGATAGAGCTTCGGCAAGTGCCCTTGGAGTATCCTTATAACTTAAAAAATATGTATTAGTTGAACGCCCCACTTTAAAGAAACGCCATTTACCTTCAATTTTTCCATCCTTCCACTCTGCCGAGCCACTTCCTTCCGTCCAAGCGGCATTCAAATAAGGTAAAATATTACCAGGGTTAATACCACGGTTCCAAATACCTGCAACATTGAGACCTATTCCATTAACCTCAATTGCAATTTCTTTATTGAGGCTGCGTACAAAAGTGATACATTCTTTTAAACGTGTTGATATAGTCCAAACTCTAAAATCGCAAAACTCCTGCATTATAGGGTCGGTTATATTTTTCATCTTTAATGGGTCAAGTTTATAATTCCAAATTGGGGGTAATACAAATGAAAAATCATCAAAACCGAAACGGTCCATTCGTTCTTCTTTTGGATATTTATCATTCAAGTATTTTCTAAATGCATTTATAGTTTGAGGATTATATTGTACTTCTTTTGGATGGTGTAAGCCAAAATTATCAAAATGGATAAAATCTGTTTTGATGGAATCTACCGCAAAACGTAATATCTTTTCTTTATAATATTCCATATACGCATCGCTGTTAAAACATATTGCACGCCTGTAAGGTGCGTAACCATAATCAAGAGTAGATGGTTTACCAGTCTCATCTAACTGATACCACAAATCTGTTTCTGCTTCTGGTACTTCTTTGAAGAAGGTTTCATAAAACATACTATTCCACTGAATATATGTGTCCACTTTCAAACCATATTTATGAGCTATCTTTGCTGCCTTTGCTGCTAAACGCATATGCTCTTTTTCGGCTTGCCATCCGTAACCTTTATAACTAAAAATATGATAGACGGTTACACCAGACTCAGCTAACGCTTTTATATATTCTTCTGTCTGCCGATATTCCCAATATTTTTTTTGCCATGTATTAAAATTCTCTGTTCCTCTTCTAACAAAAAATATCCATGGTTCATGTGTTGAACCACCAGTAACAAAACCGTCTTTAATCCATTCCGGGGTATATCTTAATAAGTCTTGTGCAAATAAACTCATCTGAAAAAGAAATATGATTATAATAGTTTTTTTCATACAACTTTCCTTAGTTTCGTGGCTTCAATTATTTTTATTCCATTTATTCTTTTTTTTTTGATACTTTATTACGGTAAAGGGATTTTCCGTGGGGCTGGTTTTGTGCCGAAAATATTAGGCTCTGTGGTGCATCAGGAGTTGTTGGAGGTACAAAGACAACTCCCGATTTAATTTTGAATGCACCAATATTTCGAGAGTAAATTGTTTCTTTCTCTATTCCGTTAAAATTTGTATTAAATGGTGAGTTACTAAAATCTCTACTAAACAATTCTGAATCACTTGGGGTAGGTATAAATTCATTAACTTTTTCAATATTTTGCCAATCTGCATCAAGCAAGGAGGTATTGTTAGAAGCATTATTAATATTTTTATTTAATAAATAAACATCAATATTTGTACCATTTAATAAAAATGTTACTAAACAAAGTAGAACTGTAAAATTTGACTTGTTCAAATTATTTTCCTCTCAAAACGGCAGTATTAATTCTATTTTATGTGGATATTAATGAACTGATTAATTATTTGCTTTAGTTGAAGATTTATGAGACAATTTCATCAGCATTATTTATATCTCTAACCTTATCATCATATTTTACATTCTGGATGTAAAAACAACAACTTAAACTACTTTCATTCTATACTACTTCTTCTACAAGCAGCTTTTTATCTCCTTTTCATAACATTATCTTTATTTTTCAGAAAAATTGGCGATTTGCTGTTTTTCTTATTTTCAATAAATAGTTATATTTTCTAAAGGTCAAGGAATAAACTGTGAGATAACAGTGGAATAACTGTTTTCCAACATTTACAACTAAAAACATCTAAGATTCAGATAGCACTTTGATATACTTTTCCCATGGTCATCTGTTATTTTTAGTTAGTATCATGATATTATTTCAATAACACTCCCGAAAGGACTACTTATTTCAGCAGCAGCATTTTTTTTGTTAGTATAAAATCTGTGCTTTCTATTCTGTAAAAATAAACGCCGCTTGTAACTGAACTACCGCTTTTATCTTTTGCATTCCAATTTACACTATGTTTACCTGCTGAGACATTTCCATCAAATAATATTTTTACTAATTCACCAACTGCATTATAAATTGATATTTTAACATTAGCATTTATTGGTGTCTGATATTTGATTGTGGTTGATGGATTAAAAGGATTCGGATAATTCCCTATCAAAGCAAATTCACTTATTATACTTTCAGTTAAATTTTCTTCAACATCGGTTGCAATAAATTCTACAATATTTGTATATGATGAATTGCCTCTGTTGTTTATTGCTTTTATTCTATACCTATATTCTACAGTTTCACTTGTAGCCGTGGAATCTATATACTCTGTTGCATTAACTTCTGTAAAATCTAAATGTTCAAATCCTTCATCATCTAAAAATTCTTCAAATTTCACGAGACTTTCGTCATTTACTGCACGCCATATATGAAATCCGTATTCATTATCTGAATTATCATTCCAGCTTAGTTTTACTTTGTTATCTGATAGCTTTTCAATACTAAGATTGTCCGGTGCTGCTGGTGTTGCAGGTGGTGTATAAACTACACCCGGCTTAAATTCAAAAGCACCAATATCTGCTCCGTCGCCATAAGGGATTGGGGTTCCCAACATATCAACTTCTCCATATCTATCCGAGCTATCTGCATTATCTATTGCCCATGATAAATCGGACAATGTAAAATCACCATTCACATTATCTAAAAAATATGGATTTCTTACAACACTGTTGCTATCTTGGTTAAAGGTATTCCTCCAAGTAGCAAGACTATAAAAGGTACTCCCATAAATGAAATCTTCCCATTTGCCATAATACATGTTATAATCAAAATCATATCTTTCTTTGTTACTTAAGATAATATTATCAGTTACTGATAATCTGCCGTAAAATTCATCTGCTGTTGCAAGTATATTATTCTTAAATGTAACTGTATCAGCATCCCAGCTAACCATAATGCCATCAGAATACGAAGATTCCCATACAAAGGTGTTATGCGTTATTTTAACATTACTCGTATTTACAACCACCATTGGTTCTGTATGTCCAAAAACAAGATTTCCTTTGAAAGTGATATCTCCTAATCCTGCCATACCAAATCTACCGGCTTTCATAACTTTTTTATCAGCGTAAGCAATATGATTTGTTATTGTAACATTTTTTGCAGTATGACCTATACTTACAGCTCCTTGAGCATTTGAGTTTGTTATATTATTGTCAAGAAGAATATTGGTTCCGTCTGTAATGTCAAACCCTTCTTCTCCTAAAGAATACTCTGCATAATTATTTCTAAAAATAAAATTTTCACCTAACAAATATTCAGGAGATCTACCTTGATGTATAACGAAATTATCATTCCAACGAATATTTGATACATAACTATTTTGAACTGTTAAATTGTTACCATGAGAAATAATATCTCCATAACCGAGGATACCATTATTCTGACCATTCATTGCTATAACGCTATCTACGAGAAAAAATGAGCATCCTTTCATCATTCCAAGCGAGAAATTACCTGCACCATAGATCTCAAGTCTATTTACATTAAAATTATGACAGTTGTCAAACTGAACACCATTTGCATGGTCTGGCGGATTTCCGTTCGTATTTTGAAATACCATATTTTCAATTTTTACATATTCTTGACCCTTTGCATAAAGTGCTCCCCTTTTTGGATAAAAAAGCATATCAAAAGTTGGTTTCCTTCCTTCACCATAAGCACCGTAGTAGATTGGGTTTCCTTCTTCACCACTACTTTTAATTAAAAGTGTAAAGTTCCAAGTAGAGCCACGGCTAAAGAGAACCGAATCTCCGGGGGCAAAACTAAAGTCATTAGTTTTTTGAACATTTTTCCATGCATGGTCTGGTGAAAGACCGCTGTTGGCATCATTACCAGTTTTCTTATTTATGTAATATGTTTCTGCATTTATAAAACTTGATATTATAAATAGATATAATATTATAATAAAAATCTTTTTCATCATTTAACTCCTAAAAAAAACCCGACAGTTTTATTACTGCCGGGTATTGTAAATATGCTACATCTAATTATTTCATTAAAATCCCCAAAGGGACTGTGCTAAAATAAATATCCCGCAATCCCGCAATCCCGCAAAAAAATGCGGGACAGGAAAACGCGGGACAGGAAAACGCGGAACTTTATTTAAGCAGCAGCATTTTCTTATTACTAACTTTATCGCCATATTTTACACTATAGAAATAAATTCCGCTACTTACATTTCCGGCATTCCATGTTACTTCTTTTACACCTGCAGATTGATGTGCTTTAACCAATGCTGCTACTTTTTGACCCATAATATTATAGACACTAACTTCTACATCACCAGCTTTTGGTAATGCATAAGTAATTGTTGTGCTTGGGTTAAATGGGTTCGGATAGTTTTGAGATACTGTAAATGATTTTGGTAATAGTTCATTTCCTTCTTTATCATCTACGCTAACTACTGTAGGAATATCATCAATATCATTAGTTACATATATTTTATCAATCTTTGTTCCTTCTTCCTGCTGTTTAACCCGGATAACATTTCCAGCTTGCCATGCACCTGCATCTAGAGCAAAAGCTTTAGCAGTACCGCCATCTTCAACACGCTGCCATTCTAAACCACTGGTTACTGCTCCTTCCCAGCTTGGTGGTAATAATTGCTCATCACCAGTTCCAATCCAATAAGAATTTGAGGCTTCTGAAGGTAGGTCAACTAGTAACCACAAATAATAATCACCCTCTGCTCTTTTCATTGCTACTCCTATATCGTCATTACCTTGCATAAGTTGAACTTGCCCTATTGTACCGCTTCCCGCTGGTGCTGAAACGACATTATCCATTGAGGCTCCTGCATATCCTTCTATAACTAACGGGGCAGTAATATTTCCGGATTCTGCTTCAAATTCATAGGCAATTTTAGGACGCCAGGATAAATCACTTGTAATTCTTACTTGGTCATAAACCCCACCCATTCTTCCGCGTAAAAAGAAATTATGGTCTCCTGGTTGGGCATTTATTACGTACGGAATACCTGTATCTATTGCAACAAGCATATGCCATTTCCATTCTAATGTATCGCCAATAGCAATATCGTTACTGTAAGCAGTCCATGCCTGCCCTTGGAACGGAAACGCTCCACCACCTCTGGCAATAATTGAATCGGGAAGGTTCCAGTTGATAAATTCTTTCCCTTCATTTGCATTCCAATATCCATTCCATGGACGAGTTTTTAGCCACATATAAAATGTAGTATCTGTTGAAGATGTTGTAGTAAAACTATATCCAACGTACTTTTTGTTTTTTTCACCTTTTCTTTCCCATATATATTTTCCGCCCGAAGCTGTTGCATCATCTACTGTCATCCACGTTGTATCAGTATCATTTGGGTCAACAATATCATAGTCTTCTGCTTCAAATGTAAATGTTTCTTGTGCACTTAGGTTAAAAGTTAGTCCAACCATTATAAGAAAAAATAAAATGATTGAGTATTTCCATTGATTTTCTTTCATTATAAACTCCAAAATGTGTTTAATAAATAAGTGGATTAAGCTTAGATAACAATTGCTATCTAAAAACAATAGTGTTTTTCAATTAGTTTTAGTACCTCCTATATAATTATTAATGAATCTCGGATACTATACCCAAAATGCTTATATTTGTAGTGAAAAAAAATAAGGAAAGAGATGAAACTATTTGATTTTGTAAGCGAATATCCGGATGAAGAGAGTTGTAAAATAAAGTTCAAAGCCATAAGAGATAAAGAAGGAGTTGTCTGCAGAAAATGTGGAGGCAAAGAACACTATTGGAAACAAGACAAGTGGCAATATGAATGTAAAGTGTGCAGAACGAGAACCACATTACGCAGTGGCACAGTTATGCATGGTTCACAACTACCTTTTCGATATTGGTTTATAGCCATGCATTTACTTACTTCAACGAAGAAAAGTTTTTCTGCTTTGGAGCTACAACGCCAATTGGGACATAAGTAGGGTATCCTCAGAAAGTCAGATGTAGAAATTTTTGATTTCAGCAAACTTCACAATGTTCGCGACGAACAGCGTTAAACCAATCCAAGTTTCTGAAGTATTTTTTAGTTTAGCTTTAATTT
>JAKIUC010000062.1 GCA_021647785.1 Melioribacteraceae bacterium
AATTATGGATTAAATAAATGAGATAGACAAAAATTAGACAAGACCTTGTCTGACTAAGGAATTACTCTATACTATCATATGTTTAGATTCATAATGAGAAATAATTATTTTATCCCTGCATCACTGACACATCGGTTCTGCCTTTAAAGAGTGACAAAAAAAGTTTAATTTTTAAAGATGATTGTGAATTTTTATTTACGGATGTAATTTGGTTGGCAATGTGTGTGGTGGTTTTGGGAGTTTCTTTTTTCGGTTCAATTAACCCGAGTTGAATTCTTAGTTTTTTGTTTTCGGATTTTAAGACTTGGTTTTCTTGAATGAGAGCTTCATATTTTTGCTTTAAAATTGAAAATTCCATTAGTATCTTATCAGTAATATTCGTGTTGTTTTTGGCAGAAAATTACAAACGACAACATTCAAATAACAAATAAATCCCAAATATCAATATCAATATCAATATCAATATCAATATCAAAATTCCAAAAAACGAGACACCTTAACACAAATTTCTTGTTTGGGATTTGTCCGTGGGACTCTGTGAGAATTTTATAAATTGAAATTTATTTGTAATTTATCTTTTTGAGATTTGTCTTTTCCAGTTCATCTGGGTTAGGCTTATCTTCCATAAGTTATTTTCAAACTGCTCTTCTTTTTATAATCCATCTTTTTTATCTTGCGACATTGTTCGTTGCGAAGATATTCGCAATAAAGAGGATAACATTCATAGGCTGGCAAAGCCACAGTCCGCCGCGGCGGATTAGATTCAAGATATCCCCACAGGGACAGGTAGACACAAGACAAAAGCAGTAAATCATTACCATAATGTTGCTCCAATGGAGCTGGTGGTTTTAGTATGTCGTTCTCTATGTTACCATAATATCGCATCTATGATGCTGCTGTTGTAATTGCGATAAATTCTGACTTCTTAAATCTATTAGATACGGATTAAGCAAAGTTGAAGTATTGAAGTACGGTTTTCTTTTCCTTTAATTCTTAATTAAAAACTCATAATTCTCAATTGCCCATCTAAAACCCATAATTAAGTGACATAAAAAATTCATTACGTCTTGTATCTGTAAATATTCCATTTTCATCTTCTTCTGTTGTGAAAAAGGACTTAAAATCTAAAGATACAAATGCTTCGTGTATAATTTCATACTTTGCGTTAAATCCCCAGTTTGTATAGTTTTTTCTCAATCCAAATAGAAATGGTTTTGAAGGACGAGTGTATTGGTCGTCCACAACTCCATCTTCACCTTTGCGAATAAATTCTATCCAAGTTTTTACTTGTAAGCCGCGAATAATTCTGTAGTTAAGGGAAAGATAAATTTGATCCGCATTGTGCTGCATCCAATGCCCCATTACATAACTTCTACTCTCATAGGTTTGTGTTGGAATGTAATGCCGATATACAAATGGATTGATACGTGTATAGTTTATAGCAAATGTTAAATTGTTAATAGGTAAATCCGTAACAGAGCCACCAAAAACAAACCCGAATTGACTACGTTCTCTTTCTGGGTCTCCGATATCAGAGAGTGCAATTTCATCAATAAGTAAAGTTGCAAATAGATGTGTATTTGGAATATGATTACGTGAACTTAAGCTGAAGAAAAATTGTGAGTTCGCTCCGGCATCATTTCTTTGATTACTATAGTAATGGTCTGCTGCACGGAAGAAACTTAAAGGAAAGAGATAAAGAAATTCCAGCTTATCGCTATAAACAACTGACTCACCAAGAGAGAATGAAAGTCCGGAAAACGGACGAAATGTTAAAGTATGCGAAGCGAGATATTTGCTTCGGTATTGTATTCTATTATAACCATCACGAGAAGAAGGATAGATTCCGGTAGAATCAATAACGTCAGATTCCAACCAAGCATGAAAATAGTTGAAACTAATCCAATCTGTTGGATACAAATCCAATCTAAAATATGGAAATGAGGGTGCTTTGGAAGAGAGGGTTAACAGACCACCTTCACCATATCCCCAATTTATAAAGTCTTTGCCTATAGAAAACGAACCCCAACTCCAATCAGTACCAATCATTGCTCGGAACTCGCTATATTCAACTGACGTGCTTGTTGGTTTAGTATCAGTAATACCGGTAATAGGCGTAAATTCTTTTTTTCTATCAATGTTATTGCCAGATTCAGCATTATCTCTGAAATCGAAACTAAACCCAATGTAGTCGGTTAAGTAACCATAGATCGAAAACCCATTCCATAAATGTGTCTGTTTTTCGCCGTCATTTTTGCCGTATGAATATCCTAGAATAGGAGAAAGATTTATTGCAAAGAGAGAGTCTTCGTAGCTAAATAGGCGGATGCGGTTGTAAGAATCATACCCAAAAGAAACGTGAGACGTGAGATGTGAGATGTGAGATTCGTGTTTGCTGTCACTATACCGAACAGGTTCGTTCGATTCTCCTTTTTTGACGTTTGATATTTGACGTTTGACTTCTTTGCTAATTTCCCTTCCGAAATCCTTAGAATAAAACTCAAGTTCATCTAGCTCTAAATCTGTTATCTCATGTCTCTTATCTGAAATCTCAATTAACTTACTTGCAATATATTTACGTGAAAGTGGGCGTATTTCATCATGTAGCTCAATTACACCTCGTTGCGATAATCGTGATAAGTATTGATAGATATCACTATGAAGTGGTTGGTTTACTACTTGAGCGGTGAGAAGTGAAAAGTGAGGAGTGAGAAGGACAAACGCGAAAAGTAAGAAGTGAAAAAAAGATTTTTGTTTGTTAAACATTTTTATTACTCCTTAAAATTTGCCAATAGCCACCTTTTGCAGGACCAGTTCTTATAATAATTTCTTTTTCTTTCAGTTTTCTAATATTGGTTTCAATGTTTTTTTCTGCAATGCCAATTCTTTTCGCCATCTCTTTTATAGTAATTTTGCTGTCTTTTTTAATAAGAACAATAATCTCATGTTGATTGTTGGTGAACTTTTCACCCACCTTTTCACCCACCTTTTCACCCACCTTTTCACCCACCTTGTAAAAAGTAAGTTTAATTAGATTATTTTCCTCTTCATATAGTGGTTCAGGTAAATGACTTTCCTTAAATAGATTAAATATTTTTAAAGTTCCGCTTCCCCAAGATTCTACAAAACCTGCTTTATAAAAAACATCCGCTAATAAAATGTTACCAGGTTTTGAAATATGTTCTTTATTTAAATCAGAAATAGGAATTTCGTCTGGCATTTTTCCTTCATTAATCAAAACCAGTTTATCTTCATAAATTCTTACTTGTATTGAAGATGTTGTATTGTAATTTCTGTGAATAAGTGAATTTAGTATTGCCTCTCTAAGCGCATCATATGGATAAACTAATAATTCTCTTCTGTGGATTCCTTCAAATTTAATATTGCTTATAAGGTATTTAGTTCTTAAGATATCTAATGCTTTCTCGGCTTGCTGAAATAGGTTTCCTTCCAATAAATCAGAGGAGATGATCTCTGAATCATTTATGAATCTTCCAATTTTCAGTGTGGTTTGAGGATAGAATTGTTGAGGGTTGGTGCCAAATAAAATAATTGCTGCACGCTTATATATGCTATTTTCTATTAAGTTAAGTTTTTTAAGAATTGTTTTTGTTGATGTCTCCAATTTTATTGAAGGGAGTCTATCAACGGCAAGTTCTTTAAATTTCTCTATTGTTTCTTTGTTAAAATCCGTTTCTTTAATTCTTGAGTCAGGAAACATGTCCCAACTAATTCCAACTTTTTTTAGAATAAAAGAGGTTAATTCTTGATTCTGTAATTCAATAGTAACGCTTCCTCTTCGAACATAATATCTGCCTCGAAAGGAAATAGGTACTTTTGAGGTTTTTACAGAGACTAAAATTACATTTTTATCATTGTAACTAATAGTTTCAATATTTGGTAGAATTCCTAGTAGATTATTTGTTTTGTTTGGTAGATCTACTAATAACTTTGAGCTCTTTTTAAGCCCAATTATATGCTTATTATCTGTAATACCAATATATAAACTTCCACCCCTTGTATTGGCAAATGCACAAATAGTTTTTAAATAATCATCTTTCCAGATTTTCTTTAATTCAACTGTTTCGCTTTCTGCTGTTCCTTTTATATCTTCTAATGTTTTAATTTGCATTATATTTATAATTGAATTTAGCAATAACCACGTTGCGAAAGTCGTGATAAGTATTGATAGATATCACTATGGAGTGGTTGGTTTACTACTTGGGCAGTGAGTAATGAGTAATTAGTAATGAGAGAAGAAAAGTAAGTATGAATTTTCTTTTTATCATGTTTTTCAATTTTTAATAACCTTCCTTTTGTGAGTGACTTTTGTGTTGTCAATTTTCCGTGTCTTCATCCCCTTGGGACTATTTTTCCATTTTGTACACATTAACAATTTTAAGAGCTTAGTTTTACACTATCAGCACATCCATTGCTGTTCATATTACATGCTTTTTCTACAATCTGTATACTGAAATCTGTTTTAAAAAATAGGAACACGGATCTAACTGATTAAACAGATTTACACGGATAGGTAGAAATAAAAATTCCCGAAATTTTTAATTTAAGTATTATAGTTTCATAATTATCAATTTGCCTCAAAAACGAAATTGCGGGAATTTAGAGCCATCCCGATTGTTTTAATCTAAAAATCAATGTCATTGTTCGAACCCGATGTTCTTTGTTTGTGTGAGAAATCTATCAAATAAACGATTGTGCCTTTTAAAAAGATGTCTCATCCCTCTGGGAATTCGTTATGACAATCAGCGTCCCATATCATTATCTGATATCTATTTACTTCATCAACCTTAACAACTTCTCTTCAAGTTTAAGAAACTGGTTAAAATAAAACTCTTTTATGTTTTTTACAATTTCTTTTGCAACTTCATCATTATAGGTGTGCGATGTTTGGTTCCTACTCTCAATCATGTTCATCCAAATATCACCATCCGAAATAATGCTCAGATTAAATGCCTCGCGAGTAGCATCTTTTGAACCATATATGTTTTGATTACCTTGATAGTTAAGAAAATCCTTAATTGTTTTCCAAGCTAATTCATGTGTATACTCAAACGCTTGAATTAATCCCTGCTCCTCCAATTCATTTAAATCCATAACATCAATGAATTTTTTGAGTTGCTTCAAAGCTTTTTGATAATTACTAAAACGCTGATGCCATCTTATATCTTTATTATCCATTTTTATCACCATCTTTTAAGTAAATCTCTTTGCCTACTCGTTTTATATGACTTAATAATTCATCATCTGTAATTGAGTTATAAAGTGATATATCAAATTTATATGGTAACATCAAATCATCAATATCTAATAAAACTTTGAGTAATAGATTAAACTCAAGATTATCGCCAATTAATGTCAAATCAATATCTGAACCATTTGTAAAATTACCCTTTGCACGTGAACCATATAAAACAGCTCTCTCAATTTCTATATATTTAGAGAAAATGGATTTTATTTTTTCTATTACTTCTTCTTTTAATCCATAATTCATGGCTTGAACCTATTATTAGAACCGTCAAGTTTATTCGTAAAACAAATTTACAAAAAATTTAATTTTTAGGGTGATTAAGATTCATAACACATTCTATTAATTGTAACCCACAACATTCTCTTCTGTATCAATCAAGCCCTTTCATGTGCAATCACGTATCTGACATCTAAAAATATTGCAACCTTTTGGGATTAGAGTGCGGAATTATCATTTAACAACTTTTCTGCTAATAGGAGGCTTTGTATAACATAAAAACTATAGCATCTTTATTGTTTTGGCTAAATTCTATTGTTAGTTTTATTCCCTTTTTAAGGCTTCGCCTCTCAATAGAGGAAAGATTTAGCAATACGTTTCATTTACTTCTTTACTTTATTCTTAAAATAATCTAATGTGAGTTTTAATCCTTCATAACGATTTACTTTTGGCTCCCAACCTAAAATTGTTTTTGCTCTTGTAATATCTGGTTTTCTTACTTTTGGATCATCAGTAGGAAGTTCTTTATAAACTATTTCACTATTGCTATTTATTAGAGATTTAACTTCTTCAGCAAATTCTTTTATTGTTATCTCCTCTGGGTTACCTATGTTTACTGGATTCGTTTCATCCGACATTAGTAATTTAAAAATTCCATCAACTAAGTCATCAATAAAACAGAAACTTCTTGTTTGAGAACCATCACCAAAGACTGTAATATTTTCACCTTTTAATGCTTGAGATACAAAGGCTGGTAATGCTCGCCCATCGTTTAATCTCATTCTTGGTCCATAAGTATTAAAGATGCGAACAATTCTTGTTTCAACACCGTGATAGCGGTGATATGCCATTGTCTTCTTTAAGAATTGAACCAATACCTTTTGCAACTTTACATATATAGTCCGAAAAAAGACGTAGTAAATAGAATGTGTTTTTCCCTTTAAATGAGGCGGAACGTGTATTGTTTTGCTTTTAGCAATTTCAATTTTATACTAAGTTATTATTTATTCAATTTAGTAACCATTTCCAAATAGGAATAACTGAAACTTTAACATTTTCAATCTCGATATCTTCTTCCTGCTCATATGTTAAAATAGTAAGATTCATTATACCAAGTTCTTTTGATGCTTCTATTAAGCTCCCAATTTCTCGTTCTCTTGTTTCAAGATTAAGTGAATAAGTTACTTGATAGGCTTCAACTAATTTTATTCCATCACGAACAACAAAATCAACTTCTTTTCCTTTTTTCGATTTCCAATAAAAAAGTTCTTTCTTTTTTCTAATTAGTTGCTCAAAAACTATATTTTCAAGTATCTTCCCCAAATTTTCAGAAAATTTAAACCCAAGTGCATGATAAAAACCTAAATCGGAAACATAATACTTATCCGGATTATATATTTGCTTTTTTATTGAGTAATCGTATTTAGAAAGAGAATAAAACAGAAACACATCTTGTAAAATATTTAGATAGTTTTTAATTGTTGTTGCATTTTTTGATTGTATAGTTTTGCGTAATAATTCGTAACTAAAAATTGTACCTGAATTTGTTATTAAATATAGAGATAATTCTCTAAGTTCCTTAACATTTCTGATATTATAATTTGAGACAACATCTCTATAAATTATATCTTTAAAATATTGACCGGATAATGTAACATCATTGTTTTTAATTACTTCAGGAAATCCTCCAATCCGTATATATTTTTCAAACTCCCTTTTTATTACTGATATTTTATCTGGCAATAGTAAATCGTGTTGAGATATTTTTACTCCTTTTAAAAGTAAAAATTCCTTAAATGAAAAGGTGGAAAGTTCAATTTGTCTGTTACGACCGGTTAATGAAGTTGATGTTAACGAACTGACTAACGAAGCATTGGAGCCAGTTAAAAATATTTTAACGTCTTCAAACTCGTAAAGTCTATTAATCCACCGTTCCCACCCTACAACATTTTGAATTTCATCAAAAAAAAGATAGAGCTTCCCTTTGGGGTTTTCTAGTTCTTGATATAATTGATAAAGTTTCTCAAAATCTTCAACACCGAAATTAATAAACCGTTCATCTTCAAAGTTAATAAATAGAATATTTTCTCTTTCTATTTTATTAGTTTCAAGAAGCAATTTTGCAATTAAAGATAATAGACTAGATTTGCCGCTTCTTCTAATTCCACTAATAAAAATTACTTCACGAGAGTTTATCTCGTTCTCAAAATTTATTAATACTTCACGGTCTATTAGTTCTTGTTTGCGTAAAAATCTCTCTTTGTGAGTTAATATTAATGATTTAAGTAATAGACTATCCATTTTTGCTTTTGTTGATATATTATATTGTTAATATAATGTATTGATGGATATATTACAACACTATTATATTATTTCTAAGGGGGTGGGATACATGTCTATTCTACACCCTAACCCAGATGAACTGGAAAAGACAAATCTCAAAAAGATAAATTACAAATAAATTTCAATTTATAAAATTCAAATCCCAAACAAGAAATTTGTGTTAAGGTGTCTCGTTTTTTGGAATTTTGATATTGAGATTTGGGATTTATTTGTTATTTGAATATTGTCATTTGTAATTTTCTACCAAAAATAACACGAATATTACTGATAAGATACTAAAAGTCATCTTTGCCATACTTCGACAAAGCTGTAACAAATGTCGCTCCTATGAAGCTTGTTGTTTCAGTAGTGTCGTGCTCTATGTTACCATAATATCGCATCTATGATGCTTTACACAGTACTGCATTTATGATGCCAGGGTGTGGTTTGTTGCTTCTTACCATAATCCGCCGTGGCGGATCACTCCGCTGGAGCTAATAGTTTTTTTACTATATACTTCTTGTTACTGCAATGTCGTATTTATGATGCTTGTTTTTATATTGCAATTAAAAAACGACTTAGTCTCTATAATAGCTCAAGAGGAGCGGTAATATGGTATGGTCAAGAGTTATGAGAAGAACTAAGCTCTGTAGGAGCAAAATTATATTGCTGAAGGTTGTCGTTCTTTCTTTACTTTATTTATGAAATAATCTAATGTAAGTTTTAGTCCTTCACGGCGATTTACTTTTGGCTCCCAACCTAAGATTGTTTTTGCTCGTGTAATATCTGGCTTTCTTATTTTTGGATCATCTGTAGGAAGTTCTTTATAAATTATCTCACTTTTGCTATTTATTAGAGATTTAACTTCTTCAGCAAATTCTTTTATTGTTATCTCCTCTGGGTTGCCTATGTTTACCGGATTCGTTTCATCCGACATTAGTAATTTAAATATTCCATCAACTAAGTCATCAACAAAACAGAAACTTCTTGTTTGAGAACCATCACCAAAGACCGTAATGTCTTCTCCTTTTAATGCTTGCGACACAAATGCTGGTAATGCTCGCCCATCATTTAGACGCATTCTTGGTCCATAGGTATTAAAAATACGAACTATTCTTGTTTCAACACCATGATAGCGGTGATATGCCATTGTCATAGCTTCAGAAAATCTTTTAGCCTCGTCGTAAACTCCACGTGGACCAATTGGATTTACGTTACCCCAATAATCCTCAGTTTGTGGGTGTATCTCAGGGTCGCCGTAAACTTCTGATGTTGATGCAATAATAACTCGAGCCTTTTTTTCTAATGCTAAACCCAACATATTATGTGTGCCTAGTGAACTTACTTTTAAAGTTTGGATTGGCATTTCGAGGTAATCAATTGGGCTTGCAGGGGATGCAAAATGAAGAATGTAATCAACATCACCCGGAACATAGATAAAATTAGTTATATCATGTTTAATGAATTCTTCTCTTTAATAAGTAATTCAAATAACGTAAATGCTGAATTGTTGAACGGAGATATCTATCTAAGTTAGTTTCTATACTTTTTATCTCTTGGAATTCATCAAATACTACTATTATTCTATTCCCTTTTGTTGATAGAAGCCTGTGCAGAGATTGTCGAAGTACGAATTTAATAAGCAATGCTAATTCAATTTTTAATAAATAGAATAAAATTATTCCAAGGAATTATTTCTATATCCGAAATTGATGTACTAAGTTCTCCTGTATATATTAGTTTTTTATCTATTCGTATATTTTCAGACTGGTCATTTATTTTTTTTAAGTTTTTTAAAAAACTTGAGTTAAAGGTTTCGCCTGCTTTTATTTCTAATGCAGTTATTTTATTATTGCCATTATCTATTATACAGTCAATTTCAATTCCGTTACTTTCCCTCCAATAATAAATTGAAGGGTTTTTGCCTGAATGTTTTTTAGTTTTTATTATTTCACTTATTATTAGGTTTTCAAACAAATGTCCATAAGCAAAATGATTTTTTAACATATCAGCAGTTGTAATTTTTAGTAACGAAGCTGCCACACCTGTATCGTAAAAATATAATTTGGGCGATTTAATTAACCTCTTATTAAAGTTGTTGTAATATGGCTTAAGTAAATAAATAATATAACTCGCTTCTAACAATGAAAGCCATGCTTTTGCTGTATTTACAGAAACGCCGGCATCATTTGCAAGTGATGAGATATTCAATATTTGTCCTACTCTACCGGCACACAAAAATAAAAAACGACTAAATGTAGAAAGATTTTCAATATTCTTTAATGTTCTAACGTCTCTTTCTATATATGTTTGCAGATAAGATGGATAGAAATCTACGGGGTCAATATTTTTATCATAAATTCTTGGATAAAAACCTGTAAAAATATAGTCTATATAATCATTAGAGTTTTTACCTTGTAATTCGTTAATATCAAATGGGAAAAGATTATTTACACTTACTCTGCCGGCAAGAGATTGTGATATTTTTTCGTTAAGCAAAAAACTTTGTGACCCTGATAATATATATTGACCAGGTATATTTCTTTCATCCGAAATTACTTGTATATAACTAAAAAGTTCAGGAACATTTTGTGCTTCGTCAAAAATTACTTGTGAGCCTGCAGACTTTAAGAATCCAATGGGGTCGGCAGATATCATTTCGCGATAATCAAGCCTTTCTAAATTATAATATTTATAATCGGTAAATTCCCATTTAAGCATTGTTGTTTTACCCGATTGGCGAGGACCAGTAACCGAAACAATGGGAAATTTTTTCAACATCTTTTTTAGATGGGGAACAATATTTCTTTTTATTTTCACTTTATTTGTAATTTCTCTTGCCAAAGGGGGTGGAATAAAAACATGTACTTCAAAGCGTGTACCTGTACCGCGGGATACATGTCTATTCCACCCCCAAAGGCATTTACCAACTCCATATTATGATGTTTTGCAATTGTATTGCAAATATACATAAGAATTAATGCTCATGCAAAAGAAAAGTTAGATTTTGGCAGATTTCCGACTACAATAAAAAACATTGAAATTTGAAATGATAGACCATTTATTTTCTGAATATTTTTATTGCGAATTGTTTCGACATACTCAACAACCAAATTACGGAAGAAATTTAATCAGTTTTATTTGTTTTACAAGAAAAAGCGAGCCGCGAATGCACGAATAGAAAATATCTTTCTTAAATTTTACTAAACAAAGCGATTCCGACAAAAGAGTATCGGAGTAAATTGGACAAAACTAAATCTATTTTCTATTCCACCCCCTTAGTTTAACTACTCCAATAAAAAAGATTCAAAATTATCTCTGTGTATAACATAAAAACTTGCATCTTTGTATGTATTTAAAAATAGTTTTGGTTTTTTAATCTTTGAGTTCGGATTCCATTTGAATTCGTAACTTATAATTTTACCGTTCGATTCTTCAACAAAGTCTATTTCTTTTTGTTCTTTTGTTCGCCAATACCAATAATTCGTCCAAGAATTAGAATAGTTCAAATATTTAATTCTTTCAGAAACTAAAAAGTTTTCCCACAAGGCTCCAATATCTTGTCTATTTTCAATCTGGTTGTGATTAGATATTATCGCATTTCTAATACCATTATCGTAAAAATATATTTTTTTACTGTTTTTTAATTCACTTCTTAAATTGCGACGAAATGAACTTAATTTAAATATTACAAATGTTTTTTCAAGAAGATTAATATACTTTTCTACTGTCTTTGAAGTAATACCGCATAGCTGACCTAACTCGTTATAAGAGACTTGTGACCCGACCTGATAGGCAATTGCTTGTAATAGTTTCAAAACTTTATCTGGTTTTTTAATTTGCTCCCACATCAAAATATCTTTATATAGGTAGCTATCCGAAAGTTGCTTTAGTATATCTTTTTCGTCACCCGGATTATTAACAACATCTGGGTAATATCCAAAAATTAACCTATGTGGAAGTAGCCTTTTTTCATCTAGCAAACCATGATGCTTTACCATTTCACCAAAAGAGAGAGGAAACATTTTATATTCCCACTTTCTACCAGTTAATGGTTCATTTACTTTATTTGTTAAATCAAAGGCAGAACTACCTGTTGCAATTAATTGTATTTCGGGCATTGTATCTGTAATTAATTTTAGACGAAGACCTATATCTTCAATTTGTTGTGCTTCGTCTATTATTACAATTTTTTTTGAACCAAAAATAGTTTTTAGACGTAATGCAGAGATATTTTCAAATAATTTTTGAACATCTATCTCATCTCCATTTAACCATAACAAATTATCATTATTTTGGAACATACTTTTAAGTAGGGTAGTTTTACCTACTTGCCTGGCACCAATTAGAATTATTGCTTTACCTCTGTTTAGCTTTAATTCAATTGTATTTTGTAATTCTCTCTTTATCATTTTATTACCCTCAACAAAATACAACTTTTTTGGATTAGAATCCAAAATTATCGCAACTTTTTTGGATTGGTCTCCAAAAACAACTGCTATTTCGAATCCGTTGGCTAACGAGAAAAACTCTTTTTTATTAAGATGGTTTTGGGAAGTTTTATCTCTTGGAGAATAATGTTGTGCCGCTGGCACTTTGCGTTTGTTCTTTTTGGTTTTTAAGTTACCGTTCTTTCGTCCCGATGGGACTGTTGTTTCAGTTTATCACTTCTGTCTTCCTATAATGTCGCTCCTATGGAGCTTGTGGTTACCGTTGTATCGTTTCTTGGGATTACCATACTTCGGCATGGCTCAGTAACAAATATCGCATCTATGATGCTTTACACAGTACTGCGTTTATGATGCCAGGGTGGTTTGTTGCTTCTTACCATAATGTCGCTCCGCTGGAGTTTTTTTAATTTTGTTGTTCTTCTTAAAGTAGAGGAGGAGATACGTCTTCTTGTTTTTTCCATTTTATTCCTCAATTTTATTGCACTACCAAATATAGCCAAAGTAAGCATTTTAAATTTCTATTTGTAAGTTTTTACAAATAGAAATATATACCGAGAAATAAACAAAACATCTTGCAAAAACTACGCAGATTGACCGCTACACTAATCAATCTACGTTACAACTTGTTGCACAGACTACTCGTAATGACTTTTAGAAGGCTTTATTTATAAACGTCTTTTCTATGCTTTATTCTATAAATAAAAATTACTTTTTGCATGTCATTTACTTCGTACAAGACCCTATAATTACTACTTCTAATTCTATACCCCTCATTATTGCTAAGTTTTTGGTTGCCTATCGGACGAGGTTCTTCGCTCAACTGCTTTAGTTTTATTACTATTCTCTTAAGTTCTTTTGTCGGTAATTTATCTAAATCTTTTTGTGCAGATGGTTTACCCCATTTAATAGGATATAAACGAAACTTTAAAATAGTATTAAAGAGAAAAAATGTTTAAAGCATTTTTAGATAAATTAGATAAATAAATTATTAAACGGGGTTAATTATTAATTTGTACATTGTGCTTTTTCAGATAATCCTCTAAAGTCAAATCCTTTCCTTCAATTTTCTTTGCTGCTTCAATATCATATATATCTTCCAATAGTTCAAGAGCATCGCTTAAAGTAGGGTTCTTTTTCATCTCTTCCCAATCGCCTCTTGGAATTTTAATATGTTTTTTCGTTTTAGTTAACATTACACTACCTATTAAATTAAATCATTTTCTATAATTATATATAACCTTTTGCACCTTATAAATCAAGTACTTTTACATACAATCATTGGGTTGCTGAGCGGTGTCGAAGTATATTCATCCCTTTTTATCAACATGTTCCGTTGGATGCTCTTTCTTATACCCAATGGGATCAGCGACCCATCTTTACAGTAGGTACACCATCCCAATCAATCATTTCTACTGCGGTTTTAATATCAACGAAATCAAAATCTGATAATAACTTATTGAATTTCTTTTGGGAATTCTTTAACCCCGAACTATGCATTAGAAATAGAAAACACGTGTAACTTATTGTAAAACAATGAGATGTTCTAATGCATAGCAATAGAAATTGGTTAAAGTTTTTAAAAAACGCAACTTATTTCCAAGTAATAAGTTAGACGAAGTTTATTTCCTCTATTGCATATTTGGGGTTAACCCAACATAAGACTTAAACTTTCTAACTCTTGTGAGATTATCTGAAACTAGATTGCTCGGGGTGAAAGTAGTGAAAGTAGTGAAAGTAAAAAGAAGTTAATCCTTTTATTTTTTGTATATGTGCTTTTCAATTTCTAATAAAAACTCTTCTGCGTTATTTATTTGTTCTTCTGCTTCTTCAAGGCTTACAATTGAAAAATCTCCGTGATCTCCCATTTCCCTATAGAGTTTTGCTTTAGTAAGTATAAAGAGAAAGTTCTTCCTCACTCATAATGTTATACCTTCACGAGCAATATTATGCGTAAATGGGGAATCCATTTTTACGTTCATACTATATTCATGTTCGGAATAAATAACTGGTGAAATATTCAAATCATATTTCAATTGTACATCAACTAATATATCAACAATTACATTTAAGACCTTACTGTTTTTTTCTTTAATAACTATCTCTACTATTGATTTGTGGATTATAGTATTGGCACCTAAATCCTTCCCGATAAAAACTCGCGACAAGTCGGAGCAGTTTTGTTAAGATTTAAATTTCTCGCTATCTTTCTCTTTTCTCTCATGTCTGAAATCTGTGACTTTATCGCAATATGTATTTATTTTTTATTGTTTCTTCCCATACTTTTTTGAACTAAGCATATTGCAGCTTTCTGCCTTTTGGCTTAGGAATAACTTCAAGAAATTCTTTTGCTGTTTCTATCCACAATTCAATAGCAACTTCTGCATTTTTCAATGCTTCAGTGTAAGTATTTCCATGAGCAATACATCCCGATAATTCAGGTACTTCTGCTATAAAGGCTTTGTCTTCCAAACTCCAATATATTATTATTTCATATCGATACATTATTCCTCCTTTGTTAAAAATTCACAATTCTCAATTGCCCATCTAAAACCCATAATTGAGCGACATAAAAAATTCGTTACGTCTTGTATCTGTAAATATTCCATTTTCATCTTCTTCTGAGGTGAGTAATGATTTAAAATCTAAGGATACAAATGCTTCGTGTATAATTTCATACTTTGCATTAAATTTGTTGTTAGAAAATAAAAATAATCTTTATGTTTCGTAGTAAAAACTAAATGACAAGTATGAATATTAAAAAGCATTTCAACTTTAACACTCTGATTCAAATCTTATTGGCATTAACTTTTATATTTAATTTATTTATTTCAGAGATATCTAACTATAAACCTTATTCTTTTTATTTAAAAGGAATATCATCCATATTTTTACTGCTTCTTTGTTGGTTTGATTATAAACTTAATTTCACTGAAATAAATAAAACCATGCAAATAGATTATAGACGAATTACAACTATTCTTTTTCTTTTCATTTTATTTCCATTAATTAGTTTAATTTATTCTCGTAATATTGAATTTGGAATGATGAAAATAGCCTACATTGTTTTTGGTATAATTCCATCTATTATTGTTTTTATTTACTTTTTGAACACAATTAACAGAGATAGAATAAAAATATTCTTAAGTACTATCCTCTTATTAGGATTATTGTTTGGGTTGGTTTCACTTATTCTTTCACCATATAACCCTTCTACTAGTTATTCTTTTGAGTATTACAGATGGAGCCATGTAATTGGCGGTAGATTTTTAAGTTCTATTACTGTAATAGTATTGCTTCTCCATTTTTCTAATTTTATTAAATCAAAAACAATCCTTATTGCAACTACAACTATTCTTCTTGTCTCAGTTTATTTTGTAGGATTAAGAGCAGCATTTTTAGGAATAATTATTTTAATTTCCTTCCTAATTTTATTTGCAATTATTCGTAAAGAGAAGAAGTCTTTGAAATTACTTATTCTTTCACTATTAATCTCTACTCTATCTGTTTTTTCTATTAGTCAGTTTAATAACCTTTCAACAAATAGATATAGCAAACTACAGGTTAATGAGAGTGGAAAATTTGATGATGGAGCAATAACCGCTCGGCTAATTGCTTATGAAGTGAGTTGGGAAAACATAAAAAAACATCCCATGTTTGGTGTTGGTTTTGGTGGGTTTTATAATGAAAAAATAAGTGGGGATATTGCACAAATTAAATACCCGCATAATCTATTAATTGAAATTCAATTAGAACTTGGAATTATGGGAAGCATCTTTTTTGCGGGATTGTTTGGTTTAATCTTTTGGAAATCATATAAGTTCTCAATCCCTCTTTTTATATTTTTACTTTTCTCTTTTTGGCTGGCTATGTTTTCAAAAGATATTGCAACACAAACACAGTTGTGGATTGGAATTGCAGTACTATGCTTCGACTCCGCTCAGCACAAGATGATTGAGCGAGGTAGGCACCTCATGATTCTATGAAATCATTTCTCTTCAGCAAGCTACTCAGTACAAATGCAATGAAGTGACGTGAAGATTTACGATTCGATGGCATTGTTGGTTAATCCGTTACATTGAGAACAAGAAATATTAAATTCTGCTTTTTCTTTGCCTTGCACTTTAGTGCTATGGTGTACCATATCTAAAACCAATTGAAAAATTATTTTGTGGACCAAGTATAAAATTTTCAGTTCTTTTTTCATCTTCGTCTGTAATGTTAGAATATCTGTAACTTCCTTCAATAAATAATTCATGAATTACCTCATAACTAGCATCTAAGCCGAGATAGAAATCTTTACGGACCGGGCTATAAAGAAATGGCAAATCTTCTTTGTTCTGATAAACTTCATCTATTGTCTTAAGTCCACCCTTTCTTACCCATTCTGTGTAAAGTTGTGTTCTTAATCCACGAATAGGCTGGTAATTAAACTGAATTTTAAACTGATCGCTATTCTGTCCAATCCAATGCCCTAACGAATAATTGATATGTTGGTAGTTTGTTAAACCACCATATCTATGCTCATAAACCCATGGAGTTATTTTTGTATATTCAATTGTTAAATCTAAGTTATCAAGGAAAAGATCGGTTTTCTTTCCACCAATTGTTGTTCCAGTCCACGTAGAATAAAACTCGCTATTTAGTATTTCTCTTATACTTGTTACATCTACAAAGAGAGAGACATAGAACTTAAACGTCTGCGGATATCTTAAAGCAAAATCAAAAAATAACATTCCGTTACTATCTTCAACAGATTTTTTCCCGGTATCCCTATCCATATATTTATAAAAATTGAATGGAATAAACATCTCCGGACGAATATCTCCAGCATAAACGGCTGCATTACCTATTGAAAAATCAAAGATACTCCATGGAGAAACAGTCATCATATTAATTACCATGTACTTTTTAACAAATCGCTCATGAGCAACATAGAAATCTTCTTCATCACTAACGACAATAGTTCTACCAGAATCTATAACACCCGAATGCAACCAACTAAATTGATAGTAAAACCGGAACCATTTTGCTGGCTTTAGCTCCAAATAAATAGATGGATATGATGGGGCTTTATCAGAAAGTATTACATTGCCAAAATATCCATTTCCCCATTCGCTATAATCTTTTTTTAAGGATATTACTCCCCAATTCCAATTAAAATTTATTTGAGCCCGTACATCACTAAATTCTATGCCGTCTGGTGCCCCCACAAAATCTGCCCCTCTTTGTGGAGTTAGGTATTTATTTCTATCAATATTTTCTCCAAACTCACCGTTATCACTCATATTAAGTGCCCCACCAAACCAATCCGAACTTGAAATGTAAAGGCTAAGTCCACCACTTCTTTGGTGTCCTGTTTTACTTCCATTTTTAGAGATACTATATGCAGCAATAGGAGATAGTTTGAAAGAGAAAAGAGAATCCTCGTAGATTAAAAGACGAATTCTGCCAAATGGGTCTTTTGCAAAAAAAGTTGTTTCTGCCAAAGGCATCCCATGGGAAGCTTCACTTAACAACCTAATAGATGAATGCTTGAATGATTGAAGATTTGATTCTTTTGAAATTTTGGAATTTTGAAATTCTGGAGTATTTTTTTGTAATCTATACATTTCATATCCATACTCAGCACTATAAAAATCTAAAAGCTCCAAATCAATATTTGTTAAATTTTTGGGCGATGAAATATATTTGCTTTTTATCTCTATTATTTTTTCAGCAATATATATTCTTGAAAAAGATTTTACCTCACTATCCAATTGAATAACGCCTTTAACATTCATTCTGTCTAAGTAGTGATAGATATTATTATTTACTGGGACAAATACTACTTGAGCGTACAAAAGTGAAAAGGGAAGAGTGAAAAGTGAGAGGTAAAGATAAAGTTTATATAGTATTACCACCTAAATCCTTGTTTTTTATGTTAAGAAATTTCTCACAGAGTCCTACGGACAAATGATAAAAAACAAACAACAAATAAACGACAAAAATCAAATTTCAAAATTTAATTTCTTGGTTCTCAATTTGTTATTTATAATTTGATTTTTGTCGTTTGCGGCTTTGCCGCCATATGGGGTTGTTTGTTTTTTCATTGTTACCATTGTTTCGCACCTACGATGAATGTTGTTATGCCTTTTTTTGTAGTTATGTTACCATACTTCGGCATACTGCTCAGCAACAAATATCACATCTACGATGCTGATATTTTCTGTCTTTTCGCTTATAATTCACAATTCTTAATTCAAAACTGCTCTTTTCTACCCGCTTCTTGCTCTTTTAATTAATATGTTATACCATGATTGAAAAAAGTATTTAACATCTGTTTTAATAGGTGCTTTTTCATATTGTGCTAAATATTTCAATTCGGAAGCTACAATTTCATCCATTGTCTTTGGCATATCAACGTAAAATGGTGGAACCAGCCCTGGTTTAGTTTTTATCCTTTTTTCTTGTAATTCTTTTGGATAAAGAGAATAATAATGTGAGCTTATTGGACGCACACCAACTAATTTCATTTCTCTTTTGAAGTAATTAATAAACATAGGTAGTTCATCTATCCAAAGTTTCCTAAAGATTGCACCCCATGTTGTAATTCTAAAATCATCTTTTATTTTGCCACCAACATCAAGTGAATTTCTATCAAATACAAATTTTTGTAAATATTCTGAATAAGGATGCATAGTTCGTAGTTTATAAACAAAAATATCATTACCGTTTTTACCAACACGTTTCATTTTAAACATAGGTCCATAGGATGGGTGGCTATCGGTAGATGGAGTTTTAATCTTTTTTGCAATAAACACAATAAAATTATTATATTCGTGTAATTTTAATACTTCAAAACCTGAGTAATATAATCTTCCCAATCCCTCGGCTAAAGATATTGATCTATCCTTTCCTCTTGTAACAGCAAAATAGAATCTTTTAATTACTGGTAACTTTGGTGTTACTCTTCTCCAAATAAAATCGTAAAAATATATTAACCGAGCTAATAGACTTGGGTAATTATCTAAAAACCTTCTATATCTAAAACGAGTTGGTTCAAACTTCCCAACATAAATTCCACCAGTCGTCAACTTTTCGTTTAGGTTTATAAAATATTGGTTGATTCTTCTTATATCATTTAATTCATGAAGGTTAATCAGAAACTCAATGGAACCATCCTGTATCACATTAATATTATACGGATCAGCAGAGCGTATAACAATTGAACTGCTAGATTTAAACTGACCTAAATTAATGTTTGATGAGATAAACTCAAATAGTGAAGGATATTCTGCTAGATAAGTCTTTTTTAATTGTTCACTAAATTCATTTGAGTGAAATGCTTCAGTTTCTTTTTCATCTGGTTTTATGATACCATTTCCATTACTTAATTCTTCAAGTTCCGGATATGTTGTAGCTTTAAGAAGTTTAATATCTATCTCATCAGTTCTTGGTGGTTTGTTTGAAAAATATCTAAAACTTTCAAAAACAAAAGACCAAAGTGTATAAATTGTTGAAGAAAAATAGATTCTTTTTACAACATAAGGTGAAAATGAAAATAAATACAACAATGGAATAGTAAAGAGCAAAAACAGAATATATGAATTTACAAATGGGGAGAGTGATTTATAATAATTTTCTTTATAATTAAACTTTTTGAATGAGTGTGTAAGCCATACAACTAAAAACCAAACAACGAATTGAATTCCTAAATAGAGAAAAAGCTTCTCTTCATAGTATTGAGAATTAAATGTAACATAATAAAAGAAAAAATAGACCCATGAATAGAGTATTAATTCTAAAATCAGTGTATTGTATGATAATATTTTTCTCATTTTTCGAAATTTAGTTGTTAAAATTGGAGGTAAAACTATTTGTTTCTTCCATGAATTAGAGGAATGAATTATTTAAATCTATTTTGATATTCCTGATTTTATTTCATTATTGTGGCACTTTTGAGGTGTGTGTTTTTTTGAGAGGACTCGTGAAACAATACAATTTATGAATTTTATTAAAATAAATAATTTAACCCAACTCCTACACTTGGAATAATATCATCATCACCTTGGTAAATATCCCACCCAACAATGGCTGAAATATCAAGGAATAATTTCAAATTTTTATTAATTAGATAATTATTAATTAAACCTAAATTACCACAAATGTTAATCTGATTATAATATTTCATATGTTTACCTGTCCCGCTTATTTTGCGGGATAATTTCCTAAAAAACCTTATGAGACACGAATTACACTAATTTACACGAATAATTTAGAACCAAGAGCTTATTTGCAGCTCTACTGTTTCATAATCAAGACCTAATATTTCCAAATACCATTTCAAAGAATTATACCGTGGTTTATTCTCTTCAATATATTAATTTTAATCCCTCTTCTCTCGTAATCATTCCTTCACGAAACTTGCCTGACGGCAGTCAGGTTTGATTACTACGAAATGTATCGTTTTCACTAAAGCCTACAATTAAAGTATATATGTAGTTGTAGAAACTAGCTGTTCCGTCTCCTATACGCCAAGCAATTTTTCATACAATGGAGGTTCATAATATTTTATTTCTTTTCTAAAATAGATTTTTTAGGCAATCTGTTTGAGCTGATCTATATCAAGTTCCAATTTTTTGTCAATAAATTCACTTGCATCTAATAATTCTATACCTAATAGTCTATCATTATCATTAAAATCTGCATAAACACCAGGAACAATAGTTTTAGTTCTAGCTACTTTTTCCGATTTTGATGAAAAGCGAATATAAAATAAATCTCTTTTACTATCATATTCTAATTTCATAAACTACCTCCAAATTATCCGCTAAACTCATCTCCATAACGAGAAATATCTTCGAGTAATTCTAAAGCATCGCTAAAAGTAGGATTCTTTTCATTTTATCCCATTCAGTGTGTGGCATTTTAAATTCTGCCTTTGTTGATTGTAATGATTATATAGCTAAGGCTTTAACCTCTTTATTTTGACTAATTTTTTTTGAAAAGGACAAAATCTCTAATCCTACAATCTTATTATCTTTATCATAATCAATTACTAAACCAGATTCTTCTATCAAAAAATACTGTAATAATTATTTTAGATTTGTCCTCAGTACGAACGAGAACTCTTAAATACTTTTTACCAATTTTCTTAATAAAATGTATAACAAAATTATCAGAGCAAAAATATCTGATATGCTTCTGATTATTTTTGTTTTAATTTCGATACTAATTCAGCGAATTATCGCGTCCATCTAATATATCTTCTGCAATTGCATAAAAATCTTCTTTTATCCGGATATAATCTACCGTTTGAACCCACTTAATTGCGTTTAAGTTTTCAAAAGGAAAGGACTTGAATAGATCAAAAATCTCTAAAGGATCTACTGCAATTTCTTTTTGCTTTGCCTCATTTATTAGCTTTCGCCAATTGAATTTATAATTTTTTGCAATGCACCAGATATCTACATAGTCCTTAATTTCAAAACGGTACAATGCCGAAATTTTATTGGATAAAATATTTCTTACACTATCCACTTTACCAAAGTGCTTATCAGTAACAACACTTTCAAATCTTACTGCCAAATCATTTACAAAATCTATTTTTAGTTCTATGTCCCCTTTATATAGAAAAAACTGTGCGAAATTTTCTGCTATACTAATTCTCTCTATATTTAATCTGTAATCAATATCGGCAGTTGGATTATTAAAATATGCTAAAAAGGACTTAACGTAAATTTTGAAATTTGGGTCTTCGTTAACAAAGAAATCTAAATCATCCGAATAACGATTATTGAAATAGAAACGGCTAAGCGCCGTTCCACCTGTGAGATAAAACGGAAGATTTAAGTCTTTTACGATTTTCAAAACCCCATCCTGTATGGGATAGAGTTTCCCTTTGTAATATTCTTCTAATAAATTCATACCTATTCCGAATTTCCGGATTTCTAATTTCTTTAATAATTGATGGAGAAAGATTCTTAGTTAAAAATTCTTTGCCGAATAGATCAACTATTTCATACCAACTTAGTCTTTCTAATAACCGAATTAAAATTTTTTCTACAGTAAAAAATCCTGTTCCCTCTTTTTTACCGAGCACAATCAAATAGATATCATTTGGATCTATATTATAGTCCCAGAAAGCGGAATTAATTTTTTTACTTATTTCTTTTTTTGAAATCATATTATAAGATAATAATTTTTTATGAGACGAATTTAAAAACTAATTCATTTATATAGTTCTGAAACTGTTCTGTTAGGAACCATTTAGTTCTAGGGTTTGAAAAGCCCTTTATCTTTACGCTAAGTTGTTTTATTGACTAAATAATTGAGCCAAGACTTTACCTTTACTTCATCTTCTTTTATATCCCATTGGGAAATATTTAACAGTTCCTCGAAATTTTTACCAATTTTTCTAATTGGAGTTATTGAAATCTGTACATTCTTATTAATAAATCTATTCAATTCCTTTATCCTTAGTGTAGAACTTGAGATGTGTCTTTTTATTTTTATTTTTTCCATTGTTTACTCTATTATTAGTAATATATATAAAGATTTGCATTTAATTTTGCAAGAATAAAGAACAGCCGCTAATGCACGAATTACTTTTTTTAATTTTTATCCTTTTCACTTTTATTTTTAGTCTTAAGCAAAACGTTTTTACTCCATTTACCAGCTCTTTTAAAGCTGGTATGAAGCAAATGAATTAAGTTTTAATTTCTCAACTGCCATCTCATATCTGTATAGTGCCAGGTCTTTCTCACTCATAAAGGAATGCCTTCTTTTTCCAGGTTTTCAATAAAATAAGAACCCAATTCCCTATTCATCTTAAATTCATATTCAGAATAGATAAGCGGAGAAATATTAGCGTCATAGTTTAACTGAATATCTACCAAAATATTAACAATTTGGTTTAGGAGTACAGAATTTTTATTTTTTAAAACAATTAAAATATCAATATCGGATTCTTTATTTGATGCTCCCCTTGCTTTTGAACCAAATAATACTGTAGATAGCAACTCATTTTGTAATATTGATTTTAGTTTAGAAATGAATTCTTTAACTGCAATGTTTTCAGTTGTGTTTAAATGATTCTTTTTTTTATATGTTTTTTAACTTGTGTTTTTGTTAACATTTATTGCTCCCAATTTTTTTAATTAAGATACAAAATCTATATCTTTAACCTAGCACATCAAAATAAAATTTTGCCAATTTCTCAGCAATTCAGAGTCAATTTTAAATTCATAAAAAACAATGATTTATGCAGAAAGCAAAAGATATTTTTCTTGTTAAATGGAAAAAGTAAAAAAGAAAGGAAATAGAGTTTTATATTAATTTATCACT
>JAKIUC010000011.1 GCA_021647785.1 Melioribacteraceae bacterium
TTGGGGTAAGCGCAAGCCGCGAACACCGAGCTCGAACAGAATATTGCTGGCAGGGTAGTTCATGATCCAGCCAACCTGTGCTCCGCCACGTAATGCAGCCCAGAACTCTTCCATATCCCGATAGTATTCAAGGTATTTATGCTGGCGAATATCCTCCTCAGTGAGTTTCAGGATATCTTTCAAGATGATCTCTTCCAGGATCACGGTATCCATCTCAGCCAGAATGGGATCTTTCAGTCGGTGGCGCAGATCATTGAAAACCTTTTCTTTTAATTGGAGTGCAACGGGCTCACCATCTGTGTTGGACATGATCATACAGCGATGGTCGTGTCCTAATTCCACATCCTCGGCCTCCATTTGCAGGACATCGAAATACTCAAATAATTTATCCATGAGAATTTGGTACGAAAAATCCGGGAGCCCTCGTAAACAACGATGGGTTGGATAGACTTTTAAACCGGTGTCCTGAGCTGATGCGAAGTAGCCCATGATGTAATTGGCATCGATCTCTGAGAAACCAGTTTCATTCAGTCGCTGGCCTTGATATAGACTTAAGGTCTCATAACGATGGTGCCCGTCTGCAATAAAAACTGGTTTATCCTCCATCAGATCCTGCACCTCGGTAATGACTTCCTCATCTTCTATCAGATAACAGATATTTTCGACCCCTGTATCTTCATTTTTCCCGGTCAGTTTCAGGACGGCCTTGGAAACGGCTTCATCGAGTAGTTTGATGATGGTGTTCTCAGTATCCTGGTAGGTGAAAAATATTTGCGAGAAATTTGTCCGGGTGGTTGCTGTCAGCCGCAGTCGGTCTTTGATGGGACCTTTATGGGTCTTTTCATGGGCTCTGACCGTATCCGCACCATAAGGAGCCAGAGGCATGAGGGCGATGAAGCCTTTGCGGATGTGTTGTTCCCCATCCGGCCCAGTAAAGAATTGATGCAGGAAGTATAATCCCGGCTGCGCACGGTTGGTGAGGACACCTTCAGCATGCCATTTTTTCAATAGATCTTTGGTGCCTTCATAAAACTCAGCTTCAAAATATATTTCGTTAAAATTTGGCTTTGATGTTATAAGTTTTCCAAACTCGCTATACTCCTCTTTTGCAAGTAGTGTTGTTAGTTTGTAAATATATTTTGATTCTGCTTCGTTCTTTTGGTCTAATTCAAAAAGGGATGAATAAAAATTATTTAATTTTAATTTATATTTTATTACAACCTCGTTCTTTTTAAGAAGCCAACTTGTGTAAACATAGAAGTACTTTGCATGTTCAATTATTCCCCTCCAAGTATTTGGGTTTTGAAATGCGAACCATGAATATTTTGCAGATGAATCAAGCTGTTCGGTCAGAAAGTAGAATTTAGCTTTTACAAAATTATCTATTACTTTGTTTGAATCGTTCTTAAATAATATTTCAATTTCAGATGCTTTGTTCAAATTTAATAATGTGTGTCCGTACCAATTATTTACTCTTTTGTTTTTAGGATACATTTCAATGAACTCCTTAAAGTAAGGAATTGCTTTGTATGGGTTGTCTTCCATAATGGTGTTAATTTCCAACATCATCAGTAGAGCTTGCGGATAGACTAAACTCCCTTGTTTAAGTGCACGTTTTATATAGTTTGTTCCATCAGTTCTATCTCCCGATACGCCAAGAACACTGGCAATAAAACCATTAAATCCGCTTAAGCGTGCAGCGTAATATCCAAAAACACCTGGATACAAATATGCATCATAGCACTCCGGAAATTCTTCAATCAGTTCTTTAAACATCCCGTTTGCTTTTGTTCCGTTTACATAGGCAGACCACCAATAGCGGTTTAATCCTGCAAAGCGCGAATAATAACCATGCAGACTTGCAATGTAAAAACGGTTTTGCGGAGTCATAGAAATATCATCTAAATCTTGAATTACATTCTCAAGTTTTTCAATTGATTGGTCAACAAGAAGTTCACGAAGTGAGTCCCTTCCTCGTAGTGGCGTGTGATTTATCTTTTCGTGAAGTTGTAAAGCATTAGCACCAAAATAGTAAAAATAGTACTTTGGGTTTTTTGAATCTAAACTTATTAAAGAATCACAAATTTGTTTTACTTCTTCATACTCATCATTAAAAGTTAGATCTATTATTTTTTCATCTAATTGATTTACTACAAGAAAATTTTGTGAGTAAACGAATGTTGAAAATAAAAGAAGTAGTAGTGAAATTTTACACAAAACTTAATTTCCCATCAAACTATTTATATCAATATTACCTATGTCTTTAAATTCAACTCCCTCTGGAATTTTGAATTCATCGGGTGAAACATCAATATCAACCTCAACACTTGTTGCAATCTGGTTTATACTTATTCCCATCATGCTTACTTCCGATTTTAATGGAATCGATTTCCATACCCACACCTTAGACATTAGTTTTTCAATTTCCCAAATATCACATTCTTTCCCGAGTAATGTTTCTGTCCCTACTTTTTTACCACCCATGTTTATCATCATTTCTTCACCGGCTTTCTCAAGGTCGCCACCCTCCGGAAACATAGAGTAGATGGGGTTTTCCATTTTGTTTGCTTCACCGGTTTTGTTATCAATTGTGTAGAGCCACTTATCTTTCATTATCACTTTGGTATCGGTCTCTCGTTTTATTCCCATCATTTCCAAAGTGGATTTTGTGTTTTTAACTTCAACCATGCCATAATTATCGAAGTACATAGTTTCAGTTCCTGTTACAGAACCACTCGATTTATAAACAACTTTACCAGATTTATATTCATAGCGTTTAAAATCCTGTGCAGTAATGGCAATAGATATTATAAATGAAATCAAAAATAATTTTTTCATTTCAAGAGTCTCCTTTAAATTTTAAACAACAAAACAATTTAGTTAATCATATTCAGAATGGAAATTCTTTTCGCCTGCAAGAATTTTAATATCTAAGTAGTTCTCTTTTCTTGGTAGCGGGCATGTTGCATACTTTGTAAATACACAAGGAGGGTTATACGCCTTGTTGAAGTCAATATAGAGCTGCTCTGATGAATCTGGTTTTTCAACGTACAAAAATCTACCTGCACCGTAGGTTTCTTCGCCATTGGTTTTATCTCCAAAAACAAAAAAATATCCGCTTTCACTTTCGGATGGTTCCAAAGAATAAAGCTCCCCATTTATTTTGAATTCGAGTTTTCCGTTAACCATCGACTTCTCGAACGTACCAATTGCAGTGGGGGTTTGAACCTCTTTTGGAGATTCGTACTCAATAAATTTAGCAGGTACTCTCCATGCAGCATCTATTTCAAACATATCAATATCGGTGAACTCCTTTAACAGAGGGGCTTCCGAGTCTTTTAAACGAATGCCAATTCTTGCACCTCGTTTGATAGCGTGCCAACTGAGTGAGCCATGTGTTAATATTGTAGTATTAGCAGATAGATCATTATGCATTATTTGATAGGAGACCGGAATATTGTGTAAATAAACTTTTTCGCCATAAGTAATTTTTGCTAAAACTACTGAGTCTTTCAACTCAAAAACACCCAAATTTGCTGAGGCTAATTTGTTTGGAAATACAATGTCGTTTGAGTCAGCAAAACCAAAACTGTTTTCCCCCTCTTTTAACCAATAGAGACCTACCAACGAGAGCCAGCCATTAGGCTGCTTTAATCTTTCAATTCTTTGATTGTGAAAATCTTTAACCGATTTAACATACTCAGAATCTGGAACCTCTTTGCAAGCAAATAGTGCAATCAATAATAATGTGATTTTCATTTTTAACAAGTGTACTCCAATATTAATGCTTTATATAACAAACGTGAAACAAGTTATTTAAAAATAGTTTAATCTTTTAGTTTGTAATTGCGAACCTCGATTATTTTTTATTCCTGCGTGGTAAGATGGCAACCTCTAACTTTGGGTTTGTCTTTTTTCTCACTCTGTGAAAAGTAGTAGGATTCTTTCAAATAAGCTTTTAAATGTTTTTTAGATTTTTAGTGCTTCAAATAATTCATCCACATTATTAACTTGATAAAGTTCTTCGCCATTATCTGATTTTCTAATAGTTTCTAATGTTTCCTCATTTGGTGTTTTAAATTCAAAGGGAATGCTTCTATTTAATTTAACTTGTTCATAAAATAGAGTAATTGCTTCTGTTGTAGAGAGTCCAAGACTCTTAAATATTTTCTCCACACTCTCTTTAAGTGCCGGTTCAACCCTTGCACAAATCATTGCTGATTTTGGCATTTTAGATTTCCTTTTTTATTTTAAACGTATCCATTTTGGAATGTGAAAACAAATTAAATAAAACAGGAAAAAATTACAACACAAAATGAAAACAGTGCTTTTTTTTGCAAAGAAGATTTTTTTAATTTCAAATAACTATCTTTGCACTAAATTGAAAAACCAATTATACATGAGGAATAAATGAAACAATTTTTACTTGTAGGAGTATTTTTAATTTTTGCTTTTGGAGTTGCTGCACAACAAAAAAGAGTAATTACTGTTGATGATTTATGGGCAATGAAAAGAATAGGAAGTGTTGTTGTTTCACCAAATGGGGAGCATATTGCATTTTCTGTTACTCAATATTCAATGGAAGATAATTCTGGACAAACGGATATTTACCTTATGAGTATTGACGGAGGTAATATTCGCCCAATTTTAGATTCAGAAGAAAATGAGAGCAGCCCAAGTTTTTCACCCGATGGGAGTAAACTTACATATCAGTTTGATGGACAAATATGGCAATGCAATATTGATGGTACAGAGAAAGAGCAGCTAACAAATCTTTACACAGGTGCTTCAGGAATACGATGGTCAAACGATGGAAGTAAAATTCTATTTGTCTCATCGGTATATCCCGACTGCACAACAGAAGATTGCAACAAGGAGAGAGATGAAGCAAAGGAGAGCAGCAAAGTAGAAGTTGAAGTCTTTACAGAATTGATGTATCGCCATTGGGATGACTGGCGTGGAGAGAAGCGCAGCCATCTTTTTATAATGGATTTAGAAAGTAAAGAGACTACGGATTTAACACTAAATAGTACATTCGATGTTCCTCCAATTGCTCTTGGCAGCAAAAATGATTACAACTTTTCGCCTGATGGAAGTGAAGTAGTATATACAATGAACAAAGATAAAATGCTTGCAACCAGTACTAACAACGATATTTTTGTTTTATCGTTGAATGGAAAAAGCAAGCCGCAGCAAATTTCTGTAAGCAAAGGGAACGACAATCAGCCTATCTATTCGCCCAATGGAAAATTTATTGCGTTCCGTTCAATGGCTCGTGCGGGGTTTGAATCTGACAAACGAACACTTGTTTTATATGACAGAGAGAGAAAAGAACTAAGTAACATCTCAGAACAATTGGATATCTCTATTGGACAAATGGTTTGGGCGGAAGATTCAAAATCTATATTCTACACTGCTGCAAAGGAAATATACAATTCTATTTACAACATTAATATTGAAACAAAAGAGAACAGACTACTAATTAAAGAGGTTGCTGCAAGTGGATTAAATCTTGCAGGAAACAAATTAATTTTCAAAGCACAAAAATCTACTCTTCCGTTCGAGATTTTTAAAGCTAATTTTGATGGCAGTAAAATGGAGCAAATCACTTCCATCAATGCGTCGTTATTGGCTAATCTAAAAATGAATGATGTTGAAACATTCTGGAGTGATGGTCCTGAAAATGCTAAGGTGCAATCTATAATTGTGAAACCGCCATTTTTTGATTCTACAAAAAAGTATCCTATGATATTCCTAATCCACGGTGGACCGCAAGGGCATTGGACTGACAACTTCCACTACCGCTGGAACTTGCAGTTGTTTGCATCAAAAGGTTATGTTGTGGTTGCTCCAAATCCACGTGGCTCAACTGGTTACGGACAAGCCTTCACAGATGGCATATCTCAAGACTGGGCTGGAAAAGTTTACGAAGATTTAATGAACGCATACGAATATGCACTAACTAACTACAAGTTTATTGATAGAAACAACACATTTGCTGCTGGTGCTTCCTATGGAGGATATATGATTAATTGGATTGAGGGACACAATACAAAATTCAACGCACTTGTAAATCACGATGGAGTTTATAATCTTGAAAGTATGTATGGCACTACAGAAGAATTGTGGTTTCCAGAATGGGAGATGGGCGGAACCCCTTGGGAAAACAGGGAGTTATACCGAAAGTGGTCGCCAAGCGAGTTTGTAGAGAATTTCAAAACTCCAATGTTAATTGTTCACGGAGGTATGGATTTTAGAGTTCCCGAAGGTCAAGCATTTGAACTCTTTACAGCATTGCAGAAAATGGGTGTTGATTCTAAATTTATCTATTTTCCGAAAGAGTCTCATTTTGTATTGAAGCCGCAAAATGCTAAATTTTGGTGGAACAGTATTTTTAATTGGTTTGAAGAATATAAGAGGTAAATAAAATGAATAACAATTTTGATAATTACAACACTGATGATATTGGTGTTGACTATGACACTGAAGAAAAAGTTAAAGAAGCAACCGATGAGGTTGGAAGTAAACTTTGGGTTAAGCTCGAAAAAGTTGGAGAAAAAATTTCTTTCGCTAAAGATTTAATGGCACTTTTCCGATACCTTGTTGATAACCGTGTAAGCTGGCATCGTAAAGCTATTGTTGCCGGTGCGTTAATTTATTTCATTGTTCCGTTAGATGCAATCCCAGATTTAGCACCACTCTTTGGATATATGGATGACCTTGGAGTTATTGCAGCAACGCTAAAGTTTTTGGGTAGTGAGTTAATTCCGTACTATGACTCGTGAAAACAATGTTGCGAGTTTCGAGTTACATGTTTCGGGTTCTTAATTAAAAGTTTAAGCAAAAATCTAAGCCCACTGAAATGGTAAAGAATGAATTATAAAACTATAAAAAGTGAAAAAATATTTAGTGGAATTGTATTTGATGTTAAAGTAGATACGCTAAAATACAATAGTGGAAATAATGGAAGGCGTGAAGTTATACATCACAATGGTGGTGCGGTAATTCTTCCAATTACTAATAGTGGTAAATTAGTTTTGATAAAACAATTTCGCTATCCGCTTCAAGAAATATTGATTGAAGCTCCTGCCGGCAAATTGGAAATTGGGGAAGACCCAATGGTCTGTGCCACTCGCGAATTAACTGAGGAGACTGGATACACAGCAAAGAAAGTTACACCACTTGGTAAAATTTCTACAACGCCTGGCTTCTGTGATGAAATTCTCTATCTCTATCTTGCTCAAGAATTAATCGCTGGTGAACACAATAGAGAGGAGGGTGAATATGGAATGGAGGTATTTGAATACACCCTTTCCGAAGTTGATGAAATGATTAAAACAGGTAAGATAATAGATTCAAAAACAATTGCAGCTATTTATCATTATAAAAGTTTTTATTTGAAGAATTAAGAAGAAAATTTAATAAAGAGTGAGAGGGAATATGAAAGAGAATAGTTTTTTTCAAAACCAATCAGACCTAACATCTGCAAAAACAAAAATCTATAAAAACTATATAGAGGGTTATTTACCCAAGCTTCTATTAACTTTTGGCACATGCTTGATTGTAGATTTGTTTTGTGGTGCAGGCAAAAATGGGGAAGAAGATGGAAGCCCGCTTATATTACTTGACAGACTAAAATCAATTCTCTCACTTCAGCAATTGCAAGAAAAGAAGAATATAAAAATCCATATTGTATTAAATGACCAAGACAAAGAAAACATTGAAAATTTAAAAAGAGAATTAGAAAAATTGAATTATGATAAAGCCGTAATTAAAGTTCATATTAAAAACAAGAAATATGAAGAGCTGCTTCCAGAGTTAATAAAAACACACACGAACTCTAACCTACCAAAATTCTTTTTTCTCGATTCGTTTACTTATTCTAATGTTAAGATGGAACATTTAAAAGAAATAATGTCATTATCTTTAACTGAAGTTTTATTGTTTATTCCCATTTTCCATTCATACCGTTTTGCAAATAAGGAGTTTGATGAAAATCATAAAACGAGAATATTCATTGAAGAATTCACAGCTTCTGGAATAAAGGATTATGGTAATGTTAATAATTATTTGTTTTCTGTAAGAAAGAAGTTGTTAGAAGAAATTAAATTGAAATATGTTAGGCCTGTTTTAATAGATGGCGGTGCTACAAAAAATGCCCTAATTTTATTAACTAAGCATCAAAAGGGAATGCTGTTAATGAATAAAGTAGCCTTTAGCTTAACTAAAGATGGAAGTGTAATAAAGGCAAATGAACAAGACCAAGTTTCGCTATTTAAAGCTGACGAAGAATCAAAGTTTTCCTTAAATTTCAAAGAATTATTAATTGATTATTTAAGAAATAATACAAAAACAAATAAGGAAATAGTTGATTTCACCATACAAAAATGTTTTTTACCCAAACACTGTAGGAAGGAAATAAAGGAACTTTTTGACTTGAAAAAGATAAATGTTTTTGATATTAATAATAATGAAATTACTGATTCGAATAAATGGAATATAGCTGAAAACATCACTAAAAATATTTTGATCAAGTGGAAGAAAAATGAAAAAAAGTAAAATAGAATGGACAGAACAAACATGGAATCCATCGGTTGGCTGTAATAAAGTAAGTGCTGGCTGTGCCAATTGCTACGCTGAAGCTATGTCAAGACGGTTAAAAGCGATGGGTACGAAAGGTTATGAAAATGGATTTGAGTTTACTTTAATGGCTGAAAGATTAGAGCAACCTTTGGTAATTAAAAAGCCAACAAAGTTTTTTGTTAATTCAATGAGTGATTTATTTCACGAAAAAATGCCATTTAGTTATCTTGATTTAATTTTTGATGTAATTGAAAAAACGTCATGGCACACCTATCAAATTCTCACAAAAAGAGAAAAGATAATGTCAACGTATTTACAAGATAAAGATTTACCAACAAATGTTTGGCTCGGCGTAACCGTTGAAAATAGTTCTACAAAGCATAGAATAGACTATTTGCGAAATATTAACGCATCAATCCGATTTATTTCTATTGAACCACTTTTAGAGGATGTTGGAAACCTTAATTTAGAAAACATTCATTGGGTAATTGTTGGTGGAGAAAGTGGTGTAAAGGCTCGTCCCATGGAGAGTACTTGGGCGTTAAATATAAAAGAACAATGCGAGCAATATATTAATGTTGCATTCTTTTTTAAACAATGGGGTGCTTGGGGTTCTGATGGTATTAAGAGGAACAAAAAAGATAACGGACGAGAATTAGAAGGCAAAATTTATGATGAATATCCTGAGTTGATTGAAGAACTATTTGTATAACATTATTAAAATAGAAAGAAAGGTTTTTAAAAAACTTGTGTGTGTTTTTGAGGTTTACAATTAGTTGCACATTATTTGAATATACATCACCGGTTAAATTGCTTGCAAAATTAAATGTAAAAGTGTATATATGGTTTTATATAAAGAGATATTAAAGGTGAATAACATGAATAGTGCAATAATAACAACAGAATCAAGTCAAGACTTAAAACTGCTTTTAGAATTGGCAAAAAAAATAAATATTACAACCAAACTACTTTCAAAGGAAGAAGAAGAAGAATTGGGTTTAATAAATGCAATAAAGAGCGGAAGAACAAAAGAGTATATTGATACTGATAAATTCTTAAATAAAATCACACAATGATTGTACGAATTAATAAATCATTTGACAAAAACATCTCAACCTCTATACAATGAATCAACATCAATCTTTTCAATATGCTTTATCTCTGTTCCTAAAAATCTTTCGGCTACTGATTTAAACTTTGCTGGTAAATCGCTCACATAAAATTGGTGAGTTCCTAATTGATTGGAATCGTTTCGTATGCCACGCCCATTTAAGTAGTCTTCAACTTCAAGCGATGCTGCCATTCCAGAATCGATAAGTGTTACACTCTCTCCCATAACTTCTTGAATAACGCCAGCAAGTAGTGGGTAATGTGTGCATCCTAAAATTACAGTGTCAACTTCAAAATCTTTTAAATCCTGCAAATACTCTTTTGCAATTAACTTTGTTGCTTCATGATCCAACCAGCCTTCTTCGGTAATGGGTACAAATAACGGACATGGTTTTTCAATTATTTCAAGATTTTTTTCAAGGCGTTTTAATTCACTTGAATATGCTTTGTTACTAATTGTGACGTTTGTACCAATTACTCCAATCCTACCATTCTTAGTTGATTTCAAAGCTAAGTGGGTGCCGGGTTCAATCATTCCAATAATTGGAATAGTAAACTTCTCTTTTAATTTATTTATTGCAACTGAAGATGCTGTATTACATGCAACAATTATTAGCTTAACATTTTTGTTAATTAAAAATTGTGCGTCTTGGTAAGAATACTCTACTACTGTTTCATTAGACTTTGTACCGTACGGAACCCTCGCAGTATCGCCAAAATAAACAATGTTTTCATTTGGCAGCATTGCTATAATTCTTTTTGCAACTGTTAAGCCGCCAATTCCAGAATCAAAAATTCCGATAGGTGATGTTTTATTGAAAAACTGCAAATTAACCCCTTATAAAATTTCGGCTATTGCTAACTTCAGTTCAAGCGTAATAAGTTCATGATCGGAATCTGTAATTTTATTTCCATTTCTATCCAGCACATAAAAAGCATCAACAACATCATCCGATTTTGTTGCAATCTTTGCAAAATATATTACCAAGCCAAGTTCATTCATCTTGCTGGTTATTTGGTATAACATTCCAATTCTATCTGGGGAATGAACATCAATGATACTGTAATTATCGTACTCTTCAAAATCAATTTTAATTTTATCTTTTCGCTTAAAGAGTTTATTCTCTATTCGCCACCATCGCGATTTTATTTTATTAAACTCTTGAGTTATATGAAGTTCATTAAGCAATGCTGCAACAATATTCTTTTTAATTGAACTATATTTTTCCTCGTCAACTAATTTCTTGGACCTAAAATCTGTTACATTAAAATTGTCAATAACAATTCCATCCTTCCGAGTAAATATTTTTGCGTCATGTATGTTCAAATCGCTTATTGAAAGAGATCCGCAAAGCCGGGCAAGTAAAGATTCGGAATCCCTTGTAATAACAGTAATATTTGTAAAACCATTTTCTTCCTTGAAGAAGACTGAAACTTTATTTCCACTCTCAATCTCTTTTACATGCTCATTTATTTCTTCGTGCGAGTAGAGCTGCAAATAGCTCGCATCATCAATAGATTCAACGTGCGATTTAACTACATCATTATCTGCAATTTTAGGATTACTAATCATAGCAAGGGTGTTTTCGTACAACAACTCTTTCCCGGAGAGTTTATCATTTAACATAGAACAACTTTTTTTGTAAAGTTCTTCTAAAAGTTCACTCTTCCAGCTTGTCCAAACCACAGGACTAACGGCAGATAAATCTGCATAAGTTAAAAGGTAAAGGTAGTTCAATTCTGTTTTGCTCGAAAAAAGCGAGACAAAATTATCCAAAGTTTCAGGGTCATTTAGATTTCTTCTAAAAGCAACTTGCTCCATTGCTAAATGATGTTTAACTAAAAACTGTACCAACTCGGTCTCTTCCTGACCATACCCTAACTGCATCATTATTGTTTCGGCAATTTCTGCACCAATAATTTCATGCCCAGAAATACTCATTGGCTTAGCAATATCATGTAAAAGTACTGATAGATAAAGGGTATCCTTGACCTTGATACTATCAAAAATATTCCACAATAGTGAATCGCTTTCATTAAGATACTCAAGATTTTTGATTGCAATTAATGTATGTTCATCCGCAGTATAACAATGGTAAACGCCTGGCTGAAAAAATCCAATCAAATCTCTAAATTCTGGAAGGAACGCCCCAAGTATTCCTAAACTATTCATAACACTAAGTGTCTCTCCAACTTTATGCGGAAGCTTTAAAATCTCTCTAAAAAAAACAGAGGAGGATAACGAATATTGCTCACTATCTTCTACATCAATTGCACTATTGATTATTATCGAACGTAAGTTTTGACTGAAACGTGCATGATGCAGCCCTCTATAATAAAACCCTCGCATTGCTTCTGCAATAGATAACTCTCTCCTCTCGTTGTTGAGATAAATTAAATTATCTTTGATTGAAAAATCATCATCAAGTTCAATTGATAGAAACTCGGAAACAGGAGTAGATAGTTCTTCCTCATATCTTTTAACTAAAGTGCGAGAAAAACGAAAGACAACATTTGTGGCAGTAAAATACTCCAACATAAACTCTTTCCAATTATTCTCTGTATAACCAAGTGAGTGGGCAATTTTTTCCTGCAAAGTAAATTCTAATCTATCCTCTCTTCTATTTGATAAGAGGTGAAGTAGGTTTCTAACACGGAGCAAAGTTTTATAACTATTTAATAATCTCCTAACCCCTCTGCTATCAATGAACTTTTCTTTTTTCATTTTCAATAAAAAAAGTTCTGTTTGAGTGATCTCTTCTTGGTTGGAAATAATAGTATTGTTCTTAATTGAGTATATCCACTCTATTGTGTGGAAGTCACGCAGCCCGCCTGCTGTTGATTTTACATTAGGCTCTAATACTTTAGGAGACTCCCCATATTTTTTATGCCGCTGTTTAATATCTGCAAAGTACTGATTCAGCAATCTTGTTTTGTGTGTTTCATCAAGCACCGAAAGGATTTTCTCATTCCATGTTTTATAAAGCTCTTTATTACCAATGAGAAAGCGAGTTTCAAAGAATTGAGTAAACGAAGTTAAATCATCCTCTAAAAAATTATCTATATCTGAAAATTCTCTAACCGTGTGTGATATCTCTATTCCAATATCCCAAAGCAGAGTTACACTCTCCTCTATGCTCTTTTCGTACCCTTCAATCTTATCGAGTATAAACATTAAATCAATATCTGAATAAGGCGAAAGTTCACGCCGGCTAAAACTTCCTGCAGCAACTAAAACAAATTCAATTTTTTGTTTTGCCAAAGTTTTAAAAATATATTCTTCAACCAAAAGACTATAGTTAATACATAATTTAAATGCATCTTCTAACATCTCTTTGTTATTGAAGAGTTTCGCTTTCTCAGCTTCAAATTGTTTTTTTATTTCTAAAGTCTTTTGCATAAAATAAATCTACTCGTTATAAATTTAAACCTCGAAATATATTATAATATTCGAGGTTTAAAAATAGATAATTAATTCTATACTTAGAATTAATTAAAGTTTTTCAAATCTTCCTTGAAAAAATCTTAGATACTCTGGTTCATAAATCATTTTAAGACCAGTAATGTTTTTTCTGTTTTGATAAACAGCCACAATCGATTCAACCGCAACATCAATGTGGGCTTGGGTATAAACACGACGTGGAAATGTTAACCGCACAAGCTCTAATTTGGGGAATCGATGTTCACCCGTTTTCTGATCCCGTCCGGCAGAAACAACACCTCGCTCCATACCGCGAACACCAGAATCAAGATACAACTCTGCTGCAAGAGTTTGTGCCGGAAATTGATCTTGTGGTAAATGACTTAATATTTTTTTTGCATCAAGAAAGATGGCATGCCCGCCAACCGGACGAACATATGGAACTCCATATTTATCTAACTCTGCACCAAAATATTCTACCTGTCCAATACGTGCCCTAATATTATCAAACTCAACCATCTCATCAAGCCCAATAGCCATAGCCTCCATATCACGTCCTGCAAGTCCGCCATAAGTATGGAGTCCTTCATAAACCACAACCATGTTGCGTGCTTTTTCAAAAAACTTTTTGTTTTTAGTAGCAAGAATGCCGCCTATGTTTACCATTAAATCTTTCTTTGCACTAACCCAAATTCCTTCAAAATAGGAACACATCTCCTTCAAGATTGCAGCAATAGTTTTTTTAGCATAGCCTCGTTCTCTCATTTTAATGAAGTATGCATTTTCAACTGCACGAGTAGCATCAAACCATAATTTTATTTTGTGCGACTGGCATAACTTATAAACATCCTTAAGGTTCTTCATCGAGAAGGGTTGCCCGCCCGCCATGTTTACCGGACCAGCCATACTTACATACGGTATTTTTTTTGCACCTACTTTATTGATTAATGCTTTTAATTTTTTGAGATCAATATTTCCTTTAAATGGCTTTTCATTAGTTGGGTTGTGGGCTTCGTCAACAATAACATCCACAAATGTAGCACCAGCCAATTCTTGATGAAGACGTGTTGTTGTAAAATACATGTTGCCAGGAATGTAATCACCCTCTTTAATTAGAATTTGAGAAATCATGTGCTCTGCAGCTCTACCCTGATGAGTTGGAACAAAGTAGGGCATTCCATAATATTTTTTTACATTATTCCACAAGTGATAAAAATTTCTACTGCCTGCGTATGCTTCATCTCCCACCATCATTCCTGCCCACTGCCTATCGCTCATTGCGTTTGTACCGCTATCGGTAAGTAAATCAATGTAAACATCTTCCGATTCTAAAAGGAAGGTGTTGTAGCCAGCAGTTTTAATTGCCCTCTCCCGATGCTCCCTTGTTGTCATTTTAATAGGCTCAACCACTTTAATTTTGAATGGTTCAGCCCAGCTTTTTTTAATAACTTTCTTAGCCATAAGTGCTCCTTTTACTATTTGTATAATTAAAAAAACACTCAAGAAAATTTCAATCCTAAGCCAGCAATATTTGGAGTTGGCTCAATTCTTCTAAGAGTATGTTAGTTTAGTGAAAAATCTTCGTCATCATCAAAATCCCCGAGTTCATCAAATTCATCGTACTCAACTTCAACAATAGAGCTTATTCCTCCGCGAACATTGAACTTTGCTGTAACAGTAAGATAACTTGGTTTTAATACTTCAACCAAATCGTCCAATATTTTATTAGTAACAGCTTCAAAAAACATTCCGTCATTTCTGTATGAGTTTAAATAAAGCTTATAAGATTTTAGCTCTACACAAACCTCGTTTGGAATGTACTCCATAACTATTGTTGCAAAATCGGGCTGTCCTGTTTTTGGGCAAAGTGAAGTAAACTCAGGAGCAAGATGCTCAATAGTGTATTCCCTTTCCGGATTTGGGTTTTCAAATGTTTCTAAAATTTTTGTTTTATCTTCCATTATTTTCTCTCTTATTAATATTTGGGTCTAATTTTGTACGGAATCGGATCTTCAATTTTTTGTTGTTGAAATCCTCTTAACCTCAACGCACAACTATCGCAAACGCCGCATGCTTCATCCTCGTTTTGGTAACATGACCATGTTAGGCTTAAGGGTGCATTAAGTTCCATTCCCCTTTCAATTATTTCATTTTTATTCATATAAATTATTGGAGTTTTTATTTCTATTTTTGTCGCTGGTTTTGTTCCGAGAGCAATTACTGAATTGAATGAATTAAAAAATTCGGGACGACAATCGGGGTAACCTGATGAATCCTCAAACACTGCACCGATAAAAACTGCTTCAGCACCAATAACTTCAGCCCAGCTAACACACGCAGTTAAAATGTTTGCATTTCTAAAAGGTACATAAGAATTGGGTACTTCATCAGCTTCTAAATTAGCTTCTCCAACTTCTATTGATTTATCGGTAAGTGAAGACCCTCCAATTTTTGCCAAGTGATTAAAGTCTATTATTATTTTCTGTTTTACAGAATAGAAATCTGCAATATCATTAAATGCTTTCAACTCTCTTGCTTCTGTTCGTTGCCCATAATTAATGTGAGCAAATGCGAGTTCATATTTTTGGCTTGCCATTGCTGCTGTTACACAACTATCGAGACCACCACTAACAGCAACAACTGCAATTTTTTTATTTTTCATACCCTAATAATAACAATAAGAAAATCAACTTAGCAAGTTGGAATATTTCAGTTTAGTCTAAAATAAACTATTTTGCACATCCAAAATTAAACCTATAATTGAGAATAATTATGAAAAAATTAATAACACTTTTATTACTTACTATTTTCTTTTCTTGTTCAGCTATCGAGAGCGAGAAGAAGGAGAAAACATTAAAAGGATTTTATTCCTATATGGCTGATGCTGGAATATTTACAGATTGTGAAACCAATAAAAAATATCCGGTAGCATTTGAAGCTGATAATATTGCATTGGAGAGAGCCTACCTAAAAGCACGAAAAGACCCTGGCGAAAAAATTATTGTTACTTTAAGTGGGCATTATGAAAGCCGTGCAAAAATGGAAGGAGATGGAGAAAGAGAATTTTTAATAGTAGCCAAGTTTAATAAAATTTTTCCACATATCGATTGTGTTCAAAATTTAGGAACGGCAAATTTGAAAAATACTTTTTGGAGTTTACGGGAGCTAAATGGAAAATCAACCAAAGATTATAAGGTTGATAGAGAAATGCACCTTTTAATAAAAAACGATAGCAGCATTAAGGGCTTTTCCGGATGCAACAACTTCTTCGGTAATTCCTCTATAAGCAACGACTCACTACGGTTTAGCCAAATTGGATCGACACGAATGATGTGCAAAAACATAGAACTTGAAACAGAATATTTTAAAGCCCTCGAAAAAACAAATAGGTATGAGATTTACGGTGAATACTTGTATCTGTACTTTGAAGAGGAATTATTAGCAATATTTGAATCTGTTTATTTTAATTGAGTTATAGTTTATATGTAAATCCAAAGACCAAATCTAATTGGTGATATTTTATATCTTTTCTGCTAGGGCTTTTTTGTCCAAAAATTCTTAATCCGTTATATATATTGCCTGCAAATCCATAACCTAAACCAAGCGTAATGCTTAGCTTGTCAATATTAAACATTCCACCAGAACGAATGTGAATAATATCCCAATTTGAAAGAGCAAACTTATTAGTTGTGTTTGGAACAAAAGCTGTTTGATCAGAAGTGATACTGCCATAATATGTAAAATTAGGAGTAACTATATGTTTAATTCCAACCCCAAAATTGATTACGGATTTTAAACTATAAGCTGAATTATAATTTACCACCTCTCCTGATGATTGAGCCTTAAATGAATTTGGACTCATTATATTAAATTCACTAACATTATTAAACCACTCTGCTGTAAAATAAAATGATGTATTCTCCAAGTAGTATGCCGCACCCACCGCAATTGCTAATGATGAACGAAATTGTGATGACAAATTCTCTTGAAAATCACTAGCAAATGTTGGCAATTCTCCCAAAAGAGATATGTCAGTATTGGTCGCCGATAGATTCATAGCCATTGAGCCTGTACCAAATATATTCAAACTTGGTGTTGTAACAGTAACCCCAAGCATTAGTGGTTCCAAATTTATACTAACCCCAAATTTAATTAGTGTTCTTAAATTAAAATAAGTGTAATCTTCAAAAAGTGTTACAACACTATTTGTTCCTGTAGAATCCATTGCTTGTAGCAAGACTTGATTTCTTGCGCTCTGGCTTCTGTAAGGCAAATAAAGGGTTGCACCAATTCCAATATTTTCAGAAAGTATTTTTGACCAAGAAATTCCGGGCCAAAATTCTGATAAATTTTCGTAAACAGATGCCTCGTTTGCAATGAAGGAATTTTTGGAACTTGAATATGGAGTAAAATTAAGTTCTTGAGAACCAAAATTAAAATCATAGCGAGTTATATATGAAATTACAATTTGATTATCACCAAGCCATTTAAATGGTAAACGAATTGCAAAAATACCTGGCGATGCCTTAACGGAAGAAGAAGTTAAATTACTTTCAGTTCCAAAAGCATTATCAATAGATATTAAATATGCCTGTATAGAATGTGTAGTAAGAATTAAAGCAGAATCTTTTGTAAACGCCATTGAGCCAGGATTGTAGTATGTAGAGCTTAAATCGGAAACACCACCAACAACAAGACCGCCGAGCAGTTCACCATATGTTCCATATTGCTTTGCCCAGTATTGGGTATCCTGTGCAACGGTGTGAACAGTTCCAAAAAAGAGAATGGAAGTGAGTATTAATAGTTTAAGTTGCTTCATCTGTTATAGCTTTTGAATTTCGAACACCGAATAAAGAATGATGAATAATGACAGAAAAATGGTGAAGTTGTTTCCTTTGAGATTCGTTATTCAGAGTTCGATGTTCATTATTCGTTATTAATTTTTATATTAAAACCCAACACCTACGCCAACACTAATCCATGGTTCACTATTTGAATAAGGTGATTTATCGTCTTGAATTACATCCCACAATGCTTGTGCATATGCCCAAGTGTTCCTTGTAATTTGTTGTGAATATCCAGCCCCGAGCAAAAGGAATGGCACCCAACTTCTATCACCTTCTATCAATGCTGTTCTATATTTGTAACTATAATATGCAAATTCTGCATGAAGATAAAGTGCTGGAATTACTCTAAATCGAGTAAAAACAGAACCACCATAGTTATTAGAGGTAACATCAGTAGTATATCTTGAGTCTTTAACATATTCGTACATCAACTTAACTCCAGCAGAGAGCTTAGGAGTAACTTTATAGCCCACCATTGGTTCAAGACTAATTCTGAAGTAGTCACCAAAAAAGTTAAAACCAACAGCACCACCATAGTAAATTTTTTCAGACAAAGGGGTTTTGGGGGTTTGTTTTTGAGTTGCTGCTCTTGTAGAATCTTGCTGAGCTACTGTAAAAGAGAATGCAGTTAATAAAAATAATAATAATAGATTTTTCATAAAAACCCACGCATTTAATTAATAAATAATAATAGTAATTTAATCAGATTTTAAGGTAGTTATCCAGTACCTTAAACGCAATAGTGGAGAGATTATCGAATTAAAACCAATTTTAAAATTGGTGTTTTAGAACTATCAGCTACTTTTTTTATATCGGACTAATTCTAAATAATTCAGCAAATTTATATTAACCCAAAAGGAGAGATATTAAAAATTATTGAGTATTTATAAATTGAAAAAATTATGTAATTTACATTATTGTTTTAGAGTTGCTAAAATATTTATTTTTCTAACTTACTTAATATCTTTTTCTTCATTACAAAAGAGGTTTTTATGAAAAGTGTACTTAAATCAATGCTATTATTAGCCCTTCTTTTTTATGTTGCTGGATGTTCTTCCTCCACAGCAATCAATGATTTTTTTGGAATAAAGATGCCACCAAATGAATCGGATTATTTTAAAATTGTGGCTTACACTGAATCCTCTGGAATTTCATATCAGAGTTCACCAAATATGGATCCAAATATATTTGCTTGGGCTGGCTTTGAGGGAGATATTTTAAGAGTTAAATTGGTAAACAACTCGGATGCCCCTATTGAGCTTAGTTACGATAGCGACCAGTACATAATTGTAACTAAGGAGAACGAGGAATATATTTGTATAAAAGGTGATATTATTAAGTATAGCAATTTATCACCAATAAATGAGCAAAACTCTATTGAGCTACTATTGGAGATGCCACAAAATTATTGGGAAACTGTTGGAATGAAGAACACACAATCATCAAACCAAGACTATACATTCGATGTTTGGAAAGGACAAAACACATTAGTTATTAATGCGGAAGATGTGAAGCACATAAAAATAAATATTGGTTATACTACAAACATAATACTAAAACCTGTTCCTAAAATAGCGTTTTAGACTAATTGCTTCTTACTGTAAAGAAAAGCACAACCGTTACAACAACAGCAGTAATAGCTACAATTGGTTCCAGCATACTTGGAAAAAACGGCTCTGACGGTACACTACTTTTTGTAAATGGAAGCGAGTTGTTTTCTACAAAGTTTAAACTATTATATGGAATGGTGTCTGTAATGGTATAGTAAAAAGTATCCGCACTTAAAACAGTGGATGAATTTTTTATTGCATACTCACCACTTAAAATAAATTTTCGTTCTAAAAGATACCCTCCCAAAAGTCCATCTTTAAATAAATCAGAATAGTTAACGCTTGCCCGAAGAATTGAGTACGATATTTTATTATTTCCTTTATCAAAACTCACTGTTATTCCACTTCTAACTAATGAATTCTCAAATCTCTTATTTAAAGCTGAATATTCTGCAACCGTTTGATATTCAACATTGTACTCAAAGGTTGAATCAGATAACTTAGAACTAATTGAGAGTGCTGAGCTATCCACGAGGGAGTTTAGCAATTCAAGATTAGTTCTACCTTGGGTAAAAACTGAAGTAGTTAAAATTAAAAAGAAAAAAATTATTTTTGTTTTCAAAGTTATCATCTCTTTTCCTTGTCTTACTTCTTCTCACGGGTTATCCAAATTCTACTACGAATTTAACTAATAATTATCTTTTCTCAAAAAAGATATCGGTTAGTCGCAACTATTACAGTAAAACAAAAACTCTCTAAAAGCCAAACTTTGGTTTTAGTTTTAAAAATATTCCAAATTTTTCCCTTGTTGATATTGGTTAACTTTAACTAATTTGTGTACTTAAAAATGGGATGCAATTTCTTTCTCTTATAATTAAGTTTGTAGGTTCACATTTAGGTTATTTATGAAAAACATTAAAATAATTATTGTACTACTTTTTGGAATTGTTACTCAAAGTTTAGGACAAAACACTTATGATTTTTTAAGGGTTGATTCAAGTCCGCGTGCTGCTGCCCTTGCTGGTGCTTACGTTGCTATTAACGACGACCCAAATATAATATTTTACAACCCTGCAGGCATTACAAATGTTGAAAATGTTCCCATCTCATTTTCATTCATGAAATATATAGTTGATATTAATTCTGTATCATTGGCATCAACGTTTAACATTGATGGAATTGGAAAATTTGCATCATCACTGCAATATATCAATTATGGTGATTTTGAAGAACGTGATGAATCTGGAAATAAACTTGGCAACTTTAAACCTAGCGATTTAGCACTTACTCTTGCTTATGGAAATAGCTTTGATGAAAACCTCACATATGGAATTGGATTAAAATTAATATATTCGAATATTGCTGATTATACTTCGCTTGGAGTTGCAGGAGATTTTGGAATACAATACTCACTCCCACAAAATGGCTGGAATTTTGGGTTGTCAATTTTAAACATTGGAAATCAATTAACATATTATAATGAGGCAAGAGAAGACCTTCCAACCTCAATTCAACTTGGTGGTTCAAAAAAACTTGAGCATATGCCGCTTCAATTGTTTTTTGCTTTTACACGGCTAAACGATGAAGACCGTTTAAAGTTTTTTAATATAGGTGCCGAGTTTACTTTAAGTAAAATTATTCAACTTCGTTTTGGTTATAATAATATTAAGAGAGAAGAATATAAAGTTGCATCTTCAGCAGGGCTTGGTGGTTTTAGTTTTGGTATTGGCATTGATGTTAAAGGCTATGATGTGGATTATGCTTTCAATTCAATGGGTGATATTGGAACAGTACATCGTATCGGAGTTACAGCAGTAATTAGATAGCAATTATTTTTTACTATATGGCTCTTCAATATGTTTTTCTGCTTTCTCATGTGATTGCTGAAATTCTTTTAAGTCCAGAACCTCCTCGTAATATTTAATAGCTTTTGCTCTCTCACCTTTTATATCATTAAGTTCTCCAAGGTACAAAAGTGAGTTTACAAGAAACCCAGATTCCAAACCTTTATCAACTACTCGTGAAAGTGAATCACAATTTGCGAAGTGTGTTTCGGCAAGTGTGAGACTATCATTTCGTTTGTAATAAACGCCAGCATAATATTCTGCTTCTCTTTTAATCATTTCTGTATAACCAGTGTAGCCCAAATTATATTTATTTATTATGCTTGAAAACATTTTAAATGCTTCTTTATAATTATTCATTCTTACATTTATTCTCCCTCTATAACTTTCAAATCTTGGATTATTTGGAAACTCAACATTTAACTTCGTAGCATATTCTAAAGCCCTATTGTTGTTTTTCTCGAAGGAGTAGTAGGATGTCATTAAAAAATAGAGTGCTTCGTATTTTGCGTATTTCCCGTAATCCCCAACAAACATAAGCTGTTCAATCCCTTTCTTTTTATCTCCTTCAGGGAAAAATATCATCAGAGGTTCAACCATAGGAAACACTTCAGGAATTACTTCAGCAAAATAATTATAAATTCCAAACCCAAGAATTACATCAGTGTTTGTTGAATCGAGTTCGTATGCTAAAAAGACAAGTGGTAGAGCGTCTTTGCTATCAGCGGCAGCATCAAGCCAGTCTCCACGCAATGCAGAGAGTCTTCCCCTATACCCCAACGCTCCCCCTTTAAAAAAGATTGCATCCACATTTGTTGGTTCGTTGTCGAGGATTTCATCACACTGTTCTATAACAACCTCTAATTTATCAACAAGAATGTCGTCATATATTTTGCTTTGCAAGTCAAGTAAAATTCGCCACCATACAATCATTGCACTAAAAAAGTTGCCAGCCGGATGCTCGGGAAAATCTTTTTTAACAATTACAAAAGTCTTTTCTGCATCATCAAATTTAATAGAATAAATTTGATGAATTCCACTTGTTATAAGTGAGTCCAGTTTCTCCTGTTGTGCAGAGAGTGATGAAACAAATAACATTAAAATTAACAAAAGTCTTTTTAGCATAATACTCTATAACTATTAAAGTGATTTAAAAAGTTACTCTAACCATTACAAAATTTCAATTCATATTTGTTTGACTCTTTATTTAATTCTATTTTAGAGTTGCAAAGTTTTTAATTACCTGTTATAAAATTAAACAATAAATAAAAACAACTTTGATTATATCATTCAAAAACAAATACAACTCGTTTTCACGAAAAACCGACAGCCTATTGGAGAGGGCACATTTAACCGAACATACTTCAATGATAATAATTGCAATTATTATTGGTGTTATTGGTGGTTACGCTGCTGTTGGAATAAGATTTTTAATTGAAGAGTTTTCACAACTCTCCTATCCTGGTGGTGGTACTGTTTTAGAAAACATTATGAACACCCCTTGGTATCTAATAATTCTTGTACCAACTATTGGCGGTTTTATTGTTGGACCATTAATCTACTTCTTTGCTCCTGAAGCAAAGGGGCACGGAGTTCCGGAAGTGATGCAGGCAATACTGTTAAAGGGAGGGAGAATTCGTCCCCGCGTCGCATTAGTAAAAGCACTTGCATCAGCAATCACAATAGGAACTGGAGGCTCTGTTGGGCGTGAAGGACCTATAATCCAAATTGGCTCAAGCATTGGTTCTACTGTTGGGCAAATATTTAAAGTGCCTCACAAAAAATTAAAAACCTTAGTTGCCTGCGGTGCTGCTGCGGGCATTGCAGCAGCTTTTAATGCACCAATTGCCGGTGCCCTTTTTGCAGTTGAAATAATTTTAATGGATTTTGCTGTAGCACAATTTTCTCCTATTGTTATTTCTGCTGTTATGGCAACTGTAATTTCACATAGCTACGAAGGTAACCTTGCGGCATTTTCAGTTCCAGCCTACGAGTACGCTTCTCCGTATGAATTAGGGTTCTATTTTATTCTTGGTGCTGCTTGTGGTTTGGTTTCTTATCTCTTTATTAAGACACTCTATTTTTCGGAAGATTTTTTTGATGAAAAAGTGAAGATTCCAGAATATCTAAAACCTGTTGTTGGTGGTGCTGGTATTGGTGTTATGGCACTTCTCTTTCCGCAAGTAATGGGTGTTGGGTACGATTCAATAAATAACGCTCTTCTAGGAAACATGATTTGGTATGTTGCTCTTGGGTTGGTTTTCTTAAAGATTATTTCTACCTCATTAACTTTAGGGTCAGGTGGTTCTGGCGGTATCTTTGCCCCAGCTCTTTTTATGGGAGCCATGCTTGGATATTTTTTTGGGGCACTTGTTAACCAATACTTTCCTGATATAACCGCTGGGGCTGGGGCTTATGCTTTAGTTGCAATGGGCGGATTAGTTGCAGGCACAACACGTGCTCCAATTACAGCAATAATAATTGTCTTCGAGCTAACTTACGATTACGAGATTATACTTCCATTAATGATTACTTCAATTGTAAGCCTAATAGTCTCCTCGTATTTATCACAAGAATCTATTTATACTTTAAAATTATTACTTAGAGGAATTAACATAAAAGAGGGAACAGAGACCAATGTAATGGAATCGATATATGTTAAGGATATTTACAATAAGGAATTTACTTCAATTGAAGCAACTGATAATTTTAATAAAGTGGTTAATACGGTACTAAGCGGAAAGGGTGTTGAGTTCCCTGTTATTGATAAAAACAACAATATTGTAGGTATTATTTCAATGAATGATTTAAAAGAATTATTCTTTGAAAAAGACTCTTTGAACTCCCTCTTAATTGCTGGTGATTTAGCAAACACAGATTTCCAAGTTTTAACTATTGAAGATAATTGTAAGCAGGCACTGGAAATAATGAAACTTTACGATTTTGAAGCCATTCCAATTGTTGAAGCATTTAACTCCAAAATAATTATAGGAATGCTTTGGAGAAAGGATATCCAAGATGCATATCAAAAAGAGATTAACAGAATAGAGTTAACAAATAATCTTGCAAGCAGCATCTCTATGAAAGAGGAAGTAACAAATATCCATTTTATGGAAGGGTACTCGCTTGCTGAGGTAAAAGTACCAGAGTCGTTTGTTGGTAAATCGATAAAAGAGCTTAATATTAGGGCAAAATATGGAGTTGATGTGCTTTCAATTAAAAGTGATAAAAAAAGTGGAACAAATATTAATGCAATTCCAAATCCGGATTATGTTTTTAAGAGTATTGATTCGATTGTGATTGCTGGTGAAATAAAAAAAATAAATAGAATAAAAAATCTTGATTAATCTTTAATCTCTGTTATCTTAATTTGTTTTTCAAGGGGAAGATGCCCTCATTCTTCCCCCCAGCCCAGAAATTAAGATTACATTATTTCAGAATCCTTAAAATTCTCTAAAAATTTAATAAGGGATAATAAAATAAAACCTATAAATGGAAGTATAAAATCGGTTGGTTCAAGTTGCAGTTCTTCACTTGCCTGAATAAAAACAGAAATGCTTTTGGTTGCTAATAATATGAAAAGAAAAAGGAAATACCCACCAATACCTGCAAGCAGTGATTTTTTAATGTTTAACATTACTGATACCTTTACTCTTTCTTCAACTACGTTATCTCTTTCCACTGTATCTCCTTTAATTTCGGGAGAGGATGAGGTCCTGTGACGTTCCTCTCCCTTAAATTGTGCCCCAACCTAATTTTTTATAACTTTTATATACCAATAGGTGTAAAGCGATACACTTAGCAATAACACTACTGATGTTACTAAAATAATATTCATTCTTTCCTCCCCAGCTTTTATGAAGAACGCTTTGTTCTACAGCACTATACAATACAATGATAGTGCCAATTAAAATAATCTCTTTTTTGAAGCCCAAAAGACCTTTTGCTTATTGTATAACATCCATAATTAAAGAACACTTTAAAGTTTCATTAAAGGATACTTTAAAAATTAAAGGTTACTTTAAAGTGTTTTTCTCTTTTATTTTCTCTATTCTTAGTAAACTATTGTTTTGTTAATCATAAAATGACTAATAGACCCAACATTGCAGAAAACCTTGAAAAGGAAAGTGTGTAACCATTCTGCTTGAGTTGTTTGATATACTTACGTTTTAATTGGGGCAAGTTATTTACTTACCCCATAATTCTATTTCCTTATTTTGTTAGCAACATTTTCTTTGTTGAACTAAACTCGCCGGCTTGTAGTTGATAAACATATAAACCACTTGGTAGATTTGATGCATTGAATTCTACTGTATATTTCCCACTTGATTGATGTTGAGAAACCAACTTAGTAACCTCTTGCCCAAGGGCATTGTAAACCACTAAATTCACGAAACTATTTTTCGGAATTTGATAACTAATTTGTGTTGTTGGATTAAAAGGATTTGGATATGAATCAACCAATTTGTACTCTATTGGCAAACTATCTGCTTTTTCGTTTGCTACGATTCTTTTTTCAACTGCATCTACATTGACACATCTAGGAAAAGATTGTCCTGATTCAAGACCACTTGTGTTTACAGCTGTAACTGTAAAACAATATTGTGGGTCAAACCTATCACCACCTATAGTAATTCCATTATATATATAATGATTTGTTGGATGATTTCGGGAAGTTAATAAATGCATTCCATTGCCAGTATTCTCATAAATATTGTACTTGTAAATGTCAGACTCACTATTCAAATTCCAGCTTAGTGTAGGATGTTGACCAACTATACCTGATATACTAAAACCAGATGGTATTGTGGGGGGCGTAGGAATATTAGGATAATTAATTCCATGATTGTTAAAAATAGTGAATGCGTTCTGGTAATTATTTGAAATCCATCTTGTTACAAATTCATCAATTGAATTACTTGGAATAGCTGTCATAACATTTAATATATTTTGGACAGGAAGACTTGTATAATCGTGAGACTCAATGTCAGTATCGGTTATATCCCAAAGTGATGCCGCAACTGCCGCTTCCTATATATTACCATTGGGAGCACTAGGCAAAGAAAACCCGAGATTTTCAACATTTGCATAAATAGTCGGCGAGCCAGGATTTATATCCTGATAAGTAGGATTATTTTTAACATAACACACGAAGAATGTTGCCCAACCTTCTTTGTATGCTGTGGGAATATTACTAGAAGCAGACCATGAATGAGCTGATGAATATGGCAACATGTTTCCCGTAAAATAATCCATTGCATAGTGACCAAATTCATGAAGAAGAACATCTTTGTCTAAATGATCCTGTGCACTAGAAGCAGTGTTTATCAAGATTAATCCAACATTTGTGTATGCAGTTGGATTTCCGTCAGCACAATGAATTCTAGCTGGTCTACCTATATAAGATTCAAATGTAAATGCTTCGTCCATAGCTGAAGATACTGTTTGATAATCACTTATATCATGTGCAAAATTAAATATTTCAAGCATTTCTGAATTACCTGATAAATCTAATTTATCGCTCATATAATAACCATAATGAGTCTCTGAAAAATAAGAATTAATAGATGTGTTTACATATGTTTCATAAATACGAGAATTTATTGTCCATGATTCGATTACTAAATCAAAAATATCAACAACGACATCTGAAAATGTAATTTTATTATTAATAAAAAATGCTGTTCCAACTGGTGTTCTATTTCCAGTTTCTAAATCAATATCATACAATTTACCATAGAAATTACCTGCACCTTCCAACGTAATGATTAAATCAAACTCACCAAATACTTCTACAGGAAATGAAAAAGGGTGTCCATATTCACTAATGCCTGTGATTGTTCCTGTACCTGTAGAATTGTTTGCTGTAAATTCAATATAATGTTCAGGGGTTTCAGCAATTTCTCCTAGGGAAGATGGGGTTAGTACTAAATTTGAGACATTAAGTACTTCGCCAGTAATTTCATCTCGAACCCGTCCTACAAATGCAGATTTATGATTTTTCATACAAACTATCTTATAATTCTCATCAACAATTTCTAAAGCGATTGTTTCAGTTTAAAAATCAGTATTTTCAGTGTTTGCTATAGAACTTGTTCTTGGAGATCGTTCTATTATTTCATTTTTACTTCTAGAGGAACTTTTTTTTTGTGAATTACTGGTGCCGTTACTCTTTTTGTACTTTCCTTTTTCAATTTTTCGAGCTGACTTATATAGAGAATCGTACTCATTTTTGAGGTCTTTAAATATTGTAGCATTCCATTTTTTAGATTTTTCCAAAACTGATTTATCATAATCATTTATTGTAAAAACAAAATGGTCTTTCACTTTATCAGGATATTTACCAATTGTGGTTGGAAAAAAGACATCTAATTCCTGTTTGGAATTATCGATAAACTTTTTTAATGCTTCAATGTTTTTTCTAATATGTTTAACTTCTTTGCTTTCTCTATAAACACCATCAACATAAAATGATAGCATTACATAAGTGTTTTTATTAAAATAAGCATTTATATTGCAAACTTTCTTCTTGGTAAATTTTACAGTAATTTCCATCTGAAATAATTCATCTTTCTCAAAGCTTTTTTTTACCCATTGCTCACCTTTTACAATTTGAACTTCATCCTCGGCGTTAAAAACAAATCCAACTAAATTTTCACTATTTAATATTTCGAATGGAGCTTTAATCTCTAAACTTATTTTCACATTCTCATTTATTTTGGGGAAATAGTTATCTGCTTCAGCAGAGATAATTGATTTTGCAAAATCAAAATGGTAATGAACCTGAGAAAATAAATTATTAAGTGAAAAAAGAATAATTGCAACCAAAAAGGTCAAAGTTGTTTTAATTGAATTAAATTGTTTGTATTTCATTATTTTCCTCGTTTAAAGTATATAAAATTATTTTTTTTCTTCAACAGTTTACAGATGTCTTTTATAAGATAGTGATTTTATCCAATTTATCAAGGACTTCGAATATTCCAAAAGACCTCAGTACCAAGTCTCTCAATAGGTAGAATAAAACAAATAGTAACGATTGTACACAATGAGATAATCATGGATAGTATTATCGTTTCTATTTTTAATTGTTTCCTAATATTTTTAACCTTTTTATTGGTATTTACATAAATTCTTTTTCAAGCCAACCTTTTTCAGGACGGTGCAATTAGTAAGTATAACATTTTGTTCTACTGCACTATATTACACAATGATTGTGCCAAATAGAACAACCTCTTTTTTGAAGTTAAAATGACCTTTTGCTTATTGTATAACATCCATAATTAAAGAACCCTTTAAAATTTCATTAAAGGATGCTCTAAAATTAAAAATCACTTTAAAACGTTTTTTAATTTCTTTTTTTTTATTTTAATGTGTTGTTTTAAACTATGAAACGAAATAACTAAAGTATTATCCGATGTATAAAATATTACTAACATTTCTTTTCTCTTTATTGTTCATGTCCAATCTTTTTGCTGAAGAAGATCTTTATGCATATAAATTTAATCTTGATACAATAATTGTAGGACAAATTGTAGGGGAGGGGCAAATATTTCCTAATTCTGAAATAGCTTATATCTCTATTTTTAATACTTATAAGGATGAAACAATCAAACCCTATATCGAGTTTTTTGATGAGAAGTTTACAACCATAAAAAAAATATCCTTCAAATTAAACCAACGGATAAAAAACAAACCTTTAATATTTGATTTTGATGGTGATTCTTTTGATGAAGTAGTTTTTGCAATTACTGAAGAAAACAAACTGAAGTATTTATATTTTGACCCCTCAAACACTCCCATAATAAACACAGAAATATTTGAGCTTCATGTAAACAAAGGCAAATCTATAGTCACCAATATAACTCCAGCACAATTGGATGAAGATAGTTTTTACGAATTAATTTTAACAGTAAGTGAGCAAAGCATGCGAAAACTTACTATTCGTGGAATGTGGGCTGTAGATGTTGAGAAAAAAAAAGTGCTTTGGGAAAACTTAACATCTGAAAATTTAATTAAAAGTAATCCCATAAATATTGTTAACGATAGCCTTTCATTTTTAATTTATTCAGGGTCTGGTAGAACTACCGCAGAACACCTTTCTTTCTCCAATGAGTATTATTTTTTTTCTGATAGAAGTGGAAATACTACCTCCTATAATAAATATTTGAAGATTAGTGATAGTGTAATTATAGATACTAATGCAGCAGATTATTCGGTCGATTCAATCGCCTTTGTTAGAGCAGTTGATTCTAAGAACAATCAACTTTGGGAAAGAATTGTTGGTGGAAGGGAGATTTCTACTCAGATAGATACGGTTAGTATAAATAACGAAAAGAAAATTCTACTTGCTGTTTATGGTGAATCAATAAAATATAAAAATAAAAATTTTATGGAAATTCTTAATCTGCAAACAGGGGCTGTTGAAAATAGTATAGTATTTAACAATAGATTGAGATCCTTATTTATAGATAAGGATAGAGTTTTTGTTTCGTTTTCTGAAGGTAAAATTATTAAACTCAACTTTGAATTAAGTATAATAGATTCCTCTTATTCATCCTATACTAATTTTAGATATCATCCTATTGGTAGAATAGAGGCTAAAGAGACTTACTTGCTTTTAGCGAGGGAAGGTTCAGGTTTACTTCAAAACTTAGTTGCTCTAAATGATGAGTTAAACATAGTATCCAAAATAAGTGTAAGGGGTTCTTTTTTCTACCTTCCCAAATCAAAATTAATTTCCATTTATAATACTAGTGATAGAAAGTCAAAACTTTTTTCAATTAAACTAATACCCTGGTACGATAGAATTTCGCCAACACTTCTAAGGAATATCACAATCTCTTTTTTATCAATTATAATTGTTACAATGCTGTTGTGGATAGTTACTCTGAGGGTTTCATCAAAAAAAATTAACCGACAGAAAAAGGAGATTGAAGATACTCACAGAGAACTGAAGAAAACAACATCCAAATTAATTAGAGCAGAAAAATTAGCTGTGTATGGAACAATTGCCAGTGGAATTGCTCACGAGATAAATAGCCCATTAGGTGCAATAATTAATAGTGCTCAAAGGATAAAAAACAATCCGGATACTAACTTTGAAAAGAACATCGCTCTAATTGAAAAAGCTGGTAAAAGGTCGAAGGCTATTATTGAGACACTACTTGTAAGTACCAGAAAAAATATTGACGACAACACAATTTTGCTTGAAGTTTTAAATGACTGGATGGAGCTATCTAAAAGACAGTTTGATAATTTAGGAATTAAATTTATTTCTGATATTAATTGCAGCAATATGTTAGCCATAAGTTCTACAGAATTAAATCAGATATTCACAAATCTGCTTTTTAATGCACGTGATGCTATCACAGAAAACAACAGTAGTGTAAAAGAAATTTATATTTCAGCAAAGGAAAAAGATAATTATTGCATTCTTTTAATTAAAGATACAGGGGGTGGGTTTAGCGAAGAAAAATTAAAAAATCCATTTGAAGCCTTTGAAACTTCAAAAGAAAAAGGAAAAGGAACGGGGCTTGGTTTGTGGGTTGTAAAAAGTATTTTAGATAATATTAATGGAAGTATCCAAATAAAGAATTATGAAACTGGTGCAGAAATAGTGATAGCTATTCCACTTTTCGAAAAAAAACAAAGTATAAAAAATGACTAATATGGAAAAAAAGATTACTGTTTTTATTGTTGATGATGACGAATTCTCTTTAGAAAATATATCCCTCTCTCTTTCAAGTGATAAATATGAAATTACTCAAACTGGTAGTTCAGAGGAAGCATTAAGTTTATTACAGAAAAATGATTATGATATTGCCATCCTCGATTTGAAGCTGCAGGGAATGAGTGGTTTAGATATAATTGAAAAAGTTAAGGGAAACAACAAGCTAACAAAATATCTTTTAATTACAGGATACTCTGAAGAGGAAGCATTTATAAAGGCAACCAGAATAGGGGTTAATGATATTCTAAAAAAACCGTATGAAGAATTTAAACTCCATTCAACATTAGAAAAGTTGCTCCATCTTAAAAAACTTGAAGAAGAAAATCTTGCATATAAAGAGAAGTTGCAGAAAGAGAATGAGATTCTAAAAGACCAATTAGATAAGAGTTTTGAAGATGGTCAGAATAGTATGATTGGAAATTCTCCATTGTTTAAGTCTGCATTAGATAAGGCTGAGTCTGTAGCAAAGTACTCGCTTAACACTCTTATTTGTGGTGAAACCGGAACTGGAAAAGAACTTTTAGCTCGCTTTATACAGAGAAAAGGGACTCGCAAAAATGAAGCTTTTGTTCCCGTTAATTGTGCAGCTCTATCTGAACCCCTCTTTGAATCGGAATTATTTGGATATGAAAAAGGAGCATTTACAAATGCACTTCAATCACACGCAGGTCTCTTTGAAGTAGCAAATGGTGGCATCATATTTCTTGATGAGATTACTGAAATCCCAATATCTCTTCAGGCAAAGTTGTTAAGGGTGCTTGAGGATAAAAAAATAAAGCGGGTTGGAAGCACAAAAGAAATTGAAATTGATGTTCAAATTTTATGCTCGTCCAACAGAGATACTTCCGAGGCTATTAGTGAAGGATTTTTGCGTGAAGACCTTTATCATAGAATTGCACAAACAGAAATTGTTCTTCCCCCACTTCGTGAAAGAATGGACGACTTAGATCTATTAAGTACTCATTTCTATAGCTTATATTGCAGAATGTTCGACAAAGAGAACAAAGGAATTCCTGAAGAAATTACTGAATATATAAAAAACCAGAGTTGGGAGGGGAACATCAGACAGTTTTCAAACTTTATGAAAAACTACTCTATCTTCGGCACCATTACGCGATATAATGTGCCGCAGACTAAACCAACAAATAGAGTAGCGGAAGCTCCGAAAGTTGATACAAAGATAGAAGGAAACTCTTTTGAATTTGAAAATGGAAGTTTTAATGAGTTAGAAATTGCAAAGCAATGGTTAATTGAAAAAGCATTAAATAAATTTAACGGGAACAAAACTCTGGCTGCAAAGCACCTTGGTGTTTCATATCAAGGCTTAGCCTATTTGCTTAAGAATAACAATTAAGTTTCTTAGCTAATTTATTCACTAATACTGATGTACTGTATCACTCTCTTTTGAACTAAATGTAAATAGGCAACAAAAAGAATTAGAAGAAAAAGCATTAAAACAAAATTTTGATTTCCCTCTAACTCCAAAAGTTTAATGAGTTTTGCAAAGTTAGAATTATAGTTTGATGAAACCAACGCACTTATTATTCCATAAAAAAAACTTATTATTAAATACCCCACCAAAGATAAAAGAGACGTAATGGTTGCAAAACGATAAATCCCCATCGGAAATTTTGAAAGCAAAAGAAGCCCTAACTCTAAGAATAAGATTGAAATAAGCAACCTTGAAAATATTAAAACCGAATTGAAGTAAGGGTTGCTTTTAATGTTAATCTCAAAAATTGGAGTTATACCTGAACTGGAAAAAACCACGTCTTTAACTGTTACCCCCAACAAGTTAATAATTAGATATTGTATAATTCCACTTACAAAAAAGATTAATATTAAAGTAATTAAAATTCCTATTAATAATGGTTTTTTGTTTTTCATCACTCTACCGCTCTATCCAACTTGTTCTATTGGTGCTAAAGTTAGGGGCAATAACAGTATATTTATAATTTTTTGTAATCGATTTTTTCCATTTGTTTTTTGAATCTAATAATCGGCTTTGCCATTTTTTATCAGATATAACTTCAAACATTCCATTTGTAGTTCTTATTTCAGAAATAAAATTAAGACCAGCACCTTTGTTGCTTTTATAGTTTTCAACTTTGATGACTATTTTATTCTTCCCTTTCTTAATATGTTTTGTAACATCGAGATATAAAATCCTATCGTATTCAGTCAATAAAGAGAGTGAGCGTTTTGAATAGATTTCACCAATAAATTTATTGTTGATATAAAGTTTTGCGTGTGTATCGGCAAGGAGTTGCAGTTTTGCACTCGTAACATTGTTTTTTACTGTAAACTCTCTTTTAAATTCTGCTTTTTTATATGCAGTTTGTTTTCTCTTAGAGGCATAAATCCATTCGCTCTTTATAGTTGGTCTGCTTAGCTCCCCATTATCAACAGCCTCTTTAGCCTCCTCAAAGTATGCAATTAGTCTGTCGAATTTATCCATAATCATATTAAGGTTATCTTTTTTATAATACTTTAACCATAAATTTTGATATTGGTTTTGCAGCTCTTTCAGTTGAGAAATATTATCATCAATAAGTTTGTTGAGGTTTACTGCTTCTAATCTTCGTTCAATAGAAATAATTTTTGATTTTACTTTCTCTTTATTCTTCTTACTTTTGGATAACTCATCTCTTAATGAATTTAGCTCGATAGTGCTTGTTAAATAATAACTTGCTTTAAGTTTATTCTGATACCAATAGTTTAAATTAATTGTGAAGCGTAATAAATCTAAGTGGTCACGGTTTTTAGTAACCAAGTTTTCAAATTCTTCAATTGTTTTAAAAGCATCCGGAAGCGTCCAGTTCATCCACGAAGTTACCTCTTCACGATTAATTCTTGCAGCCCACCATGCCGATTTTGGCAAGTCCAGCACTGGGTGTCGCCACACTTCATGCCACTGCATTTGATTAAACTGAGTACTAAATGTTTTATAAAGCGAGTTAAGTTTGTAATCATCAACACCAAAAAAATCTGCAAAAAACGAGTTGTTAAATTCTGAAAGAGAACTTGCTTTATAGTTCCAAGCACATTGTGCAGACCATGCATATCCAAACAGCACAAACTCTTTAAAGGTCTCCGCCCCATAATCGCCCCAGTTAGAGTTTATCATTCCGCTTGAACCATTCAATAAGCCATCCCCAATTATTGTTTTAATATTAGGAAGTGCAATTTGATATGTTGGAAATGTTGTTCTGAAGTTCCAAACAGATGGTGAAATAATATATTTGAAACCAGCATCTTTAAAGATATCGGTTGAGGGGTACGATGTATTTGCACCATAATGCCAATCAATTATTGTAACATCATTTGGTATTAGTTCAAGTATTTTGGTATGATTTAATATTACATCACCATACATCATTATTTTTTTGCCATTTTTTCTGCAAATATCAAATACCTTTTTGTAATGCTCTGCATGAACTTTCGATTTGCCCACTCGCTTTGTTAACTCTTTACTCTTTCCATATCCAACATCGTAACTTTCATCAGCACCAATGTTTATATACTTGGAAGGAAATAATTCAAAAACTACATTTAGCATATCTTCAATAAACGTGTATGTTTTGGCTTCTGTTACTGCAAGAGATGCTGCTCCGGGAAACTCGGCATAATCGACAAATTCTTTTTGCGTTAGTATATTTTCAAAATGCCCCAAAGTTTGAAAAGCAGGAATAACATCAATATATCTCTCTGTAGCATATTCAACAATTTCTTTCACTTCGCTTTTTGAAAGCCTTCCGCGCCCAATGCCTATCGAAGGATATTTTTCAAACTCAAGCATATCCTCGAGATATGGCATATATACATTCATTTTGTAGCGAGCAATAAAATCGATTATTCTTTTAAAGTTTGTTATGTTGGAAACCTGCCCTCTACTTATATCATCAGATATTCCCCTTAACTCCATATCTGGGTAGTCTGTTATTATTCCTGTTCTAATCTCATTGGTTGGTACATTCTCAATCATCTGGATTAAACTCATTGCACCATAAAATAAACCACGATTTGAAATGGCTGTAATAGTAATGTTTTTATCAGTAATAATTAACTGATACGATTGATTATACAGAGGTGCTTTAAGGTCTATTATTTCAGAAATATTTTTTACCAATTTTAATTTTATATCACCACTGCCCGAAACCACCTTTGAATCTATCTCAAATCTGTTTTTTAAACTCTTTGAAATCTCGAGAGCTATAAATTTATGTTCGCTTTTTTCTATCCCTATTTTTTTAACTTCGGAAATGTTAAATGTTCCCTCTGTAAAGGAAGCCCTTTGTGGAGTAGGAATTATTAAGTTTTTCATTCCATTGTTTCCTAAAATTGTTATTGAAAATATTAAAAAAAGAATTGCTGTAGAACCTAAGTTGTTTAGGTGTATAGTTGGGGTTGAGTGTTGTTTCACAAAATTCCTTTAAGTTGTTATTATTCTAAAAAGTGGATGTTGAAAATTAAGGTTTTTATTACCAAGATGAAAATAATGAAAAATAGTAAATTTTTTAAGCTACAGGGCAGCGAGATGTTCTCTAATAATTATTACTCATCACGTTAAGTATGTGTTGCCGTATTATTTTTAACATAGTCTGTCCTGTTAGGATGCTTACAGCATAAACTCTTGAGTTAAAATACTAATGTGAAAGCAATTACAGTATATTGTTTTGACTTATATTGCTTTTAGCGGTTTGAATCTGGATGTTGCTGGGTAAAAACACAATAATTTTTGGTTTAGCACTTGCTTTTTAAACACAAAACCAACTTTGGGGTTAGCAATTAGCCAACATTAACTATATTTTTTATTGTTTGTAGTATTTATTTATACAACACGTTTAAGTTTTCTGGTGTTTTTTTCATCATCTTTTTCAGACCACAAAATATAATTTGCATTTTTAGATTTTAATGCGTCTAAATATTCAGTTTTAACTTCTTTATCTATATCATTTATTATTGCAATCGCTTCAACTTCTTTTTTTGTTAACTTTTCACGCACATGCATAATATCATCCCATGCAAACAGAAATGTGGAAAGATTAGATTTGTTAATTGAACTGAAAGACTTTATTACAATTTCTTTTGATTTTTGAGCAATTTGAAAATTAAAATTAAATTCCAAACCAGTTGTCCCTTTAGATATAAAATCAGGTGTGAAAATTATATCATTCGAATTTAAATAGTTTCTAACATCATCCTTAAAAACGGAAGCGACATTCTGTTTTGATAATACATATAAATCATTGATTTCAATCATCGCGGATAAAATATTATGCTTTGATTGAGAAAAATTTTTAAGATTTGTTTCAATAATTAATTCATCATTTAGTTCTTTTATTCCATAATTCAATAAAATCGTATCAAGAATATATCGTCTTTTTTTAGAGCCTTGTATATTTACACCTTGTAATTCTAAATTATTTAATGTTTCACCATTATCACTTAATGTTAGTTTATCTCCATTCTTTTACGCGTAAATTTCAAGATTATCATTGTATGCACCGATGAAAGGTGTGTTTATCAAAAACCAATCAGATGTTTTTCCATTTTCAATCACTGTGTTCTCACGTAGCCAATGGTAATAATTATCCACATATGTATCAATCCAATTCACAATAGTCCTATTTGTATTTCAAACTTTGATGTTAAATTAATTTCTTTTGCAAAATTATAGATTAATTCTGATAAATCCCCATGTTCTCATGTTCTTTAAGTTCTTTAGTTTCGAAGTTAGTATCTGAAAGAGGTATAGCCCAAACTAATGTTTTGTATCCTTCTACATATATATGCATATGAGGTTCATCTATATCAAAATGTGGCTACATTTTATTTTGATGTGCTGGAAAAGTTACACCTAAAAAATGAGCGATGGAACTCAACAATCCCATAAATAAATTATCAGAAAAAGATAAAACAGAAATGATTTATTATTCCCATTCTATCTCTTTCTGTGTATTTGGGGTGTTTCTAAATGATTTATTATTTATTTGTTCTTTTACTAAGTTATAAACTTACCACTAAATTGACATAGATTAAATAGAGAAGTTGCTGTTTATTTTCCAGCACATCAAAATAAAATCTTGCCCAAAATGTTTCCCCTCATATTTAGCTACATTTATCGGTACATTTTGATTTGCATTTGTCGGATTAGTATGCCGCCCTTTAAAATCAACTCGTAACAATCCGCTGTATGAATTGCTTTCCATATGGTGTAATGATGCCTTGAGAATAATCTTTCTGTTGGTAGATATATCAACCCTAAACTTATATTCATTATCATCTGGTGAGTATAGCTCCAAAGTGTTCATATTATTGTTTAAATCAACTACTTGTGTAGGATTTTTCAATCTTTTATCCAGGTTAAGTAGATATTTGACTTCTTTATTTGTAAACATTTTTTATTTCAATTTTTTGATGTTTGTTTTCTAATTGGGATATTACAGACGACACTCCCATACACACAGTGCGTTTATTGTGAAACTTTTCGGATATTATGTGCTTCGTATATCAGGATTATAGTTAAACTGCTTTTATTATTAATTCTTATTTCAACCAACATATTTAATTCAACCTTCGTAAAGCAGTTAACTTTATATTCTGTTACTTTATTCTAAAGAGCTATAACAGTGTTCTTTTCATCTTTCCTTCTTGTTTTTAAAGCGTTCTAAATCGTTTTTTATACACAACATCCCGCAAAGCGGGATTGTTATATACCGATGGTTGCTGAACTTGCGTTGCTCTGAGTTTATCGAAGAGTTGAAGTACAACTTTCAACTTTAAAAATCCGAAAACCTCTGTAAGAGTCTCACAGACATTTCATTGTCGGTATACATTATGGTTGAGTTATTGTAATAAAATCATTTTTTTAGTTTCAATAAAATTATCAACTATTATTTTGTAGTAGTAAACACCACTAGATAAATGTTTTGCTGTTGCTGAACTTGTCGAAGCATTAAACACCACTTTATAATTTCCAGCAATCTGTTCTCTATTAACAAGTTCTGCAACCTCTTGCCCAAGTGCATTATAAACTTTAAGCAACACAAATCTTGTTTTATTAATTTCATAACTAATTATTGTGCTTGGGTTTCCCGAAGGAATGGCTTTGCCAAAAGGATTTGGATAGTTTTGCAACAACTCAAATTTTAAAGGAACATTTAAGTTATCAGCAACATTTGTCTCTGTATCTCGCACAATAGTAGATGTAGTATCCCAACTATTTATTCCATTTTGAATAGTAAGTTTTACAAGATAATCCCCAAAACCTTGGAAAGTGTGTGTTGGGTTTTGTTCGTTACTTTTTGTACCGTCACCAAAATCCCATTCCCATTTTGTTGCACCCAATGAGCTATCTGTAAACTGCCATAAACCATATCCATCAGCCTCGTTATATACAAACTTTGCAGTTGGTTTATGTTGTTCCCACAAAAAATTTGTTGATTTTGTTACAATAGTATCCCAATATGCATTTGGTGCTGGGCTCCACATTCCATTAGAGACACCATAAAATTCATGCCCTTCATCCGGCACAAAATAAGTATCATTATTGAAGCCTAAATTAATTAGATGCTCGTTAATCGGTTTGCTTCCATAGGTTTTGGGCAATGTAGGAAGACCAAAAGGATAGCCAACATCAAATGGAACTGTATTATCAGTTGTTCCGTGAACTAGAAGTAACGGCACGTCTCCATCTGATGCTTTTATCAACTCTGTGCTTTTAATTGCACCCCATAATGAAATTACTCCGTTTGGATGGCTTCCATATTTTAATGTCGGATTTATTGCATCAAGCGTGCCTAAGTCCGGACCATCATTTGCAGTTGGAGGTATATTGGATATCTCATAAGTTCCCGCCGGTCTTTCAGCTTCTTCATTAAGAAAGAGATTATGAAGAGAAGCAAACGCTCCTGCACTACTTCCGAGAAGGTAAATATAATTAGTATCAATGCCGTAAAGATTTGCATTCTCTTTGAAGTATCTAATTGCAGCACGCCCATCCTGCACGCCTCTATATACAGCCCGTTCACTACTAATTTTACTAAACAAACTCATTCCTAAACGGTATTGTATTGTTGCAGTAACGTAACCTTTTTTTGCAAAGAGTTTACAAAACTCAATCATATCATCATGCTCTTTGTTTCCTGAAACAAATCCACCACCATGAATATTGATTAGAAGCGGACGTAATGTAAGCGTATCATCTTCCGGAGTAAATAAATGAAATTTCAAATCTTCATCGTGAGTAAATCTTTCGCCCTGATATGGTTTGTTTACTTCTACGGCAGTTGCGTAAATGCCGTCAGTTATTGTTTGATTAAAATTGAACAGCGAATCGGTATATCGGTTGGTGTCTTGTGCATAAAACAGTGAGGAAAAGAGAATAAAAGAAAGAATTTTTATTAACATAATAACCTTCCAAAATTTGGATTAATTGTTTTATATAATCTGTTTTTTACATAAACAATATAAGTATTCTATTGAAAATTAATGCTTCTAATTTCAAACCACACGGAAACTATTCTTGACATTATGGTTTCCTATGGTTATGTTGGAAACCATAATGTCAAGAATAGTTTCCAACATTATTTAAATAAAGAGATGGATAATAAAACTAAAATAATTGAATATACAACAATACAATTTTTCAAAAATGGATTTTACAAAATGTCAATGGATCAACTTGCCATTGGGATGAAAATTAGCAAAAAAACTATTTATAAATATTTTTCATCAAAATCTTTATTGGTCGAAACCATAATTAAAGTATTTCAATTGAAAATTAAACATGATTTGGACAAAATTATTGAACAAGGTGATTGCTTGCTTCAATTAAAAAAGTTAAGTCACTATTTTATAAATCTATATATTAAAATAGATCAAAAAATGTTAAACGATTTAGTGGAACACAAACCTGAATTATGGAAACAAATTGATGAATTTAGGGGAGAAGTAATTAAAAAAGTATGGGAATCAATTATTAATCAGGGTAAAGAGAAACAACTAATAATTGATGCTCCAAATGAAATTATTATTGGGGTTGTTCTATCTGCCCTAAGAGGAATAATAAATCCAACCTTTTTAACAAAAAACAAAATTGATATAACTGAAGCATTTGAAGTTACTTTTAAAATTATAATTTCAGGAATATTAACTGAAAAAGGTAAAATAGAATTTGAAAAACAAAAATGGGATATAGAAAATGAAAACATTTAATTTAACAGTTATAATACTTGTAACAATTGTTATATTTAGCTGCAATGATGATGTTTCAATTGAAAACAAAGAATATTCAGGCACAATTGAAAACAGTGAAGTAATCATCAGTTCACATGCAATGGGCAGAGTTGAAAAGGTCTTTATCAAAGAGGGTGCAAATGTAAAAAAGGGAGATACATTAGCAATTATTGATTACGAAAAACTACTATTACAGCTTAAACAAGCTGTAGCAACTAAAAATGGGGTTTTGGCAGAGCAAAAAATTCTTACAAGAGGTGCCAGAAAAGAGGATAGAGCTTTGGCAAAAGAGGCATTGACGCAAGCAGAGGCAAATTACAAATTGGCAAAAAGCAGCAAAGAGCGGATGGAAAAACTAATTAAAACAGATGCAATTACTCAAAAACAATTTGATGACGCACTGGCAGCATACGATGTTGCATTTTCAAAATATAATCAGGCAAAACAGAATTTATTGAAAAGTAAATCAGCTCGCCCAGAACAAATTGAACTATTAGAGGCAAATTTACTTAAAGCAGAAGTTGGAATTGAGCTAATACAAAAGAGTATAAACGATTGTTATATAATTGCCCCTATAAATGGACAAATAGTTAATCAGTTTATTGAGGAGAGCGAAACAGTAACTTTTCTAACATCATTGTTCAAAATTATTAATTTAGAAAAATCATATTTAACAATTTATGTTTCAGAAATTGATTTAGCATTTGTGAAATTAGGTGCTGAAACTGAAATATCAATAGATGCTTTTAACGATAAAACATTTGTGGGAAATATCTCATTTATCTCCCCAGAGGCGGAGTTTACACCAAAAAACATCCAAACAAAGGATGAAAGAACAAAATTAGTTTTTGCTGTTAAAATTGATATCAACAATCCGGAAAAAATATTAAAGCCTGGAATGCCTGCTGATGCTGTTATAAGATTGGATGATTGAAAGATTGGATGATTTGGAGATTGGAATATTCAAAGGGTTCAGTTGGCGAAGTTCGCTCACTGCTATATGTTGCCAAAGATTTAAAGTATGTCTCAGATGAGGACTTCCAAAAAATCCAATGAACTTGCTAAAGGTAAAATTAAACAAATTGCAAACTTTATTAAATATTTAAGAAACGAAAAACAAACTAAATTCTGAGTTTTCAATCTTGAAAGCCTGTGATTTTCAAATTATGATTAAAATAGAAAATTTATATAAAACATATAACGAAACCGAAGCGGTTAAATGTATTTCATTTGAAATTAATTCTGGCGAAATGTTTGGAATTATTGGTCCGGATGGTGCCGGGAAAACAACCATTATTAGAATTTTGTGTGGTCTAATTAATTCAACTTCCGGCGAAGCATATTTAATGGATAAAAACATTAAAAACGAGCGGTCGTTAATACAAAAAAACATTGGCTATCTATCACAAATTTTCAGCCTATATGGCGATTTAACAGTAGATGAAAACATCGACTTTTTTGCTAATATTCACAACATTACCGATTATCACGACAGAAGAAATGAACTACTTACGTTTACAAATTTAATAGAATTTCGCAACCGACTTGCAAACAATCTCTCTGGCGGAATGAAGCAAAAACTCTCACTCGCTTGTAGTCTAATTCATAAACCAAAAATACTTTTTTTAGATGAACCAACAACAGGAGTTGATCCTGTTTCAAGAAGAGACTTTTGGAAAATACTTGCAAACTTAAAAAAAGATGGAATAACAATTGTTCTCACAACACCATATTTGGATGAAGCTGAAAGATGTACAAGGGTTGCATTTATGAATGAAGGTGAAATAATGGATGTTGGAACCCCAAGTGAACTAAAAGCAAAAATGACTGGAGAAGTTTTAGAAATTGTAAGCTCAGACATAAAAAAAACGGAGAGCATACTAAAAAAACATTTTGATTTTGACATACAACTATTTGGTGATAGAATAAATATTGTTATAAATAATTTTGAAGATGATTTTCCCAAAATTGAAATGATTTTACTAAATAGCTCTATAAAAATAACTGAAAAGAGAGTTATTACTCCAACTCTTGAAAACTTATTTATTAATATGATGAGATAAACATGAAGAAATTACTCCTAATATTATTACTTAGCATAACACATGTTCACGCACAAACTAATAACTTAACCATTGGGGAAGGTTTAATTATTGGCTTAAATTCAAGTTATGAAATTAAAATTGCAAATTCCGACACATTAATTTCTGATGCTCAAGTAACAAATGCTTGGTCAAATATGTTGCCCATAGTAACAGTTGGTGCCAATTATAATCACCTTTCTGAAATGCCAATTCAATTTAATCTTCCATTTCCTCAATCAACAAATAGCGATGCACTAACAGCAATATATGCAAATGCAGAAATAGAACAACCGTTATTTACTGGGTTTAGATTACTATCGCTGAAAAATGCATCTGAATATAACAAAGAGGCTTCTTTATTGGAAAAAAGCAAAGTTAAAAACAATAAAGCATTAGAAATTCATCAAGCATTTTGGAGTTATTACAAAGCAGAAAAGTTTATTGAAGTATTAATTGAAAATCTATCCGTTGTTGAGTCGCAACTTAATAATGTAGAAAACCTTCTTAAAACGGGTCTAACAACAAAAAGTAATTTGTTGAAATTAAGAGTTGCAGTTGGAGATGTAAAATCAAAATTAATTGATGCAACGCATAATTCAAAAATAGCACAGGCAAACTTTAACCGAGTAATTGGGTTTGCAATAAATGCAGAGACGAAAATATCAGCCCCTAATTATATTGAAGAAGTATCCAATCGGGATTTTAATGCAATTCTAAGTGAAGCTCTAAATTCAAGATTGGAATTGAAAGCGAATAATTTTAGAATTAAAGCAGCTGATGAAATAATTACTGCTGCAAAATCAACTTGGTTTCCTCAAGTAAAAGCATTTGGTTCTTACAATTATTTAAAACTTGAAGGCGGCTCACTATTAAATGAAGATGCCGTTAATTTTTGGATGGTTGGTTTAGGAATGAAGTGGAATATTTGGGATTGGTGGAAGACCTCATCGAATACAACTATTGCCGAGGAACAACATTTTCAAATTGAAGTAGCATCAAAAATGCTTCGAGAAAAAATAGAAATTGAAGTCTATTCGAACTTCCTAAATTTAGAGAGTGAAGCAGATAAAATTAAACTAAACAAATTACGCGTAGAGTCGGCAGAGGAAAATTTTAGAATAATTGATGATAAATTTACTGCACAAGTTGCTACTTCAACTGAGTTGATGGAAGCAAGCACACTACTAACCGAAGCAAAAATTAAACTGATAAATTCCTACATTAATTATAAACTGGCTCGCATAAAGTTAGATAATTCAATTGGAAGGAAAATTTATTGATGTTTTCAATTGAAGTAAAAAATCTACGGAAGGAGTTTGGAAAATTTGTTGCCGTTAACAATATTTCATTCAATGTGAAATCAGGAAATATTTTCGGATTTCTCGGGGCAAATGGTGCTGGTAAAACAACTGCAATTAAAATGATGTCCGGAATTCTTGAACCCACGCTTGGTGATGCACTTGTTGGCGGCTTTAGTATTGCTAACAATCCTGATAAAGTGAAACTGAATATTGGCTACATGTCGCAGAGGTTTTCGCTATACAACGATTTATCCGTTGGAGAAAATATTGACTTTTTTGGCGGGGTTTATGGGTTAAGGGGAAAAGAGTTTATAAAAAGAAAAGAGTGGGTGCTTGATATTGCCAATCTGAAAAATCAAGAAAAAATTCTTACAGGCTCTCTACCTGGTGGAATAAAACAACGGTTAGCACTTGGCACGGCGGTAATTCATAAACCCGGAATTCTCTTTCTTGATGAACCAACAAGCGGAGTTGATCCTCTTTCGCGAAGAAGTTTTTGGGAGCTAATTCAAAACCTCTCATCCGAAGGAGTAACGGTTTTGGTTACAACTCATTATCTCGAAGAAGCAGAATATTGCGATGATATTATTCTGCTTGATGCCGGAGAAATTATTGCAGATGGTTCAGCGAACGAGATGAAAAAGAAATATCTAAAAAATGATATTCTTGAAGTTGAATGCAGCGATGTTATTGCAGGCTTAGAGATTCTTGAAAAGCAAAATTACGTTGAAGAATCTTCCGTCTTTGGTAATAATATTCACATCAGTGTTAATAAAAATTTTAAGGAGCAGCACCAGATAAAGGACTTGCTGGAAACAACTCACAACATTAAAGTTAAGCGAGTTCATAAAATTGTTCCCACACTCGAGGATGTTTTTATTCACCTTTTAGAGAAAAGAAAAAATGCTAAATAGAATATTTGCAATAACGAAAAAAGAAATAAAACAAATTTTAAGAGATAAACGAATGTTGTTCGTCCTCTTTTTCTTTCCAGTATTTTTGCTAATAATTTTTGGATACGCAGTTAACTTTGATGTGCAAAACATTAGACTTGCCATTATGGATAACGACAGAACATCCACCAGCAGAGATTTGATAAATTCCATTTCGAGTTCATCCTATTTTGAAATTATAGAATATTACGAAGATGATAAAAGGGGAAAAGAACTTCTTGATAAAGGCATTGCAAAGGGTGTAATGATTATCCCAAATGGATTAGAAAAGGATATCTACTCAGGAAGGGAAAATATAAAAATTCAAATTCTGCTTGATGGTGTTGATGGCAACAGTGCTGCAATAATTGAGAACTATTCCATTGCAGCAATCTATGCCTTCAATAATAAGTTGAACGAAAAAGCCTCTCAAAAAATTGGTTTTAAAATTGCACCACCAATAGATTTGAAATCACGATTTTGGTTTAACCCTTTACTGCAAACAACTATCTATTTAATACCGGGTCTTATAGCTTTAATCCTAATAGTAACAGCGGTTGTAACAGTTTCTCTTTCGTTAGTACGAGAAAAAGAGCTTGGCACTATTGAACAAATCAATGTTTCATCACTTACAATTTTTGAATTGCTGATTGGCAAACTAACTCCATATGTTATAATCTCCTTTGCTAATGCTGCCCTCATTTTAATTGCTGGTTACATTCTCTTTGGAGTTGTAGTTCATGGAAGTTATTTCCTCCTTTTTCTCTCTACTCTCCTTTTCCTTTTTGCTTCAACCACTATCGGAATTTTCATCTCAGTAGTTTCAGATTCTCAGCAAGTTGCCTTCTCCATTGCAACCTTTGTATCACTTTTGCCGGCAACACTACTTTCCGGGTTTATTTTTCCTATTGAATCGATGCCCGAAATAATTCAATGGGGAACAAACATTACTCCTGCAAAATATTTTATTATTGCTCTGCGTTCAATTATAATTAAAGGAACAGGATTACAAGCATTCTGGGAACAATGGGTTTATATGTTTCTCTTTGCAATAGTTTTTCTTCTTCTTGCAATGATTAAAAACCAACAACAACTAAAAAATTTATAATGCGTACAATTTTACATATTATCATCAAAGAACTTCTTCAATTAAAACGCGATCCAAAAATGTTTGTTATCATATTAGTTGCTCCTGTATTTCAACTGGTTTTTCTTGGATATGCAGTAAACATGGATGTTGAAAAAGTTCCTGCTGTAATATTTAATCAGGATAATTCAAAAACAAGCCGTGAGTTTTTAGAGAAGTTTAGTGGAAACAGGTATTTTGAGTTTGTTGCACACGTTGATAACTACGGCGATTTACAATCCTACATCGATAATGGCACGGCATCACTCGCTATTGTGATTCCGAATAATTTTGAAAAAATGATTGCAAGAAATGAAACTGCTGATATTCAAGCAATATTTGATGGCTCTGATGGAAACAAAGCCTCAATTACTGCGGGGTATCTGCAAAAAATTGTTGGAGAGTATTCACTAAATATAATAAATAGTCAAAGGGCAAAAACTGGAAATTTCTTTTCTCCCATTGGTCAAATTACTCCGGAAATTCGTGCATGGTATAATCCGGAATTGAGAACAAGAGTTTATATGATTCCAGGAATAGTAGGATTACTCCTCTCTATTATAACCTTAATCTTAACTTCACTCGCAATAGTAAAAGAGAGAGAAATTGGAACCCTTGAACAAATAATGGTTACACCAATAAAACCAATTCAACTAATTCTCGGAAAGCTAATTCCCTTTGCATTACTGGGCTTTGCTGCTGTTATGGTTGTTCTGCTTGCTATGAATTTTATCTTTGGAATTTCTCCTCGCGGAAGTATTACATTCCTGTTTGCAACAACACTGCTCTACATAATATCAACTCTAGGTTTGGGCTTGTTCGTCTCCACAATTTCAAAAACTCAGCAGCAAGCAATGATGCTTGCAATATTTGTTGTATTGTTACCTATGACGTTTCTTTCAGGCTTTGCATTCCCTATTGAAAATATGCCAAAAATTATTCAAGGAATTACATACATAATTCCACTTAGATATTTTATGACAATTCTTAGAGGAATAATTTTAAAGGGTGCCGGTTTTACTGAACTTTGGTTTGATGTTATAATGCTTTTATCAATTGGTGTTGTCGTTTTTTCTTTAAGCATTTTGCGTTTTAAGAAGCGGTTGGATTAAGAGACTGTGTGTAAAGTGTCAAATACTTCTTGCTAAAGTATTCTTTTAGGAGAGACTGTTTAGTGGTATTGTTTGTAGTTCATATTCACCAAGATAAATCGAAGATAAACGGTAACTACTTTATCTTAAGTGTTAATTGGAACTCACCCCAAACCCCTCTCTTAAAAAGAGAGGGGTTTATGCTCCCTCTCCCTTTGGGAGAGGGTTGGGGTGAGGGGTTATACGACATTATACCGACAATGAATTGGTTTTCGGAATTCCAAAAGCGAATATGGTCGGTATATAACAACCAAATTATTTCCTTTATCCGAAAACCAATTTGGGTTGTCTATATATATTTATCTTAAAATAGTTTTAATCAATTTTGGTTTAACAACATTTTTGCTACTAAACTTTAGTGCATTCTCCACTCTCATTTTTACCGAATCAATTTCTTTCTTTTTATCTGTAAAAAGTTTTGCTATTACATCTCCTTTTCTAACTCTATCTCCAATTTTTGGATTAAATATTATTCCAGCTTTTGGTTCAATTGTATCATCCTTTGTTAGTCTCCCTGCACCAAGCTGTAATGCGGACATTCCAATTTCATAGTTGTCAACCTCTTTCAAATAACCAGTTCTCGTTGCAATAATTTCTTCCGAGTATTTTGATTTAGGATACTTTGATAAGTTGGTTAAAACGGAAGTATCCCCTTTTTGCAATTTCACAATTTGAAGAAATTTATCGAAAGCTTTTCCATTTTTAATCATCTCTTTAGAAATTTCAACCCCTTCATCAATAGATGCAGCTTTTCCACCAAGGTAAATCATAGCTCCGGATAGTTTGTGGGTAACAGTCATTAAATCGGGAACCTCTTTCCCCTGTAGGGCTTCCACCGATTCAACAACTTCAAGCCAGTTTCCAATATTATTTCCAAGAGGCTGATTCATATCTGTGATTATTCCAATCACTTTTTTGTCGAATGCTTTTGCTGTGTTAATCAAAGACTTCGCTAATGTTTTTGCATCCTTTAATTCCTTCATAAAAGCACCGCTCCCGGTTTTGATATCCAGCACAAGACCATCAATTCCTTCGGCTAATTTTTTGCTCATTATGCTGCCGGTAATTAATGGAATTGATTCTACCGTTGCAGTAACATCGCGGAGTGCGTACATTAGTTTGTCTGCTGGAACAATGCTCTTTGTCTGCCCAGCCAAAACAGCGCCACACTTTTTAATTATGTTTTTGTATTGCGTTAAATTTACGTCCGTTCTAAATCCGGGAATTGCTTCAAGTTTATCGAGAGTTCCGCCAGTATGCCCCAAGCCGCGTCCGGAAATCATTGGTACGTTCACACCCGCAGCAGCTACAATCGGAGCAAGTATCAAAGAGGTTTTGTCGCCAACTCCACCTGTTGAATGTTTGTCAACTTTTGCTCCAGCAATTGAATCTAAATTAATAACAGTTCCACTATAAAGCATAGCTTCTGTTAGGGCTGCTGTTTCATCCACGCTCATTCCATTAAGAAAAACAGCCATTAATAATGCAGAAAACTGATAATCTGGAATCTTACCTTTAGTATAATTATTGATTAAGAACTTAATCTCATCCGTTGATAATTTTTGATGTTCTCTTTTCTTTTTTATTAACTCAATTGCGTTCATACTAACTCTCATTTTTTGAATTCTATAAATTATTAAATATTTTGATAAACAGAGATAAATAAATAGATTTTAATAAAAGTAAAATAGAATTTAACAAAGATTTCAGAGGAAATATTATGAGAAAGGGTAATTTTTTAATTCTGCTTTTATGTTTATTGTTTTTTTCAGGCTGTCATTCTTTTTATAGAATTGACATGGATGAACTACAAAACTTAAACGAAAATGATGTTGTTCAAATTAAGTTAGAGAGCGGTAAGATTATCAAAGTAAAAAACATTCGACAAATCAACTTATCGAACAATCAAGAACTTGAGTTTATAACTTTTAGTTCGGCAGAATACAAAATTGATTCTACAAAACTTATTGTTCCGCTTAAAGAAATTAAGGAAATAAGAGTTGAAAAATTTGATGTGCAAAAATCAATTTTTTCTACACTTTTTATAACGGGGGGTGTAATTCTTGCCGTTTCTTTTGTTCTGGTATATGTTTTTGGTGTTTCTTTTTCCGTTGGTGGTTAAAGAGGTGTTGAAAAAGAAAAACCACCTAATTGAATTTTGCTCCCTTTTTCAATATTATTAATTCATTAATATAAATTATAAATAGAATATTGAGGAAAAAATGTTTGATGAAAATTATCAGTTTTCGGTTTTAGAGAGATTTATTAAATATGTAAAAATTGATACCAAAAGCGATGACGAATCTGAAGTAACCCCAAGCACAGCAAAGCAATTTGATTTAGCAAACCTTCTCGTTGAAGAGCTTAAAGAGCTTGGTTTAACTGATGCAGAGGTTGATGATAAATGTTATGTGATGGCAACACTCCCTTCTAACACAGATAAAGATGTACCAACTATTGGTTTTGTTTCACATGTCGATACATCGCCCGCCGTTACTGGAACAAATGTAAATCCACAAATTCACAAAAACTACCAAGGTGGAGATATAGAAATTGGCGAAGGGAAAATAATTGATGCTGCAAATAATCCGGAGCTGAATGATATGATTGGAATGGATATAATAACAACCGATGGAACAACCCTACTTGGTGCCGATGATAAAGCTGGCATTGCAGAAATAATGGATGCTCTCCAGTATTTGCAAGCACATCCGGAGATTAAGCATGGCACAATTAAAATTGGATATACCCCTGATGAAGAAATTGGGCGTGGTGCTGATTGTTTTGACGTTGCAAAGTTTGGTGCAAAGTTTGCTTACACCATTGATGGCTCTACACGTGGTGAAGTTGAAACAGAGACATTCAGTGCTGATGCGGTTGAAATCAATTTCGTTGGAATTAATGTTCATCCCGGTTACGCAAAAGATAAAATGGTTAACTCACTAAAAGTCGCTTCTCATTTTATTGATCTATTACCGAAAGATGGATTAGCTCCAGAAAGGACAAGTGGACGAGAGGGTTATGTTCATCCAGTATCAATAAATGGCAATGAAGAGAAAACAGTTGTTAAAATGATTATCCGAGATTTTATTGATTCAAAACTTGAGGAGTTCGAAAATAAAGTTGAGGGACTTTGTAAAGAAGCTATTGCACTCTATCCAGGCTCATCCTACGAGTTTAAAGTAATTAAGCAATACAGAAACATGAAAAATATTTTAGACAACCATCCGGAAATAGAAAACAATGCACTTGAATCATTAAACCGTCTAGGCATTACTCCAATACAATCAGCAATTAGAGGTGGTACTGATGGTTCGCGTTTAAGTTTTTTGGGTTTGCCAACTCCTAACTTATTTGCCGGCGGTCATAATTTCCACGCCTACACTGAGTATGTCGCAATTCAAGATATGGAGGCATCAGTTAAAAACATTGTAACTCTTATCCAAGTTTGGGAAGAGAAAGCATAAAAGTATGATATGCAAGAACGCCACAAAGACAGAAAAAAATATTTTAATGAGCAAGTAGTTACTACAGAGAAGTATGTAATTCCATTTCTTCAGGAATTTGTTAAAGTAGATTCCAGTTTATCTGTTTTAGAAATTGGCTGCGGTGAGGGGGGTAACTTAAAACCTTTTCTCGATTTAGGCTGCTCTGTTACTGGTGTTGATTTTGCAAAAGGAAAAATTGAGAACGGAAAAAAATATTTTAAGGAACATCGGAATAAGAATAAAATAAAATTATTAGCTGAGGACATTTACGACTCTCAAAACCTATCTCAGTATAACTTAATAATTATGCGTGATGTAATTGAGCACATTCATGACCAAAATCGTTTTATGAATTATGTTAAAAAGTATCTTAAGCCAAATGGAAAAATCTTTTTAGCATTCCCACCTTGGCATAATCCATTTGGCGGTCATCAGCAAGTTTGCAAAAGTCGTGTGTTATCAATACTTCCATATTTTCATATTCTCCCAACCCCCATATACAAAGGGGTTCTAAAAGTTTTCGGTGAAAGTGAAAATAAGATAGAGGGACTGCTTGAAATAAAATCAACTGGAATTACAATTGAACGATTTGAAATAATACTACAGAAGAACGAATATAATATTGAAAAAAAGAGAGACTATTTTATAAATCCTAATTACGAAATTAAATTTGGATTAAAACCACGAAGAGGAATTCCAATAGTTTCATCAATTCCTTTTTTAAGAAATTTTGTAATTACTTCTTCTTATTATTTAGTTTCAAATATTGAATTTAACTTATAGTAAAACTTATGATTATAAAAGAAATTATAGAAGCAACCTCAGAACTTCATTCCAGAATTCTCTATTTGTTAAGCCAACTAACCAAGAAAGATATTCACTTTACATTGGATGATTTTAATTCAATTGTAAATTCTAAGCACTCTATTTTAATAGGGGCTTTTGATAGTAGTATTCTAATTGGAGTATTGACACTCGTAATTGTTGAAATTCCAACAAGTAAAAGTGGTAGAATTGAAGATGTTGTTGTTGATGAAAAGTATAGGGGCAAAGGAATAGGAGAGAAGCTAACGTTTGAAGCTATTAGGGTTGCTGAAGATTTGAAACTTGGCAAACTATTATTAACATCAAACCCAAAGAGAATAGGGGCAAACAAACTATATCAAAAGATAGGGTTTCAGCTTAAAATTACAAACTCATATTTTTACGACATTTGATAAAAGGTATTGGTGAGGCTAATTATTATTAAACCGAACGCCAATATAATTATTAATTTCAGTCAGTGTTGAAATCTCTTGGGATGAATTTCCACTGCGAATATAGAATTTCTCCATTTTGTTTCCATTTTTATCGGTTGTTTTAAAGAATAGAGGATACTCTCCCTTTGCAATTTTAATTATACAAACCTCTTTATTATCCAGTGTTAGAAAGCTAATTACAAGTTTTCGTGCAGTATATCTAACAGTAAAAGTTGCGTTAATTAAATTGCGCAAATGGAGTTCAAAATAATCTGAGTTCTGTTTCTTTAATGTGGAGTAGTCGTTTTGCAAACCGAGAACGTTGTTATCATCATCAATTCCGATAACAAGATAGCCCCCTTCCGCATTGTTGAAAGCAGAAATTGACTTGACGATAATTTCCTCCATCTTTTTATTTACTCTCTCTTCTCTGTAATCCCAACGGAGTGAGGACTTAAGTTCAAACCGTTCAGTTTCACCCTCATCAAGAAATTGATGTAACTCTTCATAAGATAGTCGGCTTGTAGAAATTGCTTTTGCTTTCTTCTTTTTCCAGATAAAAATGAAAGTGATTAAAATTATTGATGCTAATAAAAATCCAACCAGCAAATATGTATTAAATAGATATGCAAAAATTAAATCGGCTTCTGTAATAATAACCCCAAGTTGAAGTTTGCTGAAGTACATATTTATTGGGTCAACCTGTGCCCACCATTTATCCTCATTAATATTTAATGCAAAAGAAACCGAGTCGCTTCCAAGTTTTGTCCAATTATCCATGAATGAAATAATTACAGAATCTTGTATGTTATCACGAGTAAATGCCCTATCCACATCTCTCGAAGCCCCATCGTTGTTGGCTATGATAGGAAGGATATGACTATTATGATTTAGCAAAAATATTTTAGGATTTGAATATAATTTAATTTCAGGAATGGAGGAAACCAAATTGTTTGCTTTAACACCAATTGCGAGACCAAATATTTTATTAGTGCTATCAGAGTTTCCAAATGTAACAGCATCAATTTCACCTTTTGAAAAATCGCTCATTCCTCGAAGATTGAACCAGAAAATACTATCGGTACGAGCATCTTTCTTAAAATATTTAATCCAGTTTACACGAACGGGGTCGTACTCAACGGCTTCTTTCCATTGCCCAACCATAGTGGAAGCATCTTTCCATCTTTTCCATACTATTTCATTATTAAAGGTTTTTTCAATTCTGAATGCTGAGACAAATGTTTCTTTATCCTTATAAATTAAGTATTGTCTCCCATCTCTATCAAAATATTTGATAGACGATATTTTTGGAGTACTAGATAAAATTGGAATAAAATATTTATTTAATCCACTCTCGTTAGTGTAGTCAAAAGAATTATCAATTCTATCATTTTTAATATCGGAGAGTTGTTTTGAAATAGGATTTAAATAATCACTTATTTCCTTTTCCGTTTGTTCGGTTGTGGTAGAAATTAATTGTTCAGTAAATATTGATTGGGTGTCAAATAATATAATAGAGACAGCAAGTAAAAGAAGAAGAATTACTATTCCGCTATATGTTAATGTTTGATTTGAGAAAGTCATAAAGTATTACTTTGTTTAATTTTAATTAAATAAATCTTAACCATCCTGCTTCCACTTAATATTACACCCTACACTTGGAAGTTGATTTTCATCAACTTCTTTTCCAGCAAGTATTGCATCAATGGCATTTCGGATATCCCTTCCTGTAACAGGCATTTCCAAACTTGGACGAGAACCATCCAACTGCCCACGATAGACTAATTTTAATTCAGAATCGAAAAGAAAAAAATCTGGAGTACATGTTGCATCGTATGCCTTTGCTACATCTTGCGTTTCGTCAAATAAATATGGGAAAGAGTATCCTAATTCTGCTGCGTGTTTTTTCATTAACTCTGGTGAATCTTGCGGATAATTTTCAACATCGTTTGAGCTAATAGCAACAAATCCAACACCAAGCCTACTATAATCATTTTCAAGTTTTACTAATTCATGATTAACATGTAAAACAAATGGACAGTGATTGCAGATAAACATAACTAATGTTGCTTTCTCTCCTTTTACATCTTTCAATGAAAGCAATTTCCCTGTTGTGGTATCTATTAGATTAAACTCTGGGGCAATTGTTCCGAGTGGTAACATATTTGATGGTGTCTGTGACATTTAAAATCCATTGGTTATTTATTCAAGAACAACAAATATACATTTATCTGAATTTTATTAGAAACTTTTATTTAGTAATTTTACACTTGTTTTAAAAATAATATATGTAATGGAAAATAAATGAGTATTGAAGAATTAAGAGATAAAATAAATAGTGTTGACACAGAACTAATAGACCTGCTTGCGAAACGACGCGGATTAAGTAAGGAAGTAATTCAAGATAAAAACGACAACAAAAACCCTATTAGAGATCAGAAGCGTGAAGAAGAACTTCTAAAAAGATTAATAAAACTTGGGAAGCAGAAGGGTGTTGACCAACATTTTTTAACAAAAGTTTTTTATGAAATTATTGAAGACTCTATACGCTTGCAACAAAGTCACATTCTTAATCCTTCCAAAGAAGTGACTGGAAAAGAGAGATTAACAATTGCGATACAAGGCATTGAAGGTGCATACAGTTACCTTGCCTCGCAGAAATATTTTGCTTATTCCAACAAAGAGTTAGAGTTTGTTTCAAAGAAAAGATTTTCTGAAGTTGTTGAAGCTGTTGAAAAAGGTGAAGCTGACTATGCTGTGCTTCCAATTGAAAACACAACATCAGGCGGTATTAACGAAGTTTACGATTTACTGCTTCACACAACCCTTACTATTGTTGGGGAAGAGACCTTTCAGGTAAAGCATTGCCTTGTTGCATCTGCGGATGTCTCGGTTCATAAAATCAAAAAAATATATGCTCACTATCAAGCCGCAGCTCAATGTAGTAATTTTTTAGTAACACTTCCTGAAGCACGAATTGAATACTTTGCTGATACAGCAATGTCAGTTCAAAAAATTGCTGAGGAAAAGAATCCGGAATTTGCAGCTATTGCAAGTGAAGAAGCAGCAAATTTATTTAAAGTAAATATTATTAGAAAAGAAATTGCAAATCAGGAGGAAAACCATACTCGATTTTTGATTATTGCAAGAAACATTTCAAAAGTTGATAATCGTCTCCCAGCAAAGACATCGTTGGTTATGGCAACTTCGCATGCTCCAGGCTCGTTGGTTAAAGCCCTATCTGTATTTGATGCTTATAAAATTAATTTAACAAAACTTGAATCACGTCCTATTCTTGGAAACCCTTGGGAACAGATGTTTTATGTGGATTTTGAGGGAAACAGAGATGATGAAAATGTTCAAAATTTACTTGATGATTTAGGACCATATCTTAGATTTTTTAAAGTGCTCGGAAGTTATCCTTCACAAGTTGTGAAAAAAACAAAATTAGATTTGCATGAAAGCGTTGATGTAAAGGATGATGCTTATGTAGAAAAAATCAAAGAAATTCAAAAACCAATTGTTAAGAAAAAAGCTAAAGCAAAGAGTTATAAATTAGCAAGCCGTGAATATAAAGAGGATGATACAATAGTAAAAGTTCGCGATGTTGAAATAGGCGGCGATGACTTTGTTGTTATTGGTGGTCCCTGTTCTGTGGAATCGGAATCTCAAATATTTTCATGTGCTAATGAAGTAAAAGTAAATGGTGCACAAATATTAAGAGGCGGTTGTTTTAAACCACGTACATCGCCATATAGCTTTCAGGGCTTGGAGTGGGACGGCTTAAATTACCTTGAAGCTGCTGGTAAAGAATATGATTTACCTGTAATTACAGAGGTTCTGGCACCAGAGCAAGTTCTGGCTGTTGCAAAGCAATCCGATATTATTCAAATTGGTGCAAGAAACATGCAGAATTTTTCGTTACTTAAAGAGGCAGGAAAAGTTCACCGTCCAGTTTTATTAAAGCGTGGAATGATGTCTTCGATAGATGAATTACTAAATGCTGCGGAGTATATTCTTGCTCAGGGAAATAGACAAGTAATTTTAATGGAGCGAGGAATTAGAACATTTGAAACAGCTACCCGCAACACTCTTGATTTAAGTGCAATTCCTGTTCTTAAAGAATTAACTCACCTTCCAATTATGGTAGATCCCTCTCATGCAATAGGGGAGCGGGATAAAGTTGCACCAATGGCATTGGCTTCAAAAATTGTTGGTGCTCACGGAATTATGGTTGAGTTTCATCCTGAACCAGAAAAGGCTTTGAGTGATGGACCACAAGCACTACGGTATCCACAATTTGCTCAGTTGATGATTGACTTGAAAAAACTTTAATTTCAACTGCTCTTTTTTTGCTGAAGGTGGTAACATGTTTTTTGTGAAGTGCTACTCTTTATACCCAACCCAAACTTATTTTGGTTTGGGTTTTTTAAACTAGAAAAACCAATTTAGATTAAAAGAATTTTTAATTATTTTTGTAGAAAATAAAATAAGGTTATAAATAAAATGTCAACAAAGCCAGCAGCCCCAACCAAATTACATCCGGAAAGTTCGATTGAAAAAAAAACATATTCATTAGTTGAATCACTAAAAGAATTTATTCCTATAGAGAACGATAGAAATCGTTTGGGTTACGGATTATTCAAATACTTGAATGGTGAAGGTGATGCTCCATCCGTTTTACTGAAGTCTGCAAAAATTGGAATTGATGGAATTGAGTATTCTGATTTAGCCCAAAAACTTAGTGACGGACTGAAAGAGATTAAATAGCGTTTTCAGTTGGCTTTTCTCTTATCTCTATTATGAGTTTTTCTATTTGTCGGCGGTGTCTCTTAAAACATGCTTTGTTGCGTGTTCAAATAATTGCTCAACATCATATTGTTGCCCCCATTTAACTAATGTTTTCTACTCTTCATTACTAATAAATTTTTCAGCCATATCCACAGCCTCTTTGCTTCCAATATAGATAGGTACACGCTGATGCAGACTCTCAGGTTTCAAAGCTAAAATTCTATTTCCCCTTCCATCAATTGCACGTCCGCCACCTTGCTCTACTAAAAATGCCATTGGGTTGCATTCATAGAGTAGTCGGAGTTTTCCGTTAGGACTCCTTCTATCAGCGGGGTAAATAAATATTCCACCATAAAGCATATTGCGATGAATATCTGCGACCATAGAGCCAATATAGCGAGAGGTGTATGGCTCTCGCCCTCTATCATCAGCGTCCTGAAGGTATTTAATATACTCTTTCAATCCGGATCGCCAGTACTTGTAGTTGCCTTCATTCAAACTATAAATCTTTGCTTTCTCAGGAATTCTAATATTATTATGCGAAAGTAGAAATTCTCCGAACGCTGGGTCCAAAGTAAATCCATGAACTCCATCACCAGCAGTATAAACCATAATTGTACTTGAGCCATACAACACATAGCCAGCAGCAACTTGTTTGTCTCCAGGTTGAAGACAATCCTCAACTGTACCCGGTGTTCCATCTGCTGAAATCCTTTTGTAAATAGAGAAGATTGTTCCAACAGAAACATTTGCATCAATATTGGATGAGCCATCAAGCGGATCAAAGAGTAGAACATATTTCCCGAGATTATGTCTATCTGGAATGCGAATAATTTCTGCCTCTTCCTCCGAAGCCATTACAGCGAGATGCCCTCCGTGGTTCATTGCATGTATCATCATGTCGTGCGAAAAGATATCAAGTTTTTTAACATCTTCTCCCTGAACATTCTCTTCCCCAGTGTAGCCAAGAATGTCAACAAGTCCCGCTTTGTTTACTTCCAATGAAATTACTTTTGCTGCAAGTGCTAAATCGGAGAGAAGTGCCGACAACTCCCCCGTTGCTTTTGGATGTTTTTTCTCCTCTTCCATAATGTGTCGCTGAATAGTCATAAAACTATTTGACATAAAATACTCCGATAATTATTTTAAAAGCATTAGCTTTTTTGTGGCAGCAAAACTACCCGATGTTAATCTGTAAAAATAAATTCCTGAAGTTAATTCGCCTCCGGCAAAGGCATTAGCAGAAAATTTCATTTCATAGTTGCCTGCTTTTTGATTTTGATTTACAAGTGTTGCAACTTCACGTCCCAAGATATCATAAACAATTAGTTTTGTTGTCGTATTAAATGTAACACCTACGGGGATTGAATACTTTATTGTGGTACTGGGGTTAAACGGATTTGGATAGTTCTGCGATAACGAAAACTCCGTTGGCAATTCTGATTCTTCATCCAAGATATTTGTTAAAATTGAATTATATTTAACCCTGCTATTAGCAACACTATTCTGTATAGAGTTCAAATCAATTCCTGAGGAGAGAGAGAATGCAACAACCAAAGTGGAATCCGCTTTTATCTCGAATGGTCCTGCAGAAATAACAGAAGAAACATCAGCAGGACCAGCGTCAGTCTTATTCAAACCATTGGTAAGTGTTAACCATTTTGAAGCATCAGAAAATCCTTCATAAACACCAACACCGCCATCCGTGCCATCATTTCTAATTCCATAATACCCTGTAGTTCCATTTGTAAGTAATGCCATACCAATAAATGGTTTATCAATTGCTGTATGATAGGCGTATCCAAAATTATTATGAGAATCAAATTTTATTATATTTTCGGCATACCCTTCGTCATCAATATCCCAGTCAAAATATATTCCCACATAAAAATTTGAGTAATCAGCTCCACTCTTATTTTTAAAAATATATTTCAGCACTATATAGTTGTCATGTCCTGCATCTGAAAATGAATAGGTTCGCAACTCTGTTTCTATACTAAGTTTTTGATTGCCTGCATTATCATCATTAAAAATTGATGTTCCCTCTTGGTCAGCAGTAATGCCAGGATTCTTTATTTGCACAAAAGAGAGAGGATTAAAATCGGCAGACTGAGAATCAGGATTAGCATCTCTAACAGAATTTACCAACTTGGTTTCAGAAATTCCATACATAAGCCCTGCTTCAAAAAGTAGATTTCTACCTTTCATAAAAGTGAATCCATCTCCGTGTTCATTGCCCGGATAGTCATTAAAAGCCAGTGTTCCTTTGCTTGTAATAGTAAACGAGATATTGTTTCCCGATTGGGTTCTGTATGTTGGGTTTATTAAAATAGAAATCAACTCAAAATCTGAATAGCTTCCATCGGAGTAAGTTAATTTAAATAACACCTCTTTATCATTAGCTGAATTTGTATTTACCTTAAACTTAAACTTATTATTAATGTTATTAAACTCCTCCAGAGTTCCTTTTGCTGATGTTGAAAACTGTGATTGTGAAATTGTTACATCGCTGCTTTCCGTTGTTAACACTGCCGTAAATGAGGTTAGCGGATTTAAGTAATTCATAAAGTTAATTTTTATTTCAACCTCGTCCCCTGCTTCAATTATTCCATCAACATTTTTTGTCTCTACAAACTCGGAAGATAATATGCGAACCGATTTAACTTCGCTATTGCTTACAGCTTTGTATGCGTTTATTCTTCCGGAGCCAAGCATGTCCACTTTACCAGGATTCTGATTATCGATGTTGTCTGAATTAACTCTTATCTGCTCAATAATTTGTAATGGTGTGTAGCTTGGAAATTTGTCTATTACCAATCCGGCAAGCCCTGCTGTTAGTGGTGAAGACATTGATGTTCCGCTAAGATAGCGATATGGAGTAGAGGAACTTTGCCATGTGCTATTAATTCCACTTCCGGGTGCCATTACATCAATGCCCTTTCCATAATTTGAGAAAAGACTTTTTCTATCATTCTCATCAGTATTACCAACAGAGAGAACACCTTTGTATGCAGCAGGAAAAATCACATCGTCTAATCCATCATTGCCAGCAGCACCAACAACCACAGCACCTTTGGCTACTGCATAATTAATTACCTCTTGTTCTGCATTTGAAAATCCAAATCCTCCCCAACTGCAATTTATAATATCTGCACCATTATCGGCAGCATAAATAATACCTTCGTAGCCATAGGCAATAATTCTATCGCCCAAATCATTCCGAGATGTTTTAACAGGCATAATTGTTATGTTGTATCCAAGCCCAGCAATGCCAATAGAATTATTAGTAACAGCGCTTGCTATACCTGCAACGTGTGTTCCGTGTGTTGGAGAATCTTCGATTGGGTCATTATCTCCTGTGCCATCAAGTCCGCCAAAATCCCAACCACGTATATCATCAATATAGCCGTTGTTGTCATCATCCACTCCATTTATTGGGTCATCGTTTTGCCAAATGTTTGCACTTAAGTCTTCGTGATTCCAATCAACGCCTGAATCAACAATAGCAACTATAATATTTGAGTTGCCTTTGCTTATATCCCACGCAGCTTCCGCTTGAACTTTTGTAAGTCCGTACTGACTGGACAATTTGGGGTCGTTAGGGGTGTAAACAATCTCGCGTAAATAAAGTGGTTCAGCCCATTCAACCTCCGGAAGCTTTGCCAGTTTAGCTGATACATAGATTGGATTAAATGGTGAATTTATTTTTAAGCGATAAATTTTATTAATCGTATTTTCTTTACTTTTGTCGCTAGGATTAAAATGTTTAACAATCTCTGAAACCCCAAAGCTGGAAAGTTGTTTTGAAAAGATTTTGTTAGTTACTGTTTTATTTAAAACTCTTTGTTCTGTTCTAAACTTTACCACTACTACATCTGAAAAATATTTTAATCCGTTTTTTTCTATTACATTTACGTTTGCAAATAGAGTGTATGAGATTAGGAATGGTAATATATATTTAATCATTTTCATTATAATCCTATTTCTGTTTTTCAATTCAACTTTACAACCTTTTCAACTTTATTTAGAAGCGAACCCGTTTCAACTAACTCAGAAACTTTATCAATATCGAGATACATAATTCTATCTTTACCCAATGGTGGCACGTGTTTTCTAATCTCTTTTAAGGCTGCATTTGTTCCTTTTCCACACTTAAGTGGTTTAAGAAACTCGATGCCTTGGGCTGCGGTTAGTAATTCAATTGAAATTACTTTTTGAACATTCTTTAAAATCTGAAAACATTTGCGAGATGCAATTGAACCCATTGAGTTATGATCTTCTTGGTTTGCAGATGTTGGAATTGAATCGACAGAAGCTGGATGAGAAAGAACTTTATTTTCTGAAACCAAACTTGCAGCTGTATATTGGGCAATCATAAAGCCAGAATTTAATCCTCCCTCTTTTGTTAAAAATCTTGGCAAATCACTGAGTGAGCCATTGGTTAGTCGTTCAACTCTACGCTCCGCAACACTTGCTAATTCCGAAAGAGCAATGCTCATAAAATCCATTGCAAGAGCCATCGGCTGCCCATGAAAATTTCCACCTTCGAGATGCTCACCAACAAGTTGGTCGTCATCCTCTGGAAAAATCAATGGATTATCATTAACCGAATTCAACTCAATTTCAACACGCGAGCATACATAATTTACAGCATCCTTTGATGCACCATGTATTTGAGGAATGCAGCGGATTGAATAAGAGTCCTGCACTCTGTTGTCATTAGTTAGATGGGAGTTCCGTATTTCACTCCCATCAATTAAATTAAGCATATTATTGGCGGTTGTAGTTTGCCCCTCAAATGGACGAAGCATTTGAATTCGCTTATCGTATGCCGTGTCTGTTCCTCGTAAAGCTTCGTGGCTTAGGGCTGCTGCAATATCAGAATATTTTAAAAGCCTCTTTGCCTGAATTGAAATGTAGGCTGCAAATGCTGTCATCATCTGTGTTCCGTTTATCAGTGCAAGTCCTTCTTTAGCTGAAAGTTTAACTGACACTAATCCAAACTTTTTTAATCCCGTTTTTGATAAAATTGGTTTTACATTTTTCTTTGTTAAATATGTCAACTCTTTGAAGATTTGCACTTTCCCTTTTCCAATCATTGCAAGAACAAGATGTGCGAGTGGGGCTAAATCACCACTGGAGCCAACAGAGCCTTGCGAAGGGACTACCGGAATAATATTATTATTAATCATATCAATTAATAATTGCAATGTTGTTAACCTAATACCAGAGTGACCACGAGCAAGGGCATTTACACGCAAAAGCATCATCACCTTTACAATAAAGGGGGGTAGCGGGTCTCCGACTCCAACCGAATGACTAATAATTAAATTCTCTTGTAATTGTTCTAACTTTTCGTGAGAGATTTTAATATTTGCAAACTCGCCAAAGCCTGTTGTAATACCGTAAACAACTTCATCATCTGCGATCCATTTATCAACCATTGCACGAGCTTTCTTTACTCGTTTTTTCGATTCTGCCGAGAGTTCTATTTTATCTTTTCCTGAAAGAAATTTTTCAACTCCAGCAAGTGTTAATGACTTTCCATCAAGCTTCATTAGTAATCCAATAATTTTATTTTTATAGGAATAACTTTTTAAATTAATATAAAAGTTATTCTATTTTGATGATTGTTGCAAATGGTTAATTTACATGCTTAAAAATAAGTGTTGCAACATTAGATGTTATAACATATATTGTGTGTGTTCATTTATTAAAAAATAAAAAAAGGAGATAAAATGAAAAAGACAAATATAATATTCTTGCTGATTGCTTTTATAAGCACAACTCTATTTGCTCAAACAGAATGGAAGTTCGACAAATCACATTCGGAAATTGGTTTTAATGTTACACACATGTTAATTTCAGAGGTTAGCGGTAATTTCAAAAAGTATCATGGCACTATTGTTTCACCAAACGACGATTTTCAAGATGCCACAATTGAATTTGAAGCCCAAATCGCATCAATATTTACTGATAACGAAACACGAGACAAACACTTAAGATCGGATGATTTTTTCAATGCAGAAAAATATCCTACATTAAGATTTGTTAGTAAATCGTTTACAAAGGTTGAAGGCAAAAACTATAAACTCGTGGGTAACCTTACAATTAAGAGTACTACAAAAGAAGTTACATTTGCAGTTAAATATAACGGAACAATTACTGGACCATGGGGGAAAACGAGAGCAGGATTCAAAATAGTTGGGGAGATAGATCGCTTCGACTATAATTTGAACTGGAACAAAGCACTTGAAGCTGGAGGCTTAGTGGTTAGCAAAGAGGTTGAGTTAGAGATAAAACTTGAATTAATTAGAAAGAAATAATAAATCCTATAGAGAATGTATGGCGAAATTAGAAGAAGAAATAAAGCAAAGTAAGTTTAAGAACGAATATGAAAAATTAGCCGTGAATATATTTTATACTCACGGCTGGTTAATAAGTAAACATTCTGGAATATTGAAAAAATTTGGCATAACAACGACACAGTATAATATTCTTAGAATATTACGTGGTCAACATCCCAATCCTGTCCCCATCTCTTTATTAAAAGAGAGAATGCTCGACAAAATGTGTGATGCATCACGCCTTGTTGATAGGCTGCGCACAAAGGGTTTTGTAATTAGAAAAACCTGTAATGAGGATAGACGCAAGGTTAATGTTCTTATCTCTAAAAAGGGATTAAATATTTTGAACAAATTGGATGAAAGTAAAAATCAACTTGAACTCCATTTTAAAAACGTAAGCAAAACAGAAGCAAGAGAGATGAATTCTCTTTTAGATAAACTTAGGGGTTAAAGGGTGTTCCTACAATATTTGCAGCACTTTGTATCGTAGTCATATCCTTCGGAAACACAGTTAGGGCAAACTTGCATTAATATTTTCTCACTCTTAACTTTTGTGAGTTCTGAAGTAACTATTACTGTTGAAACTGCTATAATCCCATATCCAATAATCTATGATTGAAGCAAGTATTTGTCCAAGAGGAGTTTGCGGAGAAATATTCCCATAGCCAACAGTTGTTAGTGTTACAATTGCCCAATAAATTGAACGAGGAATATTTGTAAATCCATTTTCTTAATGAAAATTCTGATTTGGTCATCAACATTTACCATTCTTCATGTTTTTTTACCACTCATCATAATTCGTTATAAGTACTCTTCTTCAAACAATAAATTGCGACAGAAATTTTAAACTAAACGGATTATAAAATGAAAACACCAAAACAATTTAGCACTATTTTAAGTACAACATTAGTAATCATTATTTTTTTTATAACTCTAACAAAAGCTGAAACAATTTCTTTCGATTCTTTCGACGCAACGGTAACAGGTGAAGGGAATCCAATCGTTTTTATTCATGGATATGCTTCTGGCAAGAGTGTTTGGGATGAAACGGTTGATTATCTTAAATCAGATTTTCAATGCCACGTAATCCAGATTGCTGGATTTGCAGGGAGAGACCCAATTAAAGTAGAAAGTTTTTTATCTAAATTAAAAGATGATATTGCTGAATATATAAAGGACAACAATCTTAAAAAGGTTATAATTGTAGGTCATAGCATGGGAGGTTTTCTCGCCTTATGGCTGGCATCAGAATATCCCGACCTGGTTTCAAAAGTTGTGAGTGTTGACGGGGTGCCATATTTATCTGCAATTGTTAATCCTGATGTTACACCTGAATCGCAAATGAATTTTGCAAAACAATCATTCAATTATGAAAATGATTTTGCACAACGTGAAAATGCAATAACAGATGAACAGCTAAAACAGATGTTTATTACTATGACAATACACGAAGATAAAATTCCTGTTTTACTTGAGTGGACAAAAAAATCGGACACACGAACGCTTAACCAGACTATGTTTGAAATGATGACAACCGATATAAGAGAAAACGTAAAAAATATTAAGGTACCTGTTTTGGTTTTAGGGGCATGGATTGCTTACAAGGGCTACGGAGCAACAAAGGAGAGCACATTAAAATTATATGAATTACAATTTCAAAATGTTAATAATTGCAAAATAACATTGACTAATAAAGGAAAACATTTTATTATGTGGGATGATTTTGAGTGGTATTCGTCCACAATAAAAGAATTTTTGCAAAAACAAACTAATAAACTATAGAATACTTACTGGCAAGGATAAAATCTCAGAACGATTTGCCTTGCCTATTTTAATGGAAATCACTTTTGTAAAGTAAATTTTGAAAGAATGAAAACATTAAGAAATTTTGTTATACAAAGCAATTGTTAACGGATGAAAACCAAAATGATTTACTGGATTTGTCAAATATTTGGATGGAGTATTTATTTATCGCTTGGGCTAATTATATCTAGTAATTCTAATATTGATACTCTAAAATGGTTTCCTGTTATGTTTATAAAAACAAGTTTACTTCTTTTTATGACTCATCGTTTAAGAAACTATATAATAAAAACAGACCTATTAAATCTTCCAACCCGAAAAATTATTTTTACAGTTGTTATTGCAGTTGTTATTATCTCTGCAACTGCCAATATTGTTACTTCTATTTTAATGCTCCAACCTTTCGAGTTAATTACGTGGGAACAATATAGTGTTAAAGCATTGTTTTATTATTTTTTAAACGAGTGTTTTATTGTTGCTGTTTGGCTCTCTATTTATTTTGTAGCAGCTTTTATAAAGAAGAACAGAGTGCGTGAAATTGAAAAATTGCAACTCGAAGTTATTGCACGAGAATCTCAAATGGATTCATTAAAAGCACAGATAAATCCACATTTTATCTTCAATAGTTTGAACAATATTCGTTCACTGATTTTTGAGAATCCCAAGAAAGCTGGAGATATGATAACACATCTTTCCGATCTTCTTAGATATTCAATTAAACATAATGATTCAGGAAAGGAAACAATACAACATGAACTTAATGTTGTAAAGGATTATCTAAAATTACAATCAATACATCTCGAAGAGAGACTAAACTATTCAATTTATGTAGATGAAAACTTGCTCAATGTTAAAGTTCCTTCAATGTCTATTCAGCTTTTGGTTGAAAATGCAGTTAAACATGGTGTTTTAGATTTGCTGGATGGTGGTTCAATCAATATTAATATTTATAACATGGATGAAAATGCTATTATTGAAATTTCAAATACAGGTGAAATTATAGAAAAATCTCAAAACACAAAGATTGGTATTAAAAATGTTTCCGATAGATTGAGATTGATGTTTGGAAGTAATGCACAATTAACACTAAGCCAAACAAAAAAAAATCTCGTAACAGCAAAATTTAATGTGCCATTAAACTAAAATATTATGAAAGTTATTATTATTGATGATTCCAGATTAGCACGAAATGAATTAATAAGACTTCTTTCTGCGAAGCCAACTATAGAAATAATTGGTGAAGCTGCTAATCCGGATCAGGCAAAAAATATTATTGAAGAGAAAAAGCCAGATGTCATTTTTCTGGATATTCAGATGCCTGGTAAATCTGGTTTCGATTTGTTAGAAGAATTGGAGTTTATACCTAAAGTGATTTTTACAACCGCTTATGATCAATATGCTTTAAAAGCATTTGAATTTAATGCACTTGATTATTTACTTAAGCCGATTGATAGCGAAAGACTTGCAGAAGCTTTGATTAAAGTTGCTAATGTTGATCCCGAAGTAAGTAAAGCAAAAGATTTTTATATAACAGATCAGTTTTTTATTAAAGATGGAAATAAATGCTGGTTTGTAAAACTAAAGGAGATAAAATATTTTGAAGTTGATGGTAACTATTCAAGAGTTTGTTTTGGAAATAAATCGCCGATGATTCCCAGGACTTTAAATTACCTTGAGGAAAGATTAAATCCGGCTATCTTTTTCCGGGCTAATAGAAAACAGATAATAAATATTGATTGGATATTAAAAATTGAAACATGGTTTAACGGTACTTTTAAAGTTGTGTTAAAAGATCAGACAGAAATTGACGTTTCCAGAAGGCAGGCTGGTAAACTGAAAGAATTAATGAGCTTTTAAATACTTAATTAATATCTAACCTTTAACCAATTGCATTTCTTACAAATCCGTCTGCTTTTTCGAGACGTATTTTGGCTTCTTCCAAATCTACATTTGCAAGAATCATAACAAGTGCAGTCTTTACATGTCCTTCAGATTTATTTAAATATTCTGTAGCTTCATCGTACTCAACGCCAGTAATCATCATAACAATTCGCTTTGAACGTTCAACAAGTTTTTTATTCGTCTGCTGTAAATCTATCATCATGTTTTCGTATGTTTTACCAAGACGAACAAATGCTGTGGTAGTAAGCATATTCAGAACTAACTTCTGTGCAGTACCACTTTTCATTCTTGTTGAACCCATTACTACTTCTGGCCCAACGTGCGGACACATTGCAATATCAACTTCATCAATGTTAAAAGTATCTCGTGGAGTTGCAGTAATGTATAGTGTGGTTGCACCAATCTCTTTTGCCTTTTTAACGGCACCAATTACGTAGGGTGTTCTACGGCTTGCAGCAATTCCGCAAACAACATCTTTTGAAGTTACACCAGCAGCTACAACATCTTCAGCCCCATTGCTTTCAAAGTCTTCAGCCCCTTCCTGAGCTGTGAACATAGCTTCTTTTCCGCCGGCAATTAATCCGTTAATAAGTCCGTTCGGTGCACCAAAAGTTGGAGGGCACTCCGATGCATCAACAACGCCAAGGCGTCCGCTTGTGCCAGCACCAAAATAGAAAAGTCGTCCACCATTTTTAATGGCTTCAACTATTGCATCAACCGCTTTTGCGATGTACGGTATTTCAGCCTCAACCGCTGTTGGAACATTTTTATCTTCGTTATTAATTATCGCAAGAATTTCTTCTGTGGATTGTATATCAATATTAACAGAGTTGGGGTTTTTTTGTTCGGTAGAGAGTTTGCTTATTTCATCAAATAGTCTTTTTTCTTTTGTCATTTTATTAACTCAAGCAAAACTAATTTTTTATCCTTCTCGTTTCTACTGTTCGATGGTTTATAAGCCAATTCAAAAATTGTATGTTTTTTTATATATGCACCATACTTTGTTTTGGCTGTGTTAAATTCCTCTGTAAGGTCTCCCCCTTTTATTGTCATCAAATATGCTTTATCTTTTATAAGCGGTAATGAATATCGAAACAAAATTATTAACGGAACAGTTGCACGACTAACTATTAAATCAAAACTGTTTGCATGTTTCGTTTTAAATTCATCACTTTCAACTCTGCCGTTTTCAACTTTAAGTTTACCAAGTTTAAGTGTTTTGATAAATTCAGACACGGCGTCTGTTTTTTTTGTGGTTGAATCAACAAGCACTCCTCGCATCATTGGACGAATAATTGAAAGCGGAATTCCAGGAAACCCGCCACCAGTACCAATATCTAAAAAACGAGTAACTCTATCCGGCATGAATTCAGAAATTAACGCAGAGATGAAAATATGGTTTTCTATTATTTGATCTTCGTCTTTTCGTGAAATTAAATTTACTGTTTTATTTTTATTTACCACGAGATCTGCATATCTTGCTAAACGATCTAATTGATATTCGTCTGGGTGAATATCGTTTTCCCAAAATATTTTTTTTAGCTGGTGTAAATGTTTTCCTTCTTTTCCCAAAAAAATCCTCAAAAGTTAAATTTTAATTCCGCAAATATACTAATAAAATAGATATATCAGAAGGAGTAACTCCAGAAATTCTGGATGCCTGACCAATTGTTCGTGGTTTAATTTTATCCAGTTTTTCTCTACCTTCTGCCGAGATTTGTTTAATCTCTGCAAACTTAAAATCGAGTGGTATTTTCACTTTTTCCAACTTCTCCATTTTAGCAATCATTTCATATTGGCGTGTTATATAGCCTTCAAATTTCAATTCTATTTCTATCTGCTCTAAAACTTTTTCATCTGCAAGAATTTCGTCTAAAGTGGTGCTGTGGGTCTTTTTGTCCCACTTTAATAACTCTTTTAATTTTACTTCTGGTCGTTTAGTTATTTTTGCAGCACTTTCTGAATTATCTAATTTGGACGAGCCAATTATTTCAAAATATTGATCTACTTCTTTTGGTTTATATTTAATTTCTGCCAGTAATTCTTTCCCAGAAGTAATTAAAATTTCTCGCTCTTTTAACTCATCAAATTTCTCTTTTGGAATAAGTCCAAATTCATATCCATATTTAAGCAATCTTCTGTCGGCATTATCCTGCCGTAAAATTAAACGATGTTCTGCACGCGATGTAAACATTCGATAAGGCTCATTTGTAGATTTTCCCACAAGGTCATCAATTAAAACACCAATGTATGATTCGCTTCTCTCAAGAGTAAACTCAGCACGTTTCCCTTTCGACAAATTGGAGTTTTTAATTTTAAGTGCAGCATTAATTCCGGCAATTAAACCTTGAGCCGCAGCCTCTTCATATCCGGACGTTCCATTTATTTGACCCGCAAAATAGAGTCCACTTATTTTTTTTGTTTCCAGAGTTAAATCAACTTGGTAGGGTGGAAAATAATCATACTCAACTGCATAAGCCGGGCGAATCATTTTTACATTTTCCAAACCCTTAATTAAACGAAGTGCTTCAAGTTGAATATCAGCCGGCAACGAGGATGAAAAGCCATTCAGATAAATTTCATTACTATTTAAGCCTTCTGGCTCTAAAAAAAGCTGATGCTGCGGTTTATCGTGAAAACGAACTATTTTATCTTCAATTGAAGGACAATAGCGTGGACCAGCACCATTTATTAAACCAGAAAAAAGTGGTGAGTCCTTAAATCCTTTCTCTAATACTTTGTGAACCTCCACATTTGTGTATGTTATATGGCAGCTAACCTGAGGGAGAAACGGAAACTTCGATTTATCTGTAAATATTGAGAATGGTTCCGGAATATCATCTCCAGCCTGTTCGGTTAATACTGAGAAATCGATTGTGGCACTATCTAAACGTGGAGGAGTTCCTGTTTTAAGTTTTCCAAACTCAAACCCCATTGCTGCAATTGATTGAGTTACCCCCAGAGACGGTGGCTCTCCAAATCTTCCACCGGCAGTTGCTTTAAGCCCTGTGTACATTAAACCACTTAAAAAAGTCCCCGCTGTTAATATTACTGCTTTGCATTTTATTTCTTCCCCTTTTGAAGTTTTAACACCAACAATCTGTTTGTTTTCTTCAAAAATCTCAACGATAGTGTCCTCTAAAATATCAAGAGATTTCTCGGAGTTAATAATTCGTGTAGCTTCTTTTTCATATAACTCTCTATCAGATTGACATCTACCCGCCCAAACAGCAGGACCTTTCGATTTATTTAAAATTCTAAATTGAATTCCTGTATTGTCAGCAATTTGCCCCATAACTCCACCAAGCACATCTACTTCATGTACAAGGTGTCCCTTTGCACTTCCTCCAACGGCAGGGTTGCAGCTCATGCGTCCAAACGCAGACTTATCCATTGTAACAATTAATGTTGAAACACCCATCTTTGCCGAAGCCATTGCTGCTTCAACACCCGCATGACCCCCACCTATAACTATTACATCATAGTTTTTCATTTTATTCTATATTTCCTTTCTACTCGTTAAAAATATTGTTTCACGTGAAACAATTAAGAATGATTATAACATTTTTCAATTTCTCAAACAAAGTGTTTCACGTGAAACAAGAATGGTTAATGCCGTTCAAAAATTATTGTTAACAAAGTATTCTAAACAGCTATCTTTTAAGTAGGGTTATTTTCCAATGCAAAAGTTATCAAAAATATTATTTAATATATCATCTGTTGTAACTTTACCTATAATCTCACCGAGAGAATCTTCTGCAGCTCTAAGATTAACAGAGATAAATTCTCCAGATAGATTTTTATTTAGCGAACTTATTCCTTCATCCAAATCGGACTTTGCCTTAGAGAGTGCATTAAAATGTCTAATATTATTTATTATTGCTGATTTTTCCGTAAATGAGCCGCTTCCTAACGCCTTTTCTTTTAAGAGTTCAAGCAGGCTATCTATTCCAATGTTTTCTTTTACAGATATCTTCAGATGTGGGATTTTGTAATTGTCCGTCATTTCTACCAAAGGCATCCATTCGGAGGCTTCGCTCAATGACCGATTAATATTTGACAGAGGAGTAGAGATATCGCTTGATGAACAACTTTTACTTGATTGCTGAGATTTCGTGGGCTTCATTGTAGGAGGTTGAGCATGATATACAGTTTGTTGAGTCATCGTGGGCTGAGTTCTCTTCATCGTGGGGTGAGCGGAGCCGAACCCCAAGTCAACCTTATTAAGAACTCTTATAATTCGATTCTCATCTATCAGCTCTATTAACTCATTGAACAATTCTCTTGGAGTTCCATTAACTACTTCGTCTATTAAAATTACTATATCAGAATTTTTAACAGCCTCACGACTTCTATCAACGCCCTCCTTTTCAACTTTATCTTCAGCTAATCTAATTCCAGCAGTATCGTAGAGCTTAAACAAAACTCCATCAATTACCACTTCTTCTCTAATTATATCTCTCGTTGTACCTGGAGTTTCGCTAACAATTGCTCTCGATTCTTTTAATATAAAATTTAACAACGAGGATTTACCTACATTTGGTCTTCCAACAATTGCAACATTTACCCCATCCCGAACGACCCTTCCAAAAGAGTATGTGGATAATAGTTTTTCAATTTCACTAACAATTTTCTGAATTTCTTCTTTCACTTTGTCTTTTGCCACAAACTCCAAATCCTCTTCAGCAAAATCTAATTCAAGTTCAATTAGTGATGTTGTATTAATCAATGCATTTCTGAGTGATTCTATTTTCTGCGATAGCATTCCATCAAGCTGATTTCTTGCACCCCGCAGCGAAGCCTCTGTTCTCGAATTAATTATATCGGCAACCGCTTCTGCTTGTGTTAAATCCATTTTTCCATTAAGGAAGGCACGCTTGGTAAACTCGCCTGGTTCGGCTAAGCGGATATTAATAGATACCAACTCTTCTATTATTTTTTTTACTACTATTATGCTTGAGTGGGAACTAATTTCAATTGAATCCTCACCAGTATATGAATTTGGGTTTATGAAAACAGAAACCAAAACATCATCTATTACATCCCCATTTTTTGAAACAATTTTTCCATAATGAAGTGTATGTGTTTTTACGTTAAGGAGACTTGCTTTGCCCTCAAAAATGGAATTGACTTTCTCGATAGAATTAGTGCCGCTAACTCTAATTATTGAAATTGCACCTTCACCAACCGGTGTAGCAACGGCTACAATAGTATCGTTATTTGAAAAATGCATTTAGATTCGCTATTAATTTAAAAGAACTTTAAAGTTAACATTTATTGTTTCTATCTACAACCACTTTTTTAATGTGTTTTGGGTTACGGCTCCGCTCAAACCACAATTACCCAACGCGTTCAAACTAAGAGGTATCGTAAACTATGCATGTGAGGCATTAAAAAAAAAAGGGGAATTAAATTATTTTTGAACCTTAACAGTTGTTTAATGGTGTTGAATAACGCAACAATAGAGCAGCCTGGCTTTCACATTCAGCACAAGTATTCTAAGTCAGCTATATCCTTTTTTCTGTCCAATGCTTTTTTGTTTTTTATCAAATTTTCTTTTGATAGAAAAAATACTTTTTCACTTCCAAACAGTTGTTCAACTTTTGAATTATAAGCATCATTAAACTCAATGTTCTATTGAGTGGCTATTGCTCGCATCCGAATATTGTCTCGGATGTTGTCGCTAACTCTGCATAAATCTTTACAGTTTTACAACATTGGTTCTTCATCTTTGTTTGTATCTGGGCTTTCTGTATTTCCGTTGCCATTACCGTTTACATCATCAAAAACTACTTTAGCAATATCAGCAATTGAATCACCTTCTTTAAGATTTATAACTTTAACACCTTGTGTGTTTCTGCCCATTACTCTAATAGCTTTAACACCTTGGCGAATTACCATTCCTTTATGGGTAATAATAACTAACTCATCTTTGTCGTTAACTTCCATTAATGCCATAAGGTTTCCGTTTTTATCACCAGCCTTAATTGTTTTAACGCCTTTACCACCACGGTTGGTAATGCGATAGTCTTCAATGTTACTACGTTTTCCGTAACCTTTATCTGTAACCACTAAAAGTGTAGAAACACTACGCACAACAATAAATCCAACAACCTCATCGCCTGGTGAGAGCCTAATTCCCCTTACGCCTGTTGATGTTCTGCCCATGCTTCTAACTTTTTCCTCTTCAAAGCGGATAGCCATTCCAGATTTTGTTCCAATAATAATATGGTTGTTGCCATCGGTTAATTTAACAGCCATTAGTTTATCACCAGGCACTAAATTAATTGCATTTATTCCACCACGACGAACATTTGCATAAGCAGAGAGAACTGTTTTTTTGATAGTTCCATTCTTGGTTGCCATGACAAGATATTTATCATCGGTATATTCTTTAACTGTTACGAATGCTGTTATTTTATCGTTCTTATCTTTCTCAAGCAAATTAATAATCGAACGTCCACGTGCAGCTCTTCCAGATTCTGGAATTTCGTGAACCTTTAACCAATATGCTCTACCAAGATCGGTAAAGAACATAATGTACTGATGAGTAGATGCAATAAACATATGCTCAATAAAGTCTTCATCCTTAGTGCCGGCACCGGTAACTCCTCTGCCGCCTCGTCCTTGTTTTCTGTAACCGCTTACAGGAATTCGTTTAATGAAACCGCTATGCGAAATTGTAACAACTACATCTTCTTCGGCAATAATATCTTCGAGAGAAAATTCTTTTGGGTCGTGAATTATTTCAGTTCGTCTTTCATCACCAAATTTATCTCTAACTTCTATAAGCTCTGTTTTAATAATTTCAAAGCGTTTAATTTCGTCTTCTAAAATGCCTTGAAGTCTCTCTATTAATTTTATTACTTCTTTATATTCGTTCTCTATCTTCTGACGCTCAAGCCCAGTAAGCCTTTGCAGTCGCATATCCAAAATTGCTTTTGCTTGAATCTCTGACAACTTGAATTTTTTTATCAGATTGTTTCTTGCAGTTTCAGCATCTTTTGAACTTCTAATTGTTTTAATTACTTCATCAATATTATCGAGAGCAATTATGTAACCTTCTAAAATGTGAGCACGTCTTTCGGCAGAATCTAACTCATATTTTGTTCTACGAATTAAAACTTCCATTCTGTGATCAACATAATGTTTAATCATTTCTCTCAGAGTTAATACTTTCGGTATTCCTCTTACTAGTGCAAGCATAATAACGCCAAACGTTACTTGCATTTGTGTGTGTTTAAATAATTGATTTAAAACTACAGCAGGTTGTCCATCACGTTTTAACTCAATAACCACACGCATTCCGTCTCTATCCGATTCATCTCTAAGGTTAGAGATATCAGTAATTTTTCCTGAACGCACTAAATCAGCAATTTTTTCAATTAAGTTCGATTTGTTTACTTGAAACGGTAGCTCGGAAATTATTATTGATTCGCGATCGTTTTTATGAGTTTCAACATTTGCTTTTGCTCTAATTACAACTCTGCCACGTCCAGTTTCGTAAGCACTGCGAACTCCTTCGTAGCCATAGATAATTCCACCAGTAGGAAAATCGGGAGCGGTAATATGTTTCATTAAATCGGGAACTGTAATTTCTGGTTCATCGATATAAGCAATTACACCATTGATAATTTCAGTAATATTGTGAGGTGGAATGTTTGTTGCCATTCCCACAGCTATTCCAGTTGCACCATTTACCAATAGGTTAGGAAAATATGATGGCATTACGGTTGGCTCTTGAAGCGAGTCATCAAAGTTGGGTGAAAAGTCGCAAGTATTTTTATCGAGATCTCTAAGCATCAATTCTGAAATTTTTGCCATACGTGCTTCTGTATAACGCATTGCTGCAGCATTATCACCATCTACAGAACCAAAGTTTCCTTGCCCCTGAACAAGTGGATATCGCAAAGAAAATGATTGAACCATCCGCACCATAGAATCGTAAACAGCAGTATCGCCATGAGGATGATACTTACCCAAAACCTCACCCACAATTCTAGCAGATTTTTTATATGCTTTGTTGTGAGCAACTCCTAATTCGTGCATTCCATAAAGTACACGGCGGTGAACGGGTTTCAGTCCGTCTCGCACATCAGGCAAAGCTCTTGAAACAATTACAGACATTGAGTAATCGATGTAAGATGATTTCATTTCATCTTCAAGAGTAACTGGTAATATTTTTTCAAAAAATGTTGACATAATTTTTTATCTACTTTTTATAATTGTAAAATTTTTATTTTTCTTTCTCTTTCTAAAAGCAACCGTCATTACGAGGAGTCTGCTTTTTGACGACGAGGCTCTGTAAGAATCCCTTTGGGATAATCTGTTGTAGATTGTCCCAAAGGGATTCTTACAGAGTTTCATCCCATCCCGATAAATCGGGAGGATTCGCAATGATATCTTATTTTAAGTATCAATATTTGCATACTTAGCGTTCTTCTCAATAAATGCTCTGCGTGGCTCAACATCATCACCCATAAGGGTTTCAAATATTTTATCTGCCGCTGCAGCACTATCTATGTTAACTTGTAAAACTGTTCTGGTTTCCGGATTCATTGTTGTTTCCCAAAGTTGTTCCGGATTCATTTCTCCAAGACCTTTATACCGAGAAATTGTTACACCTTTTGGAAGGTTGCTTTCATTATTTTCGTTTTTATCGGATGAACTTCCATTAAATCTTAATAAGATTTTATCACGTTCATCATCATTGTAGGCATATATTTCTTCCTTCCCCTTTTTTATTTTATATAGGGGTGGCTGAGCAATATATATTCTTCCAGTCTCTACAAGTTCTTTCATATAGCGATAGAGGAACGTCAATATTAACGTGCGAATATGACTGCCATCCACATCAGCATCTGTCATAATAATGATTTTTCCGTATCGTGCTTTCTCTGCATTAAACTCTAATCCAATGCCTGCACCAATTGCAGCAATCATAGCTTTAATTTCATTGTTTTCAAGAATCTTGTTTAGCTTAGCTTTTTCAACATTAAGTATTTTTCCTTTTAGCGGAAGTATCGCCTGGAATCTTCTGTCTCTGCCTTGCTTAGCTGAACCGCCCGCAGAATCACCCTCCACAATATATATTTCTGTGTGTTCCGGATCACTGATTGAACAATCGGCAAGTTTGCCTGGTAAGTGCATTGAGTCGAGAACGTTTTTACGACGAACTAAATCACGTGCTTTACGTGCAGCTTCACGAGCTTCTGCTGCTCTTGCACATTTTTCAATAATCTTTTTTCCAACTGCAGGATTCTCTTCAAGATATTCTGAAAGTTTTTCTCCAACAAGCATTTCAACTATAGACCTTACTTCGCTATTGCCAAGTTTCGTTTTTGTTTGCCCCTCAAATTGCGGCTCTGCAACTTTAATAGAAATTACTGCTGTTAAACCTTCTCTGAAATCATCCCCTGTAAGAGTGATTTTTTTATTACCCTTAATTAAATTATTTTTTGCTGCGTAAGTGTTAAATGTCCTTGTCAATGCTGTCTTAAATCCAGATAGATGAGTTCCACCCTCGTGTGTATTGATATTATTTACATAAGCAAAAATATTATCCGAGTAAGCATCACTATATTCAAAAGCTATCTCTACAGGAACATTGTCTTTTTCCCCTTCAATATAAACAGGCTTGTGGAATACTGTTCTTTTTTCATCAAGGTATTTAACAAACTCAACTATCCCGCCTTTGAAATGAAAAGTTTCATCTTCATCTTCAATTTCATCTTTTACAGATATTGAAACATTTTTGTTCAAGTATGCCAACTCTCTCATACGCTCTGCGAGAGTAGAAAATTTAAATTTTGTAGTAGTAAATATCTCACCGTCAGGCATAAATGTAACTTTAGTTCCAGTCTCTTTATTATTAACTTTTCCTATTTCTTTCACATCTGCTTGAGGAATGCCTAATCTATATTCTTGAAAATAAATTTTACCATCACGTTTAACCTCTACCTTCAACCATTCTGAAAGAGCATTTACAACAGATACACCAACACCATGCAGTCCGCCAGAGACTTTGTACGAATCTTTATCGAACTTACCACCAGCGTGCAGAACCGTCATAACAACTTCGAGAGCTGAAATTTTTTCTATCGGGTGAATATCAACAGGAATACCACGTCCTCTATCTTCAACCGTTACACTGCCGTCTTTATTGATTGATATAAAAATAACATCATTATACCCGCCAAGGGCTTCATCAATACTGTTATCAACAACTTCATTTACGAGATGATGCAAACCTCTTGAGCTAACATCCCCTATATACATTGCGGGTCTTTTTCTTACAGCCTCTAATCCCTTAAGTACATTTATATTACTTGCTTGATAATCTTTACTCACTTTTATTCCTTATTCTTTTATGAAATAAATTTAATTTTATCTATCTGAATATTGTTAAAATGGTTTTCAATTTTGCTTATTATTGCTGTTTGCTTAAGATTAAGTTCGCTTCTCCAAACAGAATTTTCTACTCGTAAAAACAATACATTTTTTTTGAACTTAATTGCTTTAGCTATTTCGTTTAGCTCCGGAAAAATTTCTTTGAACTTTTGAACTATCTCTTCTTCCTTAGCTTTAGCAACTATTTTACTAAATTCTTTCTCTTTAAAGAGAACATCCGAAATGCTTCTAAAATTATTAGGCATTAACTATTTGCCCATTATTTATATTTATTATTAAATCGTCTTCACTATTTGTTAAATAATCAAAATTGGATAGGTTTGTTAATGTTATAAATGCTTGACCTATTTCTTTCAGATACTCACTAATTTTATTAGCTCTAAAACCATCCAATTCGCCAAAAATATCATCCATCAAAAATAATGGCGTTCGTCCAATAATATTTTTCAGATAAAAAAATTCACCAAACCTTAATGCAATTAAAAAAGTTTTATGCTGTCCTTGTGAACCATATTTTTTTAACTCTTTTTCATTAATTCTAAAAATAAATTCATCTCTATGAGGACCAATTAAATTTTTACCTCTTATCAATTCAAGGTCTCTATTTTTCTCTAATTCGCTAATAAATAACTCTTTAATATTAGAAACATTTGATTGATTTAAATACAAATACTCAATTGATGGCACCTCCGAGTTATTCATTATTCTCTTATAAGAATCTTGAATATAATCTTTAAATAAATTTAAGAACCTAATTCTATGTTCAATTATTTCAGAACCTTGATTAACAAGTGATTCTGTCCAAACAGATAACTCGTCCAATAATTTTTGAGATTTACTCTCTTTTATTTTATTTAATAACGATGATCTCTGTCTCAGAGTTCTATTATAATCCAACAAAATTTTTAAATAGGTGCTGCTCGATTGTGAAATAACCGAGTCGAAAAACTTTCTTCTATCTGCCGGTGCACCTTGTGTTATTGAATGGTTTGCAGGAATCAAAGTTACAACTGGAAACTTTCCAATTAAGTTTGAGGCTCTGGCAATCTGTTTTTCATCAACAGAAATTGATTTTTTATTTTCAATATTGCTAAAATATACTCTGACTTTATTATCGGTTAAATCACTAAAATCACCTATAATATTGAAGTAAGATTCATTAAATGAAGTTACTTCAAAATCTTTTGCTTGACTTAAGTTTTTTGATGTGCAAAGGTAGTATATAGCTTCGATAAGAGAAGTCTTGCCTTGACCATTTCCGCCAACAATATAGTTTAGATGTTTCGAGAAATTTGTTTTTGTATCTTCATGTAATCTAAAATTTCTCAACTCTATCTTTTTTAACACCATTTTTTAGTTATTTAGCCGCACTGGCATAATTAACATCATTAAATCTTGATTTTCTTTAATTTTACTTGGAACAATAATTACAGCTTTGTTTGCAGAATGTAATTTTAATATAATTTCTTCTTCATTAACTAAATGACTTAACACATCATTTACATATTGTGAATTAAACCCAATGTCTATAGGGGTTCCATTATACTCACACATAATATTTTCTTTACCAAAATTTCCCATATCAATATCTTCTGCAGATATTTCAAGATTGCTTTCTGTAATTGAAAACTTAACTCTACGTGTACTTGAAGTGGTAGAGAACAACATCATTCGCTTAATGGCGTTTAACAATTCCTTTGTTTTTATTTTTAAGTCATATTCATTTTCTAAAGGAATTACACTTCTGTACTCGGGATATTTTTGTCCAATAAGCCTTGTAATAAGCTCTATATCATTCAATTTAAAAGAGATATGAGTATTACTCATAAACATTTTAATTTCTTTTTCATCTAATATTTTTTGAAGAACAGAAATAGCTTTTTCCGGAACAACATATTTGTCGTCAATTTCTGCTATAATGTTTTTCTTTTGTAAGTTGGCAAGTCTGTGACCATCAGTAGCAACAAAACGTAAGCCATCTTCTTCAAACTCTAATAAAGTCCCCATCATTGATGGTCTCATTTCTTCTTTACTCATTGCAAAAGATGTAGTATCAAAGGCATGTTTTAAGTCTAAACCATTAATACTAATTTCGTTTATATCATCTGCCTCTGTAGGGAAGTTTGGAATTTCCGGATATTCTTCAGCACTTAAATAACTAATAGAATATTCACCATTATCTGTAGTTAAATTAATTTTATGATTATCTGTTATTTCAAAATTCACTGTTGTATCACCAAACGATTTTAAGATATCGTGAGTTAATCTTGCAGGAACAACTATTGAAATATCTTTTTCGGCTACAATATTGATTGAAGATTTCATCGATATTTCTAAATCGGTAGCAATTATTGTTAAAGAACTTTCCTTTATTTCAAACAGGAAATTCTCTAAAATTGGCATTGGTGTTCTTGTTGGTACTGCAGGAATTATCTTTGTAAGAAGTTTTTCTAATTCTTTACTATTAACTTTAAATTCCATTAAATTAACTCCAAATTTTATAGGTTTATAACGTATAAATATACCAAAAATAAAGCATTATTACAATTTTTGAAATAGTTTAAAAGGGTTAAAAATAGTGATGTTTAAGTAATTTAATTAGTACTCATATTTTTACATTTTTTATTTTAAAAATCACATTAATTTATCGAGTCTATATAAATTTTAATGAATATACATTTAAACAAATTTTACACACACCTATATTAATAATATATATATTCTTTTAAAATTAAATAATAATAATAGATATGTTAATATGTTGATATCTAATAATTGTTTTGATTTTAGTAATTAAATAAAGCATTTCCTAAAGTAAAATTGTTGATAAGTATTAAATATAATTGTGTTTTAAACATTTTATAATTTGCTGTTATTTAAGAGCTATTTACTAACAACTTTTTGACACAATATTAACAACTTATCAACATAAAAAAAACTATTGAATTAAAGTTTTTCGGTCATTTCCCCCAAATTTATTTTTTCAGCTTTAGTAAATAAAATCTCCCGCACAAAAGTCATTTTGCCCCAGAGATATGAATTTCCTTTTAACCCTTTTGTACTTTTCATCCTTCCTTTTAAACGTATAATTTCAATTGCTGTTGCCTCTCTTCTAATTCCTAACTTACCATATAATTTAATGGCAGGATAATTTTTAAACTTGCCAAAAAACAAGGATTTAATCCAAAATAAAACTCCGCTATTTACCGATAGTACACAAATATTCGGATTATTCTCTGCATGAACTGAAAGTTTCTGCGGATACTTTTCAAAGTAATATCCAGTTTGGTTGTTATTTAAAAAGAGTGAGCCGATAACCACTTTGTTGTCGGAATAACATATTAAATTTTAAAAGCTAATTTTATTCCCACAACTATCATATCTGTTCCCATTATCGCAAGAATTAATCCCATTATTTTACCAACAACTGTTATCAAATTATTTCCTAACTTTTTTATAATCATGTTGCTTAAAGTAAAAGCGAGATAGGTTAAATAAATCATGAATGCAAAAATTACTACCACAATTCCTATATGTATAAAGCCACCATCTGTAACATTATTCATAGCCGTAACAATTGTTCCTGGTCCTGCAAGTATCGGAATAGCAAGAGGGGAAATGGCAATTCCATCATCATCATTATCATCATTTTGACTATGTATTTTGGATTTTTGCGACTGAAGCATTTCAAAACCGACATAAAAAAGGAGAATTCCGCCAGTTATTTTAAATGCTGGAATTGTAATACCGAAGAGGTCAAAAACATATTTTCCTAAAATTACAAATATTACAACTATAAAAAATGCAGTAATACTTGCTGTTTTTGCAATTCTCCTCTGCGATGCTTCGCTCTTATCACCCACTAAACCTAAAAATACTGGAACATTTGCAATGGGGTTCATTATTGCAAAAAAACCGGTAAATACAGTTAGCGAAAAAGTTAGAATATTATCTGTCATTTTTTTTATGTTCCTTTTAGTTAATAACTGTTATTGTTTTTTACATTAAAAAGTCCACTATTAAAAGGTCAATCTTGTCATTGTTATGTTAAAACTCAAGTGTAAACTGTCCACAATTGAGTATATAGATAACCTATCTGCGTTATTTTAGAATTAGCATTTACATAAATTAAGTAAATCCTTTAATTTGTATTCTTTAGAA
>JAKIUC010000063.1 GCA_021647785.1 Melioribacteraceae bacterium
AAAAATTTAGAAGGTGTAATTTGGAAAGAGCAAATAGTTGATAGGGTTTTTAAACTTGGTGAGAGTGATACAGATTTTTCGAAATTCTTGTTTAATGTTTGCGGAGGAGATAGGGAAAGATTAGATGCGTTGTTTTCTGCAATTGGTTATTTACAACATAATTATAAAGATGCAAACAACACAAAAGCAATCTGTTTTATTGATGAAAGATTGAGTGATTCTGCCTTTGGAAGAAGTGGGAAAGGTGTAGTTGGAAGTGCTATTGGAAAGATGTGTGCTGTTTCAAATATTGATGGAAGGAATTTTAGATTTGAAAAGAGTTTTGCCTTTCAGTCGGTATCACTTGATACAGAAGTAATATATTTTGATGATGTGCACAAGAAGTTTGGGTTTGACAAACTATTTTCGATAATTACAGATGGAATAGTTGTAGAGAAAAAGAATCAAGATTCATTTTTCATTCCTTTTGAAGAGTCTCCTAAGATATTGATAACAACTAATTATTCCCTTGATGGGGGCGATGATTCATCGTTGGATAGACAGTTTGTTGTAGAGTTTTCTGATTATTACAATAAGAAAAGGCGTCCAATAGATGAGTTTGGAAAATTGTTTTTTGGAGGATGGGATGAAAGCGAATGGAATGCGTTTGATAATTTCATGTTGGGCTGTGTTCAGCTTTATTTGAAGAATGGCTTGGTAGAATATGACCATGTGAATCTTTTGCAAAAGCAATTGATTGATACTACAAATCCAGAGTTTGTTGATTTTATGCTGGATGTTGAACTTGGGAAAGAGTATGATAAAAAAGAGTTGTTTGAAAAATTTAAGGAAGAGAATACCGATTATTTAGATATGAAGCAGAATACTTTTACTGGTTGGATTAAAAAATATGCAAATTTGAAAGAGTTAAAATATACTGACAGAAGAAGTGGGGCGAAGAAATATTTTACAATAAGCTATTCGAGTGTGGTTTCGTCCGGAATTGGACAAATGGAGCAGGAAGAATTGTTACTTTAGTACGGTGCTATTTCCTATTATTGTTTGATTATAGGCTATAAATAGAGATGTGGACGAAAGGACGAAGTTAAATCTATTTACAGCCTTTAGCAGTCAGTTTACAATAAGTTTACTGCATCTGCCAAGTCCTCCTTTTTTACATGGCTATAAATTTGAGTTGTTGTAATGCTTGAATGTCCGAGTAGTTCTTTTATAAAATAGAGCGGTACGCTCTTTTGAACAAGGCTAGAAGCGAATGAATGGCGTAGGGTATGAAAGTGTATGCCCTCATTGAGTTTGGCTCTCCTAACGGCTTTCTTGAATTGTTTACTTACAAAATCTTCATTTAGTTTTATACCAAGAATACGGTAAAAAATATAGTTGTTTTCTAAATGATGGATGTTGTTATTATGTTGTGCAAGTATGTTCATAATTGTTTCATTCATTGGAATAATTCTATCGGCTTTGCTTTTGGTTGTGAATGAATCATCGTTTTTTATTTTAATAGATTTGTTGCTAAAATCAATCCAATCCCATTTCATGTTTACAATTTCGCCAACTCTCATTCCAGTATGAAAAGCAAAGGTAAAAAGATTCTTCATGTACTCCTCTTTTGTGTTTTCAAGAATTATTTCTAATTCCTTTTTTGAAATAAATATTGGAATTTTTGTTGGGGTTTTGGGAGCTTTAATTTTCTTGAAAGGATTGGATGAAATGTACTCCCAATTCTCGGCTGTTGAGAATGCTGCTTTTAGTGTGCGGTAATAAAGGGCGGCGGAATATTCTGCTCGTTTAAATGTTGTGTTTATAAATGAGTCAATCAATCTGATTGTAATTTGATTAAGAGAAATATATCCAGCGAATTTAATAAATTGACTAAATGAGAGTCTTACAGATTTAAGATAAGTTTTTGATTTTGACAGTTCTAGATGCTGTAGATATTCTGCATAGAATTTTTTGAGCGTAATTTCTTTCGGTTTTTGTTCAATAGTTTGTGGGGAATCTGGAGAGAAGCTAGCAAGAAAACTTTGAGCTTTTTTCTTGTTTGTTGTTTTAGTTGACTTGGTTTTACGTTTACCATCAATGAAATAGACTACTTGATAATACTTTGTGTTTGGTGTTTTTGCTACATACATAAGGACTCCAAATGTATGCAGTTTTGTATGCAGTTTAAAATTATTCTGAATATTTAGTGCATATATGAATGAATCCCGCTGATTTGTAATCAGCCGGTCGGCGGTTCAAGTCCGTTCACCAGCTCAAGAAAAGCTCGATTTTCAAACGGAATCGAGCTTTTTTGTTTTAAACAAATTTAGTTATGTTGATTAATATTGTGCTGATATAAAAGAAGTAAAAACATTTTTTCAATCTGAAGAACAAATGAAAGAATTTTTAACAGATACAAACGTAAAAGTTAATTATGAATTTTAAGTATACACAACACAAATTGTTTAGAACTCTTGCAGACAATTCATTGTCGGTATATTACTAAAAAAAGAAAAACCTTCGAGGTCTCAAAGACCTCGAAGGTTAGGTGTAGTCATAAATTTTTATTTGTATCCGTCATTATATAATTAACACAACACTAACTTAGTCTCTCCGCTTTCCTATCAATTCTCTCTGTAACAATTTTGAAAACTAAAAGTGATACTGCCGAGACCAATCCAATAGCAACAAAGTAGTACCAAATGTAATGAGCATTGGCATAGTATGCGGCATGTTCAATATCAGAAAGCCCTACAGGAAGTGTTTTGGGGTCGGGGCAATATTTAGTTAGTAAAAACCCTGAGAGACCAAAACCAAGAATTGCAGAAATAAATGAATGGATGTGGCTAAATCCAAGGTATAAACCTTCCTCGCCTTTTGGGGCTTGGAGGGAGAAGTATTCCAAAAATCTTGGAGAGATAAAACACTCTGCCAACCCTTGAATTGTAATGCCGACAATCATCATTACTGTAAGTGGATGAAGTTCAAAGAGACCAAAGATTGAAACTGCAGTACCAGTAATTGCTTGCAGCTCCTGACTCATTGCCATTGCAAGAGCAGAGATGGGCATTAGCAACATACCAACTAACATTGATGTTACAGCTTTCTGTTTTTTCATCATCTGCGTTACAATAACTACAAATAGAATTACAGCAGCAGGGTTAACATTTGCAAGCCATTCAGGTTTTGCACTTTCATCTAAAAGACGAATTACATACTTTGGCATTGTTGCATAAAGCTGTCCTTGAATTAACCAAAAACCAGAGATGATAAGTGTAAGAACCCACAAGCGTGGTTTATCAAGTATCCCTTTTAAAGCACGTAAAGTATCTTTAATTGATTTGGTTCCGGATGTTTCATCTGGTTCATCAAAAAAGAAGTAGGTAAAAAGGAGTGCAATAAATGCCATACCGGCAGAGAAGAAGTTTACATATTCTAATCCTAAACCTTGACGAATAAATGGGACGAAGGTTTTTCCGCTAAATGCTCCAATATTTACAACCCAATAAAATAGTGCAAACCCGCGAGCACGATTTTTTTCATTGGTGGTTTTTGCAATAGTACCAGTAATTAATGGTTTAATAAATGATGCACCAACTAACAGAACAAAGAGGAAAAACAATACTGGAATTTTTGTAGTGAAAACTCCAAGGAAGTAATATCCTATTGTTAATAGACTGAATGCAATTAGTAATCCTTTTCGGAATCCTATTTTGTCTCCATAAGCACCAACAAAGGTAGGGAATAGGTAAAGTAATCCATAAAATAATCCAACTATTAAACCAGTTTCAATATCAGTGAAACCAACAACATCTGTCATGTAAAGTGTTAAAACAATAAAGAAGCCATAGTAAGCAGCACGCTCGCAGAGTTCCATAAAATTAGCAAGCCAAAAATCTTTAGGAAATTTCCAACTCTCTTTTTCTGCAATTTCTGTCATTATTTCTATTCCATAATTTGTTGTAAAGATAAATATTGAGAGCTAAGATAGTGATAAAATATTTAAAATTAGTTGAATAAAAAATGGGGGAGGGAGGAATTATCAATGTACGATGTTATTCAAATAAACACCCATTATGAGAGTTTATTTAAAACAAAAAATCCCCTCAAAGTTGAGGGGATTTTGAAGTGTAAATATTTTTTTACAACTATTCTTTCTCTACCTTTTTTAATTCCATACCACATTTTGAACATTCACCAGGTTTATGACTTGCTGGTTCACATTTCATAGGGCATTCGTATTTAGCTCCATCTTTACATTCTTTAGTTTTTGCTTCACCATCTTTATCTTTGCATTCTTTTGCTTTGTCAGTTTTGCAATGCTTCTCTTTTGCAGCCTTACATTCTTTAGCTTTTACAGCATCACAACCAGCAGTTTTGCATTCTTCGGTGCAAACATGTTTTTCAGTTTTGCATTTCTTTGCTTTAGCGTCTTTACATTCTTTAGCTTTTACAGCATCGCAACCAGCAGTTTTACATTCTTCGGTGCAAGTGTGCTTTTTAGTCTTGCATTCTTCAGCGGTTTTTTTGGCACAACACTTTTTCTCAAGTTTCGATTCACATTCTTTTTTCTCTGGTGTTGCTTCAGGTTTTTCTTGAGCAAGCATAGATGTGGAAAGAAGTAGTGATAATGCTACTATTGCCGTAATTTTGAAAATGTTTGTTACTTTCATTGTGTCTCCTTTTGTTTTGAGTTATTTTATTAGAAAATTTACTTTAAAAAAGTGAAATTTGAAAGAACTTTTTGTCGTGCATTTGACATTTATGCGATTCTTTTTTTTTGTTCTTAATTTGGATTGATAGATTGATTAGTGATAAGCGGAGCAATTATCTTTTTAATATCTTCTTCAGTTGGCAATCCATCTTTATAAAATCTACATGCTAAGGATGGAGTTTTGTTTTCTTCAACTCCTTCAACATCTTTTCCATTAATTAGAATTGTTGGAGAACCTCTAAACTTGTATTTCTCTGCATTCTCTTGTGTCTCAACTAAAATTTCATCAAAGTTAATCTGTAGTTCTGATTCAGCAACAAACTTCTTAACCATATTTAGTACTGCCTCTGAATTTGGACAACCATTAAAATATTGTACTTCTATTTTTATACTATTCATTTTAATCTCCTTCTATTTTATAGATTTTAAACTATCTGAATCTATTTCTGTATAAATCCTATATCTTAAGTAAGTTTTTTCTGCTTTAGTATATGTGTTATCTTCAGATGAGTAAAACATTTTATTAACTTGTTAAGTAATTTATGTGCTAAGATAATAAAATATGGTTTTGAAAAATAGAGCGATGAACAAAGGTAAGTACATAAGGTATTAAATGAAAAATAAAAGTAATAATTGTTCCCCTAACCCTCTGAAAGAAGAAATTACTCTTAAAGAGCATTGGAATAAAGCCTATTCAAATAACAACAATGATAAATTGGGTTGGTTTGAAACTGATGTAACACCTTCATTGAATATGATGGAAAAAACTGGATTATCAACAACAGCACGAATTATGATTGTTGGAGCCGGAAGTACTACTCTGATTGATCAACTTTTAAAAATGAGTTATTCCAATATTTTAGCAACTGATATTAGTGAAATAAGTTTAATTAAGTTGAAAGAGAGGCTTGGAAAAGAGTGTAATAAAATTGAATTGATTGTTGATGATTTAACTAATCCAGTTGTGTTAAATAGGGTTGACCCTGTTCATTTGTGGATTGATAGAGCAGTGCTTCACTTTTTTACAGAGGAGAAAGAGCAGAATAGGTATTTCACTTTATTGAAACAGAGTGTTAAGCAAAATGGATTTGTATTATTTGCTGAGTTCAATCTTGAGGGTGCTAGTAGTTGTTCAGGATTGCCAGTAAAACGGTACAGTAAAGAGATGTTGATTGAAAAACTTGGAAGTGATTTCAGATTAGTTGATAGCTTCAATCATATTTACACTATGCCTTCTGGAAATAAAAGACCATATATTTATGCATTATTTAAAAGAGAAGCTGAGTTAACAACAATGCCCAGTGCTTAACACCAGCTTATAGTGCATACCGCAATTCGTACATCTTAAAAAAGACTATTTTACTCTGTAAATTTACAAAGTCTAAATGGTTATTTTAACAGTTCCATTTTTTTCGCAATCATATTCGTGGATGTACTCAATTGATAAATATAAATTCCTGATGATAGCTGTGAAGCATTAAATACAACTTTGTATGTACCTGGAGTGTAATTTCCATTAATTAGTTCAGCGACTTTTTGACCTAATGAATTATAAATTGTTAAAGTTACGTTATCATATTTCTCAAGTGCAAACTCTATTGTTGTTGAAGGATTAAAAGGGTTTGGATAATTCTGACTTAATCTAAAAGTTTCAACCTTCTGCGATGTTTGCTTTATGGAAGTTGGAAGTAGAACAAGATCAATATTAGCAACAGTATCCTGTGTAGTATCAATAACAAAACTGCTACTCACAGAATTTTCGTAACCAATTTTATCAGTAATTAATTTATAGGTGCCACTTGGTAGAGTCGGCAAATTAAATTTACCAGAGGCTTGCGAAAAATTGTAACTATAAACTTTATCATTTAAAGTGGATAGAGCAAAAATTAAGGAATTACTTCCCGAATCGGACTGATTGTTATTTATTCTAACATGTCCTCTTGCTACACCACCACCGTATGATGAATCTCTATCTAAGTAAATATTTTTATCCATCTCAGAGCCAACAACATCAACAGAATCAGCCTCTTGCCAAAACATTCTATGTTCATTCATTCTATTATAATATCCGGGAATATAATATTGTGAAAAAGCTTCAACATAATAATCGCCACCAATCTTTATGTTATTTACAACATACTCTCCCTTTGAATTTGCCATTACTGAATAACTTCTATTAGGGTGACCAACTATACCGGCTGCAACTTTTGTAGGAGTATGTTTCCCTTTTCTTACAACTACAATTGCTTTATTAACTGTTTCATCAGAAACAATATCAAATACAACTCCAGAAATTGATAGATCAGTTTCCAGTTCTGGTTCTAATATAAAATTTACTGTTTTGTTAGTATCTTTCCGTACCTCAATAAAATCAGCATTTAAGGGAGAACTTTTTAAATTACCATATTGCATGTAATAACCATCCTTCAAAGCTGCAACAAAATAGTTGCCGCGGCGTAGTTCCTTTTCGTAATCCCCATTTGCATCTGTAGTTGTAGAGTCAATCAAATAAATACCGTCATAAAAGAAATATAATTTTGCTTCGGGTAAAATGTTAGAAGAGTCTTTCACAGAGCCTCTAATAATGCCATTCCATCTATGGTCCCTTTCATAATTTACATAAACATTAAGAGACTTTATTGAGTCGGGACTATTATTAAAAATGCTAATTGTACTTGAAGTATCTGTTCCCTGCAATACAAAATAATTTGTAAGAATCACATTAATTGATATTGTAGAATCGGGTGCAAGAGAGAATGGAAAGTTAGAAAAGTTTCTCTTTCTAACATAAAGAACTGATTCGTTATATTGAATACTATCAATTCTTATTTCAGAAGTTCCGTGATTAACAATTCGTACAGTTTTAATACGTTCAAACTGATTCGTAAAACTAATATGATGAGGTCTAATTACAAGCTCACTCATTTGTGCTGCGATTGAAATACTCAGTATTATCAGATAAAATAAAATTCGTTGTATCATTATATTTCCATTAAATTATTATTGCCATTTCACTAATTCACTTAAAAGTTATAGAAAATGTATATCGAATTTATGCAGACAGAGAGGAATAAATTTAACACATTTTCACAACTATACATTCTTAAGAATTACTCCCTTTTTAGATTTTTGTATAAATAGAAAGTAAGCTAGAATAAGTAGAAGCACAACACCTATATAAACAAAGGGTGATATGCCTCTACTGGTTTGAAAATTAATTGGTACATCATTTCCGGAAAAAACAAATGCTGCCCAATAGTACGGATTAGAATTATCCTCTTTCCTAAATTTCAATTTTGCTAACCTTAATGCCTCCGATTTTGAAACATCCTTGCTTAAAAAAGAATAGAAATATTTCATGAAGATAGATGTATATTTATCATTGATGTCCCAAAGCGAAACGACAACACTTTTTGCTCCAGCATCGAAGAAGGCTTTTTGCATTCCAATAATTCCTTCAGCTTTATCAACATTACCTAGACCCGACTTGCAGGAACTTAAAACAACCATATCACTTATGAGATTAAGATTGAGAATTTCACCCACTTCCAAAACTCCATCGTTCTCTTTATCATTACTGGAAAATAGAATTAGCGGATTATTTTTGTAGAGAAATGAGTGCGTAGATAAGTGTACGATTGAAGCATCTTCAACATTATTTTTAAATATAGTTTCTGTAGCATTTTTTGATAGATAAGTTTTAACACTGCTAATAAGGGAGCCGATACTGAGAATTTCATCTGCTGAATATTCCAAACGAAGCAGTTCCATATTTCTCGATGTAAAATCAATTTCGTCAACTATTCCTCGCTCTTTAGCAACAAGGTTGCTTGGATTGGCGAAGTACGGATCTCCTATTAATAAAACCTTCTGCACATTAGAAATGTTTTTGCTTTTTAATTTATCCCATATTAAAAGTGAAGGAGTATAAGAAACATTATAATCGTCAATCAGAAACCTTTTGTCATCCAGTAAATATGGGCTATTTTTAATGTTAGCTTTTGTAACCAATAATTCAAACGGAATTGTTAACATTTCGGAGGGAAGTGAAAACACTAATTTCGAGCTTGTTGGAATATCTGAAATAATGGGTTGCAGAATCTTTTCAAAAAACACTCTTGAACCCTCAGCATTAAAAGCAAATAAATCTTTGTTAAATGAAATTTCATTACCACCAATGGTATCATCGTAATAAGGAGAAATAGATTTTTTTAGTTCATTTAATTCATTACGAGAAATAGAAATTCTTTCTACTATTAAATTATCCGATGAAAGTTGAAATGCAAAAATATTATTCTCTTGAATAAAATAGCTAATTATATATAGATTGTTACTAAGGCTGCTTTGAATATCTTCAATTGAGAACTGATTACTACTATTCAAATAATTGTTCAAAATTTCTTCGGCTTTAGGATTTATTTGCGAAATAGAATTTTTAACTTTCTCAAATCCATTTTTAATCGATAGTAATTCTTTAGTGCTGTATAGCCCGCTTCTCTGTTTCCAGTCTAAATCGTAATATCTATTTAATAACTTGTTGCTTTCTTCGCTGTTATCAAGTTGCAGAGCAACCAAGTGTTGATTTGTGTTTTTCCCTTTAGATTTCTCAAGCATCTCAAATGCTTTTACAAAATTATTTTCCGATAAGTAAATAGAAATCAATGAGTTGTAAACCGAATAATAATTTGAAAAGAATTTTATTTGGATATCAGCCTTTGAAAATAGGCGGTTAAAGTTTATATCAATCAAGTTAATAGCTGTTAAAAAATATTCTTCCGCTTTGTCGAAATCATTGCTTGCTGCGTAAATCTCACCTAACTTCTGATTTGATCTTATGAGGGTATTGTAATCATTAGACTTTTCTGCATAAGCCATTGCCCTCTTAATATGTTCAACTTGTTTTTTTACATTTAATTTTTCTCTGCTTATTTCACTTAAAAGCAAATGTTGTACTCCGAGCATTTGCGTATAGTCAATAGCCATAGTGGTTTCCATTGTACTTTGGAGTAGGGAATATGCGGATGATAAATCTTTTTGCTTTATTTTAATTTCTGCAAGAAATGTGTTTGAGAGTATTTCAGAGTAAACGTCACCATATTCATTGGCAAGAATAGACGATTTATTTAGATAGTTGGTTGCCAAAGAGAGTGAATCAATTGAGCTATATATAATTCCAATTTTTTGTTCAATCTCTAATTTTATATATGGATTTTCAGAATCGATTAAACTCTTTCCACTTTCTTCCAAAATTTTTAATGCCTTATTGGGCATATCGAGATTGTAATATAATATGCCAAGTCCAATGTTTATCTCTGCATCCACTGGTACATCCTTTATTTGCTTCGCTAATGCTTTTGCTCTATTGTAGTAATCAAGTGCTTTAGTGTAATCAGCAAGGTTTGTGTAAACATCACCTAAGCCTTGCAGAGCAAGCATTTTTGTTCTAACATTTTCGCCAGCTTCATTTAAGCCAATCTCAAAATATTTGACTGAGCTTTTATAATTGGAAATATTTAAAAAACTGTTTCCAATATTAATAGCAGTAAGAGCCAAGCGTTTTTTATTTCCAAGTTTTTCAAAAAGGGAAAAACTCTCCAGATATTTATCACGAGCATTTACCTCTTCACCTGTATAGGTAAAGGATACAGCATACTCGGAGAGGCAAGTTGCTTCCAATTGGTAATCACCAATATCGGCTGATAGTTTACTTGCCTCATCAAAATTGATTCTCGCTTTTTCAATTGCACCTTCTAAATCTAACAACATTCCAATGTTTAGTAAGGCTTTTATTTTTTCACTATTATTTCCAGTCTCTGCTGCAATTTTAAATCCGCTCTCGTAAAGCTCTTTGGCTTTATCAAAATTACCCGATAGATAAAAAAGTGAGCCAATTGCAATTCTAACTTTTGCAGTGAATGGAGACCCCGTCTTTACTAACTCATCAGCTTTGTTGAAATATTTTAATGCCGTACCGTACTCGCCAAGATTTCTGCATGTGTAGGCAATCATAAAATATGGATGGAATGAAGTTGAATCACTTTTCAAAACTTCGTTAAAAAAATCTTTAGCTTTTTGATACTCAGCATTTTGGTAAGCAAGCTGTGCCTTAAGATATGACAAGTGTTTGGAGGAACTTAATTTCGCAAAATCATTTTCAATTTTAACTTTGTTGTTTGTTATATATGCACTCTTTGAAAGCAAATCGTAGTAGGGATAGTGCTTGGGAGTATCCTTAAGCAAATCTAACAATTGATTAAATGATTTTTCAAAATAATTATTTTTGAATAGGATTAAACTCTGCAAGTATTCTGTTTCAAATGATGAATTTAAATTACTAAGGAAGTTGAGTTCATTTTCAAAATCAATTTTATTATTTAGTAGATAGAACTCGTAATCAACAAGTAAATCTTGCGGAAAGTCCTTACCAACAACTCTCTTTTTAACATCATTTAATTCGTGTGGTGCAGCACCATTCAGTTGAATTAGAAGAAAAAGAAGTGAAAGTCCATATTTTAAAACTACATTAAAGCGGTGCATTACATTTCTTGATTAATTATTTCTATTAACTCTCTCGCTTCATTCGAGTAACTTCCGTTGTTATCAACAACAGTTTGGAGATTTATTTTTGCATTGGCAAAATCATCAATCAATAAATACCCTTTGCCTATGTAGAAATAGGAATTGTAAGTAATATTAGAGAACGAACCTGAATTGTTTTTCGCAATTGATTTTTTGAAATATACTATTGAGTTGTTAATATCTGCAACATTGAAGGAGGTAAAAAGTCCAAGAAAATCGGATTCAGATTTTTTTAGATAAACTAACCCAAGCATATAGTTCGTATAAAAAATAGTTTTATCATCGTAATTATTTTCAATGTCACTCTCTAATTGAGTTATTGCTTCGTCATAATTATCGTTACTAAGTGCCTTTAATCCATTATGGAAACTGGGTGAAACCCTACCACGAGTAGTTGAATAATTAAGTTCAGATAACTCAGAAATGTTTTTGTACGAAGGAACCATTAGCTGGGAAGTTGTAAAGAGTGAAAATGTAAAAAATGCAATTACAGCAGCGGCAGCATAAAAGTGTTTTCTTGTAAAGAGATTAAAAATCTGAAATGATTTTTGTCTGCTCGCCGCAGATGTTTTTTCATCTTGCTTAATATTTTGATTTAGATAATTATCAATCGCATTATATTCTTCATTGAATAATTCAAATTCCTCTCGGCACTTGGAGCATTTAGAAATGTGATTTTCAATCTGCGGTATAAATTTAATTATGGAGTTATCTTCTAAAGGTAAGTTGTTTCTATAGAGAACATACTCGGAGATTAAATCACTATTTAAGTGAAAACTATTTTTCATATCGCCAAGCAAATTATAAATTGCTTTATATTTTTTAAGTTCTGGTTCTTCATCAAACGAGCTGGACAAGTAGATTTTCTCTTCTGTTGTCAACTTCTCTTTTGAAAGCAGTTCTAATATTTTTTCTATTCTATTCATAGTTAAACTATTTTGTTTCTATATTGATATAGTGTTGGTAATCGGGAAAAGTGACATTATTATTCCAACTTTATTTTTATTTCTTCAAGAGTTCGGTATAGCATTTTTTTTATTGCAGCTTCATTCTTCCCAAGTTTATCTGCAATCTCACTAAATTTTAATCCTTCCCAAAATCTCATTCTAATTATATCTCTCTTTTTTTCACTTAATTTATTTAGTATCTCAACAGCTTTTTGGGAATCTAAAGAAATATCAGGGTCAGTACTATCAACACTTATAGTATATGCTTCGTCCAGCTCAAAATGAGGATATTTTTTTTGCTTCTTGTACCAATTTACAAATACGAGAAAAAGAACTCGTCTGAGCCAGTGCTCAATATTCTGAATTTTATGATATTGTTCAGCAAATGAGAGATAAACATTATTTGCCAAATCTTCTGCATCTTCAATATTTTGCAACTTGCCTAATTTATATTTTATCTCAAAATAATTGAATGCAATACTTCGGATAGCGGTGGAAATATTTGTGAATGACTCTGAATCACCAGTTATAGCAAGTCGGAGATGCTTTTCTAATTCATCTTTGGAAAAATTATGATATGTTAAATTATGGAGTTTCAAATAGTTTTTTTCGATTCTATCAAAATACAAATATATAATTGTTGTGTAGTTAGATGACTTTGCTTCCTTTTGGTTACAGCTTATTTAAGCAATACCATTCCTTTGGTTTGCGAAAAGGATTCTGCACTTATTTGGTAGTAATAAATTCCACTTGAAAGTGAACTATAACTATTTGAATTGAATATCACTTCGTGCAATCCAATTCCCAAATAGTTATCAACAATTGTATCTACCAATTCACCGAGCGAATTAAAAATTCTGACTTTAACTTGCTTAGGTTTATTTAGCTTAAATCTTATGGTAGTTGCTGGGTTAAAGGGGTTCGGATAATTTTGATACAACTCGAAAGATTTTTCAGCAACATAATCTTTAACATCCGAAACCGGACCGAGATAGATTATCCGAATTGCATCAGCAACAACAGTACCATTTGCATTGTCATTAATTGTAACACTCACTTTGCTTGAATCATCTAACTGAATTGTAGAGAGCAAATTCCATTTGCCGCCTAAAGTTTTTTGAGATTTTTCAGCAATCCATTCTTCGCCATTTGATGAGATTAAAAACTTAGAATTTGAAGCATTTGCAGAGTGTCCAGTCCACCAAGCATAAACATCATAGTAACCACTTTCAATCATTTCGGTTTCGTATGTTATTTCGTTTTCTCCAGTGCCAGCATCTATGTAGTAAAAATCATCTCCAAAAAAATCTACATCAAATTGAGAGACTTGCCAAAAACCATTTGCTGTTGCATCACTATTATCAATAATTATCCGTTTGGAATGAGAGAGTTCTAGAAATTCTGCAATTCCATAAACTGTGGTTGAACCAAATTCAAAAAGATTTTCATTTGTTACCCATTCCCCATTTGAGTAGTGGCTATAAGGAGTTTCGTAAGTTAAAGCGAGAATATCAGCACCATAATCTGCCCACATAAATCCCTCAGGAAAGTATCTACGCAGATTGGATTCACTATAATCTGATTGACTAAAGTAAGGCAAATCAGAAATTGTAAGATTAGAAAATTGGTATTCGCGTCTGTAAAAATAATCTGATGTCGAACTTGCTGTATGAATCCAGAATGTTGCGTAGGGTGATCTTTGCGAATGCAGATTTAACGCAACGGATAAAACTTTTTCAGAATTGATTTCTTTCATTCTATTCTTCAAAAATAGAACAGCGGATGCAGTCTCCGCATCACTTTTATTCCACTCTCTCTCTTGGTCAACCTTATAATAATTTGTTCGTGAACGACCATAGAAAACACCTTCGGGATTATTGAAAGGATATAAATAAAAAATTATATTTTTTCTATAATAATCAATCACATCATCATCTCTAAGAAGCTCTTGCATAATTCCATCAAAGTGCCAAGAACTTGGAGTTTCTCCAGGATGAGTTCTTGCATGAATCCAAACACGCAATTTATCTTCATCTGGTACAGAAGTATCGGTTAAAATCATTTCTTGCATAGGAAAGTTATGTTCGGTAAATCCTAATGTATCTAATTTTACAAACTCACTCTGCTCCCATTCAATGAGCCTTTCCTGAAGAAAGCTATAATTGTAAGGTGTATAATATGCAACATAAACCGTATCTTCTTCAAATGCTTTTTCAAAGTAATTTACCGAAGGGGATTCAGTCTCTGTGAATCGAATAAAATCTCTATTATCGTAAGAGTACATTGGACGGTTGACATCACTATTTGTAACTTTTACTTTTATGAACTTATCTTTAACACCGCTTATTCTATAGTAAAACCATCTCCCGCCAATATCTTCGTGAGTGGAGATTTGATAATAAATTGAATCGGTAGTTGAAACTGATGCAAGATTACCACTTTCAAAATCTGCATCAAATTTAATTTGTGAAAAACTGTAAGATGTAGCAATTAAGAGAAAAAGTATAAGTGATTTCATTTTGTCCTAAAAAAATAATTATTAACAGTGGTAAACCTAAACAATCATAATATTCTATGCACAGTTGTGTTTAGAATTATTTGTATGAAAATAGTAGATATTCAAAATTGTTTTAACCGAGATTATACATTAGAAAATTAATAAATAACACAAAAGGATTTTAAGTATGTAAATTTACCATTATTAAATTACAACTTAGCTTTACTACAAAATTTATTGAAATCAATATATTATTTGTTTATCTTGTACAAATATATGTACAACATTAGGACTATTTGTTATGATTACTACAACTATTTCCGATTTTAGAAAAAACATAAAAAAATATTTTAACTCGGTTGATGAAGATATGGAAACTCTAATTATCAATCGTGGTAAAGAAAAAGGGGTTGTTGTTCTATCTCTTAATGAATATAATTCTTTATTAACCACTAATCTTGAGTTATCTTCTAATGCTAATCAAAACAGATTGGATGATGCTATCGCCAAATTGAAAACGGGTAACTCTTTTGAAAAGGATTTAATTTACGATGAAGTATAAATATATTTTTGTTGATGAATCCTGGGAAGATTATCTATATTGGCAAAAAGTTGACAAAAAAATATTAAAAAGAATTAATGAATTATTAAAGGATATTGCTCGTACACCTTTTGAGGGTATCGGTAAACCCGAACCACTAAAACATAAATATAGAGGTTTTTGGTCTCGTCGTATTACCGATGAACACCGCCTTATTTATCAAATTATGAATGACGAAATTAGAATCCTAAAATGTCGGTTCCATTATTAGTAATTTTTTACCCCTAATTTGTGGATGTACCCTACCTTAACTTTTCGCATATCTTCAAAAAGATATTTTTTTGAAATTAAAAGTATTATTCTTTATATTTAGAGTTCTGAAAAATTATAACTTTAGGATAGTGAAATGAAAAAAGGAATTCATCCAGAAAATTATAGACCAGTGGTGTTTAGAGATATGTCTGTTGATCACGCATTTTTAGTCCGTTCAACAGCAGTTACAAGTGATACAATTGTTTGGGAAGATGGTAATACCTATCCGTTAGTAAAATTGGAAATTTCTAATAAATCACATCCTTTCTTTACTGGAAAACAAAAAATGCTCGATTCTGCTGGTCGTGTAGAGAGATTTAATAAAAAATATGCAAAAAAATAACTAATTATTTCTCATATCAATTTTAATTAAGGCTGTTGATTTATTTAATCTTCAGCCTTTTTTTATGGAAACGATAAATTCTATTTATAAATCACATCCTTTTTCATTATTTTAAAAAGTTAAAATAAAATGAATAAATCTCTTTAATGTGATTATTTAACATCAAAGGATTTGAAAGGTTAAGGTTAGCGTGGAAGAAAACGGATATAAATCACTAAATCTTTATAAAGGTGTAAGGGGGTTATCTGTTAAAATTCTTAATAGAATTGATAGAACGGATGCATACCTTGATAAAATGCTTGATATTGAACTAAAAAACAATGAACTAAAGGCGAATGATAAAGCTCTTTTGTATGAGATTGTTCACGGTGTTATAAGATATCTTGGCAGAATAGATTGGGTTTTAACAGGATTTTATAAAGGGCAGTTTTCCAAATGTATTCCAAATGTTAAAAATTCGATGCGAGTTGCACTATATCAAATTCTTTTTTTGGATAAAGTTCCGGATTATGCAGCAGTAAATGAAGCTGTCGATTTTGTAAAAAAACTGCAGGGCGATAAATCGGCAAATTTAACAAATGCAGTGCTTCGTAATATTATCAGAAATAAAGATGGGATAAGATATCCGAAGCGTGATGAAGACTTATCCGGATATCTATCTGCTTACTACTCTCATCCAAGTTGGATGGTAAAAAGATGGCTAAATAGATTTGGCGAGGATTTTACTGAAAATCTACTGAAAGCAAATAATAATCGTCCAACTATCACACTAAGAATAAATAGTTTAGTATCAAACTTTGATGAAGTTGTAGGGTTATCAGAAAAAGTTAATTTAGGTTATACAAAAGGGAATTATCTCCTAAATTTTATAAAACTCAAAAACTTATCCAACATAAGCAAATGGGAATATTTTCATAAAGGATATATTTCTATTCAGGATGAAAGCACAGGATTTTCTTGTTATTTATTAGACCCAAAACCGAAAGAACGAGTACTCGATTTATTTGCCGCACCCGGAGGGAAAACAAGTCTGCTTGCAGATTTGATGGAAAACAAAGGGGAAATTATTGCAATTGATAAGTATGAAAGCAGACTAAATCTTCTGAAGAAAAACTTGGAACGCCTATCAATCACTAATGTAAAGGCTATTGAAGCAGATGCTTTCGAGTTTGAGGATGAAGAAAAATTTGATAAGATATTGCTTGATGTTCCCTGCTCCGGTCTCGGTACTATAAGTAAAAAACCAGATATTAAGTGGCGAAGAGATGTTTCTGATATTAGAAAATTAGGAGAACTTCAAACAAAACTATTAGAAAAAGGAGCCTCTCTTTTAAAGCCAGGTGGAGAACTTGTTTATAGCACATGCACTATTGAACCGGAAGAAAACTTTGATATCATAAAAAAGTTTTTAGAAAAGCATAAAGAATTTGAAATAATAAATGCAGCTAATTATTTTGATAAAATATTAGTTAGCGAAAATGGATGCGTACAAACATACCCTAACATTCATGGAATTGATGGCGCCTTTGCTGCGAAATTAAAATTAAAGAATGAGTAAAAAATGAGTACCTCGCTTGAAAATTTTGCTAAAGAATTAATAGCAAAAAGGGAAGAAAAGAATATCACAATAAATGACATTTATGAGAGAACACGCATAGATGCCAATTATTTGAGAGAGATGGAAAAAGGCAAATTCGATTTTATGCCTGATGTTTATGTGAGAGCATTTATTAGAAAATATGCCGATGCTATAGACTTTGATCCTGAAGATGCAATTAAAATTTTTGAAGCTGCTCTAAAAGGTAAAAGTGTTGAAGACCTTTCGGAGACTGAGGTAGAGGGCAGCAAATATGAGGATAAAATTTCAAACAAAGGTGAGTATTCTGACAAATCAAACAATACTGAACTTGGTAAAAAAAGTAATAATCCAATTCCAATTATTCTCATCTTAGTTGTAATAGTTATAGTAGTACTCTCCTATTTTTTGTTTTTCCAAAAGGGAAATAATGAAATTATTGTTGAGCCAAAAATTGAAGATATACTTGATGAACGAAAAGTTGTTGAAGACACTCCAAGATTTGAAATTAAAAAAGAGAATATACCAGCAGCAAAAGAGATATCAAAAGTGGATAGTCTTTCCCTTAAAATAAATGCAATAGATACAGCTTGGTTCAGAATTATAATTGATAATCAAAAGAATGATGAATTTATTCTTTATCCAAATCGTTCAAAAGTTTTAAGAGCAGAATCAGAGATCAATTTACTATTAGGTAATGCTGGTGGAATTGAATTAATTCTAAATGGGAAAAATTTGAACTTCACCGGAAAGAAAGGAGAGATTAGAAATATTAGTATTGATGCTGATGGGTTTCATTATATAAAAGATACTACAAAAAGTAATGACTGATTCAATAGCTGAGAAAATAGAATCTCTGCGAGAGAAAATAAATCACCACAATCATAGATATTATGTATTGGCGGAGCCGGAAATTTCTGATTATGAATTTGACAAACTCCTAAACGAGCTTATACTTTTAGAGGAAAAACATCCGGAATTTATCACAAAAGATTCACCCACCCAAAGAGTTGGTTCCGATATAACGAAAACAACAAATCAAATTGAGCATAAAACTCCAATGCTTAGTCTCTCTAATACATATAACGAAGATGAGTTATTTGCTTTTGATAAACGAGTTAAAATCGGGTTAGATGAAACTGAGTTGGTTGAGTATATTGTTGAATTAAAAATAGATGGTGTTTCCGCAAGTATTCATTATCAAAACGGTTTGCTTGCAAAAGCTGCTACACGTGGCGATGGAGTAGTTGGTGAAGAAATTACAAATAATATTAGAACTATTAGGTCTATTCCGCTAAAGGTTAAAGAGCATTCCAATTTTGAAGTACGTGGTGAAGTATTTATGCCTATTGATGGATTTAATAGATTGAATGCTGAAAGAGAGAAACGTGGCGAGAAACTCTTTGCAAATCCGCGAAACTCAACTGCTGGCACGCTAAAACTGCAAGACCCAAAACTAGTTGATGAACGTCCCTTAGATATTTTTACTTATTATCTTTTAGGCGATAACCTAAATATAAATTCTCAAGCCGAAAGTTTGAATTACTTAGAGCAACTTGGATTTAAAATAAATTCAAATTATAAACTCTGTAAAAATATTGAAGAAGTTATAAGTTACTGCCGTGAGTGGGAAACCAAACGAGACAACCTTCCATACGAAATTGATGGAATTGTAATTAAAGTTAATTTGTTTGAGCAGCAAAAAATACTTGGGTCTATTTCAAAATCTCCGAGATGGGCTACTTCATTCAAGTTTAAGGCAAAGCAAGTAACTACAAAACTGCATAAAGTAACTTGGCAAGTTGGAAGAACAGGTGCTGTAACTCCGGTTGCAGAATTAGAACCAATTGAACTTGCAGGCTCTGTAATAAGTAGGGCAACACTACATAATTACGATGAAATAGAACGGAAAGATATTCGTGAAAATGATTTTGTAAAGATAGAAAAAGGGGGAGATGTAATTCCAAAAGTAGTGGAAGTTGATTTATCCCAAAGGGGAAACGATTCTCAGCCACTTGCTATTCCAACAGAATGCCCAATTTGTAAATTGGAATTGCAAAGAACAGAGAGTGAAGTAGCTCTCTACTGTGTTAATAATTTCTGCCCAGCCCAAGTAAAAGGAAGAATAATTCATTTTGCATCGAGAGGTGCTATGGATATTGAGGGACTGGGCGAAGCTATTGTAAACCTCTTTGTTGATAAGGGATATTTAAATTCTTTTCCCGATATTTATAATTTGTCTGATAAAGAGGATGAATTAAAATCACTTGATAGATTTGGTGAAAAAAGCATCGAAAATCTTTTAGCCTCAATTGAAAAAAGTAAAGAGCAGCCATTTCATAAAGTACTTTTTGCACTTGGAATAAGATATGTAGGTGCTGGTGTTGCTCGTAAGTTGGTTAGTGCTTTTAAAACAATAGAAAAACTTAAAGCTGCAACTACGGAAGAATTAGAGGCGGTTGATGAAATAGGTCCAAGTATTAGCAACAGTTTAACGGAATATTTTTCGCAAAATAAGAATATTGAGCTAATTGAAAAATTACAGAATAGCGGTTTAAATTTTGAAACCGATGAAAAGGAGATTGGCAATTCAAAGTTAGAAGGATTAACTTTTGTTGTTACTGGCTCGCTAAGTATGAGCCGTGATGAAGCGAAGGAAAAAATTCTACTTTCTGGTGGCAAATTTTCTTCCAGTTTAAGTAAGAAAACAAATTATCTTCTAGCAGGTGAAAAAGCTGGATCAAAATTAAAGAAAGCGGAAACACTTGGAGTTAAAATAATTTCGGAAGATGAGTTTAATAGGTTTTTGGACAAGTATTAGTTGCTCTGGGAAACTTAATTTGAAACTTTCTTATGAAAATACAATCTTATCTAAAGTTATGCTTATATTCATATTTTAAATATCCTAGAAAAACAATAAAATCATTTACATAAATGTTAAAAAATATTGCACATATCATATCTGAATTAAAAGACCAGTATCTATTAACTGATGATTTCAATAAACCTTGGATTATTGGTTTTAGTGGTGGAAAAGATTCAACGGCATTGTTGCAACTTGTCTGGTTAGCAATTGGAGATTTACACCCAGAACTTAGACAAAGAAAGGTATATGTAGTTTGTAATGACACTCTTGTTGAAAATCCAATAGTAAATGAATATGTTGAGGGTGTTTTAAGTAAGATAAAACAATCTGCAGTTGAACAAGGTTTACCTATTGAAGTGCAAAAAACTATTCCAAGATTGGAAGATAGTTTTTGGGTAAATATTGTTGGGCGTGGATATCCTGTCCCTAATAATGCATTTCGTTGGTGTACTGATAAAATGAAAATAAGACCAACATCTAGATTTATTACGGAACAAGTTGCAGAGAAAGGAGAAGCAATTATTTTAATTGGAACAAGAAGTTCTGAAAGTGCAACAAGAGCAAAATCTATAAAAAAACACGAAATTAAAGGAAAAAGATTAACTAAGCATCCAAATCAGCACAATACTTATGTGTATGCACCAATTAAAAATCTTATGCTTGAAGAGGTTTGGTATATAATTAATGCAATGACTTCACCTTGGGGTGCAGATAATTCACAGCTATTTCAAATTTATTCTGATGCAAGTGCTGATGATTATGAATGCCCAACAATGGTTACTGATAATGGGCATACATCTTGTGGGCAAAGTCGTTTTGGTTGTTGGACTTGTACAGTTGTAAAAGAAGATAAATCTATGGCAGCTCTTGTAAGAAAAGGGAAACTTTGGTTGAAACCGTTACTTGAATTAAGAGAAAGTTTGGTTACAAATAGAAATATTTCTGAGAATAGATCCTCAACTCGAAGAAATGGAACTAATGCTGTTACTGAAGATGGACATAAGCAAGGTAATTATACTGAAGAATACAGAGCAAAACTACTTAAAGAAATTTTACTTGCTCAAAAACAAATTCAAGAAACTAAACCAGAACTTGACCTTATAACTAATCAAGAACTTGTAGCAATTCAAGTTGTTTGGAATAGAGACTTGAATTTTGAATACAAAGTATCAGATATATACAATAATGTTAATAACAAAGAAATCGAAATGAAAATTCATGATGAAAAATTGAAAAAAGAAATTAATTTATTAAAAAGTGTTTGTAAAGATGATTCAACAGATTATGATTTAATTCAGGAACTATTAACCTTACAAAAGAGCAAAGCTTTGCTTAATCGAAAGCGTGGTTTAAAAGATGATATGGAAAGAGTTATCGAAAAATATATAATATAAGAGGTTTCACAAGTGTTCATTAAAGAAATTGAATTAAATAATTTTAGAATTTATAAAGGCAAAAATAAAATTTCTTTGCTTCCTTCCGATGATAAAAACATAATTGTAATTAGTGGTAAAAATGGTTTTGGAAAAACTACATTTTTAATGTCATTAGTATGGTGCTTATACGGTAAACAGATGGAAAAGGTTGACGAACTTTATGAAAAAGAAATTAAAGATAAAGGGAATTATACTAAATATATATCTGGAAGTCTAAATAGAAAAGCATTTGAAGAGGGTGAAACAGAGTTTTCTGTTTCAATAACATTTTCTAGAGTAAAAATACCTGAAATCACTTGTAATGAAATTAAAATTACAAGAATGTATAATACAGTTTCAAGTTCGTCAGATAAAGTAGAGGTTTTTATAGATGGATACACAAACGAATTGATTGAAGATTTAACGAAAGAAAATCAGCGTGGTGAAGAAATATTTATTAGGGAATTTATTCTGCCAATTGAAATTGCAAAATTTTTCTTTTTTGATGCAGAAAAAATCGTTTCACTAGCCGAAGTAAACTCAAACAATCAAAGACGTCAACTAAGTAAGGCATATTCTGAAGTGTTAGGTATTCAGAAATATGAAGATTTAAAGGCTAACCTTGAAGAAAAACAGGATGAATATCGAAGACGTTCTGCCAAACCTGAAGAAAAAGAAGAGTTAAATCAGTTACACACAAACATTGAAAATTCAAAAATAGAAATTGAAACTTTAGATTCTAAAATTGATGATTTAAAGCACGAAAGGAACCTAAAAGAGAAAGAAGCAGAGGAGATTCAAAGAAGATTGATTCGTGATGGGGAAAAAATGACCTTAGCTGAATTAAATATTTTAAAAAAAGAGCAAGTTTCGGTTGAAAAGAAAAAGCATGAAATCCAAGATAGTTTAAAAGATTTATTTGATTTAACACCTTTTGCATTAGCTGGTGATACTCTAATTAATGTTTCAGAACAGTTAATTAATGAAAGGAAATTGTCTGAGCAAAAGTATAAACAAGAGGATGTTAACTCTAAGGTTACAAAAATCAGACAAGAAATAGAAAATAATAAACAAAATTTAGACTATTCTTTAGATGTACGAACAAGTGATTTTTATGAAGTGCAAATTAAAAAACTTGTTAAGAAGCATTTCTTTTCTGACATCTTTAATATTCCTGAAAACATAGTTGAATTGCATGATTTTTCAAGTTCAGAAACAAATGAATTTAATCAATTAGTAAATAATTTAAAACACAGTTTTAAGGAAAGTTTTTCTCGATTAAATAGAGAATATTCCTATGAAAAGAACCAACTAGATTCTATAAGTCGAAAAATAAGAGATGCTGAAAAAAGTGCAGAAGATGAATATATTTCTGAATTACGTAAGAAAAAAGATGCTTTGGATAAACGCATTTTATCAATTGATAAAGATATCGAAGTGTTTTATATAAAAATAGGTGAATTCAATAATCAGTCGAAATCTTTTAAGCAAAGACAAGAAATTCTTCGTAAAAAAATTGATGACTCTATTCAATATTCTGAAAAAGAACAAAAAACTAAGCATCTAATTAATATAGTTCAAAAATTTATTTCATTGTTTAAGGAGGAGAAGAAAAAATCTTTGGAAGACAAAATCCTTTCAGGTCTATCAACTCTTTTACATAAAGTAGATTTTATAAAAAGAGTTGAAGTGGATATTAGTATTACTGGTGACGATATAGACATTACTCTTTTTAATGCAAGAAATAAAGTTATAGACAAAAGTTCTTTATCAATGGGAGAAAG
>JAKIUC010000064.1 GCA_021647785.1 Melioribacteraceae bacterium
AATAGCCTTGTCTAAAGTGTTCTTTTCATTGATTAAGTTTTCAAAAGTATCTCTTGCTATGGGGATATTGAAAGGGTGTGATGATATATAATCTTCAATTTTAGTTAAAAATTCAATTTTTTTAGTTGACCATCTATCACTTTTTATTTCGGTATTTGGAATATCTAATTTCCTTTGAATAATGTCTTTTAATCTGTCGAGGCTTTTTTCATCTAATAGTTTTTCAATTTGCTTGGGTTCTTGGATAATTCCCACGCTTGAATATTTTATTGGCTCAACAATTAATGGGATTACTTTTCCAGAAGTTACCCAAGCCGCCCCCATTTCATTCAGGCATATTTCACTTTCTTTATAGTTTGAGGTAATAATAAGAATAGTAATTGCTGCATTTTTTAACTCTTCACGAATACTATTTCTCCAGTCTTCTCCAGACTCAATCTTAGTCCCATCGGTAGTTGTGCAGAAGATATCATTTATTCTTACGGAAAGTCCTCCTGTAAGAATGTCATCGATAAAATACTTGACTATTTCACCATCTTTTGATGCGTGACTTAAAAAAATTTTACTCATTATATCAATCCTTTAGTTTATAATTTTGTTAATCCTATTTTTTCTTTGAGAAAGATAAGTGGCAACAGTTCTATTAGTGGTTTGTAACTAAGATAATCCATTATTGGTGAGAGAAGAGTCCCATCTGTTCTTATAAAGTAATTATCTTTTTCAGTTTTCCTGCTGAGTTTTGGAACGAAAAACTCCCAAGCAAATCCACCAAAAACAAAATAAATAATTTCTCCTCTTGTTAAAATTTTCTTAATTGGAATCATTACAATTGTATCTAAGGGAGTATTATTTTTAAAATCCCAAAGAATTTTCATTTGACAAGCATATCGAAGTTCATCAGGTAACTTTTTAGTTAGGATGGATAATCTAATTTCTTCTTTTTTAGTTTTTGAAAGCTTAATCGTAGCCCATTCTCTTCCCGAAGCTATTGCTGCACGAAAGAGCAAAGATAATTGAAATAATCTAAATCGTTCATAGTCTAAATTTGAAAACTGGACAATATTGTTGTCTTTTGAATCTGCAGTTGATTTTACGTTAAATGGATGTTTGGTAAAACTTATGACATATTTTTCAAACTTATTAATGTGCTGTTCACAATTTTTACAAAATAAATATTCGCTCCAACTATCTTGAGTTTTGATATTTGGGATACCTACCGTTACTTCGGTTTGAATAGCAGACCCATTCCTTTTTAGCCTCTTAAAAAAGTAATTTGGTATAATATGAGAATTTTGTAATTCTTCCGATTTATTACAAAGTTTACATTTACCTATCATAATTCACTTTTACTTAAAACATAACTATTACTTAACCCGAAACAAAACAATCCAAACTGTATCTTAGCAGGAAGTTCAATTCGTGATAACAGTCTTATGTTATTTGTTTTTATCTTCGTAAGTTGTTTTAATTATTTAGTTTATTAAAATACTATTTTTTTATTTGTTGTGTTGTAATTAGTTGTTGTTCAATTGTAATTTTGTATTTTGTGAAATAGCAATTAAACTATTAACTAATTTATTTCCCAACATTATTTATGAGTTTTTTATGAAGGTAATAGTTCTCGGTGCTGGTCTTGTAGGTGCACCAATGGTATTTGATCTAACCAATAAAAATGAGTTTGATGTAACTGTTGCAGATTTTAGCGATACATCGTTAAATAAATTTTCAAAGCATAGTAGCATTAAAACAATTAAACTTGATGTTACAAATAAAGATGAACTTAAATCAGCAATTATGGATTTTGATTTTGTATTAAGTGCTGTTCCAGGCTTCCTTGGATATGAAACATTAAAAACAATTATTGAAGCGAAGAAAAATGTTGTTGATATTTCATTCTTTCCAGAGAACCCATTCCAATTGAATGAATTAGCATTAGTTAAAAATGTTACCGCCATTATTGACTGTGGAGTTGCTCCGGGTATGAGTAATATTCTCGTTGGTTATCTTTCATCCCAATTAGATAAAACAGAAAATGTTGAAATTTATGTTGGAGGGTTACCTGAAGTTCGTGAACTACCGTATGAATATAAAGCCGTATTTTCTCCAATTGATGTAATTGAGGAATACACTCGTCCTGCCCGCTACATAGAAAATGGGAAACTAATTGTTAAGCCAGCACTCACAGATGCAGAACTTATGAGCTTCCCAAATATTGGAACTTTGGAATCGTTCAATAGTGATGGACTTAGAACAATAGCAGGAACAATTGATGCCCCAAACATGAAGGAAAAAACTCTCCGCTATCCTGGACATATTGAAAAGATGAAACTCTTACGCGATACTGGCTTTTTCAACAAAGAAGAAATAGAGATAAATGGAAAAATGATTTCACCGTTAGAGTTTACTTCAAAGCTACTCTTTCCAAAATGGAAATTGGAAGAAGGTGAAGTTGATATTACAATTATGAAAATAATTGTAGATGGAACAAAAGATAACGCAAAAGTAAATTCTTCCTATTATCTATTCGATAAATATGATACCGAAACTAAAGTACATTCAATGGCTCGCACTACAGGCTACACTGCAACAATGGCTATACGCATGTTGGCAAATGGATTGTTCACTCAAAAAGGAATTATTCCTCCGGAGTTTATTGGTAGAGATGAAGAGTGTGTTAATTTTATTTTGAATGGTTTAGCAGATAGAGGAATATTTTACAAGAAAAGAATTACACGAATTGCACTAATTATACTAATTACACAAATAGGTGGAGATAAAGAATAAAAAAAACTATCCGTGTAATTAGTGAAATTCGTGTCTGATTAAAAAGCGACTAAATGAAAATAGTATTAAAAATATTAGCATTACCATTCATAATTTTGGTAAAGGTATATCAAATCTTTATATCTCCCCTTTTCCCATCCTCTTGTAGATACACGCCTACATGCTCTCACTATACAATTGAAGCCTTAAGGAAATACGGATTATTTAAAGGCGGCTGGTTAAGTATAAAGAGAATTGGAAGTTGCAACCCCTGGGGCGGAAGCGGAGATGACCCAGTACCTTAATTATATATGTAGGGACGTTGCGAGCAACGTCCCTACTATGTGATTCGAATTTTGAAATCTATTTTTTCTTCTTAGCTTTTGGTTTATATCCTGAAGCCATCTCTTTTACTTGTTCAAATGTTAACTTGTCAATTTTAACTTCTTTATCAAGAGGAATATTCTTTTTACCAGCTCTAAGATATGGTCGGCGCCAGCGTCCTATTACAATTTTATAATCTGGGTCTTCATCAAATACTCTAAGTGTATTATCAATATCCTTTTGACGCTTAGCTTTTATTACTTCAATGGCTTCATCAATTTCAATTGTATAAGGGTCATAATTCTTGTTCAGTGAAAAAAAGTTTGAATCGTGGCGTACATAAGGTCCAAAGCGTCCAATTGCTGCAACAACATCTTTATCTTCAAACTCACCAACAGTTCTTGGTAGTTTAAATAATTCGAGAGCCTCTTCTAATGTAATTTGTGCCATTTTTTGAGTTGTGCGTAATCCGGCATAAGTTGGTTTTGCTTCTTCATCATCCAAATTAGTAATTTGCGCAACGGGTCCAAATTTTGCCATTCTTACGGAGACTTGGTAACCAGTATCAGGGTCAGTTCCAAGTATTCTTTCACCCGAAACTCTATCAGCTTTTTCTGTTGTGAGTTCCACTTTTTCATGAAATGGGAAATAAAATTTCTTCAACATTTCACTCCATTCCATTTTACCTGAAGCAATATCATCAAGCTCGTTTTCAATATGTGCAGTAAATTTGAAATCCATAATATTGGGGAAATTCATCATCAGAAAATCATTTACAAGCATTGCAATATCTGTAGGGAAAAGTTTTCCTCTATCAGCACCAGTAATTTCTTTTTTTACTTCTTTAAGTAATTCCTTAGAAGGAATAATTTTCAGAACTTGATATTTTCGTTCAACACCTTGACGTTCATCTCTATTTACATATCCACGTTTCTGTATTGTGCTAATTGTTGGAGCATAAGTGGAGGGTCGTCCAATTCCTAACTCTTCAAGTTTTTTAACTAAGCTTGCTTCTGTATAACGTGCCGATGCACGTGTAAACCTTTCGGTAGCTGTTATTGCTTCATATTCTAAACTCTCCCCTTCAGACAATGGTGGTAACAATGTTGACCCATTATTTCCATTCTCATTATTTTCTTCGTCTGTCGATTCAAGATATACTTTTAAGAAACCATCAAACTTAATTACTTCCCCTTTAGCTGTAAATTTTTCTGGGCTATTAGAAATATTTATTTTAACTAATGTTCGTTCAAGTTGGGCATCACTCATTTGAGATGCTATTGCTCGCTTCCAAATTAACTCGTAAAGGGCTTTTTGGTCACTCGTTCCACTTACTGTCGATTTTTCAAAATAGGATGGGCGTATTGCTTCGTGAGCCTCTTGTGCAGTAGTTGATTTTGTTTTGAACCTTCTTTTTTCAGAATAATTTTTCCCGTAGTCTGATGTAATTATATTTTCTGCGTCTGATAATGCTTGGTCAGATAAATTTACAGAGTCGGTTCTCATGTAGGTTATTTGTCCGGCTTCGTAAAGTTTCTGTGCAACCATCATAGTTTTCATTACAGAAAATCCAAGTTTTCTACTTGCTTCCTGTTGCAATGTTGATGTTGTAAAGGGTGCAGATGGAGTTTTCTTTGCCGTTTTCTTTTCTAACGATTCTATTTTAAACTGTGATGTTTGGCAAACTTTTAGAAATTCTTCAGCCTCTTTTAGCGTCTTCATTTTTTTTGGAAGTTCAGCTTTTAATTTCCATTTTTTTCCATCCTTATCTTCAACAATAAAATCAGCAACAATTCTAAATTGACTTACAGATGTAAATGCCTCAATTTCCCTCTCTCTATCAACAATAAGTCTTACAGCAACCGATTGCACACGCCCTGCCGAGAGGGATGGTTTTACTTTTTTCCAAAGAACAGGAGAAAGTTCAAAGCCAACTAACCTATCAAGTATTCTCCTTGCCTGTTGTGCATTTACAATATTGTTATCTATTGCACGCGGATTTTCAACAGCATTAACAATTGCCTTCTTTGTTATTTCGTGAAATACTATTCGTTTTATATTTTCATCTTTTAAATTTAATGCCTCTTTAAGATGCCAAGAAATTGCCTCCCCTTCACGGTCCTCGTCAGTTGCAAGCCAAACAGTATCAGCATTTTTTACCATTTTCTTTAATTCTGTTACAACTTTCTTCTTATCATCCGGAATAATATAAGTTGGCTTAAACCCATTATCGATATCAATACCAAAATTTTTCTTTTCCAAATCTCTGATATGACCATAACTTGAAGCTACAGTAAAATCCTTTCCTAAAAATCCTTCAATAGTCTTCGCCTTTGCCGGTGATTCAACTATTACTAAATTATTTGACATATTTTCTCTCTTTTTTCCTTATCTACTATTGCAAATTTTGAATTCCGAACTTCTGTAAGTCTGTGAGACTCCTACGGAGAATGCCTTGGGCAAAGGAATAATGAAAAAAAATGTTCGATATTCATTATTCAGAATTCGTTATTCTATATTCAATCCAATATTCTTAATCTGAGCTATCAAGCCTCAAAAGTTTATTCAAATTTTATAAAAAAGAATTTCTATAAATATTGAAGGGCAAAGTTAAGGGATTATTTTGTATTTTTGCAAATAATATATTAATAAAATATTACTGGGTCATTAATGGAAAGAAAAGAATTAGGGAAAAACATTTACGATGTGGCACATATTACTGGTGAATTTCTACTTCGTTCGGGTAAAATATCAAACGAATATTTTGATAAATATAAATTTGAATCGTTACCAGAATTACTAGAACCAATCTCCGAACATATGAAGAACCTAATTCCGGAAAGTACAGAGTTACTTGCGGGCTTAGAGATGGGCGGAATTCCCCTCTCCTCTGCTATTTCCCTCAAAACTGGAATGCCATCTATTTTTGTTCGAAAAAAAGCAAAAGAGTATGGAACAAGAAAATTAGCCGAAGGTTCTGATTTTTCTGGTAAAAACATTTGTGTTGTTGAAGATGTTGTTACAACTGGTGGACAAATTATTGAAAGCGTTAAAGAACTACGAGAACTTGGAGCTAAAATTAATACTGTAATATGTGTTATTGTTAGAGAACCAAAGGCATTTGAGAATTTAGAAAATGCCGGATTAAAATTACTTCCACTTTTTACTATGGAAGAATTAAAAGAATTAGCATAGAAAGTTGAAATTATGGAAGAATTAAAGAAAGAAATAGATTTATTAAAAGAGATTTTAAAAGATGGTGATTTAGCTGATGCAAGAATTATTTGTGAAAAATTAGTAACTAATAATCCTGCACATACAGAAATCAATTATTTAATGGGTTATATTTTTGATAAATTAAATTTAATTAAAAGGGCTGAAGAGTTTCTTCAAAAGGCACTTAATTTGGATTCAAACCATTACGATACATTAGTTGAGTTATCTTTGTTTCATGAAAAAAATGGTGACCATGATAAAGCTTCACTATTTAGAGAGCGATCATTCCGTATAGCAAATAAAATTACACAATCTTAAATTTTGGTATTTTAATGAAAAAGATTATTTCTTTCTTTATTCTCTCAATTATTTTTATTGGATGCTCAAAAGATAAAGCTGCAATCAGTAATTCAGAATCGGCAAAAACATTCCACTTTAATGATACTGACATTCGATATTATGAAAAGATATATTTCAAATCATACGGAAGCAGAAAAAATGATAAAGATTTTGCTGAACTGAAAATTGAATATCCAGAATTAATTAGTAGTGGTGTCTTATCCGACTCTATTAATAAGTTTATTAAAAATTACCTTTTAGATCTTCCCTTTAATGAAGACCAATATACCAGCTTTGATGAAATTGCTGATTCTTTATTTTCCAATTATATTTCTCTGCAACAAGAGTTTGATGATTATCATATAGGGTGGTACATTAATGCCAATTCAAAAATTAATGGTGTGTTTAAAAATATAATGTCAATTACATGTGAAGAGGAGATATATACTGGTGGAGCAAATACGTTTTACAATTTAACTTACTCTAACTTTAATATTAATAGTGGAAAACTTATTACACTTGAAAGTATAATTAATTATAATAATATTGGCACTGTTGAAAAAATTGGTGAAGGTTTATTTAGAAAATTAAAAGACATTCCAGTAAATCAACCTTTAAAGGAGGCTGGTTTTTGGTTTGAGAATAAGAAATTCTTTTTGAATGATAATTTTGCAATTACAGATTCAGGATTAGTTTTTTTCTATAACCTGTATGAAATTGCACCAAGAAGTGAAGGAACAACAAAATTGTTTATTCCAAAAGAGAAATTAATTTCATATATAAATATCTATTAAATATGAAAAAAATTTTCTTCAGAACAAATCTAATCTATAAAACTTTTACTTTACTTATTAAATAGCTAAGTTTGGACAATATATATTATTTTAATTTCCTTTATTAAAAGAAACCGTACGGAAAAAATATGTCAGTTAATTCTAAATTAGAAATTCTAAATTTGTATAATAATCTTCTTACCTCTGCAACAGCGGGCGATTCAAGTTTCCCCGATAATTTATGTAACTACATAACAACCGAATTTGATTTTCAGGCACTTGTTCTTTTTGAAGCTCTTGATTCTAAAGGATATAAAGTGATTGGGAAATCTGCTAATGCTCGGAAAAATTATCTTCACGGTTCTGAATTTACATGCCCACACTGTAAATTAAATGATGATGTAAATGAGTTTGCCATTCATCACGATTCTAATTGTGAACTGCAAATCTCAGAATTTGTAATATACGAGAGTTGTGTAGTATTCAATATTCAATTTGGTAAAAGAGGATTTTTAAAAGTTGCGAAAAAAAATCCATTTACTCAGGTAGATTCTGAATCGATTAAACAAATAGCAAAATATATTTCATCTCTTATTTCAATTTGGGATGTTGCATCGGGTAAAACAACAAGAATAAGTAAAAAGCCTTTAGGGAGCTTACTATTAGAGGTAACAAATGAATTACGAACTTATTCAAATTCAATACTCGGAGCAACTTCAATACTTGCAGAAGATAATCTTTCAGTTTCGCAAACAGAGTATGTTACAACTATTAAAAAGAATGCACAATATCTCGTTACAAATTTAAAGGACTCTATTGAAATTACTAAACTTGAAGAAGAGACTCACAGTTATTCTAAAAACATTAATCTTTCAACTTTGGTAAATCAAGTTATCGAGTCTGTTAATAATCGTTTTACAAATCAAGCTATAAGTATCGATGTTAAAATTGATGATAGTGTTCCTACCGAAGTAAACATTGATGATATCCGGCTTAAGTACATCCTTACATCATTGTTAACTGCAAGTAAGGTATCATCCACTGCTAACTCTGTATTAATAAAAATTACTCCTCTTTCAAATGATAAGCTCCAATTTATTATTCAAAATAGCAACTCTAACTTTGATAAAGAATTATTAAGTACAATGTTTGATCCGTTTGTTGTATCTAAAAAGTTTGAAGCAGTAGAGAATGGTTTAACGGGATTAAGCCTTACACTTGCCCAAAGATATATCACATTTCTGAATGGTGATATTAATGTAAAACATAATTCTAATGATGGAGTTACTTTTAACTTTACAATAAAAGCGGATATGCACAAAACTCCAAGCAAAGTAGATTTTTCAAAATTGCCAAAACCTACTAAAGAAAAAAACAGCATACTTGTAATTGAAGATGATTATGCTACATCGAAGCTGCTAAGTAATTATCTAAACAAGTGGGGCTACACTCCAACCATTGTTAACACTGGCGAACAGACAATGACTCAAATTGCAAAAGAGAAATTTCTTGCAGTTATTTTAGATATTGAAATTCCTTCTATGAATGGTTTGGAATTGCTTAAAAAAATACGTGAGCATAAAAATGCAAAGAATGTTCCGGTTATTGTTTGCTCTATTGAACCAGATGAACAAAAAGCATATTTGATGGGTGCAGTTGAGTACTTTGTGAAGCCAATAAATTACAATTATCTCGTTGAAGTTTTAACAAGTTATAAACTTAGAAAAAACTCGAATATTCTTTGTATTGATGATGATGTACCTACTCTTAACTTAGTAAAACAAGCAATTGAAACTGCCGGTTTTATTGCCGTTGCTGAAAGTGTTTCAGCAAATGTAATGGATAGAATTAAAGATATTCAGATTGACCTTGCTATTGTTGACCTTGATATGCCTCATCCAAATGGGTTTGAACTAATTAAACTAATTAAATCAGATTCTAAGTTTGCTAAACTTCCAATTATTATCTATACAGGGAAGGAAAATTTTGATGAAGATTTAAAAAGTATTGATGGACTTTTTGAAGACCTTTTAAGTAAGAAGAGTGTAAACTTTGAAGACTTATCCGATACAATTAGTTCAATGCTAAATAGATATGAAGAACCTACTCCTGTGGAAGAAGTAATTAAAAAATCGGATGATGAAATTAAAATACTTTTTGCAGAAGATTACAAACACTCGCAAATTATTGTTACACGTCTCCTTAAGAAAAATGGTTTTGAAAATGTTGTAGTTGTTGATAACGGCGAAGAAGCCCTTAACAATGCCAAAAAAGATCAGTTCGATTTAATTTTGATGGATATGCAAATGCCTGTCATGAATGGCTTTGAAGCTACGGGACATATACGTGAACTTGCTAATTATCAAGATACTCCAATTATTGCACTAACAGCTTTTGCAATGAAGGGCGATAGAGAAAAATGCCTTGATGCTGGTGCTACAGATTACATCCCTAAACCAATTGACAGCAAAGAGTTTATTGAAAAAGTTAAGTACTATTTGAATGCAACTAAATAGAATTTTGTAGTGGACGCAAACTTTGCGACCACTACAATAACCAACTCCGCATATTTATCTTACCCTCCTAAATATCTTTTCAGTCTCATATTTTATTTTATTAGATTTGTTACTTGTTTTTTCAGATTACAAAGTATTAATAAAATTGAGATAAAATGAGCAACAAAAAACCAAGAGTTCGCTTTGCCCCCAGTCCCACTGGATATTTACACGTTGGCGGATTACGTACCGCATTATATAATTATTTGTTTGCCAAAAAGAATGGTGGCAAATTCATTCTCCGAATTGAAGATACCGACCAAAATAGATTTGTTGAAGGTGCAGTTGATAATTTAATTGAAACACTAAATTGGGTTGGATTGGAATATGATGAAGGTCCAAATAAAGAAGGAAGTGTTGGTCCATACTTTCAATCTGAACGATTAGATATTTATAAAAAGCATGCAGAGCAACTTATTGCACATGGCGATGCTTACCAATGTTTTTGTACTACGGAGCGCTTAACTGAATTGAGAGAAAAGCAGCAGAGAGCGAAACTTCCTCAAGCAAAGTATGACAAGCTTTGTCTGCATCTTTCAAAAGAAGAAACTGAAAAGAACCTTACAGAAGGTAAACCACATATTGTTCGCTTAAATGTTAAAGGCGGTGATAATGTTATTATAAATGACATAGTTCGCGATAGAGTTGAATTTACCCGCGATGTGATTGATGATCAAGTTCTAATTAAAACTGATGGCTTCCCTACATACCATTTGGCTAATGTTGTTGACGACTATTTAATGGGCATCACACACGTTATACGCGGTGAGGAGTGGTTAACATCAACCCCTAAACATATTTTGCTCTACAACGCTTTTGGTTGGGAGCTACCTACATTTGCACACCTCCCTCTTTTGCTTAATGCTGATAGATCAAAACTTAGTAAGCGGCAAGGTGATGTGGCTGTTGAAGATTACAAAGCAAAAGGATATTTAAAAGAAGCGCTTCTCAATTTTGTTGCTCTCCTTGGCTGGAGTACCAGTGAAAATGAAGAGTTTTTTAATCTTGATGATTTAATAGAGAAATTCTCACTCGAAAGAGTTCACAAAGCTGGTGCAATTTTTAATGTTGAAAAACTTGATTGGATAAATGCTGAACATTTAAGGAAGAAAGATAAATCAGAAATTCTGGAAATGTTAAAAGTAGAACTTGCTGAATCAAAATATAAAGATTTAGAATTGAAAGACGAGTACTTGCTTCTGATAATTGAGGCAATGCTGGAGCGTGTTTCCTTTGTGAAAGAGTATATTGATAACTCACCATATTTCTTTGAACGTCCAACAAGCTATGATGAAACCGTAATTAAAAAACGCTGGAAGGATGATTCTGTTGATTTACTTCAAAAGTATATTCAGAAACTTTCTCTTTTGGATAACCCAACAAAGGAAGATTTTGAAATAGCACTTAAACAAGTTGCAGAGGAAGCAGAGTGTGGAGCTGGTAGAATTATTCATCCCGCTCGTGTTGCTACTTCTGGTGTAGGGATTGGACCTGGAGTTTACGATTTACTTTTTATTCTTGGAAAGGATGAAGTAATTGTACGAATTAATGATGCGTTAAAAGTTATTCCTGAAATAAAAGAAAGAATAAATCAACAAAAGCAAAATACTTAGTATGAGAAAAAGAAAATTCGGTATCATAATTGTTCTATTCTCTTCGTCGCTGCTATTTGTAAATCGATTTACTACAGTAATTTCTGATTTCTTTGGCAAGCTTTTTTGTGGTAATGAATATATGCAGCCTGTAAACGGAATTATTGGAGACCGCTCTTGCGGTTTCAATGCAGATATGTACGTTGCCATTCTACTTACGGTAACAACTATACTTGGAATTGTTCAAATATTTATTTCAAAAAAAAATAGAGTTTAACTAAAGGTTTTAAATATGAGTGATATCACAGAAAACGAAATACCATCAAATTTTATAAAAGATATAATTGATGAAGATTTAAGAATCGGAAGATTTAATAAAGTTCATACCCGCTTCCCTCCAGAGCCAAATGGATATTTGCATATTGGTCATGCTAAATCAATTTGTCTTAATTTTGGATTAGCGGAAGAATATGGTGGTAAAACTAATTTACGATTTGATGATACAAATCCCGCAAAGGAAGATGTTGAGTATGTTGAATCGATTAAAGAAGACGTTAAATGGCTCGGGTTCGATTGGGAAGACCGCCTCTATTTTGCTTCCGATTACTTCAACACACTTTATGATTACGCTATTAAACTTATTAAAAAAGGGAAAGCGTATGTTGATTCATCCACATACGAAATAATCAAGGAAGAGCGTGGAGTTCCAAGTAAACCTGGGGTTGAGTCGAAATATCGTACTCGTACAACTGAAGAGAATCTTGAACTTTTTACAAAAATGAAAAATGGAGAGTTTGATGATGGCGAGCATGTGCTTCGTGCAATGATTGATATGACTTCACCAAATATGAATTTACGTGATCCAATTTTATACCGCATTAGACATGCTGAGCATCATCGCACTGGAAATGAATGGTGCATATATCCAATGTACGACTGGGCTCACGGACAATCAGATTCCATTGAAGGAATTACACATTCAATTTGCACTCTTGAATTTGAGAACCACCGTCCACTTTATAACTGGTTTATTGAAGAATTAGAAATTCATCATCCAAGACAAATTGAATTTGCCCGCTGGAATTTAGATTATACAGTAATGAGTAAGCGTAAACTGCTTAAACTTGTTGAAGATAATTATGTTACTGGTTGGGATGATCCGCGTATGCCAACCATTTCGGGCTATAGACGGCGTGGATATACACCTGAATCTATTCGTAATTTTGCAAATAGTGGTGGCGTTGCTAAGAGAGAAATTATAATTGAAATTACAAGACTTGAAAATAGTATCCGAGAAGATTTAAATAAGAAAGCTATGCGTGTGATGGCTGTTTTAAATCCAATAAAAGTTGAACTTACTAATTATCCGATAAGCCAAGTTGAAGAATTAGATGCGGTAAATAATCCGGAAGATGAATCGATGGGTAAACGCAAAGTCCCCTTCTCGCGTGAGTTGTATATTGATGCAAATGATTTTCAAGAAATTCCTCACAAAAAGTTTCATCGTCTTTCGCCAGGTAAAGAAGTACGATTACGTTATGCCTACATAATTAAATGTGAAGAAGTAATAAAAGATTCTGAAGGAAATATTGAGAAACTACTCTGCACTTATGATATTGATACAAAGAGTGGCTCAGGTAAAAGTGATAAAAAAGTTAAAGGAACAATCCATTGGGTTTCTGCTAAACATGCTCTGAATGCTGAGGTTCGTTTATATGATAGACTTTTCAATGTTCCAAATCCAGATGGTGATAAAGCGGTTGATTTTATTGAGCATCTTAACCCAGATTCACTTGAAGTACTTACCAATAGTATGGTTGAGCCATACCTTAAAAATGCAAAGCCAGGTGAGCGTTTTCAATTTGAACGACTTGGATATTACTGCGTTGATAGTAAAGATTCTACCGATGAGAAATTAGTTTTTAATAGAACTGTAACCCTTAGAGATTCCTGGGCTAAAATAGAAAAGCAAAATAGTAGATAGTCTTTTTGTTAGTTACTTCTAAACATTTATTTAATTATTAATAAGTACTTGCTTTTAAATATATATTGTAATACCTTTCTGTCATAAATGTAATATTATTAGGAGGTTATTATGAAAACTATTTCTATAAAATTAGAAGAGGATTTAGATAACAAAATTACCTATCTATCTAAAGAGAAAGGTGTTTTTAAATCTATGCTTGTCAGAGAAGCTTTGGTAGAGTACTTATCAAATAGTGAAGCAAAATCAAAAAGTTCATTTAGTGCTTTCGCGAGAGATTTATCCGGTAGTTTAGAAGGTCCAACTGATTTATCTACAAATCCAAAATATTTAGAAGGCTTTGGCAATTAATGAATAGTCAAATAATTATTGATACAGGACCGTTAGTTGCTTTCTTAAATAAAAGAGATTCCTACCATAGTTGGGCTGACTATCAGTTAGGTTTTGTTTCAAATCAATTAATTACTTGCGAGGCAGTTATTACTGAAGCTTGTTTCTTATTGAGAAATATTCCTAAAGGTCAGGAAACAGTTTTGGAATTATTGAAAAGGGATCTTATAAAAATTGATTTCAATCTTGAAGAAGAAGTTGTAGCAATTTCAAAACTATTGAAAAAATATAGTGATGTTCCGATATCATTAGCCGATGCCTGCCTTATTAAAATGAGTGAACAAGTAAAGAATAGCATTGTTATTACTCTCGATTCTGATTTCAAAATATATAGGAAAAATAGAGTAAATGTTATTCCAACAATTATGCCTTAGTATTAAAAATTATCTATTCAACAAATACTCTTTAAATTCAGAATACTCACTTGAAAGAAATGAACTCTTTTTCTTTTTTGATATAGATTCCTTCAGTGATTCCGGAATTTCAATATCATTATTCAATTTAAATTGGCACACTTTTTAGTACTATTTAGGCGTTCACAAATTTACAAATTAAATTATTGGAGGTATAAAATGACACTAACAAGATGGAATCCTGCAAAAGAATTAATTAGCATGGAAAGAGAGTTTGGCAAAATATTTGATTCATTCAATAATCGTTTTGGTTTGAAATCTTCAAAAGAAGATGAAGATTTTTCGAACGCAGTATGGTCTCCATTGACTGATGTTATTGAAAACAAAGACAATTATTCGCTTCATCTCGATTTACCAGGAATTAAAAAGGAAGATGTTAAAATAACATTTAACAATGGGAAGTTGATAATTAGTGGTGAGCGTAAATATGAAAATGAGAAATCTGATTCAACATATCATCACATTGAAAGAGCTTTTGGAAAATATTACAGGGCATTCACTTTACCAGAAAAAATAGTTGAAGATAAAATTGATGCCAACTTTAAGGAAGGAACACTAAGTATAACTATTCCAAAAGCAGAAGAAGCTAAACCTAAACAAATTGAAGTAAAAGTTAAATAATTGCTAGCTGCCTCAAAAGCTACTCTTTTGAGGCAGCTGACTTTCTACCTTAAAAGGTGTAAGTTGTTATAATTAAAGGAGATAGATTTTTTGTTAGACACTATAGTTTTTATTTGGGAAGTTTTGTTTTTGAGTATTCTTTAACTTCATTGTCTAAAAGGAGTAATATTTAACGTCAAAAACTTATAAAATAACCTGTCAACAAAATACAGGTATTACATTACCAATTTTGCATAAATAATTGGATTTTTAAAACTAAATTACTAACTTTGACAAAACATTTTTATACAAGGTTTCGTAAACAACCTTGTGAAACTTGACACTTAGTTTTCTTTTATACGAATTATAAGGTGAGATCTTATGAAACATCTATCAAAGGAAGAGCTGGAAATAATTTTTTTAAGAATGACCAATGCAATCGACGAAGGCATTCTAATTCTAGATGCAGCTCGGAAAAATCTGCCTATAATTTTTGCCAATGAAGGATTTTGCAAAATTACCGATTATAAACCCGATGAAGTAATAGGAAAAAATCCTAGATTTTTGGCAGGTCAAGATAAAAACACAATTCAACTTGTTAGTGACTGCATAAAAATGAAGAAAAAGGGTTCTTTTACCCTTGTTAACTACAAGAAAGACGGTACTAAATATTGGAGTCACCTTACTATAACTCCAATTTTTGACAGTCAAAATAATTTAATTTATTGGTTTAATATTATAAGAGATATAACAATAATTTTGGATACGTTAAAAAGCAAATCAGAGACACAATCAATGGTTACTACTATTAATACTATCAGCGATTTGATAAATAATTTTTTGAATTATCTTTCATATTTCAGACATTCTTGCAAAGACGTTACTAATTTTAATAAAAAATTACTTGCCGAATTTGATGATATATATGAAGCTTTTATTAGGAATATTCGGATATTGTACTCTGCTGTAAAATATAAAGAAAAAAAATTAAGTGCTAACTTTTCAATTTTAGATTTTGAATAATTGAAATTTAACGTTACAGCATGTTATTACTGCTCAATATTTACCCATTCATTTTAGACTTCAATGGTTGCTTTATATTGGTAGTAAGAGCATCATATTTTCCTGACTTCTGAGTCCAACATGACAAAAACTATAAGGAGGCTTTGCATAACCTAAAAATCACAGTAATATTTTTATTAAATAATATTTATACGCTTATTCTACCCCGTTTTCAATGCTACGCCCCCCAAGCATGAGAAATATTTGAGAAATTTTGCATAAAAAGGGTTGTATAAATAGGTTATGCAAAGGCTTCTATAAATAATTAGATCTTTTGTAACAAATAAGATTTAAAATCTGAGAATGAACTTGAAAGTATAATACTCTGCTTCTCTTTATCAACAGATTTTTTAAGCTCGTCAGGGAGTTCAATTTCAATATTTAAAGCATTTTCAACAGTTCCCTTAAACTTTGCTGGATGTGCTGTCTCAAGTACAATTCCATTATAATCCTTTATAACATTTTCATTTACAAACTGTTCTAAAGCCAATAAACCAACGGCTCCGTGTGGGTCTATTATGTAATTATATTTTTTTGAAATTTCTTTAATTTTTTCAATAGTCTGAGAATCATTGTGGGTATTGGAGGAAATATCTTTTAGAATAATAGAATGCTCATTATACAGCGATTGAATTCTCGCAAGATTACTTGGAGCACCAACATCCATAGCATTTGAAAGAGTTTCAATAGATGGACGAGGTGAATACTCACCGCTCTTAATAAACTCTGTAAATATTGAATTGGAATTTGTTGCACCAATAAATTTTGTAATTGGTAATCCCATTTTCTTTGCCATCAATCCAGCAGTCATATTTCCAAGATTTCCTGAAGGAATTGAGAAATAGATATCTTTTGATTTATCTTTAATCTGTTTGTATGCATTAAAATAATAAAATGATTGTGGAATTAGTCGTGCTATATTTATTGAATTTGCAGATGATAATTTCATTTCAGAATTTATCTCATTATCAACAAAGGCAGCTTTAACAAGCCGTTGACAATCATCGAATGTTCCATCAATTTCTAATGCTGTAATATTTTTATCGAATGTAGTTAGCTGCTTCTCTTGAATTTCACTCACCTTTCCGCTTGGATAAAGGAGATAAACATTTATCCCTTCAACACCATAGAAGCCCGATGCAACAGCACTTCCAGTATCACCAGATGTAGCAACAAGAATGTTCACTTCCACTTCCGAGTTGCGAAGGAAGTAGCTCATTGTACGAGCCATAAATCTTGCACCAAAATCCTTAAATGCCAAAGTTGGTCCATGAAATAATTCCAATATAGAGATGTTATCATCAAGTTCTACAAGGGGTGCATCAAAATTTATTGCATTGTCAACTATCCTTTTTAATTCACTTTTTGGAATTTCATCAGCAACAAATTGCTTTGCTGCTTCAATTCCAATTTCTTGTATAGAATATTTAGAGATAGAATTGAAAAATGAATCATTCAATTGTTGAATTAACTCGGGCATAAATAATCCACCATCTGGCGAAAGCCCTTTCATTACTGCCTCTTGGAAAGAGACTTTATAATTTTTATTATTTGTACTGTAGTATTTCATTTTTCCTTTGCGTTCTTTGCGTCTTCTCTGTACTCTTTGCGTAAAGCATTTTTTTCACGCAGAGTTCGCAAGGAAACGCAGAGATTTTTAATCCAATATTCTGGGACCAACTTCATTTACTTTTGAAATATAAGCTGCACTTCCAAGTCCAAGGTTTTTTACTACATTTTTTGTTTCGGTGGCAATTTTGTTAGCAACTTCTTCCGAATTAGAGAATGCAAACATAGAGGGACCAGAACCAGAAATATTACATCCGATGGCTCCCGCTTCCATTGCTGCTTTTTTAATCTCGTAATATCCTGTAATTAACTTGGCTCTAACAGGCTCAATAATTACATCATTAAGTGAGCGTGCTATTAGTGAATAATCTGTTGTTGCTAATCCATAAATTAAAGCAGCTACATTTCCTGTTTGAGAAATAACTTTTTTTAATGAAACTTCTGTTGGAAGAATTGAACGTGCTTCACTTGTCTTTATCTCAATATCAGGAAAGATAACTGTGCAGTATAAATTCTTTGGAGATTTAATTTTAATAATATCAATTGGGTCGTAGCCGCGTATCAAAACGAAACCACCATAAAGTGATGGAGCAACATTATCTGCATGGATTGCTTTGCTCGCTACAAACTCCCCTGCCAAAGCATGTGGCAACAATTCTTCTACGCTTAAATTCAGTTCTAACAATTCATTTGCAGCAAAGACGGCACCAACAGCACTTGCTGCACTTGAACCAAGTCCACTACCAAGTCCCATTTTTTTATTAACTTCAATTGAAATTCCTTGCGAGATTTCATGTTTATTCAACAGTGATTTAATTGCTACAGATGCAGTGTTTTTTTCAATATCATAAGGAAGTTTACCACTATCACCAGTAATGCTGGATATTTCTAATTTCCCATACAGTGATTTTCTTAAAATTATTTCATCACCCGGTTCAAAAAGTGCAAAGCCCAGAATGTCAAAACCTGGTCCTACATTTGAGACAGAGGCTGGTGCAAATACTTTTATACTTTCTCTACTCATAGAATTTTATCCAGATAACCCTTTGCTTTCATCAACTCTGCGTTAAGTATTGTTCCACCAGCAGCACCACGAACTGTGTTATGCGAAAGAACAATAAATTTATAGTGGAACAATGGGTCTTCCCTCAAACGTCCTACAGAAGCAGCCATTCCGTTTTCTAAATCTCGCTGTAGTTTAGGTTGCGGAAGATTATTTTCTTCAAAATAATGTATTGGTTGAAGCGGTGCAAATGGGAGTTTTAGTTCTTGAGGTTCCCCCTTAAAATTATTCCATGCTTCAATTATTTCCTCTTTCATTGGCTTCTTTTCAAATTCTACTTGAATTGTTTCTAAGTGTCCGTCAATAACTGCAACTCTGTTACACTGTGCACTTATTATAATATTGTTTTCAAATTCAATTTCACCATCGCCAAGTTTACCAAGTATTTTGCGAGGTTCAGTTTCCATCTTCTCCTCTTCCCCACCAATATATGGAAGTACGTTATCAAGAATATCCATACTTGAAACGCCAGGATAACCACCTCCTGAAAGGGCTTGCATAGTTACTACATTAATCTTTTTGATTTTAAAAGCATCGTGCAATGGTTTTAAGGCAAGTATCATCCCTATTGTAGAGCAGTTTGGATTTGTAACAATTCCCCCTTTGTATGGCTGCACATCAATCAACTTAAGGTGTTCAGCGTTTACTTCAGGAATCATTAGCGGAACATCTTTATCGAAACGATGATTTCTTGAATTAGAAATAACAAAATATCCTGCATTTGCAAAGTCAGTTTCAATTTCATCTGCTACTGCTGAGTCTAATCCGGAAAATATTAATTTTGCTTCAAAATTTGGAATACATTCTTTTACTTCCAATTCTGCGATATCTTTTTGTAATCTATTTTTCATAATCCAGTTTGTAGCATCAATATATTTTTTACCAGCAGAACGCTCTGATGCTCCAACTTCAGATATTTCAAACCAAGGGTGGTCATTTAATAACTCGATAAATTTTTGCCCTACACTACCAGTAGCACCTAATATGCCAACTTTTATTTTTTCATTCATTTTTATTTTCCTTTACTATTTACAATTTTCAAAATATCAGAAAGCACACCAGATGCAGTAATTTCCGGACCAGCACCAGGTCCTTTAATGGTAAGCGGAATATCACTATAATACTTTGAATTAAAAGCCACAATATTTTCTGTGCCAGTTAAACTACTGCACGGATGCCCAATATCAACTGCTTCAACCTTAACAGTAGCTATTCCATTTTCGTACTTAGCGATGTACGCAAGTACTTTATTATTTTTCTCCGCTCTTTCTCTCATAGCTTCAAACTCTGAATCATACTCTTTGAGTTTCTCCATAAATTTATCAACTTCTTTAACATTTTGTAATTTTTTTGGAACAAGACTTTCAACTTCAATCTCCTCAAGTTCAATTTCAACACCTGTTTCTCTAATTAATATCAGTAATTTGCGTGCAATATCAAGTCCACTTAAATCATCACGCGGGTCTGGTTCTGTAAATCCTTTTTTCTTTGCAACTTTAACAACATCCGAAAAGTTCTTTCCTTCTTTCAATGAATTGAAAATATAGCTAAGAGTTCCAGAAAATACTCCTTCAATTTTTGATATCTCATCACCGTTTTTCATTAAATCTTTGAGTGAATCAATAATAGGTAAAGCAGCACCAACATTTGTTTCATATCTAAATTCCGATTTACCTTTTAGTGCAGCACCTCTGATACCCTTATAAAATAAGGTCTTGCTGGAGTTTGCTACTTTGTTAGGTGTAACAATTGAAATTCCATTTTCAAGAATATTTATATATTCCTTTACTAATGCTGAACTTGCTGTTGCATCAACCAAAATAGAATTGGATAAATTTAATTCAATAATTGCTGAAACAAATTCCTTAGTATCAGATTTTTTTCTGGAGCGTGAAAGTTTTCGCTTCCAGTCTGCAAATCCTATTCCCTCTTTCTTAATAATCATTTTATTGATATCAGCCAAGCCAATTAGTTTGAAATCGATATTCTGTTTCTCCTTAAAGCTGGATAATTGCTCATCAATTATATTCATCAATGCCCCGCCAACAATTCCTGTACCTACCACAAAAAGATTAACCTTTCTCTTCCCCTTTAGAAATAGGGATTTGTGCAGCACGTTTAATGATTCTACTAAATCATTTTTTGAAACAACTAACGATACATTTAACTGAGAGGAGCCATGTGCAATTGCATTTATATTAATCTTTGCTTCACCAAGTGATTCAAACACTCGTCCGGTAATACCTGAAGTTTGTCTTAAATCTTCACCAACTATTGCAATTATGGAAAGATTATCTTCAACATTAACTTCATTTATTTTTCCTTCAGAAATTTCTATTTTAAATTCTTTTTCAATTATTCTCTTTGCTTCCTTTGTATGCTTTGGCAAAATAGCGAGACAAATACTATGCTCGGAAGAACTCTGCGTAATTAAAATTATATTAATATCTAGTGATGCAAGAACAGTAAACAATCTGGATGCAATGCCAGTAACGCCAACCATTCCACCACCTTTTATAGTGAGTAGTGCAATATCATCAATAGATGATATTCCTTTTAAATTAAATTTTACAGTTTTATCACGCTTTATTATTACAGTACCAGGATACTCTGGATTAAAAGTATTTTTAATTCTAATTTTAATTTTGCTTTTAAGGGCTGGCAGCATTGTTGGAGGATGAATAACCTTAGCACCAAAGTGTGATAACTCCATAGCTTCTTCATACGTAACAGCTTTTAGCGGATAGGAATCAGAAACTTTTCGCGGGTCAGCAGTTAAAATTCCATCAACATCAGTCCATATCTGTATTTCATCAACTTTTAATGCAGCACCAAATATTGAGGCAGTGTAATCAGAACCTCCTCTTCCAAGAGTTGTAATCTCCCCATCATCATTGGATGAAATGAATCCGGTGATTATTTGCATTTTATCTTTATGAGTTTTAAAATACTTTCTAATATTCTTATTAGTTTTATCAAAGTTAACTTTAGCATAAGTAAAATTAGAATCTGTTTTAACTAACTCGCTGGCTTTTACATATTCACTTTTTATGTGCCTTGCATTCAGTGCTTCCGAAATAATAAAGCATGACAATCTCTCTCCAAAACTTGTTAAATAATCCAACGTACGCGGGGTAAGTTCACGCAATAAATATACACCTTTTAACATACCTTCTAAATCATCAAAAAGTGAGTTTACATATTGCACAGCTTTTTTTGTTTTCAGTTTTGGAATTAGTTTGTTAATTGTATTTAAGTGTTTTTCTTTAACATCTTCAAGAAGTGAAAGATAACTTTCATCGCTCATTTTGGCTAAGTCGCCAAGTTTAATCAAATTATCAGTTACAGTCTGAAATGCTGAAAATACTACAGCAATTCTTTCATTTTTATAGCTTTTAAGAATTTTAATTACATTTTCTATTCTATCCGGATTCCCTACAGAAGAACCACCAAATTTTAGGATTTTCATTTTGTCATCTAATATTTATATTGTTGTTATGGATATATATGCAGTTATATCTCTGTTATAGATATAAATAATTATATTTGTGCATATATTTTAATTTTAAAGATTGAAATATAAACCATTTCATTTAATGTGACAAACTATTTTTTTTATCAACTAAAACGCTTAATAATTACAATAGTTTTATCGTCATTATACATTCCATCAAGTGCAAATTCATTTACATCTTCAAGAATTTTGTAAGTTAATTCCTTGGGAGTTAAATCAATATTCTCTCTAATAACTTTTTCAAGTTTCTCTTCCTCATAAAAATCAAAATTAGTATCAGCTGCTTCAACAATTCCATCAGAAAATATTACAAGAATATCACCTACCTCAAAATTTATACTGTCAGTTTTATATTTAGAGTTTGGGGCAGGACCTAATAGCGGACCAGTTGTAGCAAGGTATTTTATTCTATTTTTTCTTTTCGAATAAAATATTGGTGGGTTGTGCCCAGCATTTCCGTAGAGGAAGAGTCCTTTATCATTGTTTGATATTTCCCCATAAAATAGTGTAGTAAATCTATCATCACTAAATATTTGATTAATAATTTTATTTAATTTACTTAATAATGCAGAAATTTTAATTTCAAAATTTACTCCCATTCTTATTGCACCTGATATGTACATTGCTTCTGCGGCTGCACTCATTCCCTTTGAAGCAGCATCACCAACAATTATTCCAAGTCTATCAGATTCAGATCCAAAATCGAGATAGTCAAAATAATCTCCACTCATTGTCTTAGCAGGAACAGTTATTCCAAAAAGCGAATAACCATTAAACTCTAATTCATGATCTGGTAAAATACTTTTTTGCAACTCTTTCGCTTCATCCAAATCACTAAATATTTCGCGTTGCGAATCTGTAAGACGATTATCATTTATCTTTGAAGTCAGTAGAGTGGCAACAACATTAAGAGAGTAAAACAAATCTTCATTAACCTCTTCGCTATTTACGGCAATCATATATTCATAAAACTTTTTATCGCTAATCTTTTTCTTTTCACCAACACCAGAGGCGGAATATCTGAATATCCCTTTTTCAATAAGGTAATGATTTGTTTCATCCGCCAGTATTGTTCTTTCTGCTGCTATCTTTTCAAATATTGGATTCTCTTTTAGCTTAAGAATAAATGAACTATTTATCTTTTCCACATTTCCAGTTTGATGCATCAGTTCATAACACTCATCTTTTACATTTAATTTCCAAAGTCTTCCACCAGTAATTTTAATTTCAAAATGGTCAACAATTCTATCTAATATTTCTATCAGAAGTTCTTTTTCATCCTTGAATTTTTTGGATGCCACTGTTTCCAATGCACGGTATAATTTTTTTTGTTTCATGTGTTTATAATTTCCTCGTCATTGCGAATCCCGCTTTTGGGGATGAAGCAATC
>JAKIUC010000065.1 GCA_021647785.1 Melioribacteraceae bacterium
GTGATAAATTAATATAAAACTCTATTTCCTTTCTTTTTTACTTTTTCCATTTAACAAGAAAAATATCTTTTGCTTTCTGCATAAATCATTGTTTTTTATGAATTTAAAATTGACTCTGAATTGCTGAATTGTTTTCACTCAATCCATCAAACCGCAAGAATCCTTTTCTACTAACAAACATCTTATTCGTTAAAATTTAATTATCAAATGATATAAAGGAATTAAGATGACATTACAAACTAACTTAACACATGCCGAAACTGCATCCGATTTACAAAAACTAATTGACGAAAATGAAAACGTAATGGTATGCTGCGGCAGAATGGGACCAATGTGTTTGCCAGTATATGGAATAATGGAAAGGTTAGAAAACACTTATGAAAATGTGAAATTCGCAGATATGTTATTCGATTCACCTGAAGCTGCAATAATTAGAAATCACCCTGCCTGCAAAGGTTTTGCCGGTTTACCCTTTACAATGTATTACAAAAATGGTGAAGTTGTAGAAGCTACAACATCCATACAAACCAAAGAGCAAATAACTGAAATTTTAGATGATAAATTTGCCAAGTAAATTGAGATATACAATACAAAGTGTCTTGTCCCACATGCTTGCGAGACTCATATAAGATACTTTATTGTAAGTAAATGTATTTGTATTGATTATTATCTGTTCCAATATAGAGGATAATTATGAATTTTTTCAAAATATTTATACAATATCCTTTTACCCAAAAGTGATTTCCCTAATATAGTTTTTGCTCTATTTGTGGATAACTTTTAACTAATTTTATGCGGTTTTACCTTTGAGAATACCAAGCAGATTTGATATTGATAATTTCAGCGGAACACTTACCATCAGTTGAACATAGTCTTTTTTGAATATTCACCCCCTTTTTATCACATTCCTTCCATTCTAACAGCATCAATAGAACCTCGCTTAACTGTTGTTTTACTAAACCTTTTAAAACTCTTTAACGATATTTCGTAGGAGACCAAGAAAAAAACAAAAAACTTTTATGGAATATCACTCCTTCTTGCATCTATATAGGAAAGGTGAAAAATAATTATAAAATATTCCTTTTTAAGTTAGGATTAATATTTTTGGAGGTAATATTTGTGAAAAAGTATGCTAAACTTTTTACGTTAGATCTTAATAGCTTCATTCTAAAGCTATATTTTATAATTTCAATAATTATTACTTCATTTACTTCTGCTCAAGATGTAGCCTGGAGTTCAATGCTTAGTGTTACTCCTATCCCAAGTCCTTATATTAGTGATTGGGAACGAAACCCTGCTATAGGTTCTTTCACAGTCAGTTATATGGGAACAAGTGCCAAAGAGTATTTATTAGAATATGAAATCACTTCAAGTAGTGTGGGAACTATTGTAGATGGAGTAAGTTCCAAATTCAAATTTTTATCTGCAAATAGTAGAGTTTTTACATTATTAGACGTTTTAGTGTGGGGGAATGCCAGTGTTAACCAGGAAGTAGTATCATTCGTTATGCAAACAGGGATGCTTCCGGAAGGTGACTATGTTTTATGTATTAAAGTAATAGATATTAATAAGAATCTTCTTACAGAAGCTTGTTCAAACTTTGATGTTGTTCTACCAGGTCCGCCACAGTTAATAATACCTGAGGATGAAGCAGTTGTTGATATCAATCAGCCTAATTTTATCTGGAACCCAGTTAATGTTCCCCCTCCTATGCAACCAGTTTATCATTTAAGATTGGTTGAACTTATCAAAGGTCAAACAAAGTACCGTGCAATTGAAGCCAATTATCCGCATCAAGAGGCTGAAATAATTATGTCGAATTCGTATTTATACCCTATCGATGCTTTGCCTCTGGAAAAAGGGAAAACTTATGTTTGGCAAATTACAGCTAAAGATGAAGATGGGAAAACGATATCGTTAAACGACGGCAAGTCTGAAATATGGGAATTCTCTTACGGTAGTGCTAAAGGTAGTTTAAAAATTGATACATTAGTTCTTGTACCTAATGTAGCTTCACTTATTAATTTGCAGAACTTAACATCAGCAGATAATAGTGTAAGTTTAACCCTTGACGGGTCTTGTGATTTGTTGCTGACACTACCCGATAATAGTACTAAACATATATCTGTTTCAGTTCAAAGTTTATCGGTTCATAAAGGGGATTATACAAATCCTCTCTATCTAAGTGGTTCTGTTACAGGTGCTTTTTTTACAGGAGATTTGCCAAAGTCGCTAACAGGAAATTTCTTTCAACCGAAAACGCTTCAATTTACTGCTCCAAATCAATTTGCATTTAATGGAAATTTTGTTTTTGGAACAAATACCGATGTCCCCTTAATTGGATATCTTACATACGATGGAAGTCAACTTTCAGGAAGCCTAAGTGGAACAGGTACTGAACAAACACCTTTGTTCAAAATTGGAGATAACAATTTTTATGCAGCCATAACCTCTTTGAATGTAACATTCCCTTCGTTAGATTTTACTCTTACCGGTGCTATGGCTATGTTTGGGAGTTCTTCCGGTTGTACGCTAAACAATATCCTTCTTAAAAATAATGGAGATTTTAACGTTTCGGTGAGTTGTGCACCTAATAAAGATATTCCGTTAATTCCTGGTACAACTTTGTTTAATTTAAATCTTACAAGTTCATCAGGTAAATTTTCGGGAAATCTATTAAATGCCAAACTTAGTTATGATGTAAATATTGCTGGCGGACTTTTATTCAAACCAAGTGGTGGTAACTCTTTTGGTGCTCAAGTAACTCTACGACTTCAACCGAACAATTTTCAGTTAGTAAATTTTAATTCAAATATAAATATGAATTTTGCCAGTATCGATTTGGGTTGGCTGAAATGGAAACTTTCAAATCTTCAAGTAAAAAAACTCACTTACATAGATGGTAAATGGGATTTTGATATTAGAACAGATATGAAATTCAGTTTCCCTGATTTCTTTACTAACGAAATACCAACAATTCCTAATATCTCATTTAAACCGGATGGTTTTACATTCCCAAAATTAGATTTAACCAACTTTTCAATTCCCGATATTAATTTCGGTGCATTTAATATGGCGTTGGAAGGATTTCATATTTCTCCATTCACATTTAACTGGAGCAAATGGTCGCCAGGAGATATTGCTAATATGAGTTTTAGCTGGGATGTAAAATTTAATATGCCAAATCTTCCAGCAGGAACACCAGATGCTCTCAAAAATTTGAATCTGAAACTTAAACCGACTATAGTAAATGGTAACTTTAGTGTTCAGATTCCTAAAATAAATTTCCCAACTCCATTAAGCATGCCGCTTATCAGCGGCATCAATTTTAATGTTTCGGAACTTGAAGGTATTTTGAAAACGGTGTACAATGGAACTTCGATGGTTTTTTCGCCTGATATAAAATTTGAAGGTGATATTGATTTGCCCAGTGTTTTTAGTTGTGAAAGTGGAACTCCTAAAATAAACGTTAAAATTGGGGTTGACGGCAAAGGAAGAATGAACGGGACGATTCAAAATTTGGTTCCACAATGTCCACTTGTTATTGGAGCAGCTAAACTGCAAGTAAAAAGTTCAAAAGTTGAATTTAAGTATGATACTACTCAAAAAATATCTATAGATGGATCTGCCGGCATTTATTTTGATAATAAAGAAGTTGGAACTCTTGCTTTGGGTTACGAAATTCTGCACAATAATTTATATAAACTTGAAGGAGATATTACTGACCCTTTCAATTTCAATATTCCAACAACAAATCCTGTTCTTAGTTTTTTAATTAAAAGTGCATCTGTAAAGGATAAAATATTAACAGTTGACGGAAGACATAAATTTAATTTTGATAACGGCACGAATATGGGCGTAACGTTTGATAAATTTCAAATTGGACTAACTGATTTTTCGCATCACGGCGGAAGAGTCCTTTTTGATACTCCGTTTAATTTAGTGATTAGTGATTTAAGTGGTGCTCTTAATTTTAAGACTGTTCCAAACGGAACGGCAATGACCGCTAACAGCGGTATTATGATTGCCCTACCGAGTTCAATTGAGTTGAATAAACAAGGGCTTAAAATAAAAGGTAACGGAACTGCTGAAATAAAATTCAACGGTAAACAGATTGCATCAATTTCAGCAAAATTTTCGAATGATTTTGCTTTTGGTCTTTCACCCTTTGCGATAACAGATGGTAAGTGTGAATTCTTTTATAATAATCAACGAGTTGCCTACGTTAATAAAAATGGCTTCTTCCCGGATCCAAATTTCTTCCTGAATGCCGTACTTCCAGAAAAAATTCCTCTTCCTTTGTTAGATATTGCTTACTTAAAAATTAAAAATGCCGATAAACTTTTGGTTAATGTTACTGAAAAGAATGGGTTGTATGAAATATCTACAAAAACCGGAGAGCCGGTTTCTCTATTTTTCCCAGGTCTTAAATTCACAAACCCAGTTGTACCTGAACTAAAAGTGAATTTTTCGATAAAGTATAATTCTAATACCAAACAAATAACCGATGGTTCAATTTCTGCAACTCCCCCTTCCGGAGTAACATCGCCGTTTGATTTGAGCCAATATGGGATTCCTTTTAAAATAGATACATTGTTTTACGGTAAAATAAATGGGTCTTACGCATTTCGTCTGCACGGTCTTTTAAAATTGTTCGATAAGGAATTTTCACAAAGTAATGCTATTAATCTTTTTATTGGAAGAGACGGAAAACTTGTAAGCAACTTGAATATGAAGATCCAGCAAACAATACCAATAGTTCCCGGGAGCGATAAAATAAATTTAAAGTTTAAAAAACTTAACGGCTCTTTTAATGTAGATCTTCTCAGTAGTAACATTAATTTTTCACTCTCTCTCGATTCTGAAATTAAAATTAAAGTTGATGCCGGAAAAGAAGTAGGTGCAACTGCTACAATAGAAGCTAGGGAAACCGGTATTAGTGTAAAGAATTATAAAATGGATGTTTCAGCTCTTGGCGAAATTGGAATGGATTATTTCAAAATGGCAATTAAAAAAATAAATATGCCAAAATTGGAATACAAACCTCTCACTGATCCTAATCCAGGTTGGGATTTTGAATTTAATTTGGATTTAGATTTACAGTTCCCAGGACTTGGTTTCAAAATACCTGAAATAAAAGGAATTACTTTAACAAAAAACGGTTTTCATTTTCCTCAATTATCAATTCCTAAATTCCCCGATAACTTAAAATTTCAATTTATGGGTTTTGAATTTAAACCACTAGCATTCCGTACTCCTAAAATAGATTTCAATTGGTTCTCCGATAATCCTGTTAACTCAAATTGGGATTTCAAATTTGATTTTGCAATTAACTTCCCGAATATTGCTAATGGTGGCGGGCTAATGAAAACGCCTAATCTCACTATTACCAATGCAGGGTATAAAAACGGAATACTGATAGGCAATGTTACCAAATCGTTCAATAATGGAGATATCAGTCTTAGATTTGGTGGTTCATCCGGTTTTAGTGTAACAAAAATAACTGGGGGGCTTTATAACAACAGCGGTTCGCAAGGAGTAAAATTTGGATTAAACGGATTTTTAGAATTGCCGGACTTTATGCAATGCAGCAATACAAAAACAGCAGATATTAGTTCAGTTTCATTTGAACTTGACAGTAAAGGGTTAATTGCAGGTAGAGTAAATAATTTTATACCAACATGCCCGCTTGATCTCGGCTTTGGAAAATTCAACATTACTTCTTCAAAAATAGATTTTTCGATTGTCAACAATTCACAATCTGCTGTGTTGGATATGGCTGGAAATCTTGTAATGCCTACCGGGCAAGGGAATAACGTAACTGCAAATGGAGCACTTAAACTAAACTTGATTACCGGAGAAATTGTTGATGGTGATATATCTATAAAGGGTCCTTTTGCATGGTCAATTCCATACGATAAACCTCTTTTTAAGTTTACAATTAATAGTGCAAAACTAAATAAGAACGGTTTAATGATTAATGGCTCCAGCCAACTATTGTTGGAAGGGGGTGCATCGCAAACCGTTCAATTTAACAACTTCATATTCGATTATATGAACTCGAAAGTAAAAGGAGGGAATATAACAATTGCAGGCAATATTGGTCTTAAATTAAATCTGCCGCAAAACGGAGGAATTAATTGGGCAATAATCGGTAAAAGCGATCCTTTAACCACCGACAGATCTGCTATGATTGGTTTTGGTGGCACTGTAACTATTGATAAAAACGGCGTAAGTACAAGCGGAACAGCTACTGCCGCAATAAGATGGGATGCATCACATACGTATAACGGATTAAGTGTTGCATTTTCAAATGATTTTGCATTGAAACTCAATCCGTTTGAAGTCTCGAAAGGAAAGGCAGACTTAAAATTAAATTCCGATATTATTGCATATCTCGATAATGGAGGATTTCATCTCGGAAATATATTCGGTATTATTCCACTGCCAGAAAAATTGCCGATTCCAGATATAAATATTGCATATATCAAAATTAAAAATGGGAATACAGTTCTTCTCGAAACAAATCAAAAAGGGAGCGATTTACAATTAAAAACCAGAGCAGGAAAACCTGTAAAACTTTTAATTCCTGCATTAAAGAAAGGAGCAAAGATTCCGGAATTTGATGTAACCTTTGATATTACGGTTAATACTTCCACGTGGAGTTTAGTAAGCGGAGAAATTTCGGTTGAAGCAGCAGCCGGAAATTCATTACTTGATTTGCAAGCACTTCTCGGTATTCCGGTAAAAATTGAGAAAGTCAGTTATGGTAAGGTTAACGGCAGCTATAAATTTGCAGCCGATGCAAAATTAAGCCTACCCCAAGCTCTTGGTGGTTTACCAATTGATTTGAAAGGACTGAGCTTTGACCAGAATGGAATTACAGGTAAGGTAAACATTGGGCAATACTCGCAAACTATGGTTAACAAAGCTAAAGCTATTGCCGGTACAAATCTTGGTAATGAAGTTAAAGTTGTGCTTGAAGGGGCTTCTGCTCAGTTTGGCACTACAAAAGCGTTTAAATTTTCAGGTAAAATTATTCCTCTAATGCTTAAGAAAGGAACTGATACAACAAAAATCCATTACGCTGCCGAATGGAATTTTAACAGCAACGAGTTTGTTTTTGCATTTGATTTTACTCAAGGAGAAAAATTCAATTTTGGATTAGCAGAATTTTACCCGCAAGCAATTAAACCTGATCCGGCAATGAAACTTACTTTTAGTGGTTCAAATTTTGAATTCAAATTAGGTGGTACTTTAAAAGTGCCGAAATTTGACCCCAATTTTGCTATTGCTTTTAAGGGATTCAAAATTAATAACAGCGGTGTTTCCGTTGATGCTGTTAATATCAGTGATGTAAATAAAGCGTTAACATTTAAGTTATTTAATTCACAGTTCAGAATTTACGATTCTTATTCTAATAGTGAAGCAATAAGTTTTGCTTACCAAAGCAAAGTACTTTCGTTAACTCTTACAGGTGATATTAAAGTGCTTGATCGTGTTGTTAAATTTAAAGGATTTAAGATTGCAACAGATGGGAAAATATCAATTCAAAATGTAAATCTTCTTGATAACGAATTGGTACTCATTAAAGATTATCTTTCACTCGATACGCTCGGAATAAAAAATGTGAATAACAACTATAGGTTACAGCTTGCAGGAAATATGAAATTGCCGAAATCGATTGCACAAACTTCATCGTTCCACTTTGGTTTTGAAATAGGAACGGATGGAAAAATTTATTCAAACACTACCGATAATAGAATTGTTTTGATTAATGAAAAGCAAGGTTTGGGTAAAAACGACAAATCGGAATATAAATTTTGGGAAGCAACAATTGACCCAACATATCTTGACCTGGGGCTTAATTTCAGTGATATGAAGCAAAGTTATGTTAGCTTCCTTGGTGATATTTATTGGGGTAACAAAGAAACGAGCAGAGTAGAATTTGGTAAACGGAAGGCAGACGGAACAATAAATCAACCAGCATTTAAAGTAACATTCGATGGTAAAGTTTCTTGGGGTGATATCACGGTTAAAAAAACTATCAGTTTTGACTGGGCAATGTTGAAATTAGGAATAAATAGTCTTTCTGTACAACCAACTGACGATAACATATTTATAACTCTCGGAGGCTACTTTGGGTTGAATATTTCCAGCGTAACCGGTATGATTGAAATTGAAGGATTGAAAATTAGTAATAGCGGAGTTGATGATTTTGGAAAAATTAAAAAAGCTCAACTAAAAATTGCAAGTATTGTTGATTTACAGTTAACGGATATAGTTTACAAAGATAAACCTACAACAATTACAGTTAAAAGTGGTGAAATGCCCGGCAACGGAAGTAGCGGTAGCAAACCGAGTGCAAAAACTGAAGAGATTAAAGTTAAAAATTATTTTAGTTTCGGAGGGAAAATTACAATTGCCAATATCTTGAGTGGTGGAATTAAGAATTTTGTAACATACACAACAATGGATGATAATTTTAATCTTTTGATTGAAGATGCTTTTATTAAATACAGCGACGTCTTCGAACTAAATATGGATTTGGTTTACAAAACGCAAGGTAGCGAGTATTATTTATTTGCTGGTGCCAAAGGAAAAATAATGAGCTATGCGATAACTGTTGTAGGAGAAGCCGGTAACTTTGGAGGTGTTGACCGTTTCGGTTTCTTTATTGCAGTTGATGTTACTATCCCGATTGGACCTGTCGTAATTTCCGGATTGGGGGGCGGGTTTTTCTATAATCCTAAAGAAGAAACAATTAATTCAATAAAACGGTTAGCAAGGTTAGATGATACAGGTGGAACCAATAATAAAATAAAACCGGGCACTGATAATACGAAGTTTGCAATATTTCTATTTGGAAAGTTCGCATTAGTAAACGACAAAATAATTGTTGGTAGAGTATTGTTAACGTTAACTGATAAACAATTCTATCTTGATGGAAAGGTAGTTATGTTAGATCAGAAAAATAGTATATACGGAACCATACATCTTGCAGTCAATTTTAATGCCGGTGAGTTTGAAGGAAATATAAAAATTAATGTAAAAATGGTTTCAGTTATAGTTGGGAAAGGTAAGATAAGCGCATATATTTATAATGAGAATACATGGGGGGTAATGGGTAAAACTGATATCAAAGTATTAAATATAATTGATGTAAAAAGCGAATTTTTTGTTGGTCCAAACGGATTCCTTGTTTCATTTTCGGCTGTTCAATCATTTAATATTTGGATTATCAATTTAGAAGGTGGATTTGCTGTGAAAGTTTGGTACATCCAAAATGTTTCGTGGGGGCTTTATGCAAAAGTCTGGATTAAAGTTGAAGTTCTCGGAGGTGTAGCCGGTGCAGAAGGGTGGCTAAAAGGAGCTCTTTTCGGAGCAAATAACGATTTCTATATGTATGGAGTTGCCGGTTTAAAAATTCACCTCACCTTTATTAAATGGAAAGGAAGCGTTTGGGGTAAAATTAAAAACGGAAACACTTCCGGCGGTTTCGGATCTGATTCTGATATGGAAAAATTGATTGAGGATGCAGGTAAGACCTCTAAAAAAGCCGAACAGGCAAAAAATGATATGAAAAACAATATCAATTCTCATCCTGTTCCAACGGTTCCGACAAGAAATTTTTCAGATGCTGAACTTGCATCCGCTTTCGATAATCTTTCAAAATGGGGTAAGTTAATTACTTATGGTAATGTAGCTCAACGGGTTGCGGCTGTAATTGTGTTAGGAGTCCTTCAATCAATTGAAGAAAATGGTCGTTATTATAATTACACAAGAACAACTGCCGAGAAAAATGTTGAAGATTATTCGTTGCAGACTTATACTGGTGTTGGTGCACCGAATTTGGGAGAAATGCAAAAAAAGGGAGAATTTATTGATAGTCTTTTTACTCAATTTTCTTCTGCAAGATCTAACATGCTAAACAAACTGAATAAAAGCATGGAGAGCATTGAACTATTACCAATAAATATAAAAGAAGCTGGTGGAAGTCCTGTAACAAGTGAAAATTTCACAACTATTAAAAGAGACGCTAATGGTTCTATTCTAAATCAGCCTAACTTCCAATTTGATGAAAGTATTGCGGATAGAAATAAAAATAATTTGAAAGAATCTCAGCAGGAAATAGCCCAATATGAAAAAAGATTATTCGAGAGGATAGGAAAAATAGATAAAAATATATCCTCAATTGAAGAGATGCTTTTTGGGCAAACATCCACTTACGAGGGAAAACCAGAAGGTACTTCCGGTAGTGTAATTACTTCCGATTTAAGCGGCGGAATGCAGGTTGCAAGTGGAGGTTCAGGAGTCCTAACAAATACAGGTCTCACTCTACCTAATACTTCCACATTGGGAATGCTTGTTCCTATTGATAGAGGTGCAGAAGGCTTTTCAGAAGGTTACGCCTCTTATTTTAATTCAATTGATGTAGCTTATGTTTCACAGTATAAATATTACAAAAGTTTGGAAAACTGGGCTTCAAACAGACAAAGTTATTTTGCAAACACTTCTAAATTTGGTAATTTTGAATCTGCTTTAGCACATAAGGCAAATCAAATTTATCAGTCGGATTGGAGAGGCGTAAAATATCTTACTGGTGAAAGAGTTTATTTCTTGTCATATCTTTCAAATAATGATTCACAAATTGCTGATCAGGAGAAACAGAAGATTTTGAGCCAATATGATTCTGAAAAATCTTCTAAAACTGAAAGCGTATTTAAAGCGTGGGCTATAAAAACAAACACTAAATACGGAATGAATTTATGGGTAGATATTCCAAAAGTTGGTTTGTTGAGTGTAATAGATACAAGCCGTGCAAGAGCATTAAAAATTAAAACAACTAAGGTAAATATTTTAGAAAATTTAGCCAGAATGCAGGCTTCGCTTACTCAAAAAATGAACGGACTTTATTCACATTTAGCAAAATTTGTTGAATTAAAATACGATTTATACAGTAGGTTGGTTGAAAGAAGAAGGGGGGTAACTGAATATCTTGATAACTCAGTAACAACTTCTTATTTAAAATCGCAAAAAGTAGTTTTAGGTAATAGAATGAAATTACCAACTATCTCTTCATTAACTTATATGGCAACTGATGAAGGATACTACAGCGATGTTAAACTTTCTTGGAGTATCACAGGAACCGGTGGGCAATATGCCAAAGCTATGATTGATTATAGTAGTAGCAACCCTTATATAAAAAGCTCGGGTAAACAAGCTATTGGCGGATTAAAGAACTTTAGAATTATGTATATACCTAATACAGTAACTTCTTCCGGCGGTAATTTTGGTATTACTAATTTCTCATTAAATATAAAAAACGGGTTAGGTTATTCAATTGGAAGAAATGTTTCATTTACTCCTGTCTGTTCAGGTACAGCAACTTCAAGCGGTGGCGGCTCTGCAGGAAGCACAAGTGCAGATACAACTCCTCCATTAGTGAATAAAGCTATAACATATCCGTACCTTGATAACAGAGTAGGCAGCAGTGCAAATGTTCCGAGAATTTACTATACGAGCAACACATCCACTGTTTCGGCGTCATGGTCGGCATGGGATAACCAAAGCGGAATCCGGGAATATCGATATACGCTAATTTCCTCAACTCTCGGTAATATAGGAAGTGGAGGAACGACATTACTTGGTGGTAGCTCTACTCATACTTTAAGTGATAATCTTGCGTTCATTTCTTATTCCGGATTAGGTGGAGCTAATACCCCGTTCGATTCTTGGACAAATAATTTCGGAAGAAATAATATTGAGATTCACGGACTACATCTGAAACATAATAATTACTATCAATTATATGTTGTTGCTCAAAACGGAGACAAACTTTGGAGTACTGATACAATTGGTGTAAAACAGTATTTGTTAGTTGATACAACCCCGCCGGAAGCACCTCAGCCGAAAAGTAATACTGTATTAGGTGGAAGTACTTATATACAAGGCGATTACATTGACGGCGGACATCGTTACCCCGGTAACGATAATACACAGGGAGGAGGTTTAATTCTTCCAGGTGGTTTCGGAGGTGGAACTATTATCGGAGGAGCTTCATATACGGTTAATCCTCCAATACCTTTACCTGCCAATGTTGGTGGTTATTCTATATCTAACAGAACCTCAGGTCTCTTTCCGTTGAGCGGCGGGTTGGATAATTCTAATATAAGCGAAGTATTCTCTTGGGAAAAAGCAAGTGACCAGGAATCTGGTATATATAGTTATGAATACCGTATAACAAAAAAAGATGATCCTTCTAAGGTTTCATCATGGATTGATGTAGGGAATAATCTTTCCGTAACTCTACTGAACAGCACAACAGGTATGAATAATATCATGACTTATCTTGATACCTTATATCTCGATGTTAGATCTGTTAATAGAGCTAAAAAACAAAGCGATAAAATCTTAAGATTCCATTTTCAACCTATTGACAAAACGGCTCCCTCTAAACCTGATGTTAATATGGCTTATTCATCAAATCATTTAAAAGTATTTTTAATTTTCAATCAAATGTCTTCCGACCCTGAAACGGGATTGAATTATTATGAAGTTGCTGTTGGCAGTAAAGCTAACGGTACTTTTGATTATGTTAGTTGGGATAATTCGTTAAATATTAACCCTAAAAACATTGGAAGTAATAATGAATATTTGCTTCCTGTACTCCCCAACAATAGTGTTAGTTATATTGCCATACGAGCTGTAAATAAACAAGGCATGAAGGGCGATATCTGTTATACCGGACCGTTTTATAACGATACTACTCCACCAATTACTCCGAGCGTAGCAGCAAGCAGTATGTATATGAATAACAATGTTTATATGGCGTTGCTTTTCAATTCTTTGCAAGATCCTGAAACCGGAATTTTATCTGTTGAATATAAAATTGAAAAGGTTACTTATACAACAACTTCAGGCAACAGCGACAGCGTTACAACCGTTGGCAGCGGCAGTTTAACCGGATTTGGAAATGGCGGAACACTATTGTACGGCGGAGGGGGAGCATTATCTCTTCCGAGTTACCAAACATTAGTTGATTGGACTACAGGAAGTGCAGACGGTTCTTATTTCAAACTTGACAATGTTACACGTAACGATAGAATAAGGATTAGTGTAAGGTCGAAAAACGGTGCTCTTTTATATTCGCCAGTTTTTTCGACACAATATTTAATTCCATAAATAAGTGATTTTTGCAGTGGTAGTCATTTTGTATATACACAACCAAAATTGGTTCTCGGAGCGAAGCTTCGATTTGGTTGTTATATGCCGACAACTTTCACATTTAAATTTCCGATAACCACTTTGTTGTCGGTATAGCAATATACTTTAAGGAGACAAAATGAAAAATAAAATATTTTTATTGTGGTTGATGATTCTTACTTCGGTTTCTTTCGGACAAACTGAACGTGAGTTTTTTACGATGTTTAAAGGAGATTCCCTTGCTTTCTTTTTGCTTACTCCGCTTGGTTCTAATGAGGAGTTGTATATTTACAGGCAAACAGATACGGGATACGTGAATCTGACAATGGATGAACCGGTAATTCCAATTCTTGATGATAATGCCGTTCCTGTTTTACTTGGGAATCAACTTCAGTTTGTACAAAAAGCGTTGAGAACAGAAGATAATTTTTCAATTCTTCGCACTCTTCGTTCAAATACATTCCGAGGAACGGTATTGAGTTTGTTAATTCCGAATGCAGCAAAGATAGGGGGAAGATGGTTTGTTGATTCAGGATTAAGTGAAGGGCAAAACTATAAATACAAACTTGTTTTCGCAACTACGTTCGGCGATACGTTAGATATAGTTGAAAAAAGAGTATCGGTAAAATCAATTATTCCGCAAGCACCAAAAGATTTGGTTATAGAAGAAGGGGACAAAAATGTAAAACTAAAATGGAAATATCCGAAGTGGGAAGGTTCATTTAAAGACCTTGGAATACATTTTAATATTTACAGAAAAACCAGCAACGAAATAGAATTCAAAAAAATAAACAAGAAAATAATTCTTCGTAATGATGATGTTGCACCCAACTTCACTGATTTATGGTTGAAAGAAGGAATAACTTATACCTATTATACTACTATTGTTGACCCGATAGGGAATGAAAGCGCACCTTCCGAAGAAGTATCGGTTAAACTGATTGACAAAACTCCGCCGGAAATAATTGATGATATTTCTGACGAATCGGACACAGCGGGTATATTTTTAACTTGGACAATGAGTACTGCACTTGATGCAAAAGGATATCACGTTTACCGCTCTACCGGTTTATCGAAAGAATTTATTAAGATAACAAAAGAGATGATTAACGCAGACAAACCATTCTTTATTGATACGCTGGTATATCATAACAAACAATTCTTCTATGCGGTTACGGTTATTGACACAGCCGGAAACGAAAGTGAAAAGAGTAACCCGCACGGTGCCGCTTATAAAGATAACATTCCCCCACTTCCGCCAGAAGAGATAACATTCAAAATTGAAAATGGTCTTGTTAGGTTAAACTGGAAAAAATCGAAATCGAAAGATATTGAAGGATATTTTATTTACCGCGGGGAAAGAAAAGATATTACACCTAAACTAACCGATTTACCGCTGAAGATGACAACTTATGTTGACAGCGGATATAGTGGAGGCGGGTTTGTAAACGGCGGAAATATTTATTACAAGTTTGCTTCAGTTGATAGTTTTATGAACATGAGCAAAATGGTTGAGTTTACAGCTTTTATACCAGATACCGATAAACCATATCCACCGGGCAATTTAACTCTTAAAAATTACGAAGGAATGTATGTAGAAGTTTATTGTTCAATGAGTCCCTCGTTAGATGCGGTTAAATATGAAATATTCCGAAAGGAAGGAGATAACCCGAAAGATAAAAAACTTGCAGTTTTTAACGAGGCTCCGGTTTATTACCGCGATACTTCGGTTGTAAAGAGTGTGAAATATATTTATTACGCTGTTGCGGTAGATACTGCCGGGAATATTAGCGAACCGAGTCCAACCGATTCAATCTTGTTTAAAGATTTTTCTCCACCTACTGCTCCGCGCGATATAATGGCAAAGGAAGTAAATAATAAAGTTGAACTTACATGGGGTAAGGTTTACGATTTTGATATGGTTGGATACAATATCTACCGTTCCAATTTTCCGACCGGAACATTTATTAAAATTAATAATGAAATTGTTGCCGATACAAAATTTATTGACAGCAATGGTTCAAAAAAATATTTTTACAGAATCAAAGCAATAGACACATCAGGAAATGAGAGTGAATATGATCAAACAGTTGCTCCGAAATAACTCGATTCTAATAATACTGCTCCTTTTTTCTTTTTCGAAAATGGATGCACAAGATTTATATACAGCCGGTGTTATGGAATTTCAAAATAATAATTACGAAGCTGCGATAGAATCTTTCGAAAAATATATTCTGTTTCAACCAAATGATCTATCTGCTTACCAGTATCTAATTAATTCGTATATAGCATTAGAGAAATACGACAAAGCAATTACAATATTGGAGGAGAATAGATTCAAGTTTCCTGATAATAAAGATATGCCGCTGTTGTTAGGAAAACTATATTTAAATAAACAAGATTTCGATAAATCGGAAAAAATATTTTCAGAACTCAATAGAAAACACCCTGGAGAAGCAGAGATTAAACTACTCCTTTCCCGTATATATTATAATAAAGGTATAAAACGGGCAGATGCGGAGATGTTTGACGAAGCGGAATACTTATTGAGGAAATCTCTTTCGTTGGAGAGTGATTTACCCGAAGCTTATGCCTTGCTTGGCAACATACTGATGCAAACGGATAAAATTGATGAAGCTGATAAAGTTTTCAGGCAAGGTCTAATGAAATTTCCCGATAATGATGTTCTGCTTGGGAATTATTCGCTTTTAATGATAAAAAAGAAAAATTATGATAAAGCGATAATTGATTTAGAAAAAGTTTGGAATAATAATAAAGATAATATTCAAATAGGTTTGCAGCTTGCAATGCTTTATCGTGCAAAATATAAAATACCTGAAGCATTTGAAATATACGAGTTTCTCTTAAAAAAATATCCTAAAGAAAAATCTATTTACGAGGAAATGCTCAAATACTATACTATAATAGATGATCAGGAAAAGAGAAGAGAAATTTTTGAGCGAATGGAAAAAGCATTTCCTAAAGATGAAAAAATAGCGATTAACAAAATTGAGACCTTTGCAAAAGAGGGAAAAGATTCACTTGCTATATTCCATTATAACTCATATTTGGAAACCCACAACAAGGAATTTGATGTTTATTTCAAACTTGCTAATCTGTATGAAAAAGAGAAAAAATATAATGAGGGAATAGATGTACTTATTAAAGGAAAGAAAGAAGGTTTAACTACTGAGGAATTTTATTTAAAACTTGGATACCTTTATGAAAAAAAGAATCAAATTGATAAAGCCCTTCAAACATTCAATGAAATGATTGAACTCTATCCCCAAAACTTTTTACCATACTATAGAAGCGGAAACATCTTTTTTGACAAGAACAATTTAGATTCAGCTAAAGTTTATTACGAACTTGCTCTAAAAGCCGAAGAAAAACAACCCTTTGTTTTAGCTAAACTTGCCAATTTATACGAAAAAGAAAACAATAAAGGGAAAGCAATTGCTTACTATAAAAACTCTTTCATAAATAATATGATTTCACTTAATTCCGAGCAGCAGCTAATGATGACTCAATTACAAAGCACAAATAACCTATTGGGAATGATGGATGAAATTGACTTATCGAGCGAAGATAGAATAAAAAAATATAAATCGAATATTGATAACGCAAACAAATATTTGATGAATAATCTTTCCAATGCAAAATATCTGGATGAAATTAATAATCTGATTGATGATTATCCTACAAGTTCTATTCTATACTATTATAAAGGAATATTTTACGAAAGCAAAAATAATTTTACCGAAGCGGAGGAATTATATAAACGTGTTCTTTCGGTTGCGGTAAAAGATATAGAGACGCATAAAAGACTTGCAGTTCTGTATCAAAAAATGGGTGCAATGAACAAGGCAATCCTTTCTTATAAAAGAGTATTATCCCTTAACGATACTGATAGCGAAACTTATAAAGCATTGATAAAACTTTATAGGGAAGAAGAAAACCTAAGTGAATTATGCGACGAATGGATGAAATTGTACTTTACACAACCAGATAATGAAATCTTGAAAGAATATTTAATTGAGGCTTTACATAAAGCGGATAGAAATGAAGACGTTAGTAAAATTATAAATAAGAGTAAATAAAACTATGAGAAAATTTATTTATATCGTATTATCTTTCATCCTTTTCGGCACCACATTATTAAAAGCACAGGATGGTGTGGATACTACACTTACAGATTTGAGCATATCAAACAGATTATCTGAATACGTTGAACCATCTGTTTTTGCTATTTCTGGTAATGCCGGTATTGAAAGTGAACTTTACTCTACATCAAGAGAAATAAAAAGGCGCCCAGGTTTTCTGGGTAGGGTATTTGTTCGTCCTACTTTAAGATTTTTTAAGAACTTCAGCATTTCGTTCGATTTGTTCTTTTCAACAGAAGGAAGTAATGCACGGCAGCAATTAAACAGGTTTGCATTACATCCCGATTGGACTTGGGGAAAAGCACATATAGGAGATTTTAATCATAAATTTTCCGATTATTCATTAAACGGTATCAATATTCGCGGTGGTGGTGTAGAAATTAATCCGGGCTATTTCATTTTTGAAATAATTGGTGGTCAATCACGAAGAGCCGTTGTAGGCGATCCATATTCCTCAATCTATGCACAATATATGGGAGCAGCAAGAATCGGATTCGGTAAGAAACGAGGTTCTTTTATTGCGTTGAATATTTTAAATGCAAGAGATAATATTAGCTCTTTGGATTCTACAATATTTATACCCGATTCATCATCCGGAAAACCGCAAATTGGAGTATCCCCTCAAGAGAATTTTATTGTTGGATTAAATACCGATATAAAATTTATTAATAATATGTTTCGTATTAAAGGAGAATTTACTACAAGTCTTTTTACAAACGATCAGTATAGTGAAGCGGTAAAAACAGATAAGATACCCTCTTTCGTTAATAATATTTTTACAATCCGTAACTCAACAAATTTAGATTTTGCATATAATGCAGAATTAAATTTTAACCACAGCGGTGTAAATGCGAATGTTAAATATTCCGTTATCAATCCAGGTTACAGATCTCTTGGAATGGTAAATGTTATTAGCGATAAAAGAAGATATGGCGGTTTATTGGGATTCCGGGTATTTAGTAATGTTTTGATGGTTCAACTTCGTTATGATTCGCAAAATGATAATTTATTAAAGAAAAAAGTTAGAACAACTACGAGAGAAACATACGGTGTTAATCTCACTATTCGTCCTATGCAAAGTCTTTCATTTATGATAAACCTAATGAGAAACAATATGAATAACGATGCCGGAAACGATACTTTAAAAGTGTTTAATAAAATAAATTCAATAAATGTAAATATGATGTATCAGTTCATTGTATTTAATCTCAATAACTCTCTTTCTTTGGGATATTCGAACCAAATGACTGAAAATTATACTTATGTTTCTTCTGCCTTAAATAAGATAGCAATTAACAATTATATAGCAAATATTAATACAATAATAAATTCTTCATGGTCGGTTGGTCCTGGTTTTACAATGGTGGTATTTAAGAGCTTTGATGGATCAATCAATAGTACAATTACAGGCAGCTTCCGAATTACAAATAGGATGATTAGAAATAGATGGACAAATACTCTGAATCTTTTATATTCCAAATCGGAATATACAAATGTTATGCAATTAAACTTTAATTCTGATTTTAAATTAACTGCTTCAGATGTAATAAAATTGAAAGTCCGATATTCATTAACAGATTATATCGATGGACTCTATGCAAACTTTTGGGAAAATATTGCAAGTCTAAGTTTTGTTCATAGATTATAATGTTTATAAAAAATACTAAAACCTAAAATTTGAAAAAGACCCTTACTAACTTAGCAGAAGGCTTGGAGTTATTGAATATCTGCTTTTTATAAGACCATAAACTATTGATTAAAATAAAGCAATTTTAACATATGGTTTCCATTTAAATTATTCTCCATAATAGCCATATATTTATTATTCGGATCAATTCTGCCATAAAAACGATTTTGTCCTTTTTTTAATCCGTAAGTAATTTGTTTATAGTTTGTACCTAAAGCATCCACTGACCAAATTTCATAATGCCCACTTCTATTAGATGTGAAAAATATTTTACTACCATCATTTGACCAATAAGGATGTAAATCTTTCCAAAATTTATTTTCAGTTATAGTAGCACTGTTCTCTCCTGATGTAGAAATTTGATATAAATATCTTCTGTTTGAAGTCTCTCCACTATATACAATTAAATTTTTTGATGCTGAAAAAGATGGACTATATTTATAAATTTTCTGATCACTTGTAATTCTTTTTTCTGTACCATTATCTGAATTATAAAGGAATAATTCTGGTATATTTGGTGGTCCATGTGTTCCTCTACTAAATACAATTGTGTTGTTAGAAAGCCAAGTTGGATCAAAATCTACTCTTCCAGAAGTAACTGGTTCCTTTTCAAAATCCTTTATATTTAAAAGCCAAATACGATAATTAGTTTCTCCAGAGGTTATTGATGGGGTGTAACAAAAAGCTATTTTATCACCATTGGGAGAATAGGAAATGCCCATCAATCTATGGTCAGTAGAAGTATAATCTGTAAGTTGTTGAACAAAAAAAGAGTTTATATCCAAATCGTATATGTTAGAGCTAAACGAATTATCGGCTTTTACAAATGCGAGATTATTACCATCTGCTTTCCATGACAAATTAGAAAAGTATAAGGGGTGATCTTTTTCTTTAACAGATAGTGAATAATACTCGTTCTGTTCTTTTCCCAGGGATGTCATTAAAGGAAATGAAACACCAATAAGTGTACCTTTGGCTGAAAAAGTAGCTATTCTAAAAAAATACATTTTATCGTTAGACAAATTATAAACTATTGTAGAATCCTCTCCAGTATTTTTAGTTTCATAAATTTGCACAAAGTTTGTATTTGGACTTTTATTTGATACATATAGTTTTACAACTTCAACATTGGGTGGAGAAGGGATTTGAAAATCTTGGAATGGTCTATTAGTCGTCCAAAATAAATTTACTTGGTTTTCGTTACTATAAGAATTAAATGCTTGAATATTAATAGGCTTATAGTTTATGTTTAATTGGTTATTAATCTCCTCTGAGGTTAAACTAGTTTCACATGATATGAAAATAAATGCAAAAAACAAATAAAGGAAAATGTAATAAATATAATTTCTCATTTTTTATTTCCTTAAGTTTAGATTATGCTACTTAGTTTGATTGCTTATTAAATGTCTGCAAAAGAAATCTGCAAAAATAATATCAACAATTTTAAAATAACACTTACTTAACTTGATTCAAAATCTAATGCTGAAATTTCATTCAACCAAGAATTCCAAATTACCAATAACTCTATTTTATAAATTTCCTTAAATATTTCTTTTATTTCTGCTGATGAATCATTCCAGCTTGATTCTTGACAAAACTGATAGAACAACTCTAATCTATGGTTTTCCAAAATACAAAATGCTCAAAGATAATTTCGTTGTTTAAGGTTTTTAAAATATTCGAATAATTTGGGATTCTTCTATACTGACCACAAGAAACAAATTTTAGTGTGAAGAATATGTATAGAATAATATTTTTTTGTTAAAGTAGAATTATTTTAATAGTTTTACTTTGTTAATAATACTTAACTATTCTATTAAATAATCAGAAGGAGGGCATAATGATGCCTAAGCAATTTGTTAAACTCGCACTAATTTTCGTTTTCATTTCTCTTTCCACTTCTTTAATTGCACAAGTAGATTCTACAAAAGCAGATCGTGGTGTAAATATTAATTTCTTTAACGGTTATGCCCTTGCATACAAATGGAATGCATCTCAAAGTATGAATTACAGAGTTTATTTAAGTTTGAATTCTTCACTATCTGGTGATAAATATGATTCTGAAAATAAATATGATGAAAATACTAAAAGGACTGGTGAGCAAACAGAAGATAGAACTTTTGTTAATATGAATTTATCATTTCAATTTCTTTTTAATATAATTTCACAAAAATCATTTAATCTTTATCTCGGGGTTGGTCCAAATCTTAGTTACTCGTATCGGAAATGGGAAAACAACGAAAAAAATAAAAGTGAAAGTGAGAGTTCTAATTATGAATATTCAAGCAGTGAAAGTTCTTATGGGGTAGGTGTAGTTTCTCTAATTGGAATTGAAGCATACTTAACCAATACTATTACTCTTTTTGCTGAAACACACCTTTTAGGTTCAAAGTCTTGGTCAAATTATAATAATACTTACTCTAATCGGTATAATAATTCTGATAACACAGGTGAAAATTCACGTACAGGCTCTGGCTGGAGTGCAAATTTTCAGTTAGTTAAAGTAGGATTTGGTATCTATTTTTAGTTTTAATTGTTGGGGATGAAAATTTTCATCCCCTACTTCGATTTATCACAACCAATCGAGATAGATTGGGCAAACCTAACCCAGATGAACTGGAAAAGACAAATCTCAAAAAGATAAATTACAAATAAATTTCAATTTATAAAATTCTCACAGAGTCCCACGGACAAATCCCAAACAAGAAATTTGTGCTAAGGTGTCTCGTTTTTGGAATTTTGATATTGGGATTTATTTGTTATTTGTCCGTGGGACTCTGTGAGAATGTTGTCATTTGTAATTTTCTGCCAAATAAAACACGCTGTTAGTCCCGCACTGCGGGGAATATTACTGATAAGATACTAATGCTACATTGATTATATTCTCTTTTTTTTCTATGCTCATTTTATCTGCTACAGCGGACTATTGCAAAATTAAGGTTTTATGTTCATCTTGTTTTTTATTTATAAAACAATTGTTGTATCTAAATATGTTGAATCATTTTGCCAAAATTTAATAACCTTTTCGCCATTTGTTGAAAAATAAATTGTTTCTTCTCTACTAAATGACCAAAGAACTGTAGGACAAACATTAGCACCGGTTGGTTGTGTAAATATTTTTGCAATATATTGGTTATTATTTTCACTACTGTTTGTTTTGTAATAGTTCCAACAAGGATCTGGAGTAGTAACAGTAACTGTAATTTTAACAATGTTACCATTTGCTTCAACCTTGTCAATTTGGGTTGTTGGCATTGGCAGTATGTTTGATGGTTCAGATTCAACTGAATCGCAAGAAGTTAGTGATACTAAAAATGTTAATAGCAAAAATATAATTTTCATTTTATCCTCATTTAAAAAAATGCACCGAACTCTAAATTTATCCCCTTTCGGCAGCTTCTGAGGTGGTGCGGATGTTAGGCATTCCATACTATTTTACTAATATCATTTTTTTTGTTTTTATAAATCCATCTGCTTTTATTTGATAATAATATATTCCGCTTGGAAGAGTGCTTCCATTAAGTTGCAAAGAATAGTTGCCACGCGATTTTTCACCACTAACCAATGTTTCAATTTCTCTTCCAATAACATCATATATTTTAATTGTTACAAAACTCGACTTAAATAGTGAGTAATTTATCGTCGTTGTTGGGTTAAATGGATTTGGATAATTTTGGAATAATTGATAATTATTAACTGTTGCTTTTTCGTTATCTTCATCAACTCCAGTTATTACTTCACCCAAGTTTCCATTGTATGATATTTGTTTTATGTAAATACGGTTACCGTTACAGCATTCATCCCATAACAATATCGCTCCACCTCGTCCATCTGAATATAAAGGGATAGCACTCCCTGAAAATAATGGGGTAAATTCTGTTGAATGAAACCATATTCCTAAAGAATCCCATAAAAATGCACCATTGCTATCGATATGTTGTGCATAAAATGAATGTAATGTATCATGTCTTGTATCACTCCATATTGTAATTGCACCACTCTCTCCATCTTCAACAATTCCTCTTGAGCCATGGCAATCATCTCCTATGCACACTTTTATGTGGTTTTCATCAAAAACAAGATTTCCATCAAATGATATTCTTTGTACCGAAACACCATCCCCTGGCCAATTTACATATATACCGCCCTTACCATCTGAAGAATATTTTATTACTGCAAATTGCCCTTGGTTTAAGTCAACTTCATCCCAAGCATATTGTCCTGTGGAATCTACTCGGCGAATTTTTAGGGCACCTGCTCCCACTCCTATCACACCGCCACTATTGTCACTAAACGCTCCTCCTGCCCTATACTCTCTGTGTTCAGGTA
>JAKIUC010000066.1 GCA_021647785.1 Melioribacteraceae bacterium
CCAAAAGTTTTATCTGTTTTTTAAGATTTTCAAATAATAATAAAATTAAAGTCGTTAGAATGGCTTATATAAAATAATTTTTTAGAAAATAAACTTAACTCTGTGCTTTTTAGACGGACTGCCGTTACCAACCATAGTAAAAACACTTCTATTCTATAGAAAAACATTTATTAAAATATTGATTTGTGTAAACTAATTAGTTAACTTTATAAAATGATTAGAAAAATAATTGCATACAGAAATTACTTCGTCGATTTTTATAAATCGCAAGAATTTAAAGTGCAAGAAAAAATTGAATACGTATTTGACTTAGTCAGATTTGAAAAACAGATTCCAAAGAAATTTTTTAAGAATCTTGAAAATACAGATGGGATATATAGAAGTATTACCACTTAAATCCTTGTTTTTTTTGCAAAGAAATTTAATGTGCTTTTGCTTTTGTCTGATATCTTGTGTCTTTTAATCTCATATCTGCGGTTCACCGCCATATGAAATACGTGTAATTACTACTTTTAAAAGCATTAGGATTCTTTGTTTTTTCGACAAAGGAGAGTTAATCGTTTTGACTAATTGCTTTATCAAAAAATCTCAAAGAACGCCTCGAAAGGAAATCGAAATGGCAGAGAAACTGAAAAAGGAATATATGAACGAAAAGTATGGAGGAAAATAAAATGAAAAATATTACAGACTTTGAAGATATTTTAAAAGAAAAATACGGGGAAAAAGGAACATCCTCAAGAGACAAATATGATGCAGATTCTTTGGCATTTAGGCTTGGAATAATGTTAAGAGAAGCAAGAAAAGACGCACTGATAACTCAAGATGAATTGGCAAAAAGAACTGGAACTAAAAAGAGTTATATATCGAGAATTGAAAGAGGTCAAAGTGATATTCAAGTTTCAACCTATTATAAATTGATTGAAATTGGATTAGGTAAACATTTAAATATTTCTATTGGATAAGAGAAACTACGGTTGGTAACAATGTATATAGTTTATGCCGGGTGAAGTGCTAAATATGAACGATTTAACAATAAATAAACATCTGTGTAAGTTGAAAGTTTTGTGTTTCAAAACCGCCACAAAACCAGATACTCACCGTCAGAGTGTCTAAAAAGCTTAGTCTTTTATTAACCACACCTCCTTGCACGGAAACTGTAAGTTGGTACGTATTAAAAAATCCTGTCGAAGCATCAAAAGAACAAATTGAACAATTCTCTAAAATTTTAAATAATAATTATAGACCTGTACTACCACTTAATGATAGAGAAGTAAAATTATATAGTGAATAATAGAAAACGAAACGACAACAAAGGCTATACGTAATGTGGGGTTTAGTGATGAACAGAAAGATAGTACAAATAATGGAAATTAATTGTAAACTAATCCCGAAACTTCGGGATAGAGCGTTGAAATCTTGCACTCTGCATAACCCAGCCATTAAAAATTAATTATTAATAAAAGGAGTTTACTTTGAAAAATAATAAAATCTTAATTTTAGGGATAGGTAATATTTTACTTGGTGATGAGGGTGTTGGCTGCCATGCAGTAAAAAAACTAAGGGATGAAATTAAGGATGAGAATATTGAGGTAATTGATGGGGGTACAGGTGGTTTTCATCTTCTCTCTTTTTTTAGTGATTATGAAGAGATGATTTTAATTGATGCTACCATGGATGGTAAACAAGTGGGTACTGTATCATTAATAAAACCAAAATTTGCGTCAGATTTTCCTACAGCACTTAGTGCACACGATATTGGCTTAAGGGATTTAATTGAAACGGCTATACTCTCTGGCGGTCTTCCAAATATTAATCTAATTACCATTTCAATTGAAACAATTCAAAATATGCAGACAACACTTTCTGATGAGATTGAGGAAAGTCTGCCCCATATTACTACTTTAGTAAAAGAGATATTGGAGAAACTGAGAGCGAGTGCTTCTTAGTTTTTATTTGCCCAATCTCTAACTAACTCGTGAAGTAATTTCTCTACTTGAATCATCCAAGTTAAATCTTCCCTTTGACTTGCATAATGATAATATCGATCCGCTACATATTTTTTTGGACTTGATATATATCTTGTTTCGCCATATACAGCTTTAAGTTCAGTCCATGCCAAATCAAAATCATCTAATGCTTTTTTTACTGAAGCAATTCCTTCTTCTCTTTCCAATTTATTTTCAACATCACTCTCTTTTAAAGCTAAAAGAAGTTTAGGTGCTGTTATTTGAAAATCATTTAAGACTGAAAAAAGTTTCCAGTGATAATGGTTGCGATATGAAACTTTATATAATTCATCAAGTTGCTGTGATGTACTTTTGTAGATTGCAATTTGGTTTTCTGCTTCATCAAGTCGTACCTTATATTTTTTTGTCCAAACGCCAGGGTTGTTTAAATCGGGCATATCTAAAATTATGTCAGAATATTTTTCACCTTTCACATTATGAAATGCCTCATGATGTATTCCAGGTAATTTGAGTAAAGCATTCGTAGTTTCCATCCTATTCCCTTCGCGTACTAACGATGTTTCCCAAAAGAATGCCGCATCTCGCAATTGTAAATATAAATCTGAATAAGAAGCCTCTGGACCAAACTCTCGCTGCATATAGGCTAATTGATATTCATCAAGATTTCTTCCTTCTGTATTCCAGCTATATTCTGCTGTTGCAATAAAACCCCTCCAATATGTTTCCATGTGGGGCGAGCGATCATCCCAGCCTGTTGATAACACTCCATCAATTCCTTTTTTGAACCCCAATTGCAAAGCACTTTGTATTGCAACCAAACCTCTGTCTGACATTTTACCAGTTCTATCATCAAAGGGAAACAGAGCAGCTGGTCCGCTATTTGCAGCAATAGATACCATCGTATTTAAATTATTACCTGTAAGCCATTCTAAAACACGGTCATTTCCTGGTTGACGACATGTGGAATAATTCCAGTGCATAAAAATACCTTCCTTAGGAAAACGATCTATTACTTCATCTAATTTGATTAAGGCTGCTTCCCAAAGTTCTGGTGCATCTTCTTCCTTCCGTGTATATTTCCAAACTCCAGCATACTGAAAAGGCATGTCTCCCCAAAAAATAGGGATACGTCCTTGCTCAATTAAAAATTCCGAAACTCTATTTAACCAATAAAGATTCAGTTCAAACTTCCCTTTTTCATCTGCAGTAGGTTTACATCTATCGCATAACCCTATTTGCCCTACCTCATCACCACCAATATGGAAATACTTAGATCCCGGTGTTGCTTCAATAGCTTCTCTGTAAAGATCAAATAATACTTGGTATGTCCCTTCGTTTAGTGGACAAAATGCCCAACGGTTACTTTCCTGTTCACGTAAATAAGCATATTCTTGATGCTTAAGAATAAATGTAGCATGACCAAGCCCCTGAACCAATGGTGTAATTTCTATATTTCTTGCCGCCGCATATTTTGTTAATGCAGCCATCTCATCAATACTTATAGCTTGTGGTGCTCCAATTAATGGCTGCGTTTGATAACCAAGTTTATCCTCGAACTCCCATGTAATCGAGTTTATTTTATAACGTGCCAGGCGGTCGATACTTTCGTAATAATAACCGATATGGTCTAAATGATGTTTCACATCGAAGTGAACAGAACGATAAACATAATCGGGATAGTCTGTAATTTTAGATGCTGGAATTGGAATTCCCTGTTCCCGAGCGTCTTCCAGTAATTGTTCCAAAGTTTGACAGCCGTAAAATAATCCAGCTTCACCACGTGATGCGATTTCAACATTCCCTTTAAAAATAATTAGTACATATCCTTCAGGTGATTCTGGAATGCTGTCATCATCTAAAATTTTTAAAATTAATTTGCCCCCACTATATTTACTCTCTTCAGGAAGCAAAGAAAGAATATCACCCAATACTGGTCTCTCAATATCTCCATTTAACTGAATTGATTTTAATCCGCCAAACTCTAGTCCCATCTCAGAAAATACCTCAACCTTTTTAGGTTTGGGAATAATCTGAAAAGAATCAGATAATTGGTTAGCAAGCATTGTAGAATAAGCGATTAGGAATAACCAAATCAAAAAGAACTTTTTTGTAAACTTCATATACTTCTCTTCCTTATATTATTTAATATTCGTTTGTTAATTTGTGTATGGTTTTCTGTAAAACTCTTTCAGAGAATGCCTCTCTTGTTTATTCTGGCTTAGGGGATTTTCTTATATGTGAATATCTTTTATAACTATCAAAAAAAAAAATCTTCATCTTGATAATTTTCAATAATGTCTATTTTCGTGGAACTATCATCAATATCTGTAAATGCAGAACCAGAAATATATTTTCCATTTTTATCTGATATATACATTGGAAGTAAAACTGCTATCCTTCGCATCAAATTTTTGAGGTGTTCCGGCAGGCAAGTATTCCGATTTTAGATTCCAAATTAAAATATATTCTTTGCTACGAATCATCCTTTGCGGATATCCCCAATTTAAGTAGCGTGATGAAGAATGTCTTTTCCGACCTGCAAAAACATACTTTGTTCGTATCAACAATACCTTCTTTTTCTGATATTCTCCCCAAGTATCATCAAGTGTAGTGGGAGATAAAACAAACTGTTCTCTATTATACACTGCATCTTATTCCTTTAAATGCTTTATACACTTTGTTGTGTGGCGTTATTATTCGTTTTATTCTCTATTTTCTTATAAATGTATTCAATTATAAAGCAAAGCACTATTATTCCGATAGCTATTAAAACTCCTGTTCGATTCGATGAATATTGTTGGATTACTAATACAATTGTCGCAATTATACATAGAAAAAAACCAATCACTGGGATTCCTTTTTTCCCTTTCACTTCTTTAGATAGTTTAAACCCTACATAATTAACCATTCCAAAAATTATTAGAAATCCAACACTTCCTACTGTTGATATACTCTCTAAATTTAATGTATTAGCCAAAAGTAAGGTCATAACTGCTGTGATAAATAGTCCAATTGGTTGATTCCATAATTTAGATGTCAATTGATGTGGTAATTCATCATCTTCTGCAATTTCATAACTCACTCTACTACCACCATATAAGGAGGCATTTATTGCTGAAAAAGTTGAAATAAGAGCAGCAATAGTAATAATTGTAAATCCAATTTTACCAAGCATAGGTTTTGCGGCTTCTGCTAAAACATAATCTTGTGCATTTGCTATTTTTCCAAAAGGTAGAGAACCAACAGTAATTATTGCTATTAAAATATATAAAACAATAACAAATATTACAGAATAATAATAAGCTTTGGGGACGTTCACTTTTGAATTTTCAATATCAGGTACGGCATTCGCAATTAACTCAAAACCTTCATATGCTACAAATATTACCATTCCTGCTGTTAATAATTTCAAAGGGGATTCCCAATTGCTAATTGCTAACTGATTTATATTAGGATTGCCAAAGAGTCCATAAAGACCAATAAAAACAAATCCGATTAAGATTATCAACTTAATTATTACTGCATAAGATTCTATTTTTCCAACTATTTTAATACTGTAATAGTTTATGATTGCAGCAAAAATGATGATAGCACTTAAATAGATATGAGAATCTAAAATTTTGTCATTTGTTATTTGAAACAAATTAGGAGCATACGAACCAAAAGCAGAAGCATAAAGAGAAAGCATTATTATATAGCTAATCCAAAGCAAATTATTAATTCCACCACTAAAAACACCTTTACCAAATCCTTGATTAATAAATTTAACCGTTCCACCTCTATCTGGGTAAGTTAAAGATAGTTTAACGTAGCTATAAGAAGTAACAAGTGCAATTGCACCTGCAATTAAAAATGAAATTGGTGTACCTCCCTTTCCTAAAGATACTGCCAATCCTAAAACTGCAAAAATTCCACCACCTACCATTCCACCTATTCCAATAGAGATGGCTTCTTTTAGTCCTATTTTCTTTGAGTTCATAATTTTAAGGTTCACTTTTATGCCACACAACGACAGTCTGACGGTAAGTATATGAAAAGTAAGCGATTTCGAAGCATAATTCTTTCAACTTACAGAAATGCTGAAATGAGCTATCCCGAAACTTCGGGAACACCACCACTATCTCGCCTATTTTTTATATACATTGTTATGGGCTTATTATTTTTTAATAATACCATATTTAGCATATTTTTCTCCTTTTTCTATTGCCCAAATAACATTTCCATAATCAAAATGCCAGTATTCCTTAGGATCAACTACAAAACCTTCTTTATCAAAGAGATTGATAAGAAGCTCTCTGTTTTTTCTCACTTGTGATGTAATGTCAGGATGAAATGGATAGCAGGTTTTATTAAGTTCTAAATGCAGTCCGTCATTATTTCCAAAATCCATAACACAATCTTTTTCCAAATCATAGATTAGTGCGTCCACAGCCCCACCAGTAGAGTGCATTGATTCTTCTTCAGGAGCAATGAAATATGAAACTATTTTATTAATCTCTTTTAATGATTTATTGGGATGATCTTTTTGTATAATCTTAATTCTTCTGTCGCGTAAAAGTTTTTGATGTGCAAACCCCCTCCATACAGAACGAATAATTAATTTTTTATTTTGCTTATCCAAAATCTTGCTTATTCGTCCTATTTTTTCAACAATAGCTTCTCTAACATTATATTTGTAGCCCTTGAAGAAAGATGGCTCAAACACTAAATTAAAATTTGATTCTTTTAAGCTGATTAACGGAGAGTGGTCTTCCTTAACAATAATAGTTGAAATAAGCTGCTTTTGGAAGCGGTCTAATCGTTCAACTAATTCGCAATATTCTTTTGCTGTCATAATTTTTTATAGGTTTTAATTATATATGGTGAAGTCATAGATGAAAGTAAAGCTCCGTAATTGAGATTAAACTCAACGGTATCACCTACTCTGATTTCTAATTGTTTGGCATCAATAATTATATGATCGCTGCTTGCCCCGAGAATATCAATATCCAATAGGGGCGTTAATCCTGAAACTAAAACATCCTGTAATCCAACTCCAAGTATAGCTCTTTTCATTAAACCAAGGTCAGTAAATTTTGGAATATTTCCAAATGCATCTTGACAAACATCGCCATAAGGTAAAGACGGCTTTATTTTTGATTCAATAACCTCTATTTTTAGTGTAAAAGCATCTATAAATAATCCCGGAATTGGTTTTCTGTAAAGCGTTTCACAACCCAAAAATATTGATTCACCCAATCGTAAATTATTAATTCTGCCAACATCTTTCGTTGATATAAACCAATCATAATTGGCTGAATTCCCTCCGGAAACAAACTCTAATTTTAATTTAAACTTATCTTCAATACCTTTTGCAATTGAGGATAAATACTCCATTTTTTCATCATTGGGTTTAATACCACCAAAGCAAGCTAAATTTGTTCCAATACCGGTAAGTTCAATTCCTTTCAATCCAATCACATCATTAACGGTATTTTCCAATTCGGATGACATAATTCCCTCTCTTAAATCCCCCAATTCCACCATTAATATAATTTTATGTGTGATACCTTGCTTTACGGCATATTTTGAAAGTTCTTTGATCACAGAAAGCTCTGAGTTGAGACTGATATCCGTATATTTTACGACTGATTCAGATTGACTCAATGGGGTTCTTAGCAGAAGAAATTGTGCATGTACATCTGCATCATGCATTTTTATAATATTTTCGATTCTTGAATCAGCGAGGATATTGATACCACTTTTTACCAAAACTTTTGCAATGGCAGGGTCTCCGCAAACTACTTTTGTTACGCCAATTACATCAATACCTTTTGAAGCATAAAGTTCTTTCAATATTTTTGCGTTATGAGCAATTTTCCCTAAGTCTATCTCTATTCTCGGCATTATCATGTTAATTGATCTCACTTTTGAATTCCGGGAAATACTTCATATATCTTTTTAATTATTTTATCGCATCCATATTTTAAAACATCAGTTGTAGGTAATTTATATTTACTTTCATATTCTACTATCATATTTTCAAGTTCATAGTCTGTCATATCTTCATGATTAAGTGTAATGGCAATTACTTTTGATTTTGAAAATAGCTCATTAAGTTTAATTTCACTTTCTAATGTTGGCATTGGCAGCTTAGGATAATCACAATGATTTTTTCTTTTGGGTGGATGTTGAATAATTATAGCATTAGGCAATGCTCCTCTAAGAATTGCACTTGATGAAGTAAAAGCAGGATGACTCAAAGCTCCTTGACCTTCAACTATAATTATATCAGGCTGTTCTGCAGCAACTGCATTCACAATTGCATTTTCAACTTCTCCCGTTGCAAAGCCCGAAGTTAAAACATCCAAAGCAATACCATATTTTGCACCTTGAAGTAAACCTGTTTGTCCGGTTGTTATAAAAATTGTTTTTACACCTTGTTTTTTCAAAGATTCAACAAGTAATCGGGCAGTCGTTCTTTTTCCTACAGCACAATCTGTTCCTGCTACAAGTATTACCGGAGTTCTGATTTCTAAAATACGCCCTGAGAATATATGGAGTTTATTTCTTGGTGGAGCTTTCCTGATATCATAAATTCGGACACCATATTCATTTGCTTTTTGAACAAATTCATCATCTTCGGTGAAATATTCCGGAAGACCATTTATAATATTCATCTTATATTTAATAGCACTTACTATTATCTCTCTTTGTTCTTCATTAAGAAATGGTGTTAGTGGTGCAATACCATAAATAAAATTTTTAGGAGTATAGTCTAAACTGTTTAAAGCATCATCAATACTTTTAAATATTGGAATATTATTCTTAATTCCATCAAGATATTCGCCTGCATCCAGCCCTGCTTTTGTACTATCTATAATACCAACAATTTCATATCGTTCAGAATATCTAACTAAACCATTTGCAACTTTTCCATCTATCTTTCCAAATTCATTTTCACAATGAACTAAAGCTTTTTCTCTCATTATTTCTCCTTTTATTTAATATCAATTATAAATTCACAACTGCTGATTTATTTTGCAGCTAACGACCTTGCTATGAACAGACCCGACCTGTCCCGTTTTTTTTGCGGGATGCTTTTTCGGGATTGCTTATAGCTTTTGTTAGAAGCAGTTTTTTATATTCTATTATTTTGCTCTACTAATGTATCAAACATAAACTCTTTGTATCTACGTTGAAAATCTAAATCTTGTGTAAATTTCTTGAATATTTCAGTTTGGCTGAATAAATATTGTTGCATTAATTCTTCTAGCCTATTATCCGAAGCCATTTTTGCATTTTGTCTATCAGGAGAATATTTTATAGCTTCCATAATTTCTTTATCTTCTTTCATAGCGGCGGGTAATTGTTTAGTTAATATTTTCTGGACTTTATCTTTATCCGACCATTCAACATCTCCGAATCTTTGGTTAAAGGCATTTAAAATATTTTCAAGAGTATCTAACTCAGGCTCTTGATTTCCACCTCCAACTTCTACCGGAATTGGAGCAACTATTCCAGGCTCAGCAACTAAACTAATTTTCTGTGTCCCGGATTTTGAAGGTCTATAACTATCCATATCAATTGTATCTAATATTCCCTCTGTAAAATCATCCGATTTATCAACAAATAATTTTGGAACTAAAAATTTCAGATACCACCAAAGGATTTCCCATTCATGATTATTAAAATCTAAGATTTTTCCCAGATAACTGTATGTTCTTAAAAATGATTTTGCTTTGGATTTAAAATCAATTTGTTTCTCTTTATCTAAATCATACTTAAAAACATGAACTGAACTATCAATAATGGGATCAAGCTTTGTTCTATCTTCACCATTTACATATTTTTTAAAAAAGTCTGTAACCTGGTATTCATTGTAAACTTCAAACACCTCGAGAACATCTACCAAATCATTTAGTTTATTCGGGTTTGTTTCTTCACTCAAAATAGTTGAAGTATAGTAAGGTGCAAATGCTTCTTTAATTTCGTCTGCATTATTATAAAAATCCAAAACAAATGTATCTTTCTTAAAAGGTTTGTGCGCTCTGTTTAGTCGGGATAGTGTTTGAACCGCTTGAACGCCTGCAAGTTTTTTATCAACGTACATTGTATGTAATAGCGGTTGGTCAAATCCGGTTTGATATTTATTAGCCACAATCAAAAACCGATATTCACTTTTCTTAAAATTCTTTGGAATGTCATTTCTGTAACTTTTAAAGTTATTCATTTCTGTTTCTGTGTATTCAACACCCATTAATCCCTTTTTACCGGAAAAAGCAACAATAGCGTTAAATGGAGATTTTATTTCTTTCAAATATTTATCAAAAGCATGTTTGTATTTAATTGCCGAAGCTATACTTTTGGTTACAACCATTGCCTTTGCTTCACCTTTAATCAAACGTCTTACATCTCTGTGAAAATGATCAATCATAATTTTGGCTTTTTCAGTAATAGCAAATTCATGTCCTTCAACATAAGCTCTTAATTTTTTTTGAGCGTCTTTTGTGTCGAATTTTGGGTTACCTTCTACTGATTTAATAAGTTTATAAAATGAATTGTAAGTAGTATAATTACTAAGAACATCAAGTATAAACTCTTCTTCAATAGCTTGTTTCATCGAATAATTGTGAAATGCATAAAATCTATATTTTATTTCTCCATTTTCGTTAGTGTATGTTTCATCAGACTTAACACCAAAAGTTTCCAACGTTTTATTTTTAGGTGTTGCAGTAAAGGCAAAATAAGAACCATTAGTTATCATCTTTCTGCTTTCAATTAGTTCATTAATTTTATCTTCAAGTGTTGGTTCTTCATCCTCACTCTGTTCAGTATCTTTATCTGCAAGAGCAGCATTCATTTTTGCGGAAGTTTGCCCGCTCTGACTACTGTGTGCTTCATCAATTACTATAGCAAAATTTGCCGATGGCATTTCTTCCATTTCATTAAGCAAAAAGGGAAAGGTTTGAATAGTGCAAATAATTACTTTTTTACGATTTGCAAAAGCATGTTGTAATTGATTAGTTTTAGTTTCTCCAACTCCTGTTATAGCCTCAACAATACCACGTTTAGGCGAAGTTTGCTTTATTTCATCCCTTAGCTGTTTATCCAATACGGTTCTATCTGTTACAACAATAACAGAATTGAATAAATTATTCTTTCCGCTTTTATCAAACAAACCATGTAGCTGATGAGATAACCAAGCAATGGATAGAGATTTACCTGAACCAGCAGAATGTTGAATTAAATATTTCTTTCCAATTCCATTTTGTTTTGCATCCTCTAAAATTTGTTTTACAGCTGTTAGTTGGTGATATCTGGGGAATATCATTACTTTTTTTACTTTTTTGGTATCTTCATTTGTTTGTTCAATTACTTGTGCAAATTTGTCAATTATATTAGAAAGGGAATATTTTGTTAAAATTTCTTCCCACATATAATGTGTTTTTAATCCAATAGGATTTACAGGATTTCCTGCTCCAAACTCTCCTGTTGATTTTCCGTGATTCAAACCTTTGTTGAATGGCATAAAAAAGGACTTTTTGCCTTTTAACTCTGTTGTCATAAAAACTAATTCGGTATCGGCTACAAAATGCACCATACATCGGGCAAACGAAAATATTTTCTCTTTTGGATCTCTGTCATTTTGGTATTGACGTATTCCGTTGTGAACAGTTTGACCGCTTAGCGGATTTTTTAATTCTGTTGTAATTATTGGAATACCATTTAAAAATATTGTTAAGTCTAAGCGGTTTGCATTTTCGTTGCTGTAAACCAATTCTTCTGTAACAGAAAAAATATTTGCATCGTAATTTTTTCTATCTTTTAGATTATAAAGAGAAGATGGCTGGCGGTAAAACAAATCGATGGTTTTATCGAAATGCTTAACACCTTTGCGCAAAACTTCTATTACTCCAAACTTGCGGATTTTTGCATCTAAGCGAACTAAAAATGCACGTTCACCTTTGCGTTTAATCATTTCATGTTTTTCGGGTTGGGTTTGTTCTATGAATAAAAATAATTGCCCAGTATTGATACAAAACTCTTTGTTAAAATCATTTGAATAACTTTCACGGAATTGGTTTTGCTCAACTAAATATTTTACAATGAATTTTTGAAAGCCTTTTTCTGAAGTATCTGTAAATTTTGCCATATTTTTCACTTAGTCACATCCTTATCACATCTTAAGTTGTTTATTTATAATAAGATAACTTTCTTTATAGTAGGTTTAGTCACATCCTTATCACATCGTTTTTACAGCCCAGAATGGAACGTACATTCTTGAATTATCATATTCAGTAATAGCTTTGGCTAAAACAGCTTCTTTAATTAAACGGGAAACAATCGAGTAATTTTTTTTCTCAATATTAAATCTTTCTCGCAAACTTTGGTTTGTCATATATTCGCCCGAAAGATATTTAAGAACAGAATGTTGATAACAAGCTCTTATCTTATCTGGCTTGGACATTTGACGTAATGTTTTTGGTGAATATAATATTGCCCGTGTATAGTTATCTCCTTCAATAAATTCAGGTGCAGGCAATTGAAATAATTCTACTTCAGTAATAACTCTATCTATACCGCTTCCTCGTTCTTCGCATATTTTTATTCTACGCATAAAGCGTGCTAACTTTTCATTTCTGCTTTCCGGACTGTGGTCTATAAATCTATCCGTATCAATCAACGGTTTACCCGGATTTGTTATTTCAATGCGATTAACAAATATTTCAATCATTACCGAAGAACCGTTAATTGAAAAATCTTGGTGGATTAAGGAATTGGCAATTAACTCGCGTACAGCAATTGGTGGATAAACGGATACTTCTTTTCTAAAAACTCTGCCAATTTCTTCATTTGAAGGTAAAATATCATTTACATAATTAACAATTCGCTCGAATGCTACACCATAACCAAATTTGCCCTCTTGTTCTTTAATTGCTTTCAGTTTGTTATTACCTTTGTAAATTATTACACGAGGTGCTTTTCTTTCTAAGCCTTCAAACGAATTTAAATCATTTGCGAAAAGTATTGCTCCAAGGTTAGTAATGTTATACTTTTTTAATTTTTTTACTACAAGTTTTTCCTCTTCCAATTTTGTTAAAATGGCATCTTTGTTTGGCGGAAGAGGTATAGTTAATAAGCGAAACATAGAAGGGTAATCGAGCAATTCAAGTACTTTATCGGCTGAAATATTTTTTAGTGCCAATTCTTTTTCAAAAATAATACTTTTTGATTTTTGCCAAATTTTACTCTCTTTTTCCGGGTGTTCTTTTAGTTTTTTCTTGTAACTACCTATTCGTATATATTCTATGCCTCTAAAAGAAATTGGACGGTTATTTGCCGCTTCAATTTGAAAGAGTACAATATCTTTTTCTTGATGTGTAAATTCAAAAATCTTAAAGTCTATTCTCGGTTCAAGCAGTGTTACTAACCAGTTTTCAATTTCCTGAGTACTTATTTTAGTTTCACGCGGTTTAAATGTTGTGCCCAATACTTTGTGTGTTTTATCTTCTATGCCAAATACGAGATACCCAAATTCTTTGTTTTCGAGGTAAGCCGAATTTGATAGTGCCGAGATATACTCCCCAATTTCTTGCGGATTACTATTGTTATGCTTAAACTCTACCCATTCACTTTCTTGTGGTAATGCTCTTAATTCTTCTAACAATATATTTAGTTCTTTGGTATTCATAAGTTTAGTTACATCTAATTTACATTTTTCCCACTAATTTAGCTCATATTTCACATTTTTAATCCGTTCAGTTACATCCCTATCACATGCAGGTGCTTTTAGTTTTCCCGTTACTATGTTTGTTATTAGGCTTTCTTTGTATTCTTTGATTTTTGTTATTTCAGTATGAGCTTTGATAATTATATTATTTCTTATTTTTAACTCATTTTCTAAAAATTCAGTTATTCTGCTTTGTTCCTCTTTTGGTGGACAGAATACTTGTACTGAATTAAATTTATCTACTCCTAAACCAAACCGAGTAACTCCATTTGCTGAAATTGCAAAATACGATTTAACATACTGTGTTTGGAAGAATCTAAATAGAAAATCTCCATTTATTTCTTTCGGCTTGACATGTGTAAGATGATATCCACATACAACATTATTAAAATCTTCAACAACTAGAGCAGGATTTCCAATGTCATCTGGTGTTTCAGAGTCTTTTGTTGCTAAAACATCTCCTTTTTTAAGTAAAAATTTTTTTATCTGATTTTTAGAAGCAGTTGCTTTCATAAAGTTTAATTCACTACTGATAAAATCATTCCTATAGACATCAACATAATTGCATAATAAAATTGATTCTTCTTTATCTTCACTTTTTTTATCAATATTACTAGGATTAGCAAATGCGACATACTTCAATTTCTTTACTTCCCAATGTTCAGGAATTTTTCCAAGCCACTCAACACCACTGTCTTTAAATTTTGCTTTTTGATTTATTCCTTTGGAAACTACTTGGTTTATTATTGCTTTCTTTTGTTCTTCCAACAACTCAATCATCCGTTCTTTTTTACTAACAAACTCGTCTATTTGTTTGGCTTTTCGGTCGAGGTAGGCTCCTATTGAAGTTTGTTCGTCAATTGGTGGTAAAGGTAGATACTCGCTTTTAAAAGTAGGGAAATCAATGTTTTCTTTCGTCATAAAGTCTGTTGCTTCTAACACTTTATCTTTAGTTGGAACAAGCAAAGCATCCAACCGCCTTAGCACTACAAAAGGTAAAATAATATCCCTATATTTTCCTCTTACAAAAACATCACGTAATACATCATCGGCAATACTCCAGATAAAACTTACTATTTGATTATGAACTTTTTTATTCATTGTTTACAAACCTTTTGATAAATGGAAATAATATAATTCGATTAGTAAATGATTTTGTAAAATTTATCTCAAATCAATCTTTAAATGTTTTCCAAAAATAATGAAAAGTAGTATGAAGAAGGAGCAAAATAAAGTCAATGTAAATATTTTTGATTTTTATTAATTGCCTCTTACATCCCAATAAACGCATTGTAGCGTGTATTCCGAAACATTACGGTTATCACGTATTTCGTTTATCGGGACTTTAATTATTTGTTTTTATCCATATTATAAACTTAAACAAGTAGTACCAACATCTCTAATTTTTAATATTGAAACACTTTTAGTACCGAATATTGAATCGATAAGTTTCTTGTATTTTTCAACCAAAATAGATGGAATGAATACTTGAATTGTTCCGGCAAAACCACCGCCGTGGACTCGGCAGGCTCCTTTTCCATTTTCTTCAATAAATTTTTCTGTAACTGATAGTGCAAGAGTAACGCCCTGCTCTTTTATATTGCTTGTGGGATAAATATTTTGAAGCCATTTAAATGAAGAATCTCCAGAGCTTTTAATTAGGTTTAAGAATCTATCGAAATCATTATTTCTTAATGCTTCCACTTGTTTTATAACTCTCTCATTTTCTGATAAAAAATGAATCGCACGCAATACAGCCCTGTCACCTAACTTAGAACGTATGTCAGGAATGTTTTCAATCAGCAAATTATAATCTATTTCACTACAAAAGGATTTGTTGAAATAATTTGCAACCGATTTCATCTCACTCGGAACTGAGGCATAATCATCAGTTAAGTCTGCATGATTCCCTCCGGTATCCACAACAATTAGATTATAGCCAGTTGCATCAAAATCGAAATTCACTTTTTCAACTATTGGATTATCTTTATCTTTAAAATTAATTGTTATTATTCCACCCACCGCACATGCCATTTGGTCCATTAAGCCGCAAGGTTTTCCAAAGTAAACATTCTCCACATATTGACTAATTTTTGCAATTTCTTCAACCGGAACAGAATCAGAATTATAGAACGCATTGAAAATTGTCCCAATTAAAACCTCGATAGATGCTGATGAACTTAATCCAGAACCTCTGAGTACATCGCTTGCAATCACTCCGTTAAAGCCCCCAATTTTATACCCAAGTTCAACAAACCTTGCAGCTATTCCTCGAATTAGAGAATTAGTATCTCCTTCCTCTGCTTTTATTGGGGCTAAACTATTTAGGTCAACAACAAATGGATTTTCATATCCTTCGGAGTAAAGAGTTACTTTGTTATTATTATTTTTACTAACAACGGCAATTGAATCAAGATTAATACTACCGGCTAATACTCTGCCATTATTATGATCGGTATGGTTACCACCTATTTCCGTTCTGCCTGGGGTACTAAAAAGATGATATTCAGAATCTTCTCCAAACGAAATCCCACGGAGAATTTTTTCTTTATAAGTTTCAATTAACTTTAAATATCTATCAGTTTGGTAATCAAGAATGCTTTCATCATCACCATAGAGTTTTTTAATAATATCTGTTAATTTTAATCTATCCACTTTTAATATTTTCTTTTACGTTTCACTAAAATGAATCTCTGATAATTCTCTTAATTTTACTGCAGCTTGCTCGGCAGTAATATCTCTTTGTGCCTCGGCAAGCATTTCGTAGCCAACCATAAATTTCTTAACTGATGCAGAGCGTAACAATGGTGGATAAAAATGTGCGTGTAGCTGCCAATGCTGGTTATCCTCACCATCAAACGGTGTACCGTGCCAGCCCATTGTATATGGAAAAGAAGTACTGAAAAGATTATCATATTTTGTGAGATGTATTTTTAATATTGAAGACAAACTCTCTTTCTCTTCATCAGTAAGTTGTGCAAATTGTTGAACATGGCGTTTTGGCAGCAGCATTGTTTCAAATGGCCAGATAGCCCAGAACGGTACCAGCACTACCCAATGCTCATTTTCAAATACAATTCTCTCTTTTTTTTCAAATTCCTTTTCCAAATAATCTACAAGTAAAATACTCTCCTTTTCAGTAAAATATTTTCTTTGATTTAAGTTCTCTTTTGATGCTTCATTGGGTAACGAGGTGCTTGCCCAAACCTGCCCATGAGGATGTGGGTTGGAAGAACCCATTATCTCTCCTCTATTTTCAAAAACTTGAACCCACTTATATTTTTTCCCTAATTCTGCAATCTGTTCATCCCAGACATCAACAACTTTGCGTATTGATTCAACATCCATCTGTGCCAATGTTAAGTTGTGCCTTGGTGAAAAGCAGATTACTCTACATTCACCGGTTAGATTTTCAATTTTAAATAAATCTGAATTTTCTGAAATACCATCATTATTAGACTCTGGCAAAAGGGCACTAAAATCATTTGTAAATACAAATGTGTTTTCATACTTCGGGTTTGTAAATCCTCCAGCACGCTTATTGCTTGGGCATAAATAACATTCTGCATCATACTCTGGACGGTCATCTTTATGCTGGCTCTCTTCCTTGCCCTGCCATGGGCGTTTAGTTCTGTGTGGTGATACCAGCACCCACTCCCCTATTAGTGGGTTATACCTGCGGTGGGGTTGTCTATTCATAAGTCTATTCGTTTTTTAAGAGAAAATTATAAATCAAATGTTTATCCTAAATTATGCATCCCTATTAGTCGGGGATGCATAATCTCAGTTTAATTATAATCTGCTCTTAGCTTTGCTCATAGACTTCATATACCTATATAGAAAGTAACTTACAATTAGAAGTGGAAGTACAATGTAAAAATTTGTGATTAAAAAGTGAATACTATTTCCTATAAAAGAATCTGTGTGAGCATGACCCTCATGGGCAAATAGTGTAACTGGTAAAATTGCAATTAAAAACAAAACTACTTTACTTAGCTTTTTCATAAGCACCTATTATTTTTTGTGAAATTATATTTGGCAATATACCTTTTTCTATTGAATATTTTAATATATCATCTGCTTCTGGTTTTATCTTGATTGTCCCATCCGGTGAAGTTGATACCTTAACTCTAAACTTACCAAACTCAGTCTCTACCACTTCAATTTTTCTTTCAAGCCCTACTTTGTTCACTTTATAATAACGCAAACCTATTGTAGTCGTAAAGTTTAGAATCAATTCGGAAATTTTTGCAAACTCACTCTCCTTACAAATAACACTTAGCAATAAACCAGGGCGCCCCTTCTTCATTAAAATGTGAGTGAAGTAAAAATCTAATGCACCAGCTTCTTTTAACTTATTCTGAAACTCAACACCCATATACTCTGCATTACCATCATCTATATTTGTTTCAATCATATATATATCACTTTCATAACTATCCAATTTGCAAAGTGAAAGGCGAAGTAAATTTGGCGATTTAAAGTTTTTCTCTCCAGGACCATAAGCTGTTTTTAAATCTATTAATGGTGGTAATTCAAATTCTGGATTTAGATATTTTATAATTGCAGCACCAGTTGGAGTCAATCGCTCCCCTTCCTCATCACCAAAATTGTACGGAATTCCTTTTAAAATTAGTTTGGTTGCAGGGCAAGGTATTGGCAACAATCCATGTGCAGTATCAACAAATCCTTTACCTGTAATAAGATTCGCTAAATAAGATTTATCAATATTCAATTTATCTAATAAATAAGCTGCTCCACAAATATCAATAATAGAATCAACTGCACCTATTTCATGAAAATGTATTTCCTCAATTGGAATACCATGTACTTCTGCCTCAGCTTTTCCAATTATGTTAAATATATTTTCTGCTATTCTCTTTGCATTATTAGATAAATTTGATTCGTTAATTATTTTTATAATATCAGCTAAATGGCGGTGATGTTGTTGCACCAAAGCTTCTACCTTTATTTGCTTGCAAACTATACCATTCTTTTTAACTTCAGTTATTTTTATTTCTGCTTCATTTTCAAATTTAAGTAAAGTTGGTAAGTCTGCAAGTTCTTCATACGCATTAGCCAACCCGGCAAGTGCACCAAGGAACATATCTCCACTTGCCCCCGAAAATGCTTCTATTTTTAGTACTTTTCTTTTTTCTATTTAAATGTTTAATATTCTTAAAGCAGCAATGGCTGCACCGTAACCATTATCAATATTTGTAACTATTAATCCGTTTGCACAGCTCGATAACATTGAGTTTAAAGCAGTGTGCCCACCCTCTGCCACACCATAACCAACACTTATAGGAACAGCAATAATAGGCTGTGGGAATAACCCTCCAACAACTGTAGGGAGTGCACCTTCAAAGCCAGCACATACTATTAATACTTTTGCTTTCCTAATCTCACTCTCTCTATTCATTAACCTATGAACCCCAGCAACACCTACATCAAGAATTTTTTCAACATTAATACTTAGAAATGATAGTGTATAGAAAGCTTCGTTTACAACAAACTCATCAGATGAGCCACCTGCAAGAATTATAACTTCTGGTTTTTTCTTTCTGCTTTTTTTTATTTTACCAAGAATACATATTCCCGATATTTCATCAAAAAAACTATTTGGAAATTCTTTCTTTATTTCTTGGTACTTAGAATTCTGCAATTTAGTTATTAGTACTTTTCCATGTTTGCTATATATCTCTTTGGTAATACTTAGTAACGTAGCAATGTCTTTACTTGCTCCATATATTACTTCAGGAAATCCTATTCTTTTTACTCTATCATAATCAATTTTATAATTCATTTAAAACCCTATTCATTTTACCGGAGACAAAACCCTCCTTGTCAATTTCACAATCTATAAATCCTATGCTTATAATTTCTTCTTTAATTTTAATAAATAATTTATCCAATTGTGAAACTTGCTCCTTTGGAACTTCAACAATTGCTGAATCACCGTATGATCTTACTCTAACTTCATTAAATCCAAATTCATTTAAAATTGTTTCTGCCTTCTCAACTCTTCCAAGTTTCTCAAGGGATATTTCTTCGCCATAAGGGAATCGACTACTCAAGCAAGGACTTGCTGGCTTATTCCAAACTGATAAATTAAAATGGAATGCTAATTCTCTAATTGTACTTTTAGTAATTTGGCAATTTATAAAGGGGCTTAGCACATTTTGTTCGGTCGCTGATTCTAACCCTGGTCTATAGTCTCCCAAATCAGAGTAGTTGTTTCCATTAATAATATTATAATTATTGTATTTGCTCGAAGCTAACTTATTCAAAGTATCATATAATTCATTCTTACAAAAGTAACATCTATTTTCCGGATTAGAAGTATAATTACTATCTTCCAACTCATTAGTATAAACAACTTCATACTTTATGTCATGCTCTTTACAAAACTCTACAGCTATTTCGTAATCTCTCTCTTTAAGGCTGGCTGAATTTGATATTACTGCTATTGCATTTTCATGGTTAAGAAACCTCCGCCCCAAGAATGCAGCCAAACAAGAATCGACACCACCAGAAAGAGCAATTAAAATCTTTCCATAAGATTGATACTCTGACTGGAGAGATTCTAAAACTGATTTATGTTCTGAAATTATTTTATTCATATTGAAATAATATTAATTTAATAAATATTTAACTTTAGAATTTTACAACATAGTGAATTTTGAAAATTTACATATCCAAAAATAAATAATCAAGTTGATTAATGTAAATTTTAGTCTAATTCTTTTACAAATATATTCTTAAAAATAATAGAATTTTTTCCATGGTGATTTTGTAAACCAATGTATCCCATATCTGCTACTGATACTACTTTCCCACGTGGTTCAACATTCCAATCAATTACTTGTTCTCCATTTAATTCTACAAATAGACGATTTCCAACAAATGTAATTTTCATGTGGTTCCATTCTCCCATAGGCTTAAAAGCGTTGTGCGATGCAGCAATAGCATCGTAAACTGCACCAGTTCTATGAAGCGGATTTAGTTGATTATCATTAATCTGCACTTCAAAAGCTTTAGTTACATAATTATTATTAACAGGAACTTCAGGTATTCGTAAAAAGATACCTGAATTAACTTTTGGATTTGGAGACATGTAATCAAGTTCTAATATAAAATTGCTATACTTTTTCTTAGAGTACCAAAATAATCCCATACCACCATTAGCTTGTATGGTTAAGGTTTCATCATCAAACACAAAATATCCAGGTCCATAGTGGTTCCAGCCTTTTTTACTACTGAGAATATTTTGCTGCTCCGAACTAACTCCTTTATCCTCTTGAGCCTGCACATTAAAAGAGAATATTAAAATACTTAATAAAACAATTTTTACTATTTGCATCTGCCTATATTTTTTATTTCGGTCAGATGGTGCTCGCATTATAGTCATTCGCTTGTGTGTAAAAAAAGTTTTTTTACATGCTCGGTTCATCACATTATTCCTTTTTATTTTTAAGAGGATTCCACTCACCTTTAGCTACAGCTGGTATAAAGGAATCTAATCCATCTGGTGGAAACTCTATAGTTTTCTCTTCCTCTGCACTCATATATGCAGTCATTAATAGTTCGGTTACATTTAAACCATCATCAAAATTTTCATCGGGTCTTTTACCATTTAAGAAACATTCAACCATATGTCTATTTTCTCCAGTGTATCCATATTCAACCTCTTCATCTCCCACAACAGGCATTAATCCGGATTCAGAATTTTGCTTCTCTACAATATCTTCACCAGCATCACCCTTTACTTCCCTACTAAAAAAGACTTTCAGACCTGCTCCTAAAGTATCAGCAGACATTGAATATTCTGGTCCTAACAGTTCCATTGAAAGCCTAAGCCCAGCACCCACAAAAGACCACGATGTTGTTGTTTCAACAACTAATGGATTTCCATTTTCATCTTCATACTCAATCATTGAGCGAGCAAAATCTTCTGCCGGACGATTTACATAATCTAACTTTCCGCCACTAACATCTTTTAACTGTTGAGCATATTTAGGTCTTTGCCATTTTAAACAACTTGTAAATGCAGTTACTTTCTTAGGTGTAATAGAATTTCTTGGTGCACCAGGCTTGGTTAACATAAAACGAGCTACTTCCACAGAGTGACACATCATATCGTTAAGTACACCGCCTCCTTGCAGTGTGCCTTCCCAAAACCAGGGTGAATGGGGACCAGAATGTTCTTCTGCAGCTCGTGCAAGATAGGGTCTTCCGGTTAAAGCTGCACCTCGTTTCCAGAGTAATTCCTTTCCTCTAACAACCGATGGAGAAAAAAGTTGGTCTTCAAGATAGCCATCCAACAACCCAGCTCGTTTAGTCATTTCAATAACTTTTTTGGCTTCAGCTACATTGCGTGCAAGGGGTTTTTCACATGCAACACCAATTAGTTCACCTTTGCCAGAGATTACAGCATCTGTAATTTCTTTAAATACTTCCAATCTTGTAAAATTAGGGGCAGTTACCCAAATTGCATCAATATTAGGATCGGCTACCATTTCTGTAATTGATGAAAATATTTTGGGTTCACCAATATTTAATTTTAAGCACAATTGTTGAGCTACCTTTGCATTTTCTTCTGATTTTTCTACAATGCCAAATATATCAGCATTACGAACACCAACCCATGAACGTAAATGAAACTGCCCTATAAAGCCTGTTCCAATAAAACCAATTCCTATTCTCTTTTTTTTCATTTATTTATTCCTTTTAAATAAAATTCATTCTATGTTTTTGTTGTATCCTTAAAAGTTAAGCTAAATAAAATTGCAACTATTGAAGCAAATATTGCAGGTGATAGCCATATAGCTGTCCAATCTTTAGCACTTTCGGATGTAAAAAAATCGACCAAATTACCAGATATTAAAGACCCTATTCCAATACCAACACCATAAGTAATAAAGGCTAAAAAGCCCTGAGCACTTGCACGTATATCATTACTCGATTTTTTTTCAACATAAATCTGTCCAGTAACAAAAAAGAAATCGTAACAAATACCGTGAAGTAAAATTCCCATATATAGCATCCAAATTCCATCTCCAGTATTACCATAGGCAAATAAAATATATCTTAAAACCCAGGAAAGCATTCCAATTATTAGCATTTTCTTAACACCTAAGCGAACAAAAAACCATGGCATAAGCACCATAAAAATTACTTCCGACATTTGTCCCATCGATTGTTTGCCGGCAACACCAGTCATACCTATTTCGTTCAAATACATATTGGTGAAATTATAATAAAATGCTAAGGGAATGCAGATTAAAAGCGAAGCAAGAATAAAGATTAAAAACGATCTATCTTTTAATAATTTTAGAGCTTTAAGTCCAAGAATATCAGAGATTTTAACCCAACTTGCCACTTTGGGATGTTAAGACAAGCAAAAACAACATGTTAAAAAATTAGTGGTACACTACATATTTTTTAACTGCTCTTTGTGTGTTATTGCATTTAGCCGCATCATAAATGTTC
>JAKIUC010000012.1 GCA_021647785.1 Melioribacteraceae bacterium
TCGTTTTTTGGAATTTTGACATTGAGATTTGGGATTTATTTGTTATTTGTCCGTGGGACTCTGTGAGAATGTTGTCATTTGTAATTTTCTGCCAAAAATAACACGGATATTACTGATAAGATACTAACTCCTCTAAAAGAGTCTTATGCCGAGGGCATCCTTACAGGACAAACCTACGGAGGCATAATTAACTCAGCCATATAATTTTAAGAGATAAAAAAAAAGCGATTCAAATGAATCGCTTTTTTAACAAACTATTTTCTTAATTTTATTCTATTTATTGCCCTTTTAAGAGCAAACTCAGCACGGAAAGTATCAATATCCGATTCATTAGATTCCTTTTTAATTCGCTTTTTAGCTCTTTCACGTGCCTCTTCAGCTCGCTGCAAATCAATATCTTCTTTACTTTCAAATGATTCTGCAAGAACAATAACTTTATTATTTAATACCTCTACTGTGCCGCCACTTGTTGCATAATTCGTTTTGTTTTTAGTTTCATTCTCTATTTTAATAAACCCAACTTCAAATGAACTCATTAAGGGAGCATGATTAAAAAGGACTTGAAAATTACCCTTTGTTCCAGGTATTGTAATTGATTTTACATTACCTTCAAAAGCAATTTTGGCGGGGGTTACTATTTCAACTTTCAATTCTTTCATAATTTAGATATGAGATTATGAGATGTGAGACGCAAGACTTTTTAAATATCTTCTCACATTTAATCCCATTTATTTTCCATTTTTTGTCTTGATACTTAATACTTCTATCTATACTTCCATTCCTTTAGCTTTTTCAACGGCTTCTTCAATTGTTCCTACATACATAAATGCAGATTCTGGCAAATTGTCATGTTTTCCATCAAGAATTTCTGTGAATCCTTTTATTGTATCTTCAAGTTTAACATATTTTCCTGGCATTCCTGTAAACTGCTCTGCAACGTGAAAAGGCTGGCTAAAGAATCTTTGAATTCTTCTTGCTCTACCAACAATTTTTCTATCTTCTTCAGAGAGTTCATCCATTCCCATAATGTTAATAATATCTTGTAAATCATTATACGATTGAAGAATCTCTTTAACTCTTCGTGCAATATCATAATGTTCCTGACCAACAACACCTGGTTCAAGAATTCTTGAAGTAGATTCAAGCGGATCAACTGCTGGATAAATACCTAATTCTGATATTTGACGACTAAGTACAGTAGTTGCATCTAAGTGAGCAAATGTAGTTGCAGGTGCAGGGTCTGTTAAATCATCGGCAGGTACATAAATAGCTTGCACAGAAGTAATTGAACCCTTATCTGTAGAAGTAATACGTTCTTGCATTTCGCCCATTTCTGAAGCTAAGTTTGGCTGATAACCAACCGCAGAAGGCATACGTCCAAGTAACGCACTAACCTCTGAACCAGCTTGTGTAAAACGGAAAACATTATCTATAAAAAGAAGTACATCTCTCTCTTCTGCATCACGGAAATATTCAGCTATAGTTAAACCAGTTAATCCAACACGTAATCTTGCACCGGGAGGTTCGTTCATTTGTCCAAATACTAAAGCAGTTTTTTCAAGTACTCCAGATTCTTTCATTTCATTCCAAAGGTCATTACCTTCGCGAGTTCTTTCACCCACACCAGAGAAAACTGAATATCCTCCATGCTGCTTAGCAATATTGTGAATCAATTCCATAATAATTACTGTTTTACCAACACCAGCACCACCAAACAGCCCAGTTTTACCACCTTTAGAATATGGTTCAAGCAAATCAATTACTTTAATGCCAGTCTCAAACATCTCTTGTTTTGTAGTAAGATTTTCAAACTTAGGAGGATGTCTGTGAATATTGTAACGTACATCCGATTTGATTTCACCGAGATCATCAATACCTTCGCCAAGTACTGAAATTAAGCGACCAAGTGTTGCTGGTCCAACCGGAATTGAAATAGGTTCTCCAGTATCATTTGCTGCCATTCCACGAACAAGTCCGTCTGTGGTATCCATTGCAATAGTTCTTACACGGTTTTCACCCAAATGCTGTTGTACTTCAACTGTTAATTCTTCTTCTTTTCCTTCTAAACTTGTACGAGGAATTTTGATTGCATTGAAAATTGCTGGAAGGTATCCATCTTCAAAATCTATATCGACAACAGGCCCAATTACTTGAACTATCTTTCCTACTCGGTTTGCCATTTAACACCTTAATTTGATAAAAAATAAATTGAAAATTACCAATTTATAGTTATTTAATCAATTTAATTTCTGCATAAGAGCAATTATTTTAGAAAATAATAGCCGCAAAATCTCAAAACAACAAGGAGAGTCAAAAAAAACGGCTGAGTTCTAATAATGATCCCGAAGTGTCGGGATTGGGCTATCCATCGGATTCTTTCAGAAGATCCCTCTTTTCTTTGTCATTACTATTCACCCTACCCTGAAGGGTAGAGTAATTAAACAGATGAAATTGCCCCATCCTTTAGCATAATGGTGTCAACTTAACAAGAACCCACCCCTTAATCCCCTCCCAAGAGGGGAAATACTCACCATCTCGCTTTGCGAGATGGTGCAAAAGATCCCCTCTTGAGAGGGGAAGATGCTTTAGCATCAGGGGTGTGTTAAAATATTGATGAAGCCTAACCGCTAAAGTTGATACCATTGTCCTTTAGGGTGGGGATAAAAAGTATCACTCAACACTAGGCTTAAGCCTAAAAATATATTTAACATTTGCTGTAATTATTAGAACTCAGCAAAAAAAACAAATAAACTCACTTCGTCTCTTTTGCCGCAGGCATTCCTTTGGAAGTAGCAAAGGAAAAAATAAAACAGAAGAAAGAGATTTTATTACTTCTCTTCTATAGTATTGACGACTAAATCCTTGTTTTTTTTTGTAAAGAAATTGTAAGGGTAAAAAATATTATATTTTTCTTTTCTTCGCCTTTGCCTCAGCCTTGCGGTTCACCGCCATATGTAAGTTAAACCATTTTCCAAAACATAATCGTAGTACCACAATAAATCTTTAACATTCTCCGGTTCAGTAAAATCTACAATCCTTCTATTAATTGAATGTGTCATTACTGAATCACCACCATCAGGAAATTCTGCTGAACTTATTACAGTTTTAAATGGAAAACTTGAAACAACAACACCCTTGGAATCTAATATTCCTGTTATATTTAGTTCCCAATTAATATCAGGAATAATATGTTTAGTTTCATAATAGAGTCCTCTGATGTTTCCATAGATATCATTCCAATCAGTATAATTCTTAACATCAAAATCTCTTTGTACAGCTATGAACTTAGAATCAGTACTACCTGGTCTATAAACAGAATATTGTGTGTTAGGAGTTATCCTTTTAGGAAATATTGGGAATTGGTAATTTAGTGAAGTGGGAAACAATGTAGTATCTGCTATTACAGCACCTCTTTTCATAAAAATCATTCCACTTCCTAATATATCGCTATTCTGAAAGAGTACCCATTTATCATCAACAGATACTACTATTTTTCCCGAATCTTGATAAACATCCGTTCCTGAAATAAGTGGATTATATATTTCTATTTCTCCAATATATTCAACTCCATCAGTTTTTGGAGAAACTGAATTAAATTGTAGGGAGAAAATGTTAATTCCCAAAGGGGTTAGCGAATCAACGGAATCACCAAGATAGACTCCGGTTGCATAAATTGCTTTTTTTCCAATTGGGAATTCAATATTAATTGAATTATCTGTTGGTGGTACTAATGTTTCTGAACATCCAATGTAAAATAGACTTGCTGATAATAATAAAATTGAAATGATTTTTGATTTGTGCATTGTTTCTCCTCTTTATTATATTTCAAGAATTTATTTACATTTTAAGAAAATTTTCATATCGAACTTAGTTGTTTTATAAAAATATATCAAGGTATAAATATTATCCAAATGAGCTAAGGTCAAATAAATTGAATCAGTAGCGGCAGACTAAAAGCTCACCTTTTGTTTTAACCTCTCTATTCATTAAAACCATTTGCTACGCTGTTATTTTGCACTATAATTCAATGACAATCAATGACTATCAATGACTATCAATGACTATCAATGACTATCAATGACTATCAATGACTATCAATGACAAAATATCACTATTATCAATTAAAAAATTACTTAGTATCTTTATTCACTTATTAACAAATCGCCCACTGGCCAGCGTGCCCTTAGGTTTAGTGTATCAGGGTAGATAAAAAACTTTTCTGATAATTCAAACGGTACAACACTCCCGTAATTATATATTCCGTTAGAATCATCATCAAAAAATGTAAGTATTGTATAGTAACCCGGAAGTATTCTTTCAAAATTAAATTCGCTACCCTCTATTACTCTTGTAGAATATCTAAGGTTTTTGATATCAACATTTTCAATTACAACTATACAATTATCTGAGCATTCAGGAATATCAACACTTCCGGAGAGACCTGTAAATTCGCGACCGCTTAATGTTTCCAATGAAATTGTTTGAACTGAATCCAGACTGTTACCTGCTGCATCACTTATTTTATTGTGATTAAACTTAAATTCAATTTTCTGATTTTTATCCAGCTCATTTAATAAAACAATTTCAAAAACTGCATCATTTATTCTATTAAGTTTCCAATTGAATTCGTCCAAAAGTATTGCATAATCTAGCTGCTCAACATCAATGCCATCACTAAAAATTAAAGTGAATTTTGGATTTAGATAGTCAATTTTATTTCCATCATAATCAGTAGAAATACTCTTTATTATTGGTGCTACTGTATCTGGTTTATCGCTTACAACAAATTGGTAACTATCAAAAAAGATAATGTTGTTAAATTTATCAGAGACATTCTCTGCAATTAAATAATTATCACCTTCACTATTAATGCTATCTTTATTTGAAATAAAATACTCAAATTTACTTTTGTTACCCTGATAGAGAAATTTAACATCAACTCTACTTTGAGATGTTGAATCATAAATGTAAAAATTTGCTGATGTTAATTTTGACGAATCCAAAGGTTCGGAATACTCTATTGAGATATGATGTTTATCAGTCATTGTAACATTAGAAATATATGGAGGGATTGTATCTTCGCGAGTTAATTTAAAATCAATTCCACTAATCGAGTGTGCCGAATCACTAAGATAGAGAAGGCTTGAAGATACACCATAGGCATCATCCCCAATATTATAGAGCCTATTGCCGCCCTCATCCTTAATTGCAAATACTCTATATTCACCATTCTTTAATCCAAGAAGTTGATATACTCCATTCTCACCAACTTGAGTAATATTTTTTGCTTTCGCCAAAAGTGGATTTGCAAAAGTATCAACTTTGTGATAAGCAAAAATCATTGTACCTGTTAAATCTTTATCAAACACACTTCCACTTATTGAACCAACATCAATTTTATCACCAGTTGAAAATGAAATGTTCATAGCCTTTTCCATCGGGTTTTGATTATTTAAATCTTTTATACCCGACCCAATTGAAACAGTATAAGTAGTGTTTTCTTCCAATGTATCATCAAATGTAATTTCAACTGATGTTCCTGTCCAGTCATATTCAAGATTTTCAATTTCTGGTGAAATAAAAAGTGCATCTAATAAAGATAACTTTTCAACATATTCCGAAAATGTAATTTCAAAATAATTATCGCTAAAATTTAGTGTGCCATTCTCCGGATAAATCTCAATTATTTGGGGTGGTTCTGTATCTTTTGGTCCACCCGGAGGCGGTTGTTGATTAGCACATTTAACAACGAAAAGAAATAATATAAAAAGGGAAATATATTTCAAATATTTTTTCATTGAGAATTTCTCCATCTTCTATATGCTGATACATTTCTATTATGCTCACTCAGTTTTACTGCAAATTTATGACCTCCGGTTCCATCAGCAACAAAGAAAATATAATCGGTTTTTTCTGGAAATATTGCTGCGAGTACTGCATTCTTACCAGGATTATTTATTGGTGAAGGTGGTATCCCTTTGTTTTTATACGTGTTGTAAGGAGAATCAATTTCAAGGTCTTTATAAAAGACTTTATTTTTGCTCCTTCTGTGACGCTTTAGATATTGGATTGTTGGGTCTGCCTGAAGTTTCATTCCTCTCTTCAAACGATTATGATATACTCCCGATATTAATTTCAGTTCTGATTCTTTATTGGTTTCGCCATCAATAATTGATGCTAATGTTAGTACCTCATTTTTTGATAATCCTATCTTTGCCATCTGAACAATTACAGAATCGACTTTAAATATTTTATCCATTTCGTATTTCAATTTTTTAATAATGTCGGATGCGGAGCTTCCTCTAAAAAAATAATATGTATCCGGAAGTAGATACCCTTCCAAATTATCTCCAACAATATTAAGTGAGTTTAAAAATGATTTATTTCTACTTAACTCCATAAATTTATCACCATCAATGCCTACTTTATCAACAAGTAAATCGGATAGATTGTGCTGCCATATTCCTTCTGGAATAGTAACCAGTATTTGTTTACCTGGAGTTCCTTCTATAAATAATTCTATTAGCTGAAAATAATTTAATCCATTTGGAATTGAATAATGCCCAGCCTTTACCTTTGTCTCTGCACCATATAAAAATGCCGCAATATTCATATTTGTAGAACTTGAAATTATTTTTTCATCATAAAGATTCTGAACAACTTTTGTAAAAGTATCTCCATTCTTTACTTCAAAGTCTTTCGGAGGAATTGTATCGTAATAGTTTGGACCTAAAAATGTAAAGAGAAGAAACCCAAATATAAAACTCCAAAGACCAATAATTAGTGATATTTCATTATTAGTTAAATTAAAATACTTTATATATTTATTATTATGTATCAAATTAGTGTTTTCCTATTTTTCATATGTTTACCGTAGAAATATAAATAAAACTTAAAATAGATGAGATGTTAGAAACAATTCGATTTTTTTTGCGTGTGTTTATTATTCATCAATTAGTTCTTTAATAACTTCAACAATTATATCACTTGTAAAACCTCTTCCTCTCATAAAATTAAAAAGTTTCGATTTAATTTTATTCTTATCAGTTTCCCCTCTTTTTATAATTATTTCATATTTGCTTTTCCCAAGTTCAAAAGCATTTTCATAATTCTTTGGGTTCTCATTTATTGCTTCTGTTACTTCTGCAATTATTTCGCGTGCAATTCCTTTTTTATATAATTCAGAAGTAATTTTGATTATTCCCTCTTTTCTTCTTTCAACTCTGTTGCGAACAAAGTTCTCTGCAAATGTAAAATCATTGAGGTACATTTTATCTTTTAAATCAATAATTACTTTTTGAATAATCTCCGGATCAAATCCTTTTTTCTTTAGCTTTGTTTCAAGTTCAAATGCTGAGTGATTACGGTTGGATAAAAAACGAAATGCAGAGTTCTTAACTTCAAACTCTGCATTAGTTAACTTAATTTCGTCTATTTTTTGTGATGTTATTTCACCTCCCTTTAATAGAGAGAATGTTAAATATACATCATAATAAATTTCGAGTTTTTCTGATTCATCAAAACTTAGAATTATTTTATTTCTTCTTTTCTCAATGCTTTGGAGAATCATTTTTCTTTTTTAGATTTCTTCTCTTCTTTTACTTCTTCCTTTATCATTCCGAGAGCAAGTTTTACCTCTTTTTCAATTTTGGCAAATAACTCTTTATCTTCATTAAGGCGTACTCTAAATCTCTCTCTTCCGTTGAACCTCTCCTCTCCGTATGTGAACCAGGCTCCACCTTTTTGAACTATCTCTTTTTCAACGGCAAGGTCTATTAAATCCCCTTCTTTACTAATTCCTATATTATATAAAATATCGAACTCAACAATTTTAAATGGAGGTGCAACTTTACTCTTTACAATTTTAACTTTTGTTCTATTTCCAACAATATCTTGTCCATTTTTAATGGCAGCAATTCTTCTTATATCCATACGCACAGATGCGTAAAACTTAAGTGCATTACCTCCTGTTGTGGTTTCGGGAGAACCGAACATAACACCAATTTTACTACGGAGCTGATTTGTAAAGATAACTGTGGTGCGCGAACGAGAAACAGCACCTGTAATTTTACGAAGTGCCTGCGACATCAAACGAGCTTGAACACCCATCTGGGCATCTCCCATTTCTCCTTCAATTTCTGAACGTGGAACGAGTGCAGCAACAGAATCAATAATAATTACATCCAGTGCATTACTACGAACAAGAGTATCAACAATTTCTAAAGCTTGCTCTCCATAATCTGGCTGCGAAAGGAGTAGATTTTTAACATCAACGTGAAGTTTTTTTGCATAGTTAGTATCAAGTGCATGCTCTGCATCAATGAATGCAACAATCCCTCCAGCCTTCTGTGCTTCTGCAATTATGTGAAGGCAAAGTGTTGTTTTACCGGAAGATTCTGGCCCATATATTTCAACAATTCTTCCACGTGGTACGCCACCAATACCGAGAGCGTTATCCAATGAAATAGAGCCGGTTGAAATTGATTCAATTTGGTTGATAACACCATCACCCAATTTCATTATTGCTCCCTTCCCGTAGGTTTTTTCAATTGCGCTTATTGTATCTTCCACTATTTTCAATTTCGCTTCTTTTTCGTCAGCCATTATTTCTCCTATTTATTTAAATTTGTTTTTTAAAATTTCAACTAAACTAACAACCAGGTTCTAATCTTCATACTCAATGCCAAGTAATTTTCTTCTTATTGTGTACTGAATCTGACAACCTTAAACTTAGAGTATTCATTTTACAATTCTCCTATCAACTTCTAAAAACATTACACTGCAATAATGCAAAGCAGAATGGTACAAATCTGTATGCTTGTATTTCAATTTCTGTATTAACTGCGTAGCAGTCTAATGTTTGTAGGAAAAGACGAACATGAAATGTACAAAAAACCACGTTAGTGGTTTAATAATTTTTGTAAATATTCGATGAAATTATTATTTATTCAATATCAAATAAATATTTTTCATCATATTCAACACCATATTTTTTCATAAAATCTTTATATTCATCCTTAAATGTTCTTTTTTTATGATGATCTTCTTGATTCATTATATATTTGTAAACCTTATCTATTTGCGAATGACTATGTGAAAATACACCAAAACCATCTTGCCAATTAAATTTTATTTTAGACCAGCGTTTTCTTTTTACCAAATCTGTTGATGCAATTTTTATCTCTTTTACTAAATTTGATATTGCAATTGTTGGATGTAATCCTATAAAAATATGAATATGGTCTGGCATAGAATTAATTGCAATTATTTTGCATTTCTTGTTTTGAACCACTCCAGTAATGTATTTATGTAATTCATTTTTCTTTTCTTTTGGAATTAAATTGCTTCTGCTTTTTACTGAGAAAACTAAATGTATATATACTTGATGATACGTATTAGCCATTTTATTCCTCTGTAGTTAAGTCTGTTTAATTTTTTTATAAATATATTCACATACAATCTTCAATGGAATTGTTTTTCATTCAATAAAAACATTGAACTGCTCCGCAGTTCTGTGAGCTATTTGCTTTTTTTTCTGAGCTACAAACATTTGATGGCTAACGCCATCAGATTTTGTTTCTCCATATTCCATAACCGACCAAACACTATATAAGTAATCCACTATAATATGTTCATTTATCTATCATCTACTTTGACAACAACCAGATTCTAATCTTCATATTCAATACCAAGTATTTTTCTTCTTAGCATATCAAGTGCTGCTTGGGATGTTCTATCTTTATTCTGCATTCTTTCATCACCAAATATAAACTCACGTGCTGTACAAATATTTGCATCGCAATAGCCAATATAAACTAACCCAACTGGTTTATTATATGTTGCTCCACCAGGTCCCATAATTCCAGTTACCGATAAACCTATATCAGTTCCACTAATAGCTTTAACTCCTTCAGCCATTAAGCGTGCAACCTCCATGCTTACTGCACCATATTTTTCAATCATATCTTCATCAATCTTTAGCAGTTCTACTTTTGCCCCGTTACTATAAGTAACAATACCTCTTTCAAAATAACCACTGCTACCTGCAACATTTGTTAAACGAGAACTTATCAAACCACCAGTACACGATTCAGCAGTTGCAATTGTTAAATCTCTCTCTAATAATAATTTACCAACTACTTCTTCTAACAAATCATTTTCAGTTCCGTAAATATATTGTCCAACTTTGGTTCTAATCTGCTGTTCAATATGCGACATTATATTTTGTGCATCATCTGCATCCTTACCATCAACTGTAATTCTTAATCGTACACCAAATATACTTGGAAGAAAAGCCAATACATTTTCATTTAACAGTTCCTCCAAATTTCCTAATCTTTCAAAAACAAATGATTCAGGAATACCCGTTGTAAGTAACGATTTAGTTATTCTGTTATCTTTTGTTTCAAGTTTCTCATCGGTTAAACGAGGGATAACATAACCAGTCATCATCTCCTTCATCTCAAATGGTACGCCAGGCATTGCAACAAATATTTTGCCATCTTTTTCAATCCAAACGCCAGGTGCAGTACCATTGTAGTTTCTAATTACATCCGAAATCTTTGGCACCATTGATTGGGCTACATTAGAATGTGTAATCTCTCGTTTTCGTTTTTCAAATATTTTTGTGATATCTTTTAAAACTTCTTCTGATCTAACTAATTCTGTGTTAAAGAATTTAACAATACAATCGAGAGTTAAGTCGTCGTGGGTTGGTCCTAATCCGCCAGTTACAAGAACAATATCGTTGTGAGCAAAGGCTCTCCTGAATGCCTCTAATATTGCATCCTCTTTATCTCCAACAACAACGGCTCTGTTTACATCTACATGAATCTCAGATAAAACTTCACCTATATAGGCGGCATTAGTATTGAGAGTTTGTCCCGATAATATTTCATCACCAATTGTAATAATTTCTGCTTTCATTTTAATAATTCTCTTAAATAATTATACTAATAATAATATGCGATATTGATAGAGCATAAATTCCGGCAATTATATCATCAAGCATTATTCCTAAACCACCCTTTAATTTCTCTGCAATATTTGCAGGAAATGGTTTAACAATATCAAGTATTCTCCAAATAATAAATGCCAATATAATAAACCATATTTTTTTTGGAATAAACAGAAGCGTAATCCACATCCCAACCATTTCATCAATTGTGCATTGCTTTGGGTCTTTCCCATAAAGGGTTTCAAATTTTGTCCCAATAGGAATTCCAACAACAGAAAATAGTGAAATTAATACTAAAAGTATTGTTGGATTTTCCATCCCGGGTATTAAGTAAATAGATAATGCTGCCAAACTTCCAAATGTACCAGGAGCAATTGGAATGTATCCTGTAAAAAAACCGGAACCAATAAACCTTTCAATAGCATTAATCTTCAAACTCAAACATCCTTTTTATTAAAATCCAGTTTTTATAAATATATTCAACACCAGTATAGAGGGTTACAAGAGTTACAAATAGCATAGAGTAATAGATTAAGGAATCATTCATAAGCACTTCAAATATAGCTTCATTACCTACATAAATTTGCTCGGTAATACTAAATGCGTAGATAAATATTAGATAGTTTATAAAAGCCATTTGTAGAAATGTTTTCCACTTTGCCGATTTTCTTGTTACAAATGAGACGTGCTGATAATCTGCAACACCACGTAAACCAGTTATCGCAAAATCCCGAACTACAATTATTAGTACCATCCAGAGTTCAAGCATATCCAAATAAACAAATGCAAAAAATGCTGCTGAGGTAAGAATTTTATCCGCTAATGGATCAAGAAATTTGCCCCACTCTGTAATGTAATTAAACTTACGAGCAAGCCATCCATCGTACCAGTCTGTAAATACGGCAATAATATAAACTCCCATTGATATTTGTACAAGCAATGGGTCACCAGTTCTAAACAAGAAATAGAAAACTGGTGTTAATAAAATTCGTAACACTGTTAATTGATTTGGGAGTATCATACTTTGAGTATATATCCTTTTTCAGCCAAATCGATCAGTTGTTGAAATTCGTACATTCCAGTGTTATGTCCATCTTTCCAAGTTATTTTAATTGCATGTTTACCAACAACGGAAATATCTGTAATTTCTGTTTTTTCACCTCTAAATAAATTATAATCATGATGATTTTCTTCCCTCTCAACTTCACACACCGCACACGGACACGATTTACGAAGTAGATATTTGTTAATCTCTGAAACATTTTCATTATCCCATTCAATAATTAGTGAATCTGAATCAGAGACTGATATTTTTTTTGGCAACATTACTTAAATTCTTTTCCAGTTATTTTTAACACTGCTTGTTTGTAAATTTCAGAAGTATTATTAATTACATCATCTGGTAATTTTGGAGCCGGAGGTTGTTTATTGAAATTAATTGATAATAAATAATCTCTTACATATTGCTTATCAAAACTATTTTGAGCACGTCCCTTTTCAAAATCATCCAAAGGCCAAAAGCGTGATGAATCGGGTGTAAGTAATTCATCAATTAAAATTATTTTGCCATCGTAAAATCCAAATTCCATTTTTGTATCGGCAATTATAATTCCTCTTTCGTAGGCATAGTCATAAGCTTTTTTATAAACTTTAAGAGACATCTCTTTTATGGCACTGTATGTTTCTTCACCAACTATTTCAATAGCTTTTTCTTCTGTGATGTTTTCATCGTGTAACCCAATTTCAGCCTTTGTTGATGGGGTGAATATCGGTTCATCTAATTTTTCCGATTCAACTAAACCTTCGGGTAATTTAATTCCGCAAATTGTGTTCGTTTTCTGATATTCCTTCCATCCAGAACCAGAAATGTAACCACGCACAATACATTCAATAGGTATTAGTTTTGCTTTTTTTACATAAATCGATCTCCCCTCAATCACATCTTTATATTTGTGCAATACTTCAGGAAAGTCCTTAACATCAGTAGCAATAAGGTGATTCTCAATTTCATCCTTAAAAAAATCGAACCAAAAATTTGATATCTGAGTTAAAACTTTTCCTTTATTCGGAATTCCTTCATTCATAATTACATCAAAAGCAGATATTCTATCACTCGAAACTAAGAGATACTTCTCATCAATTTCATAAACATCTCTCACTTTACCTCTATTCGCAAGTTTTACATCTTCAAAATTTGTTTGTAAAACAACATTCTCCATTTTTTCTCCTTTTTGGAATTAATTTATTATCTTCGTGTTTTCTTTGAAATTAAACAATTTTTAAATTGTATATTTCAAAATATAATTAGAGCATTTTAAGAACACAAATTTACTAATATTTTATTGATTTATTTTGAGGATTTATGAGTACAAACATTAAACTAAAAGATTTTCCGCAGACGTTTTGGATTGCCAACACAATGGAAATTTTTGAACGTATGGCATGGTATGGTTTCTTTGCTGTTTCATCATTATACATTACAGGTGCAGTATCAGATGGCGGGTTAGGATTTTCTGACGAAGATAGAGGTGTTTTGCAAGGTGTTGTAACTTTCTTTTTATATCTCTTCCCAGTTGTTTCGGGTGCTCTTGCTGATAGATATGGATATAAGAAAATGCTCTTTGCCTCCTTTGTTGTTCTTGTTCCTGCATATTATATGCTCGGAGTTTTCAAAACATTCCCTACTTTCTTTCTAGCCTTTATGATGGTTGCAATTGGTGCATCAATGTTTAAACCAGTTATTATTGGAACAATATCTAAAGTTACAAACGAGCGTAGCTCCTCTATGGCTTTTGGAATATTTTATATGATGGTAAATGTTGGTGGATTTCTTGGACCAATTGTAGCCGGTGTTGTACGTGCAATTAGTTGGGAGTATGTATTTATTGCTTCATCTGGCTGGATTGCAATTAATTTTATTTTTGTAACTCTATTTTTTAAGGAGCCAACTTCTGAAGCCGCTTCTGCTAATCCACGCTCCCTTAAAAAGGTTCTTGCTGATATGGTGGAAGTACTTGGTAATGGTCGCTTTTTTCTCTTTGTTTTTGGATTATTAATAATCCTCGTAATTGGTTCAAAATTTACTGCCGATAATGCAATAACTTGGGCTCAAATTATTTATATCTCTATTGGGTGGATTATTGTAAATGTTATTTATGATATAATATTAAAAAAGAATAATAAAGAGAGTAACGCTAGTTGGTTTACATCACCAATGAAATTAGGTGATTGGAAATTTGGACTTTTTCTACTTTTGATGTCAGGCTTCTGGACTTCCTTTAATCAAATATTCTACACGCTGCCACTCTATATTCGTGATTTTGTTGATACTTCCGATTTAATGATTGCTACAAAATCAATCTTTAATTTCTTCGGGCTTTCCAATGAGTTGTTCGCTTCTTTCTCGAACTCTATGGCAGTGCCTGGGCAAGTGAATCCGGAGTATTTAATAAATCTTAATGCAGGTGCAATTATTTTGTTTCAAGTTGCAATCTCATATTTTGTAACGAGACTTAAACCATTCACTACAATATTTTGGGGTACAATAATAACTGTAGTCTCCTTTTCAATTTTAATTTTTGGAACTATAGGATGGATTACTGTAGCCGGAATTATAATATTTTCATTTGGTGAAATGATGGCTTCGCCTAAATCGAAAGAATATACTGGGAAAATTGCTCCTCCAGAAAAAGTAGCACTCTATATGGGATATTTCTACTGGTGTGTTGCTCTTGGAAATCTCTTTGGAGGAATTCTTTCAGGACAACTTTACGCAGCCTTTGCACGCGACATGCAGCGACCTGATTTAATGTGGCTAACATTTGCTATAATTGCCTTTGTTTCTGCTATGTTAATTCTGCTTTATGATAGGATGATAATTAAGAAGGTTAGGAGATAGGTAGGTTAAATATTGAGCAAAATTTTTAATAATAGGTATTCATTGTAAATAGATATTATGGACAAACTAATTTTTATTATAGCTCTGCTTCTATTTAATTCCAATATAAATGCTCAAGATGATAGCGTTTTAATAGATGATTCAACTAAAAGTGCTATTGAGATTTACTTATTAAACGAACAGAGTCTTTACTATAATTATCAAATTTCAAATCATCTGTTTTGGAAGATTGGAGTTGATTTTTCAAGCAATTTTTCCAAACATGAGTATAGGGAATCTTTTTATAGTGAAAGTGAGTTTGGTGTTAAACTTAATAGCCAAGTATTTATTAGGTTATTTAATACCGATTTTACTAATCTTTTTTACGGACTTGGACCATCTCTAGTCTTTTTTAATGAGATATCTAAAAATAAAACCAAAGATTATCAAGAAATAAAAAGTACTTTTGAGTATGGGTTAATTAACACGTTATCAGCAGAAATATATTTCTCAAAGAGAATCTATTCTATCATTAAGTATGATTATCTTATAACTAAAGGGGTTGAATCTACAGAATTAAAAGGGTTGAAATATTCAGAATATGAAATTACTTCATGGAAGCGAAACTATACAATCATGAACTTAAGTAAAATAATTATTGGTATTGGAATAAAATTCTAGATGAATTATGAAAAGTAAAATATACATTATAGCATTGATACTTTTCTGTTTTATTATTTTTGAAGAAAGTAAAGCACAAGACAAGTCTGATTCATTAGAATATAGACATGCAATTTCTTTAGCAGTAGGAGATTTTCTTGATATTGAATACAGAAAAAGAATTTCTAATAATTGGTATTTTACTGTAAATGCTATTTTATTGCATCAATTAACTAATGAATCTGGTCGTTTACCAATAGGAGGTTATGATAAAAATCTTAATAGTGAATATACTATGGGTGCTAAATTATTAGCACTATATCACAGCAAAGTTTATTCTCCAATCTTTGTTAATTTTGGAGGGGGAATAACATATATAAAGAATGAATATTATCACGAAAGCCAAAAGAAAGAGACAAATGAAAAGCAATCATATAGTGTTATAAATACAAGATATGGCTTTTCATTTTTGTCAGGAATAGAAGTTGTAGTTTATAAGAGTCTAAATGTATTTGCACGTTTCAATATATTTGCTGGCTTAGAATACTATTCCACACCTAGATTTATTATAAATAAATACTCTTTTGAGTTTGAAAATTTGTCTGTTGGAATTGTAATTTATTGGTAAATAACTGTAAAACCACCTAACACACCGCTGCGAAAGGTAAGAATTATGAATATGATAAATAAGTTAATTTTATTTCTGTTCCTTCAGACCCTTATTATTTTTGGGCAAGAAACTAGTACACTAACGGGGCATATTTCTAATGGGAAAACAGGTAAATGGTTGAATGATATAAAAGTATCAGTAATTGGAACTGACTTTTCAACCAAAACAGATAGTATGGGGAATTTTGAAATAAAAGGTATTCAAGTGGGTAACTATACCATTTTAATTAATTCTTTTACTGAAAAAAGTGTTACAATTAAAACATACGAAAAAACTCATACCTATATTCTATTGTATCCTGAAGAGTTTTATCCTCAAAACTTTAATAATCTTAGAGTAGATATAAAAACCGATAAAAAAACTTATCACATTGGAGAAGAAATTATATTTTTTATGACATTTATCAATGAGTCATATAACGAAATAGGGGTTTTAGATTTTAGTTGTTATCCAGGAAGTAACTTTTATTTTAAACTATCCAATTCTAAACCATTAAAAGATCTTACTAAATTTTCTCATACTATTAAAATGGGAGTAGTAGCCGGTGAATTAAAAAGTATAAATTCAAAAGATTCTATTTCTTTAACAAAAACTGCACTTATTGATACAAACGAACAAATAGTTTTTGATAATCCTCATAGTTCTGAGGTTACTACTTGCTCAGTAGTTTTTGAGGCTGTTAAAAATGAGTTAATAGTAGTAAAATATCTATATAATATTCCAGAGTGGTATAAGAATGCAATTTTTAATAAAGATAATAGCAAAATTAATAAAAACAAGATGTGGATTGGAGAAGTTATGTCTAACGAGGTAAGTTTTAAAATATTGAATGATTAAATAGGTTATGAAGCAACACTGCAAAAAAGATTGACTAAAGTGAGAAGGCATAGTTTAACATTTTATAAACTAATTTTGCTGTTACCTCTTTGGTCTGTACAAATGTGTAGCTTGTCCAAAAAATACTTCTGCACTTTCCATCATTGTTTCTGATAGGGTTGGATGTGCGTGAATTGTTAATGCAACATCCTTTGCTAAAGCTGCCATTTCAATTGCAAGTGTTCCTTCAGCAATAAGTTCTCCTGCTCCGGGTCCCACAATGCCAACACCAAGTATTCTTTCTGTTTCCGGTTCAATTATTAGCTTTGTAAGTCCGTCGTTTCTATCCATAGTCATTGCTCTACCACTTGCAGCCCAAGGGAATCGTGCAACTTTAACTTTAATTCCTTTCTCTTTTGCTTCAAGTTCGGTTAGTCCCGTCCAAGCAACTTCGGGGTCTGTAAAGACAACTGCGGGAATTGCATTTGGTTCAAAAGCAACTTTGTGCCCAGCAATTGCCTCAACTGCAACTTTACCCTCTGCGGATGCTTTGTGTGCAAGCATTGCTCCGCCAACTATATCGCCAATTGCAAAGATGCTTGGTTCATTGGTTTTACATTTTTTATCTGTAAGAACATAACCGTGCTGACTTGTTTTTACTTTTGTATTTTCTAAACCCAAACCTTTAGAAACTGGGGTTCGCCCAATAGAAATAAGGGCTTTGTCAAATTCCAGAATATCATTTTCAAGATTATCACCCTCCAACTTAACTTTAATTTTTTTGCCGGTATCTTCTAATTTAATAACTTTGGTTTTAAGTAAAATCTTATCAAACTTTGCTTCAATACTTTTGTGGAAGACTTTTACTAAATCTTTATCGGCTCCAGGTAGTAATGATGGCAATAATTCCACTACAGTTACCTTGCTTCCGAGAGCGGCATAAACAGAACCCAATTCCATTCCAATAATTCCACCACCAACAACTAATAATTTTCCAGGAATATTCTCAAGTTCAAGAGCATCAGATGAATCCATAACTCGTGGCGAATCAATTGAAAGCCCTGGGATTACAGATGGAACAGAACCTGTTGCTAGAATTGCATTCTCAAACTCTAAATTATCTTTAGTACCATCAACTTTATCAATAGATAAATTTTTAGAATTTAGAAATGAAGCTTTACCTTGAATATAATTTATTTTCCTTTGCTTTGTTAATTGTCCCGTTCCACCAGTAAGTTTTGCAACAGTTCTATTTTTAAAATCTCGTAATTTATTAATGTCAATTTTTGGTTTACCAAAATCAACTCCCCAATTTGCTGCTTCTTTTGTTTCGTTTAATAGCTTGGCAATGTGCAAGTATGCTTTGGAAGGAATGCAGCCTCTGTAAAGACACACACCGCCTGGATCTTTTTCTAAATCAATTAATGTAACTTCCATTCCAAGATCGGCAGCAAGAAAAGCTGCTGCATAACCTCCGGGTCCTGCACCAACTACAGCAAGTTCTGTTTTATTACTCATTTTGTATTATCCTTCTAAACTCAATAGGAACGGTTGCTCTAATGCTGTTGATATCCATCTAATAAATCGTGCTGCATCCGCTCCATCAATAACTCTATGATCGTAAGAGAGAGAAAGGGGCAGAAGCATTCTTGGCACAAACTCACCATCAATATAAACAGGTTCGTATCTTCCCCTGGAAACTCCAAGTATTGCAACTTCAGGTCCGTGCACAATTGGAGTAAATGCTGTTCCGCCAATTCCACCGAGGTTACTAATTGTAAAACATCCCCCTTGCATATCCTCAATTGTTACTTTTTTGTTTCTTGCTTTTACAGAGATGTCGGTTAAATCTTTTGAGAGTTCCAAAATATTTTTTTTATCAACATCTCTAACAACTGGTACAATTAAACCCTTCTCAGTATCAACGGCAATTCCTATATTGAAATAATCTTTATAGATAATTTCTTTTTTATCCATATCGATACTTGCATTAAACTGCGGAAAAACTTTCATAGCCGATGCAACTACTTTCAATAGTATAGCGGTTACTGTTAGTTTTCCACCTGATGTTTCTACTTTCTTAGCAAATTGTTTACGCATTTTTTCAAGCTCGGTAATGTCAGCTTTATCAAACTGAGTAACATGTGGAATTGTTGCCCACGCATAAGACAAATGCTCGGCGGTTTTTTTACGAATGTTACTCATAGGTTCTCTACTAATATTTCCCCACTTTGAAAAATCGGGTAGTGCTTCCTGCCTAATGCCCATAGGCACTCCACCACTGCTGTTGCTTATTTTTTCATTTAACGATTTAGAAAATAATTTAACATCATTAATAGAAATTCTTCCTCCCGGGCCACTACCGGAAACTTGATTTATATCAATTCCTATTTCTCTGGCAAACCTTCTTGTAGTTGGTGCTGCCGGTGCAATTTTATGAGTAAACTCTTTTTGAGATGGTATATCTTTGGTTTCACTTTTTTTAATTGACTCAACTATTTTTGTTTCTTCTTTTTCTTGAATAGGGTTTTCAACTATTTTAACACTCTCCGTTTTTTGAGATACAGAAGTTTCACTTGTCCTATCAGATTTAATAATAAAAATTGTAGAACCAATTTTAATAGTTTCACCGGTTTTTATTTTTACCTCTTCAATAACTCCTGAAATATCAGAAGGTACTTCTACCGTTGCTTTATCGGTTTCAATCTCAATTACAATTTGATCGTTTTCAACTTTGTCTCCAGCCTTAACAAGAACATTTACAATCTCAGCAGATTCAATATTTTCGCCAAGTTCGGGAAGTTTAAATTCTAATAACATTTTATCTCTACTAATTTATTTTACTTATGATTTTATTGGACTACTTTTACTAAGATTTATTTTTAAATCTTTAGCTGCTTTCTTAACCACATCTTTTTTAACTATCTTTTCTTCTGATAAAGCATACAAAGTGGCATAGACTATATGCTTCGCGTCAACTTCAAAGAAATCTCGCAAAGCTTCGCGGTTTTCACTTCTACCAAAACCTAACGTTCCAAGGGTAGTTAATTTGCCCGGCAACCATTTTGAAATTGAATCGGCAAGTATTTGAGAGTAGTCTGATGCAGAGACAAAAATCCCTTCTTCATCTTTTGTTATTTCAGATATGTAAGGAAGCCTCGCAGTTTTATTGGGGTTCATCATATTGTATCTCTCAATATCTAACGCATCGTAGTGCAAATTCTTATAGCTTGTAACGCTCCAAACATCGGTTGCAATTCCATAATTATTTTCAAGAATTTCTTGAGCTTTTAATGTTTCGTTCAATATTGAACCACTTCCGAGAAGATGAGCTTTTGCTTTTGCACCCTTTTCTTTAGATGGTTTGTATTTGTACATTCCTTTTAAAATACCATCTTTGCAGCCTTTTGGCATTGGCGGCATTTCATAATTTTCATTCATTACAGTTATGTAGTAAAATATTTCTTCCTGCTTTGTGTACATTCTATGAATTCCGTCTCTAATAATAACAGCAAGTTCATAGGCAAATGCAGGATCGTATGCCATAATTGTTGGAGTTGAATGAGCTAGAACGTGACTTTGTCCATCTTGATGTTGAAGTCCCTCTCCTGCAAGTGTAGTTCTTCCAGCAGTTCCGCCAATTAAGAAACCTTTACATTTCATATCGGCAGCAGCCCAAGCAAGGTCTCCAATTCTTTGGAAACCGAACATTGAATAAAATGTGAAGAAGGGAATTGTGTTTATTCCATGTGTAACATAAGCAGTGCCAGCTGCAATAAATGATGACATTGCACCTGCTTCAGTAATTCCTTCTTCCAAAATTTGACCATCTTTTGCTTCCTTATAATAAAGCAAACTATCTCTATCAACAGGTTCATAAAGCTGCCCAGTACTTGAGTAAATACCTACTTGTCTGAACAAAGCCTCCATTCCAAAAGTTCGTGCTTCATCGGGAACTATAGGAACAATTAGTTTACCAACTTCTTTATCCTTTAAAAGTTTTGTAAGAATTCGTACATAAACCATTGTTGTAGAAACTTCTCTCCCTTCGGTACCTTCATAAAATTCTTTGAACAAATCTTCTGAAGGAGTTTGTAGTTTTTGATTATGCACAATTCTTTTGGGAACATATCCTCCAAGTTTTTTTCTACGCTTTTTTAAATATGTTATTTCATCACTATCTTCGGAAGGACGATAGAAAGGGGTGTTGATAACATCTTCGTCAGAAAGTGGAATTCCGAATCTGCTTCTAAATTGTTTTAATTCTTCCTCGTTTAATTTTTTTTGCGAGTGAGTAATATTTTTCCCCTCCCCTGCTTCGCCTAAACCATAACCTTTAACTGTTTTAGCAAGAATAACTGTAGGCTTTCCTGTTGTCTCTATTGCTTTCTTGTAAGCGGCAAAAACTTTTTCAGGGTCGTGTCCGCCACGTCTCAGTTTTTCTAATGCTTCATCTGTATAATGCTCTACTAATTTTTTTAACTCTGGGTACTTACCAAAAAAATGTTCTCTTACAAAAGCGCCACTTTCTACTTTATATTTTTGGGATTCTCCATCAATCATTTCATTCATTCTTTTTATCAGTTTACCAGATTTATCGGCTTCAAGTAACGGATCCCAATCACTACCCCAAATAACTTTAATTACGTTCCATCCCGTACCTTTAAAATTAGCTTCCAACTCTTGCACAATTTTTGCATTCCCTCTAACTGGCCCATCCAAACGTTGCAAGTTACAGTTAATAACAAAAATTAAATTATCTAACTTCTCTCTTGATGCAAGCGAAATTGCACCGAGTGTTTCAGGTTCATCAGTTTCGCCATCACCAAGGAAAGCCCACACTTTAGCATCGGAAGGTTTTTTAAGTCCTCTATTAATAAGATATTTATTAAACCTAGCTTGGTAGATTGACATTATTGGACCTAAACCCATTGATACTGTTGGGAATTCCCAAAAGTCAGGCATAAGTTTTGGATGCGGATAAGAAGAGAGACCTCCGCCTTCAGCAAGTTCACGCCTGAAGTTTTGCAATTGTTTTGTATCAATTCTACCTTCAAGGTATGCCCTTGCGTAAATACCAGGTGCTGCATGTCCTTGAAAATAAATTTGGTCTCCATCAGAGTTTTGGTCCTTCCCTTTGAAAAAATGATTGAAGCCAACCTCATACAAAGTTGCTGCAGATGCATAAGTTGAAATGTGTCCGCCAATTCCAGCATCTAATTTATTTGCTCTAACAACCATTGCCATTGCATTCCATCTTATAAGGCTTTTAATTCTCCGTTCAATTTCACGTCTGCCAGGATAGTTTGGTTGTTGATCTTTTGGAATTGTATTTACATAAGGTGTGTTTGCAGTAAAGGGAAGTTCAACTCCGGCTTCATGAGCATAAGTATCCAAATCGTGTAAGAGTTGTTTAACTCTTTCTGGTCCTTCATTTTGCAAAACAAATTCTAACGACTCAAGCCATTCACGAGTTTCAAGTTCTTCCAAATTTTGTTGATTATCTTTTTTTATACTATCCATTTTGATTTATTTCCCTTCTTTTATTAAAAGGCATTCTGTCTTATTTAGAGACAAAATATTTGATAGAAATAATCTAAACGATTATTTTGTAAATATTCTATACAAAAGTTAATGGAGTATTTTCAGATGTGCAATAGATATTTAAAAACAATAATTCAAAATCTTATAAACCAACTTTGCTGCAATATAATTTGATGAAGTATTAAATTTTGAAGGTGCAAGTTCAACTAAATCAAATCCTACAATATTTTTTTTCTTTCCAACAAGTTTAATTAAATCAAGAGTTTCATCCCAGAAAAGCCCGCCTGGTTCTGGAGTTCCGGTTGCTGGCACAATGGAAGGGTCAAATCCATCAATATCAAAAGTGATATATACATTTTTTGAGAGATTTTTCACAACGTCATTCTGCCATTTTTTTTTCGTCTCTGCTTGGCGAATATCACGCATGAAAAAAGTTTTTATTTTTTCAGATTTTATTAAATCCGCTTCCTCTTTGCATAAAGCTCTTATTCCAACTTGCACAATATTTTTATTGAATTCATATACTCTACGCATTACTGAAGCATGTGAATACTTACTCCCTTCGTAACTCTCTCTTAAATCGGAATGTGCATCAAATTGGAGTATTGATAAATCATCATACTTTTTGTGATGTGCCAAAACAGAACCAAGCATTACGGTGTGCTCTCCCCCAAGCATAACAACAAATTTATCATCTGTTAATAAATTAGTAACATCTCTTTCAACTTTATCGATAGCTTTTTTCGACTTCAATTTATCAAAGCTACTTATTGGAAGTGTTGCAATCCCCTTCTCAAAGCAAAGCTCGCTATCACTCTCTTCATCATAAAATTCAACATAATGTGAGGCTTTAAGAATTTCCCTCGGACCGTTCTTTGTTCCGGAACCATAGCTAACTGTGTTTTCCAACGGTGCAGAATATATTACTATTTTAGAATTTTCATATTCTGAAAACTCTTTTTCAATTCCAAGAAAGTTTGTTTTTGGTGAGAGTGTTTTCATGTTTTTTCTTTTATAGTCCCCTCTTGAGAGGGGAAGATGCGAAGCATCAGGGGTGTGTTTGGGTTTGTACTAAAATAACACTATTCTATTTTTTTCTGCTCAAAGAACACACCCCTAAATCCCCTCTCAAGAGGGGACTTTCGAGTAATTATTTAGAATCTTCTTTTTTATTTGTTTCAACAACCGCAATAGCCGAGCGGTCAAATTTGATTTTCATATTATTGCCAAAATCAATTAGGCAAGTTTTTTCATCAAGTCCAGCAATAGAGCCGTGCATTCCACCATTGGTTACAACCTTATCACCTTTCTTTAAAGCACTAAGTAGTGCTTCACGCTCTTTAGCTTTTTTCTGTTGCGGACGAATAATCATAAAGTAGAATATTGCAAAGATAGCACCAAACATAATTAGTGTGCTAACCATACTGCCACCTTCACCACCTTGTGGTGCCATAGCTAATAAATAATTCATTTTAACTCCTTTGTATTTATAGATAATTTAATAATAATTTTATTTTTCCATTCTGTAAATGTATCACTTAATATTTGCTTTCTCGCTTCTCTAATTAGATTAAGATAGAATCTTAAATTGTGTATTGTTGCTAATTCGTATGCTAAAATTTCACGAGCATTAAAAAGATGCCTAAGATATGCCTTCGAGAAATTTTTGCAAGTGTAACAATCACACTCCGTATCTATAGGCGTAAAGTCATCTTTATAAATTGAATTTTTGATTGTAACAATTCCAGCAGAAGTGAATAAATATGCGTTACGCGCATTACGTGTAGGCATAACACAGTCAAACATATCAACACCACGTTCAATAGCTTCAAGTATATTCTCTGGTCTTCCAACACCCATTAAATAGCGAGGTTTATTTTCCGGAAGTATGTCTGTTGTGAAATCGACCAATTCATACATTGTCTCTGCTGGCTCCCCAACTGCAAGTCCACCAATAGAGTAGCCATCAAAGCCAATATCCATAAGGTCTTTTGCAGATGCCTCTCTTAAATCCTTATAAACACTACCTTGTACAATTCCAAACAAACGCTGAGTATGTCCATACAGCGGTTCACTTCTTTCAAAAGCTTCTTTATTAAGAATAGCCCATTCGGAAGTTAGTTCTTTAGATTTTTTTGCATAGTCATAATCACAAGGATATGGAGTGCATTCATCCAACGGCATAATAATATCGGCACCAATTTGTCTCTCAATTTCAATTACTTTTTCTGGTGTAAAAAGATGTTTAGAACCATCAAGATGTGAGCGGAACTCTACACCGTATGGTTTAAGTTTTCGCAGTTCTGAAAGAGAGAATACTTGGAACCCCCCGCTATCAGTAAGTAAAGCTCTATCCCAATTCATGAATTGATGAAGTCCACCAGCTTTCTCCATTATTTCCATACCTGGTCTCAAATATAAATGATAAGTATTCCCAAGAATTATTGGAGCATCTATATCTTCTTTCAATGAGCGTTGGTCAATAGCTTTTACAGTTCCTTGAGTTCCAACAGGCATAAAAATAGGGGTTTCAATTACCCCATGGTCTGTAGTAAGTTTACCAGCTCTCGCTTTGCAGTTTTTATCTTTTTTCTGAAGTTCGTAAAACAAATTATATTTTTTTATTTTTTATTAATATTGAACTATGCAAAATAGTGTAAATCTAATTTTTATTCCATAAAAATTGGTTAAATATTTTTGTTGTATATATATAATAAAACTCAATAAATATTCATTTTCTAAAATTTTATTAAAGTTGGCATTTCGATTGTTATTCTGTTTAATTAATTATTTACTTATTTTTGCTATTCTTAAATAAAAAACAACTTTAAGTTTTTCCACATAATTATTTTCACCATTATTAACTATTAAAAATTGGACATTAAATATGGATTATAAAAGAAAATTTGGCTACAACAATGAAGGGAAATCAATATCCTTAAATAGAAAGCGTCTTATACAATTTATTAATCTGAAACTTTCTTCTAAAGGATTTCCTTATTACGGAGAAGGGAAAGAGAACAAATTTTTAGATATAGCTCAAGACTTAATTTCCGACTCTCAGGAGAAAGAAAGATTACTTTCAAAATATTTATCCCCAGCAGATTATAGAATTCAGAAATTTTTAAATAAATATTTTTCTGATGTTATTGATTCTGAAAAGATTAAACTTCCTCATAATACATTTGAACTTGATAGACATGGAATTGCAAGGATACTCTCTATTGCTCCCGACTCTCATAAATTTGAGTCAGATATAATTTCATCATATCGTTTACAGCAAGGTGTTTTGCATAATCCGATAAAGGATAAACGAACTACCAAGGGTGTATTTCATGTTGCAGAAGGTGGTTTGCCAGTTCCTGATGATAAAAAATCAGTTCCTAAAATTGCTGCGGCAAATCTTCTATCTTTAGCTCTTAAGCCACCTAAAGAATTAATGCGTCTTCCCTATACTTCAACATCAAAAGAGAAAGCTGAACTTTTTGTCTCACTATTATTGCGTCCAATTGTTTCACCAGAAATTCCAGGACTTATGAAAGAAAAATCTCTGGAAGTTCGTTTTTTTGCTCCTGGTAATTTAGTAAGTAATTTAGATTTTGTAGAATCCATTTTTGGAAATGCAGGAAATCCATTTCTACCTCAGAACGATTCTGCTTTGGATTGTGAACATTGGACTGGACATACTGGCTGTGTAATTCTTGCTCCACACTTAATAAATTCAAATAAAAAGGCTCTTGGGTTGCCAAACATTTCTGATGCTTCTGAAAGGGAAATTAGAGATGGAATGTTTTGGGAAAAGGAGGATGAGCTATACAACAATGGTGGTGCTTTTAAGATTACAATCAGAACTGACGAAGGAATTATTGTTACTGTAATTGCAGATAATTATTTTGGATATTCAAAAAAAGAGGTGAAAACCCAAATAGGATATTCTGCAAATCTTTCTGGCAACAGTGAGGAAGAACACGCTGGTGGTGCACTTGCGTTTCCATCTTACAGTCAAACTGAAATATTTCATAATGATGACTTAGTTCCAAAAGATAATCATACATTCGAGCAAGTAAAAGAGATGTATTCAGATATAATGGATTTGCAGAAGGATGGATATGGAATTGATAAGATATATCCAAATATTATTTATGTGCCAGAAGATGTTGAGATTGATATTAATAAACAAAAAGTGTTTTGGACTAACAATGGTAAGGAAAAAGCAATAAAACTCTTACCAAAAAACATTTACGTTCTTCCGGAAGGTTATAAAGTTAGAATGGAAAAAAAGCCTAATGCACCATCTTGGCGTTTAATTGCAACTGTTGCAGAGGGAACATTGTGTCATAAACCAAGTACTGTTTCCGGTGGTGGAAAGTCTGAGATTTCTAAATCTATTTCCGATTCAATTCTTTCGGGACCATTTTTTGTTGCCAATTTTGAAGATGATTTTAAATTAGTTGAAGAGATAATAAATAAAGATTATAGTAATCGTTTTATTAAAAATATTGATTATTCCGATGAAGAGCCAACACGAAAATTGTTAAGTAGCAGGAGATCACTTGGCTCGGCTATAAAATTACTAACTCCATCCTACGATGAATATACAGAGGAATACAATAATTGGTTAGAATCAATTCCGCAATACATTAAAGGGTTTGTATTAATTATTAAACGATTTTACTTACCTGAATGGGGTGATAATTGGAAAGAACATTTTAGTGTTGATACAGTTGACGGAAAGTTGGGTCACGAATTGCAGTATAATAACAGACCTCTTGTTGCAAATTATTTGCGAGTTGGTTTTGAAGCAAATGGTGCTTGGCGAACATTTAAATTACGACAAGATTTTATTGCATCAGAAAAAATTCAAGTTGAAGATGATATTACAACTTCGGTTGTGGTATCAGCAAACAGGTTGGAGTATTTAAGTAAATCGTGTAAAAGTAAAAGCCTAAAGTTTGTAAAGAATTGTGAGTATAGGTTATTCCAACGTCCTGATGATGCAACTCACAGAGGTTACGATAAGCAAGCTGAAAAAGATTTATCAACACCAAATTCTTTTATATCAAATTTTGCACCGTTAACTAAAAAAGATGCCTATAATTTAATTGAGGATGCAATTGGATTTGAAAAATTTACACAACCAATGAAAGATTTAATTAAAGAATTCAAAAATAATAAAAAGGGGAAGTATTTTGTTTCCTCTGCACATGCCAGAATTGTGGATGGCAAACAAACTAATAATGTTCGCTACTTACAAGATAGATTGGATATACAAAACCCTATTGGAAAATATGTTGCAGAAATAGGAACTCGTTTTTTTAGAAAGGTTCCGTTAGAAAAGCCAGTACTTAACCAAGTAGATGCGGTGCTTCCAGGAAGAAGAAATAACAAGAAGGGAGAAGGCATACGTCCGTTATCGGTTTATAATCCTATTCACTATCAAGAGTTACCAGAGTTATTTATGGACTTCATTAGTAGTTTAACTGGTAAATCCCCTTCTACCACTGGGGCTGGTTCCGAAGGTGCATTAACCAAAGGACCTTTCAATGCTCTCTATACTATTACTGATTTAAATAATGCTATGCTCTCATTTATTTTAACTGGGCACAATGCATTCTCAACTGCCGCTGGTTATGTTGGTAATGTTAGAGTTGACCACGATATCAGCTTGTTGATTCCTGAAATATGGAGCCGTTTATCTACTGAAGAACGTAGCCCTGAATCTTTAATCAAGAAAGGATATCTTGAAAAGGTTGAAGACTTTACTTATGAAGGAGAGTTAATATTAGCAAGTAGATTGGGATATAGAATTACAAACAAATTTGTTGAAAATTATTTTGGAAGAGTTTTTGAAAGCCCAAATACTGTTTTTAGTGATGAATTATTAAAGCCAGAAATACAAGGAATGGACACATTTGTTGATGGAGTAAAAAATATTACAGAAGCTCAGAAAAAAATAGCAAAATCATATTTTACTGATGGTAGCATTGAGTTTGCGATACCACCATTAAAGGCGATACTTCATATTATGGTGAATGGTGAATTTGAAGGGAAAGGCACTAATGACCCTGGATTTAGAAATTTATTTGATAGAGATTACGTAATTAAGAGCGACTGGTATAGAGAAAGAATTGAAGCTAAGCAGAAAAAAGAAATAGCTTTATTTGAAAAACACATTAAGAATTTAAATTCATTTATGCTGAAAGACAGATATTCGGAAGTTGTAGATGAATTAGAAATTAAAAACAGATTGGACTACGCCTTAAAGGAGTTAAAGTATTTGAAATCATCTGAGTATCTAAATAATTTAGTTGGCAGCATTGGTTTAGATTTACTTTACAAATAATTATTCTAATAATCCCTTACAGGGGATTGAGGTTAAAGTCTTTTTAATTTTAATAACTCAATCCTCTGTTTTGAAGAATGAATAATTTCCACATTGAAGTTCCCAATTTTATACTCCTTCTTTTTACTCGGTATCATACCCAGCATAGTGATTATGTAACCTGCAATTGTTTCATATTCCCCTTCCGGAATTTCAAGATTAAACTCTTCATTCAATCTATCTATCTCAATTTTGCCGCTAATAATAAAAGACTTATCTGTGAGTTGTTTGCAAACATCATCTTCTGTATCATACTCATCTCTTATTTCACCAAGCATTTCTTCAATTATATCTTCGATGGTTACAATACCTTCAGTACCTCCAAACTCATCAACAACAATTGAAATAGAAATTCTCTTATCAATAAGCTCGTTCATAAGTTCTAAACTTTTCTTTGTTTCAGGAACAAAAAGTATTTCTCTACGAATTTCTTCAATAGTTTTAGGAAATTTAAACATATCCAAAGCGAGAATAAATCCTTTAATGTTATCCATATTTTCTTCATAAACTGGAATTTTTGAATAACCGGATTCATTAAATATATTGATAGCTTCTGATATATCAGAATTAATTTCAATTCCAACAATATCTGTTCGCGGTGTCATAACTTCATATATTTTTTGTTCACCAAGTTCAATAACTTTATTGATAACATCAAATTCACCTTCAACAAGTAAATTAGTTTTACTTGTTGCTACACTCTCTTGCAATAAAGTTTGAATATCTTCTTTATCAAAAAGACTGCTTATTTTCTCTTCTTTTATATTAGCAGCCTTTACAAGAAACTGAGAAAATGCAGCAGTAATAAATATAAGAGGCGAAAGAAGAAATGAAACTATTCTAACAGGAATTGCTGTAATAAGTACAAATTTATCAGGATACTCTCGTGCAAAATATTTTGGAATTAATTCCCCAAATATTAATAATAGTAATGTGGATATAATTAAGATTGTTATATCAGAAAACCCTAATACACTGAATAAAAATAATGTAATCAAAGAAGAGAATGTAATATTAACAATATTGTTTGAGATTAGAATTGTAGAGAAAAAGACTTCTTGTTTTTCATTAAAGTAGGAAATTATTTTTGCTGGCAAATTATTTTTTCGCGCACGTAATTCAATTTTTAATTTATTTGAAACTACAAAAGCAATTTCAGAGGATGAAAAGAATCCACTTAATACCAAAAGTAATATTAATCCTAATATTTCATATTCCATATATTAATGAACCTCCGATATTTCAACACTCGGAATAAGATATATAATTTCGTTTGAACTATCACTAAGTAATAATTCTACATCAATAGTATTTTCTTTTTTCAAAATAGATGTGTAAAGTAATCCTCGAATTGAAGAGAATAGAATTGACTTTTTATTCTCTTCAAGGTTCTCTTCTGTTTTTGGAGTAAATTGATAAATAGTATTATTATTTTGAATAATATTAATCTTTTTAATTGTAACATTTTCTAAATCGAATTTAGAATCTTCGAGCAATTCAATAGAACCTGTAACGTGAAAGCGTGCTTTAGCTCCTGGCATTAGATTAACCCAAGCATAAATTTGTTTTACATTTAAACGAATATCATCCTTATAAATTCCTTCAGATATTTTTGTGGTTGTTCTTATTTCTGGTACGGAAGAGGAACAACCTATAATAAACGTAAGTCCTAATATGAAAATTGCATAACTAAATAATTTAGAATTATTAAACATTTTATGAATACTTGATATTATTGGAAAGTGAATTTTTTATTAAACATTCTATTTTTCATTAAAAGGATTTAATAGTTTTAATCCTTCTATATTTTTAAAATCCTTCTATATTTTTAAAATCCTTCGTATTTCTAGTTACTAGTGTACTATTAGTATAAATTGCAGATGCTGCAATTATTGCATCTGGGATTTTAATCTTCTTCTTTTTGCGAATAGTAATTGTAAGACCTTCAATTATAAAATTATAGTCAACTCTCTTAAATTCATTTAATAATTGATTTATTGCAAACTCATCATCTGATAACAATCTATCAAATGAAAAAAGCTCTAATTTTGTTATAAATGAATATGAAATAATTCCATCATTTGACAAAATATTTTCAAAAATTACTTTGCTAATGTTATTCCCATTTAGAAAATAGATAAAAAGATTTGTATCAAATAAAAACTTATTCATCGACTCTAAAATCTCTGTTCCATTCGTCTCTCATTTTTCTCTGAAATTTAAGCGGTTCAATTTCTCTACCTTTCAATAATCCAAATGTTGAATTTATTACATCTAAATCTGTCTCAATTAGTGTTTCAAATGTTTCATTGATTTCAACTTTTATATACTCATCAGTTATCTCTTTTACAGCACTTCGTGGTAATGTAATTATTGACATTTCATTCTCCTAAATATTATTATCTAATATACATTTCTATACAAATAATGTAAATGGATAAAGTCTGTTGCAGAAATTAATAAAACCAATAATGCTTATTAAAATGCTGCAACTTCTTCATAAATTCCGAAATGTATTTTAAGCTCGTCCACCATTTCTCCAAGTGTAACATAGTTCTCGGCAGCTTTAATAAATACGGGCATAAGATTAGTTCCATTAATTGCAGCTTCACTAATTTCTTTCAAGCACTCAGCAACTCTAACATTATCCCTACGTGCCTTCAATGCAGCAAGTCTTGCTTTTTGTTTTGCTTCTACCTCTGGAGCAATCTGCAATATTGGAATATCTATCTTTTCATCTTTATCAACAAATTCATTTACTCCAACAATAAATTTTTCTTTTCTTTCCAATTCAATTTGGTATCTGTATGCAGCTGTTGAAATTTCTTTTTGAAAATACCCCGCCTCTATAGCTGAAACTACTCCACCAAGTGCATCTATTTCGTCAAATATTTTATTTGCTTCCTCTTCCATTTTGTTTGTAAGAGATTCAACGTAATAACTCCCACCAAGTGGATCAACAGAATTAATAACACCAGTTTCAAAAGCAATCATTTGCTGAGTACGTAATGCAATCTTCACAGCTTTTTCACTTGGGAGGGCAAGAGTTTCATCCATTGAATTTGTGTGAAGTGATTGTGTGCCTCCTAAAACCCCCGCCAATGCTTGGATTGCTGTTCTTACAATATTATTCTCCGGTTGTTGTGCAGTTAAAGTAGCACCAGCAGTTTGTGTATGAAAACGTAACCACCACGAACGTGGATTTTTTGCACCATATTTCTCTTTCATCCTTTTCGCATAAATTCTACGTGCAGCACGGAACTTTGCAATCTCTTCAAAGAAATCGAGATGCGAATTAAAGAAGTGCGAAATTCTTGGAGCAAAATCATCAACATCAAGTCCGCGCTCAATAGCAGCTTCAATGTAGGCAAAACCATCAGCCAACGTGTATGCAAGTTCTTGCACAGATGTAGAGCCAGCTTCACGAATGTGATATCCGCTTACTGAGACTGGGTTCCATTGAGGAACCTCTTTAGTGCAATACTCAATCATATCAGTAATAATTCTCATCGAGGGTTTAGGCGGATAAATATATTCCTTCTGTGCAATATATTCTTTCAGAATATCATTCTGCAAAGTACCACGCAGTTTTTCAAAAGGGACACCTTGCTTTTTAGCCACTGCAAGGTAGAAAGCAAATATCATTGCAGCAGGTGAATTGATTGTCATCGAAGTTGAAACTTTATCCAAAGGTATTTCATCAAAGAGAATTTCCATATCCTCAAGTGATGAAATTGCGACACCACACATTCCAACTTCGCCATCGCTAAGCGGACTATCGGCATCGTACCCCATCAGTGTTGGAAGATCAAACGCAACAGACAAGCCTCCCTGTCCGTGGTCTAATAAATATTTGAATCTTTCATTTGTATCTTCCGGAGTTCCAAAACCAGCGAATTGTCTCATTGTCCAAAGTCTTCCGCGATAACCATTTGTGTGAATTCCACGAGTGTATGGAAACTCGCCCGGGAAATTTATATCATCCAAAAACCTATTCTCATCCACATCATCCGGAGTGTAGAGTGGTTTAACATCTTCACCAGAAACAGATGTAAATTTTAATCCATTCGATTTTGAGTTCTCTAATCGCTCCGTATATTTTTCTTTTGATCTTCTATATTCTTCAATGTTCATCTTTATATTCTTTCTGTTTAATTTTTAATATTGAAATATACGAAAGAGTTTTGAAATGGATAAATTTTACTACTATTTGTGGCTACATTTTATTTTATCCAGGACTCCTGGCTGAGCGAAGCCTCCGAAGGAAACATTTTGCAGAAGCCCTTGGGCTGAGCGAAGCCTCCGAAGGAAACATTTTGCAGAAGCCCTTGGGCTGAGCGAAGCCGAAGCCTAACCTCTTATTTTACACTAAATTAGCTCATTTTTTCATTGATTTCGCACTATTATTTTAGTATGTTTGTTGTTTGATTTTTACTCTATTTATTATTGAATTCAACAATTTTATTAAAAGTATGAAAAAATATTTATTCTATTTTGTTACTCTAATTTTACTTTCCAATACTGTTTATTCACAAATTAGAATCAAAGAAATTTCATCTAACATTCCCAAGCATTTAACCAACTACTCCGACACAGAAACAAGAAATATTATTCCATTTAATAATAATTGGATTCTAATTCCGGAAAATTCTGTGAGCAAAGGTGTTGAAATAGATATACCTTCGCGTTATATTTCTGATGAAACAATTACCTTCATGAAATCATTAGAATTTTCTTCAGAAATTATTTCTGCAAACAATCTTAAAATTCACTTCCTTGGAATTTCTTACTCTGCTGATATTTATTTAAATGATGTTGTAATTTATAAAAAGCCTGGTGGAAATATTCCATTCTCTCTTTTGCTTCCGAGCGATTTACTTACCAATAATGATAAGAATACAATTACTGTAAAAGTAACAAATGTATTAGATTCGGAAACGACAATTCCTATGTATCAAAGATTTCTATTCCCCAAAAATTCTGGTGGTATTGTACGTGATGTTTTTATAGAAATAATTCCGAAAGAGAATATAGAAGTAGTTAGGTACTCAATTTTAATTGATAATCGATTAAAAAATGTTGATGTAAAATTTGATTTATTAATTAATAAAAAGAGTAGTAATGGAGAATATTTAATTGATTTATCGATTTTTGATAATAATGATAAACCTCTTGCAAATAAAAAAATTATGCTGGATGCTTCTTCAAAAGAGATGGAATTAAAACTAAAAATTAAGAATCCAAAATTATGGTCTCCGAAAACACCTAACCTATATTATGCTAAAATAAAATTGACAAAAAACGATTCATTAATTGATGTCATCAAAAAAAACTTACTCTTTGCTAAATTTGAAAACCGCCCTGATGGATTATTTCTTAATAACAACATTTTTAATATTAAAGGTGTAACCTATATTCATTCCAGCAAAGATTATGGGATGTTGATTTCTTATTCTGATTTATATAACGATTTGAAAATAATAAAAGAACTTGGGATTAATACTGTACGCTTTGCAAAATCGACCCCGCATCCATTTGCACTTGAAATTTCTGCTGAACTTGGCTTATTAGCATTTATTGAAATACCTTTGAACTCGATTCCAAATTGTTTTATTGATGATGTAAACTTTACAAATCGTTTAAAAAGATATACTGAAGAATTCTCTAAAGAATATTCAAATTATCCGGCAGTATTTGCAATGGGAATTGGCGGCGGATATTTATCAAATTCGCAAGAGCAGATTGATTTAATTAGTCAATTAAGCAAAATAATTAAATTGAAATCGCATAAACTTTCCTATGCATCTTTTCTTGGAATACCACCAAAAGAGATTAATAATCTCGATTTATATGGGTTTGAGTTGTTTGAAAATTCAAGTTCTATGGAAAAATATTTAAGCACAACTTCAATTAGCAAGAAAAAAATATTTATAAGTGAAGCAACATATCCTACATACTTAGGAAATACTAATGGTTATTTAAATAATTTTTCGTTTGAAGCTCAGGCTAAATTCTTTGAAGAAACAATTGATTTAACCCGTTCTAATAAATTGTCTGGGTTTTTCATTAATTCGATGTTTGATTATCATGGAGATTTTAGCTCTCTTTTCACTAACTACACTTCTGATAATAAATATGAAGTTGGAATAATTGGTGAGGATAGGAATATTAACCGCATAAGCTATAGCTTAATTAAATCTAAACTGCTTACAGATAAACGCGTTACTATACCTCTCGGAAGTAAAAAAGATGATGCACCAATGTTTTTTATTTTGGCTGGGCTTGCTCTTGCTGTGATGATGGGAATTCTTGTAAACTCGAAAAAGAAATTTAGGGAAGATGCAACACGTGCACTCTTAAGACCATACAACTTTTTTGCAGATATTAGAGACCATCGTATTATTTCAGGATTTGCAACTATAATTTTGATGTTTATTCTATCAGGGTCTCATGCATTATTGTTAAGCAATCTTCTATTCTATTTTAGAAATAATATCACTTTAGATAAATTATTACTCTCTTTTGGAATGCCCTCTTTTATCTCCAGTATTAATTATTTTGCTTGGAACCCTACTGAATCTTTTCTCTTTTTCACTCTCTTTAGTATAGTTTTCTTTTTGATTATTAGTGTGATAATTTCTTTGGCTTCCTTCTTTCTTAAAATGAAAATTTATTTTAGAAATATTTTTATAACAGTTGTTTGGGCACTTCTGCCATTAACTATTTTGCTTCCTTTGGTAATGGTACTTTATAGAATATTTATGGCTGATATAATTAACACATATCTTTATGGATTTTTAATACTCTATTTTGTTTGGATTTTACAGAGAATAGTAAAAGGAGTTTATGTAATTTTTGATATTAGTCTGAGGCGAGCTTACTTTTTTACATTTTTATTAATACTTTTCTCTTTAGGTGGGACCCTACTTTATTTCCAACTAAGTTATTCAACTATAAGTTTTATAATTAATTCAATTTATCAAGCTCAACTGATTTAACGGAGAAGATTTGTATCTATCAAAACTAGAAATATTTGGCTTTAAATCTTTTGCAAATAAAACTGTTATAAATTTTAACCGTGGCATTACTGGTATTGTTGGACCAAATGGCTGTGGTAAAACAAATATTATTGATGCAATACGTTGGGTATTGGGTGAACAAAAAAGTAGTACGCTCCGTAGTGATAAAATGGAAAACGTGATTTTTAACGGAACGCAAAGTAAAAAACCAATGGGCATGAGCGAAGCATCGTTAACATTAGTAAATGATAAAGGAATACTGCCAACAGAGTATTCGGAAATTACAATTACAAGAAGAATTTTTCGCTCCGGAGAAAGTGAATATCTTCTTAATAAAAATATTTGTCGGCTTAAAGATATTACCAATCTCTTTATGGATACTGGAATGGGTAGTAACGCCTACTCTGTTATTGAACTTAAAATGATTGATACTATCCTGAGTAGTAAGGCTGATGAAAGACGGCATCTATTTGAAGAAGCAGCAGGTGTTAATAAATATAAACTACGGCGAAGACTAACCCTAAAAAGACTTGAAGATGTAAAACGAGATTTGGTAAGAGTTAATGATATTGTTGCAGAAGTTGATAAAGTTGTTCGTTCACTTTCGCGACAAGCAAAGAAGGCTGATAAACATAACCAGATAACTTCCATTTTGCGTGAAAAAGAGATTGATTTGGCAGAACGTGAATTTGCGAATTACACTTTGCAGTTAAATGAATTAAAAAAATCAAAAGCTGTGGCTGATTCTCAAAAAGAACAAATTGATATTGATACAAGAAAAGTTGAAACTGAACTAATTCAATTCCGCGATAAAATTTTATTAATTGAAGAAGAACTAAGTAACAAACGCCGTGAGTTATCGCAGAATACAAACGAATTACATGAACGGCAAAGAATAATATCAGTTACTCAGGAACGTGATAAAGTATTACAAAGAAATTTAGAGAACTATAAATCTGAGTTAGAGGAATTTGAATATCAAGTAACAATAAATGAAGAGAGCATTTCATCAAACAAAGAGGAACTCCTTAACTACGAACGACTTTCTGCCGAGAAGGAAGAAAATTTAGAGAATAGTCAATCTGAATTATCTATCAAAAAAGAAGAATTGGAAATTTTTAGAACCGCAGTAAAAGAGGAGGCAGAGAAGGTTGCTTTAATTGAAAAAGAGATTTCAAATATTGAGAACCAAATTGAGAATAGACAATCATCATTGGATAGAATAAATAATGAGATTAGCAGATTTGAACAAGTAATCCAAAACACTACGAGTGATATTGCAAAGACCGTTGGCTACCTTGAGGAACTAACTCAAGAGCTATCAGAAGTTGAGCAGAATATTCTTAATTCTGACGAAGAGTTTGTTCAAAAAGAGAAAGAGAAAGAGAATTTAGAAGATAGTTTATCGGAGTTATACAATAAAGAACTTGAAGAGAAAAATCTACTTGCGGGTTTAAATAATAAAATAGAATTACTTCAATCTCTAATTTCAAATTTGGAAGGAATTTCAAAGGGTTCTAAAATTCTATTGGAAAATAGTACGTGGGCAAATGGTGAAAGATCAATTATAGCAGATGTGGGCAATACCAAAGAGGAATACCGCCTTGCATTAAATGCTGCACTCAAAGATGTTTTGAATAATCTTTTTGTAGAGCAAATTGATGAACTCAATAATGCTATTAAATATCTAAAGAAAAACGATCTTGGGAAAGCTGCATTCTATCTGCTCGAAATGCCAACTGAGAGTAAAGGATTTATAAATAAAATAATTGAATTTGATAGAAATAGAAAAGTTAAAAAACTTTCTGCTGAAAAATTATTTATTGGATGGGCAAATGAGTTTGTAATTACTGACCCAAAGTGGGTACCTTACTTTAACAAACTACTATCGAATATTGTAGTAACAAATAATTTAGACTCTGCTATTGAACTGCATAAAAAATACAACAAATTCTCTTTTGTTACTTTGGAAGGTGATTTTGTTCAGAACAATGGTATTATTGAGGCTGGGTCTGCCCCTCAATTAGATGAAACACTTTTTGGAAGAAAGCAGCATCTTGAAAATTTGAAGAAAGAGTTCCCCAAATATGAAGCAAACATTGAGAATATCGCAAATCAGATTAGAACTACTAAAGAGAATATTTCCAGAATTAATTTACGGGGTTTATCTGATAGAGGTAAAATTCTTCTGAATGAAAAGACTAACATCGAGAAACAAATTGCTCAGATTGAGTTCAAAAAAGAGCGAGCTAATGAGGAAGTTGATTTAGCACAAAGTAAAATAAATGAACTAGTTTCGGAAACCAGTAAGCTCTCAAACGGTATTGATGATTTAACTAATAAATTAGATTCTGTAAAAGTTGACCTCGAAAAAGCTAAGATTTTTTATGAAGTTAAAGAGGCTGAACAAAAAGAGAACGAGGAAAATTTCAATTTATTCTTTAACAATTATAACCAGATAAAATTAGAATTAGAGAGAGTTCGCGGACAACTTATAAATACTAAAGAGAGCATTAAAAGAGGCGAAGAGGATAGAGTGAAAATTAATACTTCTATTGAAAGAAGAAAAAATGATATTGAAAAAACAAATGAGGAGTTATACTCTCTTCAAATAGTAATTGATGAAAACCAAATTGAATATGACGAGTTAGCTGATATCAGGAATGAATTGACTTCAAGTGAAGATGGAATAAAAGGGAGACTCAATGATATCAAAACTGAATCGACACAGCTTGAAAACAATTTAAGTCAATATAGAAATGAAAGACAAAGACTATCGGATATGATACATTCTGATGCTGTAAAGATGAGTGAATTTACATTACGGAAAGAGAATCTGACGGAACACATTAGTGATGAGTACTCTATTACACTTGAATATAAAGAGTTTGATAATAGCGAATTCAATTTTAAAGAGGTGTCGTCTGATGTTCATTCATTGAAACAGCAATTGAAAAATCTTGGACCAGTTAATTTATTAGCATACTCTGAGTATGAAGAAGAACAAGAACGCCTTGACTTTTTAACAGGGCAGAGAGATGATTTAACCAGTTCTGAAAAGGATTTAATTAAAACTATTGATGAAATAAATGAAGCAGCTAAGAATATATTTACTGAAACTTTTGAAGCTATTCGTGTAAACTTCCAGAAAATATTTAGGTCACTTTTTGATGAAGGTGATGAGGCAGATTTAATGCTTGAAGAAGGGGTTGACCCACTTGAAGCAAAAATAGAAATTACTGCAAAACCAAAAGGTAAACGACCATCATCAATTGATTTGTTATCCGGAGGTGAAAAAACCCTTACAGCCACTGCCCTACTCTTTGCTATCTATTTAGTAAAACCATCTCCATTTTGTATAATGGATGAGGTTGATGCTCCGCTTGATGATGCAAACATTGATCGTTTTTCTAATTTACTTACGGACTTTAGCGACAACACACAATTTATTATTGTTACACATAATAAACGTACAATGAATTATGCCGAAACAATGTATGGTGTTACTATGCAAGAGGAAGGAATATCCAAAATTGCCGGAGTGCGGTTTACCGACGAGGTTCAGTTATAATGGCTCATCAAATAAAAATATTTTGTGACTTTGATGGTACAATAACTACAAAAGATGTTGGGGAACATATGTTCCTTGAATTTGGTGATGGAGATAAAGCATATTCAATATTCCAGCGATGGGTAAGAAAAGAGATAGGCTTTACCCAAGAGCGGAGAGAACTTTTTGATTTAATAACGGACTTAACTGCAATTGATTTTGATAAATTTCTTAAAACAATTGAAATAGGATATGGTTTTAATGAGTTTGTACAATTCTGTAATCAGAATAGTTTAGACCTCACAATTCTTAGTGATGGTATGGATTATTATATAAAAAAGATTCTATCAAATAACGGATTTGATAATTTACTCTACCATTCAAATAGTATGGTTTTTACAGAGGATGGTCCTAAGGTTTCATTCCCCTATTCCGATGAAGAATGTAAAGAATGTGCAAACTGCAAAAGAAACCATATTATTGAAAACAGTAGTGATGACGATATAACTATCTACATTGGTGATGGGTACTCTGACACTTGTCCTATCCAGTATGTCGATTATATTTTTGCAAAAAAAACTTTATTGAAATTTTGTGAGAAAGAGAGAATATCATACTACCCTTTTAAGAATTTTAAGGATGTAGTAAATCGTATTAAACCATTGCTTGAAAAGAAACGAATAAAGAAACGTCATCAAGCTGTGTTAAAAAGAAAATCAGTTTATGCTCAAGGATAATTTCAAATAATGCTTAAAGATTTTAATAACAAAATATTAATTATTGCTGGTGAAGTTTCGGGAGAAATGCACGGAGCTGCACTTGTAGCCGAGCTAAAAAACTCTAATAGTGATTTAGAATTTTTTGGTGTTGGTGGTAATAATATGATTGATGCTGGAGTGGAGATTCTGCAGCACATTAAAAATATGGCTTTCCTCGGATTTGTTGAAGTTGTTAAACATCTTCCATTTATCTTAAAAGTAGAAAGAGCAATAATTAACTTTGTAAAATTAAATAATATTAAATTAGCTATTCTTATTGACTATCCAGGATTCAATTTAAGAATTGCCAAAAAATTAAAAAGGTTGGGTGTTAAAGTTGTCTATTATATTTCACCTCAAATATGGGCGTGGCATCAAAGTAGAATAAAGAAAATTAAAAAACGTGTGGATAAGATGCTTGTTGTTTTCCCATTTGAAAAAAGATTTTATAATGATGGCGGTCTATCTGTTGATTATGTTGGGCATCCCCTTGTTGAAAGAATTGAGAAATTTAATTTCAAATTGAAAAATGAATTTTTAAATGAACTTGGAATTGAGAAAGAGATACTTTTAATTCTTCCTGGCAGCAGAAAAGATGAGATTGAAAAACATTTACCAGAGTTAATAAAAAGTGCCGATATTATTAGCAGCAATAACAACTTGCAAATTGTTGTTGCGTGTGCAGATAATTTGGATGAGGATTATCTTCATCAATTTATCTCTACTGATAACACTAAAGTTGTGAAAGGAAATACTTATAACTTATTAAAGCATTCTAAGTTCGGAGTTATAAAATCTGGCACCTCCACTCTTGAAGCTGCTATTATTGGATTGCCATTTGTTGTTATTTATTCAACAAGTAAACTCACATATCTGCTTGCTAAAAGGTTAGTTAAAATTGACCACATTGCGATGCCTAATATTATAGCTGGCAAAACTGTTGTTCGCGAATTTATACAGAGTGAAGTCAATGCGGAGTTAATTTCAGAATATGTGCAGTTGTTACTTAACAACGAAGCTGACTTAAATAATTTGAAGTTAGAGTTAGGTAAAATTAAAACTCAACTTGGCGGTACTGGTGCATCAAAAAATGCTACTGCAATAATTATTAGAATTTTAGATGAAGATTAAAGAGATAAAACAAAATTTACTGCGAAATCTCGGAAACATTTTTCTTCATAGTGTTATAAATGTTCTTTGTAAATCTGTTAAAGTTAATAGAATCAATTATTCTGTAATTGAAAGTCTTCTTACTGAAAAACAAAATTTTGTTTTAGCTTTTTGGCATGGTACAATGCTTATTCCGTGGTACTTACATCGAGGTCAAAATTTCTCTGCATTGATAAGCCAGAGTAAAGATGGTGCCTTGCTTGCCAATAGCCTTGTAAAATGGGGATATAAAGTGACGAGAGGCTCCAGCCACAAAGGTGGAAAGGAAGCTCTTGAAACTTTGCTGGAAAATAGTAAACGAAATTTTTCTATTGCAATAACTCCAGATGGACCAACGGGACCGCCAAGAGTTATGAAGGCTGGTGCAGTAGTTACAGCACAGCGTTCCTCAATTCCGTTGGTATTATGCGGTGTTGCTTGCAGTAAAAAATATGTTTTTAATAGTTGGGATAAATTTGAGGTTCCAAAATTTTTCTCAGAGGTTGTATTGAAATATTCTGAACCAATTTTTGTTGATGAAAATCTTAGTAGAGATGAGACTTCAAAAATTATTAAACAATGTGATGTTGAATTAAACAAGTTACAGGATGATGCGGAAAAAGTATTTTAAATATTTATTGATAATTCTATCGCCAGTTGCAGTACTCTATTCTGTGATTGTTAATTTGCGGAACTCCCTTTTTGATAAAGGATTTTTTACACAAAAAAGAGTTGATGCTAAAATAATTTCTGTAGGTAATATTGTTGTTGGTGGCTCTGGCAAAACCCCTACAGTAGTTTACATCACTAAACTATTGAAGAGGCACAATATAAATGTTGGAATTCTTAGTAGAGGTTATGGAAGAAGTTCTAAAGGATATAAACTAATCTCCGATGGAAATAAACTATTGCTTCCGGTTGAAGAGAGTGGTGATGAAATTGTTCTTGCAGCGGAGGAATGTAAAGTGCCAGCAGCAGTATCTGAAAAGCGTGCAGTTGGTGCCGAGAGACTAATTAGCAGCCAAGATGTTGATGCCATAGTTCTTGATGATGCTTTCCAACATAGATGGATTGCACGAGATTTAGATATCTTGATTTTTGATCAAAGATTTTTGATGAAAAAAAATAGTATTGAACAGCAGCCATTGCCACTTGGAAGAATGAGAGAATCTTTTTCGGCAATAGAACGTGCAGATATTATTTTGATAAATAGAAAGTTTACTGAAAAAAGAGAATTGCCCAAAAGTTATAAAAAGTTAATGAGAGATAAAAAGGTGTTTTACGGATACTATAAATCATCTGGTTTAATTGATGTAAAGAATGAACAGCTTTATAGCCTTGAAGAATTTAAGGGACAAAAAAGTTTAGTGGTTTGCGGAATTGCTCGCCCCTTCTCGTTTCTGAAGGTTTTAGAGGATAATGAAATTGACATAAGCAATAAAATGGTATTTAAGGATCACAAAGAATATGACGAAAAAGAAATTCATCTAATCAGGAAAAAATTCTATGATACAAATTCTTACTCCGTAGTTACAACGCAGAAAGATTTTGTTAAACTAAAAGTTTTTGCGAAAGAATTAGATGATATAGATATATATTATTTAAAAATAGATTTACATATTGAAAATGAAAATGATTTTGATCAAAATATTTTAAGTATAATTAATTAAAAAACTAAATAACTAAAACTCATTTGGAGGAAAAAACAAATGGCGAATGCAAAACATGTGTACTTCTTTGGAGGTAACAAAACAGAGGGTAAAGTGGATATGAAGAATTTGATTGGTGGTAAAGGTGCCAATCTGGCTGAGATGTGCTTAATTGGCGTTCCAGTACCAGCAGGCTTCACAATTACAACAGAAGTTTGTACTATCTACAACAAAGAAGGGAAAGAGAAAGCAATTGAACTTATAAAACCTGAAGTTGAAGAAGCTGTAAAAAACTTAGAAGAAATTATGAATGCTAAATTTGATGACCCTGATAATCCTCTTCTAGTTTCAGTACGTTCAGGTGCAAGAGTTTCTATGCCTGGTATGATGGATACTGTATTAAATCTTGGATTAAATAATACATCTGTTGAAGGTATTGCAAAAAAATCTGGCAATGATAGATTTGCTTGGGATTCATACCGCCGTTTTGTTCAAATGTATGGCGATGTAGTTCTTGGAATGAAACCGGAAAGCAAAGAAGATATTGACCCCTTTGAAGCTATACTTGAAGAAATGAAAGAAGCAAAAGGTGTAGAAGTTGATAATGATTTAACTACTGATGATTTAAAAGAGTTAGTTACTAAATTCAAAGATGCTGTAAAAAAGAAGACTGGACATGACTTTCCAGAAAGTCCGTGGGATCAACTATGGGGTGCAGTTATGGCAGTGTTTGATAGTTGGATGACTGACCGTGCAATCTACTATCGTAAAATGAATAAATTTCCTGCTGAATGGGGAACAGCTGTAAACGTACAAGCAATGGTTTACGGAAATATGGGTTCTAATTCTGGTACTGGTGTTGCATTTACACGTGATGCAGGAACTGGCGAAAACATATTTAACGGTGAGTATTTAATTGATGCTCAAGGTGAGGATGTTGTTGCGGGTGTGCGTACTCCACGTCAAATTACTTTGGAAGGTGCGAAACGCTGGGCTGAATTAGCTGGAGTTTCAGAAGAGGAAAGAGTAAGAGACTTCCCTTCTTTAGAAGAAGTTATGCCAAAAGTTTACAACGAGCTTAATGAAATTCAAGAGAAACTTGAGAATCATTACAAAGATATGCAGGATATTGAATTTACAATACAAGATGGAAAGCTTTGGATGTTACAAACCCGTAGTGGAAAACGAACTGGTGCAGCAATGGTTCGCATAGCAATTGAAATGCTTGAAGCTGGTGAGATTGATGAGAAGGAAACACTAATGAGAGTTGAACCAAACAAACTTGATGAACTACTCCACCCAGTCTTTGATAAGAGTGCTATGAGTTCTGCAAAAGTATTAACCAAAGGTTTACCTGCTTCTCCCGGTGCTGCTACTGGGCAATTAGTTTTCTTTGCCGATGAAGCAGCGAAATACGATAATTCAATTTTAACTCGTATAGAAACCTCCCCTGAAGATTTGGAAGGGATGAACATTGCAAACGGCATACTTACTGCACGTGGCGGAATGACTTCGCACGCTGCTGTTGTTGCACGCGGTATGGGTAAATGCTGTGTTTCCGGTGCTGGCGAGTTAAAGATTAATTACAAAGCAAGAACATTAACAATTAATGGTGAAGTTTTTAACGAAGGTGATTGGGTCTCTCTTAATGGTTCCACTGGTGAATTATTTCAAGATAAAATTGCTACCATTAAACCAGAATTAAGCGGCAACTTTGGCAAGCTAATGGATCTTACATCAAAACATACTGATATGTACGTTCGCACAAATGCCGATACTCCAAACGATAGTAAAGTTGCACGTGGCTTTGGTGCTAAAGGTATTGGGCTTTGCAGAACGGAACACATGTTCTTTGAAGGTGAAAAAATTGTTGCAATGCGTGAAATGATTCTTGCAGAAGATTTAGCAGGACGCCAAGCTGCATTAGATAGATTACTCCCAATTCAAAGAGAAGACTTTGAAGGCATCTTTGCTGCAATGCAAGACCTTCCTGTAACTGTTCGTTTACTCGATCCTCCTTTACACGAGTTTGTTCCTCACGATGAAAAAGGTCAGCAAGAAATGGCTGATGTAATGGGGGTTTCTGTACAAGTAATTAAAGAGAAAGTTGAAGACTTATCTGAGTTTAACCCAATGCTGGGGCACAGAGGCTGCCGCCTTGGAAACACATATCCTGAAATTACTGTAATGCAAACACGTGCAATAATTGAAGCAGCATTAAACCTTAAAGCCAAAGGCATTACTGCTAAACCAGAAATAATGATTCCACTAACTGGTACTTATGAAGAGATGAAAATGCAAGAAACAATTGTTCGCGATACTATTGCAGAAATCTTTGATGAAAGAGATGATAAGATTGATTTCTTAGTTGGAACAATGATTGAAATTCCTCGTGCTGCCCTAATAGCAGAAAAGATTGCTGAAAGTGCAGAGTTCTTCTCATTTGGTACTAACGATTTAACTCAAATGGCATTTGGCTATTCTCGTGATGATGCAGGGAAGTTCCTACCTATTTATATTGAGAAAGGAATTTTAAAACACGATCCGTTTGAAGTTCTTGACCAGGAAGGAGTTGGTCAGTTAATTGAAATGGCTTGCAAGAAAGGGAAAGAGACTCGTCCGGATATTAAACTTGGTATTTGCGGTGAACATGGTGGTGAACCATCATCAATAGAGTTCTGCCACAGAGCCGGATTAGAGTATGTAAGTTGCTCGCCGTACCGTGTGCCAATAGCACGCTTAGCTGCAGCACAAGCATCAATAAAAAACCCAAGACAATAGATAGTTTTGCGGCTGTTTAATTTCAGCCGCAATTATTTTTAATTTAAGATTTACATATTTAAGAGGTATAAATGAAACTCTCTGAATTTAAATATAATCTTCCAAGTACATATATTGCAAAGCATCCAACAAAACCAAGAGATGCAGCAAAATTGATGGTTCTTAATAGAGCCGAGAAATCAATTGAAACAAAAAAATTCTCTGATGTTGTTGATTATATGTCAAGAGGCGATGTACTTGTTGTGAACGAAACAAAAGTTATGCAGGCAAGATTATTTGGAAAGAAAGAACGAACAAATGCAATTATTGAAGTCTTCGTACTTCGAGAACTAAACAGAAAAGAAAATATTTGGGATGTAATTGTTGACCCAGCACGGAAAGTAAGAATTGGAAATAGAATCTATTTCAATAATAAACTATGGTGCGAAGTTATAGACAATACAACATCGCGAGGTAGAACTGTCCGCTTTAATGAAGATGGCGGTGATATCTTCAAAGCAATTGAAAAAATTGGTTTAACTCCCCTTCCACCTTATATTAAGCGCGATTCGGTTAAGGAGGATAGAGATGATTACCAAACAGTTTTTGCTAAAGAAGATGGCTCTGTTGCAGCACCTACAGCAGCATTGCACTTTACTCCGGAGCTTGTAAAAAAAATAAAAAAGAAAGGAGTAAAAGTTGCAACTGTTACACTTCATATTGGTCTTGGAACATTTAGACCAGTTGAGGTTGAGGACTTAACTAAGCACAGAATGGATTCGGAATATTTTGAAGTACCTGAGAAATCTTCTGATATAATTAATGCTGCGAAAAAAGCAAAGAAAAAGATTTTCGTTGTTGGTACTAGTGCAACACGTGCTTTAGAAACAAGCGTTACAGCCGATGGACTAGTAAAACCAGATTTTGGCTGGACTGATAAATTTATTTTTCCGCAATATGATTTTAAAATTGTTGATAAATTAATTACTAATTTTCATCAGCCAGAATCGACATTGTTAATGCTAACAGCAGCATTTGCCGATTACGATTTAATGATGAAAGGTTATAAGAAAGCACTTAAAGAGAAATATCGCTTTTTGAGTTATGGCGATGCAATGCTGATTGTGTAATAACTATAGATAAACAGATGAAAACCTATGCAATAATACCCTCTGGGGGAGTTGGGAAAAGACTCGTAAGTTCTTTACCAAAACAGTATGTAAGAATTAATGGTAAAGAACTTATTGCATATACTTTAGAAACTTTTCAAAAAAGTGAACTTGTTGATGAAATTATTATTTCAGCCCAACCCGAATTTTTCTCGCTTATTGAAAATATAAAATCCACTTACAATATTTCAAAATTATCTAAAATTATTGCGGGTGGTAAAGAACGGCAAGATTCTGTATTTAATGCTTTAAAAAATATTGATGCAAATGATAATGATATAATTGCAGTGCATGATGCTGCTCGTCCCTTACTCCCAATTGAAATTTTAGAAACTGCTTTACAAACTGCAAAAATTTTCGACAATGTAATTGTAGCTACTAAAGCTACTGATACTTTGGTTTCTGGCGGAAATTTTGTAAACGCTTATCTCGATAGAAGTTCAACTTTTCATGTTCAGACTCCACAAATATCGAAGTTCAATATTTTATTTAGTGCTATGGAATCAGCGTATAATAATAATTTTATTGGAACAGATGAATCTATTTTGCTCCACAAAACTTCAAACAAGATTAAAATTGTTGAAGGGTCATCTCTAAATTTTAAGGTAACAACACAATCAGACCTTGACCTTTTCAAAATTATTTGTGATATTAAAATAGTTTGATTCAATAATTAATCGACATATGGTACTTTAAATAAATTTTCAAGGATAACATGTTAAACTTATTAGTTATAATACTTTTATCATACTTAGTTGGTGCAATTCCTATAAGTATAATAATGAGCAAATTAGTTAAAGGAATTGATATTCGTAAACATGGCAGCGGAAATGCTGGCGGCTCTAATGTTTTTAGAATACTCGGTTGGAAATATGGAATTACTGTAATTTTACTTGATGCTACAAAAGGTATGATTGCTGTTCTCTTAATCTCACATCTCTATTTTGGAAATTTCCCATTTGCAAATGCAACCCCTTTTGATGATTTTACATTAGTTCAAATTATTGCTGGAGTCTCGGCAGTACTTGGGCATATTTGGACTATCTTTGCTGGCTTTAAAGGTGGAAAAGGAATTGCAACTGGCTTAGGGTTTTTAGTATCAATTGTAACTGTTGATATGTTATTAGGTTTAGTGGTTTTTGCTGTTGTTGTTTTAATATCAAAATACATTTCGCTTGGCTCACTTGCTGCTGCAGCATCAGTTCCAATATTTATGATTATACGAGAAAATGTTTTTGGTGTTGATATATCTGGTTACGGTACTATTCTTCCATTAACAATTTTTCTTGCAGTACTTGTAATGTACACTCACAAAGCTAATATTGGAAGACTAATTAACGGAAGCGAAAGCAAAATTTCTCTTTCAAAAACAAAGACAAAATAATATGAATGTTTCAATTTTAGGTGCAGGAAGTTGGGGAACGGCGTTAGCAATTATACTTGCTAACAACGGGCATCAAGTTACAATGTGGGAATACAATAAACATTATGTTAAAAACCTAAAGAAACATTATGAAAACAAAGTCTTTCTACCTGGTGTAAAACTTCCTCGCGAAATTGAGTTTACTCATTCCTTAAAAGATGTTGTAAATGAGCAGCATATGATTGTTATAGCAATACCAACCCAATTTATACGAAGCGTTCTTAAACAAATGAAAAAGTTCTCTTTCAAAAACACAACCTTTGTTAGTGTCTCTAAAGGGATTGAGAAAGATACTTTACTCACTGTAGATCATATTATAGCTGAAGTATTAGAAATTTCTGAAGATGCAATTGGTGTACTTTCTGGACCCAGCCATGCAGAAGAAGTTAGTAGAAAAATTCCTACTGCTGTTGTTGCTGCTTCCACAAATATTGGAACTGCTATTGAAATTCAGACTGCATTTGCTAATTCATATTTTCGTGTCTATTCATCAACAGATATTATTGGTGTAGAACTTGGCGGTGCTTTGAAAAATGTTATTGCACTTGGAGCAGGTATTATTGATGGGGCAAAATTTGGCGATAATACTAAAGCAGCAATAATGACACGAGGTATTGCTGAAATATCAAGACTTGGTGTTCAGCTTGGGGCAAAGCCGGAAACTTTTGCGGGCTTATCCGGAATGGGTGATTTAATTGTAACCTGTATGAGTAAACATAGTAGAAATAGACATGTTGGTGAACAAATTGGACTTGGGAATAAACTTCCGGAAATACTTAAGAATATGACTATGGTTGCAGAGGGTGTTGAAACATGTAAATCTGTTCATCAACTTGCTGCAAAACACCATATTGATGTTCCTATTGCAAATGCAGTTTATAGCATATTGTTTAATGAAAAAGACCCAATGAAAGTTACTTACGATTTAATGACGCGCGGTATGAAAACCGAATTGGAACACTAACTAACCACTTCCCTTCTTATTTTCTCTTAATTTATTTAAATTCTTAAATCTTTTTAATAATTATTTAAATGATTTTTAGTAGCTCAATTGCAAGGCTTTTAAAATCCTATCTTAGTTTTTATAATGATAAAAGAGAAATATAAACAATTGTTCTTATCACTCTAATATGGAGGTGTATGAACATACATTCAATGTTTGCTACAAGGTTAAAAACATAAAGAAGAATCCACCTTCTTAGAAGGTGGATTCTTTATTGCTACATTGTTAAATTGTTAAAAGTACTCTGTGAGAAATAATAATTTTTACATAACTAATTTTGAGATATCCAACCAATCAACCAATCTGTTTCTAAAAACCAATTTATTCTCTAAAAATATAGGGTTTATGGCAAATATGATAAACCGTTTAACTATTATATCTCTTCATAAATAATTATTTATATTCTTTTAAAATGAGTGTATCCCTTTATATATCTATTTAAGAGCCGAATACAAAGAATTTTAAAAAACATTTGACAAAAGCAAAATTATCTCTTATCTTTGTATCAAGTTAATCGTTTAACCAAATAAGGAATGCGTTCAACTATGCAGATTTTGTACCCAACAATTAAAGATGTAGCGGCAAAAGCTAATGTATCCACAGCAACTGTATCGCATGTTATCAATAATAAAGGACGCATCTCGCCAGAGACAATTAAAAAAGTTTTAAAAACAATAAAGCAATTAAAGTACCACCCTTCTCGCTCGGCAAGAGGTTTAGCTTCACATAAAACAGGAAATATCGGATTTATTGTTACAAGCGACCACTTTCTTAAAACCGAAGCATTTTATACCCGCATTTTCCTTGGTGTTGAATTTGAAGCTCACAGACATGACTATTATGTATTACTTACAACCACCAAATCAGACTTCAAAAAAGGAGATTCTTTACCTCGTTTTGTATTGGAACAAAGTATTGACGGAATTATTGTAGCCGGCAAAATTCCAAAATTATTATTGGAAACACTTTGTGAGCAAAAGATACCCCTTGTAATTTTAGATTATATACCCAAATATTTTGAATGTTCATCCGTTTTAATTGATAATGTGCGAGGTGGTATATTAGCCACAAATCATTTAATTGAATATGGTCATAAGAATATTGCATTTATTAGTGGAGAAATTTCGCATTCAAGTATTTCTGATAGACTTCGTGGTTACAAACAAGCATTAAATGATTCTAATATTGAAATTGATGAGAAACTAATTGAAACAAGTGATGACTATTTATCAATGCAAAATGGTTATAAAGCTACAGAAAGACTTTTTAAGAAGAATAAAAATGTTACTGCTATTTTTGCTGGTAATGATACAATTGCAATTGGAGCAATGCAGTATTTAAAGGATAATAACTTTAATATTCCTAACGATATATCCCTTGTCGGTTTTGATGATGCTGAAACTAACTCACTATTAACTCCCCCACTTACAACTATTCAAGTTCCCAAGATTGACCTCGGTATTGAAGGGCTTCAATTATTAGTAAATATTATTAATTCAGAGAATAAAATGATAAAAAAATCGATAGTTCCTGTTGAACTTAAATTAAGAGAATCAACTAAACCAAGATTGTAATTCTAATATTCTATAATGCTTTATTACTTAACTAACTTAGGAGGTTATATGTTAACAAATTCAAGAGGAGTAAAATGGAGCATCATTTTGCTTGTTACTTTTTTTATGGGAAGTGCAATGCAACTCTTCTCACAAACCGGAATATCTGGTATAGGTAGTTTTGAAGGAGAATTACCTTCATATTGGACTAAAGGTGTTGAACCATCAGGAGCTACTTTGGAATGGGCTACAGACCAATCACGCTCTATGGGTAAATCACTAAAAATTACTAAAAGTGCTACTGATGAAGCTGCTATGTGGACTTCAGAAAACATGGCTGATTTTTGGTCGCCAGTACATAACAAAGATCAAGATATATTCGTTGGTGCTTATGTACGTACTCAAGGTGTAAATACTAACCCTGCATCGGATGATGCTAAATGGTATATATCATATACGTTCTATGATTCATCAGGTGCTTTAATTGGTGAAACAAGGATGGATATTGACCAGAGTTCAGCAAGCAGCGGTAGCTGGATGGCTGATACTAATGATGTTGGACAAACTATATTACCAAAAGATTCTTGGAAAACTATTATTAAATTTGTTGGTGGTAAAGATGCAACCGGTACTGTTTGGGCTGATGATTTTATGCTCTACGGTCGTACTGGCTGGGCTGGTCAAAACTGGAATACTGCTGTTGGTGTACCAAGCGGATGGTACTATTGGTTACCTCCGGGTGGCGGAAATAATGGAGAGCTATCTCACGGATATGAAAACACTATTGTTACAACTGAAGAAGCTTATACTGGTTTGAAGTCGCTCAAATTTGATTTACCTTTTGATAGACCACCACAAGATGCTTTTGTTGGTACTAATAGAATGCTCCTTGATGGTAGTGATGGTAATCTAAACAGTACCTCTATTGGTAATGAAATGGATATCTCTGCATTATCTGTAAACCTTGGTGATAGAATACGCATTAGTGTTTGGATTAAAGCTAATAACTTAGTTCCAGATTCTGCTGCAATGTATCCTACAACTTGGGCAGTTGGATTTACTTACGGTTTCTTTAAAGGTAATGGAAACAATGATGGATGGAATTCTGTTGATGGTTACCCGAAAGATATGCAGTTTGTTTTCCCAAATGTTACATCGTTTGATTGGACTCAATACTATATAGATATTGATGTTCCTGATAATGCTGATGCAAAAACAATTGCAATAAGACTTCATCCTTATTCAAGATTTACTGGTACAATATACTTTGATGACCTAATGATTGAAGTTATTGGGGTTACTGATGTTGAGCCAGGTAGCCAACTTCCGGATGTTTTTGCAGTTCATCAAAATTATCCTAATCCATTCAATCCATCAACTACTATAAGTTATACTATACCAAAAACTTCTAAAGTATCGGTTAAAGTATTTGATATACTTGGACGTGAAGTAGTATCTTTACTTGACGAGGTTCAGGTACGTGGTGCTTATGATGTAGTTTGGAATGGTAAAAATAACTTTGGTGAAATAGTTGGTAGTGGAATTTATTTCTACAGAGTTGAAACAGAAAAATTTGCTCAAGTAATGAAAATGATTCTTCTAAAATAGTTACAGCAAAAACCTTAAAAAGGGGTGCATATTTTATGTGCCCCTTTTTTATAATTACTTATAAAATAATAGTGGTAGGTTAATAAAGTGCTCACTAATAAAAGCAAACATTTATTATACATATTTATTGCAATATTTTTATTTAGTTTTTTAACAACTTCTTATTGTGGAACAACTGGTAAACTGGCTGGTGTTGTTAGTGATAAAAGTACTAACGAACTTTTAATTGGTGTTAATATTATGATAGTTGGTACAATGATGGGAGCTGCAAGTGATTTGGATGGTAATTATTTCATTATAAATGTTCCTCCGGGTCTTTATGAAATAAAGGCTTCCCTTATAGGTTATGCTTCTATAATTATAAAAAATGTGCGGATTTCTGTTGATCAAACAACAAAAATAGATTTTGAATTTGTTGAAGAATCTGTGAAAATTGGTGAGGTTGTTGTAACGGCAGAAAAACTTATGGTCAGAAAAGATTTAACTTCAACCGAAGCTAAAGTTAGTGGAGATCAAATTGCTCTTTTACCATTGGAAGATGTACAGTCAGTTGTAAATTTACAAGCTGGCGTTATGGATGGTCATTTTCGTGGTGGAAGAAAAAATGAAGTTAAATATTTAATTGATGGTGTCTCTGTAAACGATGCTTTTTCAGGCACTTCAACTTTAGAGGCAGAAGTTAGTACAATTGAAGAAGTGCAGGTATTAACAGGAACATTTAATGCAGAGTATGGTGAGGCTCTTTCAGGTGTTGTTAATCAAATAACAAAGATAGCCGGAGATAAATTTTATGGTTCGGTCTCACTCTATTCTGGTGATTATGTTAGTTCACGAACAAATGTTTATACAAATATTAATAGTATATCTCCAGTAGATATTAAAAACATTCAAGGTAGTTTTAGCGGTCCCGTTCCTGGTCTTGAAAAATTATTGAAATTTAATATTTCTGGTAGATACCTTGCAGATAACGGTTACCTATATGGGCAAAGGCAATTTAATCCTTCCGACTCTTCCGATTTTTCAGCTAATGACCCAAATGATTGGCATATTGGTGCAACTGGCGATAATAAATTTGTACCGATGAATATTAGTGAAAAATATATTCTTCAAGGTAAACTTGCCATAAAGGTTGGGTCTGGACGTGGAATTGTACTTAATGCGTTGTACCAAAATAAAGATTATAAAGATTATAATCACAACTTTAAACTTAATCCGGATGGTGATTACAAAAAATTTCAGAAAAGTTTTCTTTTAAGTGCAAGCTATTCTCACGTTTTAAGTAATGCAGCTTTTATCGATTTTATAGGCTCAAGATTTGAAACGAAAACTAACCAGTATGCTTTTGAAAACCCACTTGATAGCCGGTACGTTTCTCCTGATAGACTAAGAGACTCTGGGAACAATGCGTTTCTTACTGGCGGAACAGAAAACTGGCAATTTAATCATAATACTCAAACATACACTGGTAAATCCGATTTAACATGGCAGATAAATCATATTCATCAAATTAAAACTGGTGTTGAATTTAATTATCATAATATGGAATATGAAGATTTTCAAATTGTGATTGAACCTTCTACAGGCAATGTTCCAACTCTACCTACTCCAGGTTCTTTTAATTTCAATACGTACAAAGCAAATCCATATCAAATTGCAGCCTACATTCAGGATAAAATTGAACTTGATTATTTAATTGTAAATTTAGGAGTTCGCTTCGATTATTTTGAACCTGACGGAAAATATTTGAAAGACCCAAATAACATTGCAGTATTAGATTCAATGCTCCCTCCATTTCCAGATTCACTTATGGAGAAAGCAACAAGTAAATACCAATTCAGTCCAAGGCTTGGTATTTCATATCCAATAACAGATGCAGGTGCTATTCATATTTCGTACGGTCATTTTTTCCAGGTACCTCCATTTGAATACCTATACAGAAATCCAAATTTCAGAATTCCTCTTTCAGGAAATTTTCCGGCAAACATAGGAAGCACACTTGGTAATACTGACCTTGAACCGCAGCAAACAATTATGTATGAAATTGGGTTACAGCAAGCACTAACCCCCGAACTTGGCATTACATTAACTGGTTATTATAAAGATATAAGAAATCTTCTTAGTACTGAAATTTACATCAAAAATAATTTTAAAAAGTTTAGTAAATTAATTAATCAGGATTATGGCTCGGTAAAAGGAGTTACTTTTACAATTGAAAAAAGATTCACACATTATTTTAGTGCAAATCTTGATTATACATATCAGGTTGCAAAAGGAAACGCTTCCGACCCTAATGATGCCTTTAATAATGCTTCGGCAAACCCGCCAATTGAAGCGAATAAACAATTAGTTCCTTTAGATTGGGATAGGACACATTCTCTCAATTTTGTATTTACATCAGGAATTCCAGGAAATTTTATTGCTAGTTTTATTAGTCAATTAGGTACTGGGTTACCTTACACACCTTCTTTGCAAAATCAAAGAACTGGTTTAGAAAATAGCGACAAACGACCAACATATTTTAATGTGGATATATACTTAATTAAATATTTCAAACTTTTTGCAAAGCAGCTTTCTGTTTACCTAAAAGTATATAACCTTTTAGATACTGCAAATGAACAAGAAGTTTTTGGTGATACTGGTAGAGCAGGTTACACCTTAGAACTAACGAGGTCTCAAGAAAAACCGAGAGGTGTAAATACTATTGGGGAGTATTATACACGACCCGATTTCTACTCGGCACCACGTCAAATTATTTTTGGAGCATCTTTTGCTTTTTAATTATATGAAATATTGGAGGCTAAACATGCAGAAGAGTTTTCATAACTATTTTGTTAGCTATCTGTTCACTTGTCTGTTTCTTTTTTTACTTTCAGCACAAGTGTTTCCTCAATCTATTGTTGATAGGAATAAAGGCGATCATAATCAAACCAGAAAAGGGTTTATGGATGGCAATCTTGTAGGAACTGTATATTATAATTTTGGTCAAATTGCCGATTGGCTAAACGAAGCAAGCAGAAGTGGCGTTTGGCCTAAGGGTACTAACCAGACTTATGTTGATGGTATAGCAATAATAGTTCAAGCAGAAGCTACTGACCCCAACGGAAATATTATTCATCCGCTGGAAACAAATTATTATGAATATACACGTATTGACCCTGTTTCAAAAGTTACTTACGGATGGTGGCCCCTTCCAGGATATGCTGCCCCCTACACAACTTATCCTGCACGTAGTGATAATTTGGATACTTGGCCAAATAGCTGGCCAGATAGACCAACTGATTGGGCGGGTGCTTGGAATGGATTTTTTGGAAAAGGTGTACTTAATGCCGATGTGGAAACCTTCTATGTAATGGATGATGATGAAGATAGGGAATATTTTTTGAACAATAATTTTAAACCCGATTTAGAAGACCAAACAAGGGGCGGATTAGGGATGCAAGTTAAAGTAAGAGGTTTTCAATGGTCGCAAGTACTTGCCGAGGATGTAATTTTCTGGTATTATGAAATTACAAATACAAGTACAACTGATTATGAAAAAACTCTATTTGCTCAATATATTGATTGGGGAATTGGTGGGCACGATAACTCATCTAATAATGCAGGTGATTATGATGTACTGCTCGATATCTCCTACGCATGGTCAACAGTTGCATTTGGCAGCCCAGGAAATTGGAGTCCGGTTGGTCTTGCTGCCTATGCCTTTCTTGAAAGCCCCGGAATGCCAAGCGACCATAAGGATAATGACATGGATGGTATAACTGATGAAAAGAGAGATAACGAGGCAAATATTTTTATTGATGACCCAAACAGCGATCCTTTCTTAAGAGATGTACAAAACGATACATTACAGTTCCGCGAATTTTATGGATACTCCTGGAGACCACATTGGGATGCTGATGAAAATTGCAATTGGAGAAGTTTCTTAGATATTGATGAAGATGGCGAATGGGATGATACTGAACTATTGAGAGATGATGTTGGCACTGATGGCATTGGACCATTTGATGAAGGATACGTAGGACCTGATGCTGATGGTTCTGAAGGTAATGGTTTACCAAACCAAGGCGAACCAAACTTCGGGATATTGGATAAAGATGAATCTGACCAATTAGGGCTTACAGGATTTGCAATTTTTGCTGCTCATAAATATGACCTAAATAGAGATGAAGAGAATTGGAATGTACTATCAGACTTACCGCCACCACACGGACAGCCCTTAATTGGTGTAAACCTTGTAAACTACTTTTCCAGTTATCTTTTTACTATGGAGGGTAGATACACATATTCAACAACTACTGGTAATACCGAAGAGGTTGGTGAAACAGAAAGATTTTCTATGGCAATGATTTTCGGTATCGACAAAGATGATGTTTTTAGAAGGAAGAAAACTGTTCAGCAAATTTATAATGCAAATTACCGATTTGCAAAACCTCCGGATAAACCAATAATTAAAGTTATACCTGGCGATAAAAAAGTTACACTTTACTGGGGAGATAGAGCGGAAAAAACATTTGATGCTTTTTATCAGAGAAATAATTTTGAAGGTTACAGAATATACAGATCAACAGAGCCTAACTTTTTAGAAAATAAAGTTATTACAGATGCTTACGGAAAACCTATTTTCAGAAAACCAATAGCTCAGTTCGATTTGGCGAATGGTGTTTACGGACTTCATCCTATTGATGTTAACGGAGCTGCTTTTAATCTTGGTACCGATAGCGGGTTGAAACACTCATTTATTGATTCGACTGTACAGAATGGGCAAACGTATTACTACGCTGTTGCTGCTTACGACCAAGGTTTTACAACAACTACAGTAGAAGGTGAGTTTGAAGGAATACCTCCATCGGAAACACCTACCATTTTGAAAGTTGATATTAATGGGAATATAACCTCAGATATTAATACAGCTGTAGTTACTCCGCGTACACCAGGAGCGGGTTACATTGCTCCGGAGATATCCAATTTCTTCTCAAGTGGCCCTGGCTCTGGAAAGCTATCTATTAGTGTATTAGACCCTGATTCAATTTTAAATTACCATACATACCGAATTGAATTTGAAGATTTTTCAGCTTATCATAATAATCCATATCCCTCTTATAGATTGATTGACTATACTGCAAATGATACGCTGATTGATATAACTAAGATAAACGGTGATGAAGAACAAACAAAAGTTATGCACGGTTTTTCAGTTAATATCAAAAATGATTCTCTTGTTACTGTTAACAAAGATAAAACAGAATGGGAAAGTGGAAATAGTAATTACATTGTTGAGGTTGGGTTTGATTCACGTTTTGCACCGGCTTATAGTCGAAAAAGAATTGACTACCCTGCTGATTTTGAAATCTATTTAACTGAACCTGGGCAAGGCGATTTATCGTTTCCAGCAACTTCATTCAGTCAGCCAATTCAATCAAATATAATTGTAAAAAACTTGACCGAAGGAATAGATGATTTTCAATTTATATTTAGAGATGAAAATGAAGATGAAATATTTAATAACGGAGATGCAATATTTTTAGTATTTGGTGACTCTGCCGGTAAGCCAGCAAATAATTTTAGCGACCTAAAAATAAGCTGGTCTATTACACTTATAAAAGATACAACAATTGCTGATGAGGACCAGATTGAACCAGAGTATGGAGATGTTTTTAAAGTTGTTACAAACAAACCATTTAGAACTGGCGAGTATTTTGAGTTTACCTCTAAAGCACAAGAATTTGATAGATCGAAAGCTCAATCAGATTTAGATAAAATATCTGTTGTTCCTAATCCATATACTGGTGCTGCTTCATGGGAGCCAGTTTCATCCCAAGTAGGAAGAGGTGAACGGCGTATTTACTTTATGAACTTACCAAATGAATGTACTATTAGAATTTATACAATCAGCGGAAAGTTAGTTCAAACAATTGAACACTATAGTACTATTGATGATGGACAGGAATCATGGAACCTTGTTTCTAGTGATGGAATGGATGTAGCTTACGGTATTTATGTTTACCATGTTGAAGCCCCCGATATTGGAAATAAAATTGGAAAATTTGCAATAATAAAATGATGAGTAAAAGTTTGTTGGTTCTTCTCATATCCATTGAACTTTAGCCCATATTTATAATAGCAATAGAGTTGAAATAATAATTTGATAATAAAAAATATTTTGAGATTAAAATGCGAACAAAACATCTCGTAAAAGTATTCTACTTATTTACTGTAATAATATTTTGCAGCTATTCTAATGCACAGAATGTTTCAAAAACTGGAACCACAGCGGCAAACTTTTTGGAAATTCCTGTTGGTGCACCGGCTGCTGGTATGGGTGGTGCATTTGTAAGTTTAGCAAACGATGCCACTGCCCTATTCTGGAATGCAGCAGGTATAGCTAACTTGGGAAAAACTGAGGTGATACTTTCGCATACACAATGGATTGCAGATACAAAGTTTGATTTTGCCGGTGTTGTATTACCCCTTGGCGAATTTGGTACTTTGGGCTTTAGCTTTACATCTTTATCGATGGATGATATGAAAGTTACAACTATTGACCAACCAGAAGGAACAGGAGAATTTTTTAGTGCTGGCAATCTGGCAATAGGAATTAGTTATTCGCGAAAACTTACCGACCGTTTCTCTATAGGGTTTACTGGAAAATATGTTCAAGAGAAAATTTGGCATATGACTGCTTCTGCATTTGCATTTGATGCAGGAACTTTGTTTAGAACTGACCTTCTTGGCGGGATGATAATAGGTGCTACCATCTCTAACTTTGGCACTCCACTTAAACTTGAGGGTAGAGATACCCAGTATTTTATTAGGGTTGATGAAACTAAGACAGGTTCAAACGATAAAATTCCCACAAATATTTCTCTCGACGAATGGGAACTTCCATTATTTTTTAGAATAGGACTTTCTACTGAAGCAGTTAAAACAGAAAACATTAGAGTTACGGTTGCACTTGATGCAATTCATCCAAACAATAACTACCCAAGTTTGAATATTGGAACGGAGTTTTCATTCAAAGAGTTTTTATTTATAAGGGGTGGTTATCAATCACTATTTCTTGATGAAGCAGAAGGTGGAATTTCTTTTGGTGCAGGTGTTAATTCTAAAATGCTCTTTACTGAAAGCATTGTTCAATTCGATTATTCATATAATGATTTTGGAAGACTTAAATTTGTACACTCATTTTCTTTAAGTATGATGTTTTAGTTTGTTGAATAATATTTTTAAAAGGTACGTGGTATATTTTGTATAGAATAGATAAACTTTTTTTTTTAGTGCTATTAGGATTTAATACAACCTACGCAGCAACCTACACATTTTCAGAGAGTAGAAACAAATCAATTAATAATTATTTAAACCAAGCAGATAATATTGTTGCTACAGTTGATACTATTCAGATTACAACTGATGAATTTTACAATAGCTATGAATATGGCCCAGCATTTATTAAGCGTGGTGCAGAATCTAAAAAGAAACATCTCAATTATATAATCAATGAAAAACTTCTCGCCTTATATGGGTATTCAAATAGTATTGATACCTTAGAACAAGTAGTTGAAATGTACAACTCTATTCATCACGATATAATGACAGAGGAATTATTTAGGGATGATATCTTAGAAAATATTTCAATTAGTGAAAGTGAAATTGATACTGTTGTTATTCAAAAACAATTAGTCCTTCAAATTAAATGGCTTTTTTCTAAAGATGAAAAGAGAATATTTGAGCAGAGAGAGTTATTAACTAAAGGTGATAATTTTGATACGCTATATAATCGAGAATTAAAAAATGGTCTTCTCTTAGATGATCGCTCAATGACAACTAACCGCTACCAGCTTGGTAAAAAGAATCCGTTTCTTGCCAAAATAATTGACACATTACAAATTGGGAAGGTCTCCTCCCCTATCAACACTAACGATGGATGGTATTTAATTAAACTTGAATCTGCTTCGAGAAATGTTTTTACAACAGAAACGGAATATAACAAGCTCCGTGTGGAAGCCGAGAATGCAATTAAAAAAATTAAGATGGATAAAGTTTCAGATAAATACGTTCATAACATTTTACTTACGCACAATCCGGTAATAAAACGTGATGCCATTACTATTTTAAAATCATACCTTGGCAAATTTATACTCCCATCTGAAAAATATGATGAATGGAATTTGGAACAGAGTTTAACAAATACTACTAATAAACTTGATGATTTATATAAATCTAATATTAGTAATCTTCCTCTTGTTAAACTTAATACAGGTAATATTACTTTAGATGAATTCTTAAAGTGGTATAGAAATAGGGAGCAATATATTAAATTTAATAAAACCAATATTAAAACATTTTCCAGTTCTGTTGAAAATTTAGTATGGCGTATGGTTAGAGATAAACTTCTTATCAATTTAGCAATAGAGAGAAAATATGATAAGCAAACTTCTGTTATTGAAGAATCACAATGGTGGAAGGATAAAATAGTTTACAGTGCTGTAAGAAACGAGTTGGGTAACTCAATTCTTATCGAAAATAAAGAAATTGCGACTGGTAAATTAGATAAGAGCGGAGAAGATAAAATTACTCAAGAGATGGAAAAAGAGTTGTCGATAAAAATATTTAGGTTAGTGGCTAATTTAAAGCAAAAATATAAAATTGAAATCAATGAAAATCTGTTAAATAATATTCAAGTTTCATCAGAAAATGACCCAACTGCAATTGAAATTTTTACAGTTAAAAAAGGAGGACTGATTCCAAGAATGCCATACCCCACTATTGATAGGGATTGGGAGAGTTGGGAATGAGCGAGTCTATCAGGAAACTTGATGGTGCAAATATGGATATTGACCTAACTACGAATATAAAAAATATTTCGTGGGAGCAAGACCAATGCCCCTGGAATAAATTTGATGGAACTAATAAACACAAGTGTGCAGTTAAAAATATTTCAATTTGCACATATTTTTGCGGTATCGAATATTTGGATATTGTACTTTGTTGTTATCCGAATGAAAATCCGTGTAAAGGAAATGAATAAAATATTATGACTATTATCACTAAAATATTATTTAAAATTATTATTGTAATTTTATTATTTGCTCTAAATATTGGATGCTCCAGAAATAAGAGAAGTGAAAATGAACTTCTTTACTGGAGCTCTAACCATCCGGAAGAAATTATATTTGCTAAATATATTACTAAAGAATGGAATAAAATTAGCAAACCTGCACATATTAAATTTCAGCCAGTACCAGAGGGACAATCGAGTGAAGAGGTAATTCTCGCAGCAGTTGTTGGGGAAACCACACCGGATATATATTCAAACATGTGGCAGGGAGATGTTGAAATATATGGTCAAGCTGGTGTATTAGTAGCGCTTGATACATTGGCTGGCTTCTGGGATTTTATAAATGCACGATGCGACAGTGCAACAATTGCAGAAGTAACATCATCTGATGGGCATATTTATCAAATTCCGTGGAAGATAAATCCAATTATGATGATATATAATCAGGGTATTGTTAACGAACTTAATTTATCAAAAGCTCCGCAGACGTATAGTGAATTCATCGCAGCTTCAAAACTTTATCAGAAAGATAGTGATGGCGATGGTTACGTTGATAGATGGTTCGGTTATTCGGAAGTAGTTGTTACTTGGTGGCAGCGGTTTTTCGATTTCTATCCCCTCTACCTTGCAGCTTCCGGTGGTGCTTCTTTGATTGAGAATAACAAAGCGGTATTTAATAACGAGCATGCCGTGGGTGTTTTTAGGTTTTTGAAAACGCTGTACGATAATAATTATTTTTCGCGTGAAAGATTATCAACTAAGCAGGATATTTTTCTTACTGGTGTTATTGCTACAAGGTTTACTGGTCCTTGGGAAATAGCTCATTCCGAAAAATTCAAACCAAAAGGATTTGAGTATGGTTTTCAAAACATGCCTGTGCCGGATAACCATACTGGACCTACTTATACTTACTGCGACCCAAAAAATATTGTGATTTTCAATACGTGCAGAAATCCACAATTGGCTTTCGATTTTATAAAATTCACTTTAAGCGAGCAGAATGATTTAAAGTTTTTAGAATTGACAAATCAATTACCAAGAAGAAAAAAGATTGAGGAAAACCCATTGTTTGAAGAATACTTTAATAGTAATTCAAAAATGAAAATCTTTGCAGAACAAGCAAAGTATGTAAGAGGTACAGATATACACCCGGCACTAAAAGAAGTGTTCGATTTAATATCTCAAGAATACGAAGCGTGTGTAGTGTATGGAATAAAGTCTCCGGAAGAAGCAATACGAGATGCAGCAGATGCTGTTAATTTATTATTACTTGATTAGTTGGTAAAATGAAAAACAGAATAACCAAAAATAAAATATTACCCTATATATTTGTATCGCCATACATTTTGCATTTCCTATTGTTCGTGGCTTTCCCTGTTATCTTTTCCGTTTTCCTAACCTTCCATAAATGGAATATAATTTCTCCTATGGAGTTTTCCGGTTTAAATAATTATTTCCGATTATTTCAAGATGCAGTATTTTTTAAATCAATTGGTAATACATTAATATTTCTGGTTATACATATTCCACTTCAAATTATTGTAGCACTTTTTATTGCAGAAATATTGAATCAGAATATTAAATTTAAGGGATTTTATCGTTCAGCATTTTTTCTTCCTGTTATTGTTTCGGGTGTTGTCGTAACAATGCTTTGGCAGCAGCTATATGGTTTCGATTCAGGACTGCTGAATAGATTACTGATAAGTGTAGGGCTTCCTAAAGTTGGGTGGCTGATTGACCCCAGTATGGCAATGCCATCCATTGCAATAATGGCAACTTGGAAAAATGTAGGGCTTTACATTATTTTGTTTCTCGTTGGTCTTCAAACCGTTCCACCCCATTATTACGAGGCGGCTGAACTTGAAGGTGCTACACATTGGCAAAAGTTTTTCCATATTACACTACCTATGATAAACCCAACTATTTTTATGGTTGTTATCTTATCCACAATTGGCGGGTTTTCATTATTTATTGAACCTTATATAATGACTGGCGGCGGTCCATTGAACAGTACAATATCTGCTGTGTTATATATTTACAAACAAGGCTTCTTTTATTACCACATGGGTTATGCTACAACACTTGGTTTATTTTTCGCTATGCTAATACTGCTTGTAGTTATTCTTCAAAAAAAGTTCATAGAAAAGGATTAACAGAATAATGAAAAAGTTTGCATTTTATATTGCTCTTACTGTTGCTGCTCTGATATTTCTCTATCCGTTTATTTGGATGATAAGTGCATCCCTTGCACCTGAAAGTGAAATTGGAAATCTCTTTGCACTCCCATCTTCTTTCTCACTCCGCAGTTATATAAGTATGTTTGAAAAAATTCCTATCGGGCGGGCATTTGTAAATAGTATGATTGTTGCATGCTCTATCACTGCCGGTGTACTGATAACTGGGTCGATGGTTGGATATGCGTTATCACGTTTACATTTTAAGGGAAGAGATTTTATTTTTTATGTAATAATTTTCACAATGACTTTACCATTTCAAATTACATTAATTCCGCAATATATTATTATGGTTAAGTTAGGGTGGGTTGATACTTACATTGCCCTCATTGCTCCATACTTGATTAATGCTTTATCAATAATAATGTTCCGTCAATATTTTAAAACAATTCCGCAAGATTTAATTGATGCTGCACGCATAGATGGCTTGGGCGAGTTCCAAATTGTTTTCAGAATACTTTGGCCCAATTCAATTCCGGCAATTGTTACAATTGGGATTATTACTTTTATGGCTTCATGGAATGAAGTACTCTGGCCCCTAATTGTAATACGTGATGAAAGCTTAATGACAATGCCGCAGTTAGTAACTCTCTTTGCTGTAGGGGGCAGAGCCGAGTCGCAGCTTGGGGTTAAACTTGCAGCGGCGGTAATGCTTGCACTACCAATTATAATAGCGTATCTATTTTTTCAAAAACACTTCATACAAAGTATGGCTTCAACCGGGATAAAAGACTAATGATTACTCAAATTAAATATTACTGCATAATAATTTTCTTAGCTGCTTCATTTACTTGTGAAGCTCAATCTAAAAATAGTTCGTTATCAATTATAAACACTTCTCACCTCGATTATTTATATCAAGAAATTAATGTATCTGGAAAATCGATGGGAATCATTCATATTTATAGTGACTATCCAGAGTACAAATGGATTGATGATGATGATGAAGGTACTGCCTGTGTTGATGATGCTGCACGTGCAGCTCAATTTTATATGAAACATTTCGACTTAACCGGTGAAAAATCAAGTTACGAAAAAGCAGAAAAACTACTCCAGTTTTTGTTATTTATGCAGGCAGATAATGGCTACTTCTACAATTTCATCTGGGGTGATTACTCAATAAATAAGACTTTTAAAACAAGTGTTGCTGAACCTAATTGGTGGACGTGGCGTGCTATTGCTGCTCTATCGGATGGTTATCAATTCTTTCAAGATAGAGATGTTGAGTTTGCATCTGTGATTAATAACTCTTTAAGTAAAGTAATAACTGTACTTAAATCTAATTTGCCTGTAACAAAAGAAACGAGAGTAATAAATGGTTTGCTGCAACCAACTTGGCTTCCATCGGAAACTGCATCTGACCAAGCTGCTCTCCTTTTGATTGGTCTTATTTCCTATTCCGAATCTGTAAATGACTCTATTATTTCGGATTATATAAAAGACTTAAGTGAAGGGATACTACTGATGCAAGCAGGCGATGCTGAAACATTTCCGTTCGGTGCATTTTTAAGTTGGCAAAATCTGTGGCATGCTTATGGCAATCTACAATCATACGCTTTGTTAAAATCGTTTGAATTTTCTAATTCGAATAACGCTAAAGATGCAGCATTGTTGGAGATTAACCACTTCTATAATTATTTAACAGATAATAACTATCTGAATGAATTTACTCTTAACACAGAGAATAATATTTCTATTGCTGCAAATAAAAAAACATTCTCACAAATAGCTTATGGTATTAGACCAATGGTATATGCATGTTTGATGGCTTACGAAGTTACCAACGATACTGTATATGCAGAACAAGCTGGTGTAATTGCTGCGTGGTTACTCGGTAATAACATAGCAAAAAAACAAATGTACAATAATGAGAATGGTATGTGTTATGACGGAATAAATAGTGAAACTAATATAAATCTAAACTCCGGTGCGGAATCTACAATTGAAGCTTTGTTAACAATTATTGCTATTGAACAAAACTCAATTTCAAAACGAGTATTTAATAATTTTAGTAAGAGTAATTTTAAATAGTTACATAAATTTTTAGTGAGATACGATGAAAACAATATTTAATTTAGATAAAGATTGGCAATTCCGAATATCTAAAAATGATTCAAATGAACATCATATTCCAGATATAAAACTTGACGAATGGATAGAAGCATCAGTTCCAGGTACTGTTCATACGGATTTGCTGAATGCCAAGTTAATTGACGAACCATTTAAAGACGATAATGAATTAAGTCTTGAGTGGATTGGTAAATCTGATTGGGTATATGAAACTACTTTCGATTATCCCGATAATTTTAACTCAGAGTTACCAGCAATTTTAGTCTTTGATGGCATTGACACCAAAGCAACAATTTGGCTTAATGATGTAGAAGTGGGAACAACAGAAAATATGTTCTTACAATATAAGTTAGATGTAACCGAAGTAATACGGCACAAGAATAATGAATTAAAAATTTTATTCGAGTCCCCTATAAATTATGCAAAAAAGATTGAAGCAAAATATGGTGAGTTACCTTCGGCAATAAATACAGAAAGGATTTACATCCGTAAGGCTCAATATTCATTTGGGTGGGATTGGGGACCAACGTTTCCTACAATGGGTCTTTGGCGTCCAGCATATTTACTTCAAGAGGGTGAAGCAACTATCACGAGTGTTAAATTTGATACTCTAAAAATTGAAAACAATATTGCAAAAGTTGCTGTTAGGCTTTCGTTCAAATTACCGGTTAACCAAAAATTTAAAGCAGATATTGTTTTATCAAATTCTGGACAAAATTTTCATCACGAATTACAGGTTTCTGATAATAAAAAATATGAACTCGAGTTCAGCATCAAAAATCCTAAACTGTGGCAGCCTAATGGTATAGGGGAGCAAGACTTATATAATCTTGAAATTATTTTATTTGATAGTGAAAATAATAGAGTTGATTCTGTAACTAAAAAAGTAGGTGTTAGAACAATAGAGTTAGAACTTGAAAATAATGGAGAAGCCAATTTTCAAATAGTAGTAAATGATAATCCCCTCTTTATTAAAGGGGTTAATTGGATACCTGCTGATATGTTTTTACCACGAGTGAGTCCCGACAAATATAGAGATTTACTACAAATGGCAAAAGATGCAAATATAAATCTTGTGCGAATATGGGGTGGAGGTATTTATGAGGATGATTTATTCTATGAATTATGTGATGAACTTGGATTACTGGTATGGCAAGACTTTATGTTTGCCTGTGCTGCATACCCTGAACACGATGAGTTTATCTCGAACATTAAAAAAGAAATATCGTGGAATATCGAACGATTGCAAACCCATCCCTCTCTAACAATATGGTGCGGCAATAATGAAAATGAATGGATTTGGTTTAATGAACAATCAACTCCGATTAAGGAAATGCCTGGGTATAATATTTATCATCACATTATCCCTGATATTCTTGCAGAGCTTGATCCGGTACGTCCTTATTGGCAGTCGTCACCATTCGGTTTTGATGATGACCCGAACTCCCAGCTAAGTGGTAATACTCACCAATGGGATATTTGGAGTAAGTGGATTGATTACAAAGCTGTGATTAAAGATGAGTCTCTTTTTGTTTCTGAGTTTGGGTTCCAAGCACCTGCTAATTTAGATACTCTTGAAAAATTTATTTCTCCCGAACATCGAAATATTGAAAGCCCCATTTTCGAGTTTCACAATAAACAAGTTGAAGGTATGATACGGCTGCTCCACTTTCTGATGAATCACCTTCCAGTTGTAAAAGAGTGGGAAACTTTTATTTACCTTACACAGCTTAACCAAGCGTTGGCATTAAAAACTTGTATTGAACATTGGCGGGTAAACACAAATACAAATGGTTCTATAATTTGGCAATTCAATGATGTTTGGCCTGTATCAAGCTGGTCTCTTGTTGATTCCGAAAATAGTCCGAAGATGACATATCATTTTGTTAAAAATGTTTTTAAGCATCAAATTATTTGTACTAAAAAAAATAATGAGCAATTAGAAATAACTCTGTTAAATAGTTCGCCAAATACTTTTTCAGGTTCTGTAAAAATATGTTTTTATGAAACTTCTACTGGTGAGTTGCTTAACGAAGAAGTACACATAATAAATATTGATGAAAATAATGGTAGATTTTTTACTGAAATTTCATTGAAAAATATTAATGGTGGTTCAGGAAAATGGATAGCTGTTACAACTTTATATGATGAAACTAAAGAAATAATTAATCGAGATTTTTATACCGAGAAGAGATGGAAAGATGTTAAACTTCGTAAACCTCAAATTGAAATAAAAAAAATAATAGAAAATGGAAATCACTACATCTCTTTAACTACCGACAAACCAGCTTTCTTTGTTGACCTTTATTGCACTAATATCAATTTCAGTGATAGAGGATTTATTCTTTTACCCAATGAGAATAAGAAGCTAACAGCAATTGGTGAAAAAGTAGAGAGACTTAAATTAGAAGATATTTCAATTTTTACTCTCAATAAAATTATTGAGCAAAACGGAACAAAATAAATTATTAAAGCAAGTATATAACTAAAGGCAAGTATGAATATTAAAAGAACAGATACAATATTAAAACCAGATATTAAAAGAGTAATCCTCCGTCCTTTTGGACCACTTAGTGATTCTCGGAATAAGAGAATTATTAATTCAGTTCTCTCTTTAAGCGAAGCAGAAATTGAAAAAGAATTGGAAAGAGTTTTTATTGAATTTGGAAATAGGCATAGAAATTTAAAGGAGTATTTATTAGAAAGATTTGCAGAAGTTGAAACGCATGTAGCACAAAATAAATCATTAAACATCAATTGCAAATTATTAATTGGTTCTTATTTCACGATGGAATACTCTATAGAGGCTGCTGCATTATTTAATCCCTCTATGGTGAAGCACCCCGATCAATCAGGAATGCCAGAGGGTAGTGAACGATTTGTACTTAGTTTACGAGCTACAGGAGAGGGTCATATTTCATCAATTACTTTTCGTACATGTGTAATAGATGAGAACACAAACATAAAACTTGAAGAACATTCTAACTTTGTTACTTCACCAAATGTTAAAACGTTATTAAATTCAAGCTATGAATGTTCATTCTCATCAGATATGGATATATCTGAAAGATTACTTTTCCCATATTCCCCCGATGAATCGAACGGAATTGAGGATGCTCGGTTTGTAACATTTACTGATGAAAACGGTGATGTAACTTATTATGCAACCTATACTGCGTATGACGGTAAGAACATTTCTCCGAAACTTTTGGAAACAACCGATTTTCTAAACTTCAAAATAAGTACACTTAGTGGTAAAGAAGTATTCAACAAAGGAATGGCGTTATTCCCTAAAAAAATTAATGGCAAGTATGTAATGCTGGGGCGTCAGGATGCTGAAAGTAATTATATAATGTTTTCTGATAGTCTATATCATTGGAATTCAAAAGAGATAATCCAAGAACCAGCATACACTTGGGAATTACTCCAAATAGGAAATTGCGGTTCCCCAATAGAAACCGAGAAAGGTTGGCTTGTTTTAACTCACGGAGTGGGCCCAATTAGAAAGTATTCTATTGGTGTTTTTCTTCTTGATTTAAATGACCCAAGTAAAGTTATTGGTAGGCTTGATAAACCCATTCTTAGTCCGGACGAAACAGAACGCGCTGGTTATGTACCTAATGTTGTTTATAGCTGCGGTGGAGCACTGCATAATAATAATGTTATCATCCCCTATGCAATGTCCGATTACGCAAGCAGTTTTGCAATTGTAAATGTAAATGACATTTTGAACGAATTGGTACAATAGTGTTTAGAGACCAAATACTAAATTAGGTTTTAATAGAATGTTAATAAGTAAAATTATTATAAAATACTTTATTATTTCGTTTATTATTCCATTGGGGAAGATGAATTTTGCTCAACAGATAGATATAGCTCGAGTCGAACTGATGCCTAATATCCCCTCACCATACGAAATGCTGGACTGGAAACAAATAACTATTGGATATGATTCACTTCTATTTGACTTGAATGCCGTTGGGCAATATCTACCATTGGCATTTATTAATACAAATACAATTAATTATCCTGCACATAATAGTTTTGGCTTACATTCGTATGTTGGAACAAATTACCCGCAAAACGGAGAGGCTATTAACATAATACCCGCTGTAGTTGGGGCTACTCTAACCGGTGTTGATAAGAGCAACCAATTTGGTAAAAACTGGGTGTTGATGAGTGAAGAGTATTTCAATAATCGTCCTTCGGAAGATGTTTATTTAAACAGCCCAAACTCAACCAGTGGCAATGATTTTTGGTATGATACTATGCCGAATATCTTCTTCTATCAATTATACTCTCAATATCCGGGAACTGGTGATTTTGATTATCAATTTAGAAAAGTTGCAGATAGATGGTTAGAAGCTATAACAAATATGAGCAGCAGCACAACCCCTTGGCGAAATGCCCTCGTCTATTATCGTGGATGGTATCTATCTTCAATGACTGGAAATTCGAGTGGTGTCTTGGAACCGGAAGCTGCCGGAGCAATTAGCTGGCTGCTCTATAATGCATATTCTGAAACTGGGGATGAAAAATATAGGATAGGGGCTGAGTGGGCACTCGAATTTTTAGATGGGTTATCAGAAAACCCGAGTTATGAACTTCAGCTTGCCTATGGTGCATATATAGCTGCAAGAATGAATGCTGAATTAAAAACCGGATATGATATTCATAAAATTCTGAGTTGGTGTTTTAATGTTGGTACTCTTCGTAATTGGGGTGCAATTTTAGGAAAGTGGGGCAACTACGAGGTTAATGGATTGATTGGAGAAGTAAACGGTGTAAATGATTATGCTTTTTTGATGAATACATTTGAACAAATTGGCACTTTAGCACCATTAGTAAGATATGATGACCGTTATGCCAGAACTATTGGAAAGTGGATTCTCAATGCAGCTAATGCAAGTCGTCTCTTCTATTCAAAATATTTACCAGATAACAATCAGGATAGTAAGGCTTGGTCCCAAGTTTATGATCCAAACTCATACATTGCCTACGAAGCGATAAGAGAAAACAAATATAACCTATCGCCTTACGCTACTGGGGATGCAATTACTGGTGGTTGGGCTGCTACAAATTTAGCTTTATACGGCTCTTCTCATGTTGGAATTTTAGGAGGTATAATTGAAACAACTAACGTAGAAAAAATCTTAAAAATTGACCTATTAAAAACCGATTACTTTCATCAACCTGCTTATCCAACGTATCTGATTTACAATCCTTTTTCGGAAGCAAAAGAGATTCAATTTGAACTGCCCAATGGAACTTATGATTTATATGATGCAGCATCAAACGTATTTATTTCCAGTAATGCTTCTGGTTTAATAAATATTCAAATTCCAGATGATTCTGCACTCCTTCTTGTTCTTACACCTTCAGGAGGAGAAATTGAATTTGATCTGCACAAAATGTTAATTGACGGTGTAGTTGTTGATTATAATTCAGGACAAACTGTTGATAATTATCCTCCTCGAATAAAAGCATTGGCATCAGATAACAACACTCCTCTCGTTAACAGTAACACTACACTTTACTGCACAGCAACTGATTTTGATGAAGATAACCTTAACTATAGTTGGACAATAAATGGAGAATCAGTCGAACAAAATACTCCAACAATAATTTGGAATACGCCTGATGTTTCAGGAGTTTATAATATAAAATGTTTTGTTGATGATGGTACAACAACGAGCAATATAGTTGAACTTAATATTGAAGTTGTAAACACAATCAATAATCCGCCAATAATTGAAAGAATAAAAGCTGCTCCAAGAAAAATGGATTTATCAGCAATTAGCAAAATTGAATGTTTTGCGTTTGATGAAGATGGTGATAATCTTACATATAATTGGACATCACAACTTGGAACTATTTCCGGAAGTGGGGAAAAAATAGAGTGGACTGCCCCAAGTATTGAAGGCAACTATTTTATTAAATGTGAAGTTTCTGATAATCAAAATAATTCAGCAAGTGATAGTATAAAAGTTATGGTACGAGACCTATCCAATATTCAAACCGGCGAACTAATTGCCTTCTTTCCTTTCAACGGAGATGTATCTGATGTTAGTGGAAATTTACTGAATGGAATAAATTATGGTGCCAAATTTATTTCAGACCGTTTTGGCAATAGTGGCAGTGCACTAAAATTTGATGGTGAGAATGATTATATTTCTGTTAAAAATGACCCGCTATTAAATTTCCAAAACTCTATTTCCGTCAGTTTCTGGTTACAAGCTAATGAACTTTATGATCGTGAGATGTATCCCCTCTCGCACGGTAACTGGGAAAACCGTTGGAAAATATCTATCGGTAATAACAGAGTTAGATGGACACTCAACACAAATACCGGAATTAAAGATTTAGATTCAGAGACAATTATTAAGGAACAACAGTTATATTTTATTGCAGCATCTTACAATGGTGTTGATATGGAATTATATTTAAACGGTGAGTTGGATGCGTTTACTAACTTCTCCGGAAATATCAATACTACCGATATTGATTTTACAATTGCAAAAGTACTACCCGATAATAGCCAGTATAATTTTAAGGGAACTCTTGATGATATTAGAATTTTCGATTATGCAATTACCTTAGAGGAAATTGAGATTCTGTATGATATTAAAACCAGCATTGAAGAAGAAAAGAATTATATTCCGAAAGAAACAAAATTAATGCAGAATTACCCAAACCCTTTTAATGGTCAGACAAATATTAAATTTCACATAAACTCTACAACTAAAACCGAACTAATTATTTACGATATATTAGGCAGAAAAATAAAAACATTATTCTCGGGAGTTCAAAAGCCTGGACGATACTCTCTCAGCTGGGACTCGAACAGTAACGATGGAAATGAATTATCAAGTGGTATCTACTTTTTGCAGCTTAAAACAGATGATTTTTCTGAAACGAAAAAACTACTATTACTTCAATAAATAAATATGATATTTTATACTATAAAGTGATGAAGATTAAATCGGCAATTATAGTCAGTGGAAATACTAAAAGTAGCATTGTCATTCCCACACGTTTTTAGTGGGAATCTGTTGCTATAGAGTAGATTCCCGCTTAGAGCATACGGGAATGACATGACAGAATGGAACATTTATAATTGCTAGACTAATAGTTGGAAGACAATTAAAATAATCATTGGATAATGAAAGTAATAAATTAAAGGAATTAAAATGGCTGAAGTAAAACTAAAAAATGTTTCAAAAATATATGACGGTGAAGTTAAGGCTGTAAATAGTGTTAATATCGAAATTCATGATAAGGAGTTTGTGGTTTTAGTTGGTCCTTCCGGCTGCGGTAAATCAACGCTTCTTAGGATGATTGCAGGATTAGAATCAATTACAGATGGTGAAATTTTTATTGATGATAATTTAGTAAACGACGTAAGCCCAAAGGATAGAGATATTGCGATGGTCTTTCAGAATTATGCACTTTATCCGCATATGACTGTTTACGAGAATATGTCGTTCGGTTTAAAAATCAGAAAATTCAAAAAGGAAGAAATAAAAAAACGTGTGGAAAACGCTGCTGAAATTTTGGATTTAGGTGAACTGTTACAAAGAAAACCGAAGGCGTTATCTGGCGGACAAAGGCAGCGAGTAGCAATTGGAAGAGCTATTGTTCGCAACCCGAAAATATTTTTGTTTGATGAACCTTTAAGTAACCTTGATGCAAAACTCCGTGTGCAGATGAGAACAGAGATATCTAAACTGCATAATAGATTAGAAGCCACCATTGTTTATGTTACGCACGACCAAGTTGAAGCTATGACTATGGGTGATAAAATTGTTGTACTTAAAGATGGAATAATTAATCAGATTGATTCACCTATGAATCTTTATAATAAACCTGCAAATAAATTTGTTGCTGGTTTTATAGGTAGCCCAGCTATGAATTTTATTCAAGGCAAAATTGTTTCCGATTCCAAATTGTTTTTCGTGAGCAATGATAAGTTAGTAAAAATTCCACTTTTAACAGAACAGCAAGAGATTTTAAAAAAGTATATTAATGAAGAAGTTACAATTGGTATAAGACCTGAAAATATTACTCCAGCAAAACTAACTAATGAAAATTCGTATAAAATAGATGTAACTCTTGATGTTGTTGAACCAATGGGTAATGAAACAATAATATATTTCAAGATTGGTGAAAATAAAATGGTTGCCAGAATTCAATACAACGAGGTTTTAAGTGTTAATCAAAATCTTGAACTTTTAATTAACCTAAAACACTTACACTTTTTTGATGGAAAAGAGGGGAAAGTTATTGAATCCCGTTAATAGTGTTAATCCGTCACGATAAATTTTCTATTGCACAATTATGGTTTAACGCACAAGTAACATTTTTTTTGATAATACTTTACTCTTTGTTTTTAGAACATACAAGTACATTCCACTTGAAAGACTATTACTATTAAACAAGGCTTCATGATATCCTGGCTGTTGAACTTCATTTACTAGTGTAACAATTTTCTCTCCTAATATGCTATATATAGTTAACGTTACGTAGGTCTGCTTTAGTAAAGTGTACTTTATAAGCGTACTTGGATTAAATGGATTTGGGTAGTTTTGCTCTAACGTAGTTGAAGAAATATTAGTGGTTTTACTAAGATTATTTTTTGGAATATTTAAATCTGATTGTTTAATTACAAAACCTCCATCATCTCCTAAAATTAATAAATCACCATGGTTATTGTATTCCATTTTTTTTAATCTGCCCCAAATAGGTAAGTTTTTATTCGTATTCTTCCAACTTTTACCACCATTTTTTGTTTCTTTGAAATAGTACCCCACTCTCATTAAACCATTAAGTGAATCATAAAATGTAAAGTTAGAGTAGTTGCGATAAAAATCATTTGATGTTAAATCTATATTCCATGTTAAACCAGCATCCTCTGTTCTATAAAGTTTATAACGAGAATGTGCAAATCCTCTTTTATTATTTACCATCGTAATATTTTGTATTTCTCTTTCAAAGTCAATTACACGCCAATTTTTACCATAATCGCTTGATAGATAAATCATACCACGTGATGAATGTGAATCATTAAACCTACCACATCCAATTATAGTTGATTCATTAATAATCTGTAGGGAATTAAAACTAATTTTATGAGAGAACGGACTACTTTCCCATGATTCTCCACCATCAGTTGAATAAAATATTTTTCTTGCATTGTTATATCCAGTAAATGCAATTATATTTTTATTAAATGCTGTTAAGTTGCGAAATGCATAACTATTATTAGATAAAAGACGATGCCATGTTAAACCTCCATCAACCGATGAATAAATCATTTGACCATCTACATTTATAAATACTACACCATCAACAATGTCAACTTCTCTTATTTTATTCCCAATTCCATCTGGGAATAATGATAATTTCCAATTTTTTCCTCCATCTTCACTAATTAAATAGCGGTTATCCTCTGATATTGCAACCGCTATCTGGTTCAATGATTTATCTGACTTATCAATGGCAAAATCTATTATTGGAATATCTGTTTCATTAGTTAATTTATAAAATGTAACGCCTAAATTATCTGATTTAAAAACACCACCATTTGTTGCAGCTAAAATAACTTTTTGTTTTGGTAGATAGTTAATAGTATATAAATAATGATAATTATTATTTATCAAAAATGCATTGTTTTTGATATGCCATGTTTTTGCAGAATCATTACTTGTTAATTGAACTATTTTACGAGAATAATTTTCATCCTTCATATTTCCGTATATTTGCCAATTTTCTTCAGTGAGTTTAATTATATGATTAAGATTGATTTTTTTAACTTCTACCTTCACCCAGTTTTTACCAAAATCTCTGGTTTTTAATATAAAAGAGTTCCTTTCTCTTTCATTTTTAAAATAAATACTACCTATGGCAACACCTAACCCAGAAACTGTCATTTTAATATCATAATAACTTATTTCTACTGTCGAATCAACTTGAATTGGGACATCAACTTTACTCCACGATTTGCATCCATCATAGCTATAAAGTATATCACCTTGCTGATCATAATGATATGTTCTAAGTAACCAAACATGATTTACATCTAAAGGAAATATTCTTGAATATGTACGATGAGATTCAGTTAACGTATCCCAAATTATTCCCCAGGTTTTTCCTCCATCTAAAGTTTTTTCAGAGCCAGTACCCCCAAATATCCAACCAACTTTTGAATTTGCAAAAGCAGCTACATTAAAAAAATAACTGGAACTACGAATTTCTTCCCAAGATTTACCACCATCGGTGGTTCTATGAACACCCTTCCCTAATACTATACCAGTTAAGCTATCGCTAAATGCTATTCTTTGCCACGAATTACTACCATATCCAGAATTATCAACATCTACATATCTAGCACTAATATTAAATGTATTTCCTGCATCATGTGTTGATAATACCGTTTCCATATCACCCCAAAAATATAGCGAGCTACCAATTACATTAGAACTTCTAATTGGGTTTTGAGTAGGATACGGAGAAATCCATTGCCACCCCCCCTGACCAAAAACAGAAATTGAATAGATAAAAACATGAAGAAAAATAGTTTGTAATCCTTTCATTTCAATCCTCCTCTAACAAAACTACATCGTGAGTTAGCAAAACATCTTGGAAAAGTTCCTTCCTTAAATATTTAAGTTTATATCCAGGTTTTACAAAAAGGAAATTCACCGTATTCGTTAAGTACTTTGTGCGCATATAAGAATTATTGTCATAACTTTTAACTATTACTGAATCTCCAACTAATGCTTTGTTAAAATCGAAATTAAACACCCCATAATTATTTGTTTTTGCACTTGCTTCGCCCTCTGTGCTTATCACCATCATTTCCTTTTCAGCATTATATACTGAATTATCTTCACCAATTGCTTTAAGATTATAAATATACAATCCATTTTCTAGATTAAGACTATCAACTATTGAATTAAGATAATGTTGATAATATCCATAGGGTAATTCTCTTGTAAACGAATATACATTTCTGTTACTATTTTTATACCTTATTATAATTTCAACTGTACACTTTTGTGGTAAAGAATATCTAATATAGGTTGAAGAAAAAAATGGATTAGGGTAATTCTGAAAAAGCTCAAAATCAAATTCGTTTTTTTCATTTAATAAATTAATTTTAGGCATAGTTAGAGGTGGAATTGGTAAATAACTCAAATTGTAAAGACAAAATATCTCAACATCACTAATTGGATTCCCTGTAGTATCAAACACACGCCCAATTAATCCAGAGTCAATAACTTCTACATTTGTAATTCCATCATCACAAAATATAAAAAAATAAGAAATTGAAATTAAAATAACTGCTAGGAATACTTTATACAATTTGTTTCTCATTTTTACATTACCTCTTTTTTACTACAAAAAACAATGAATATTACACAGAAGCTATTGGCGTTTTGGTTAAAGCATAACCCATAACAACAATGCCAAACGTAATGGTGGTCTGAGTAGAACTGTTTGTATTGTGTTGTTAAAAGTATGAATATTCAATTTTAGTTTTACTCATTTGATGCCCATTTTTATAACCTATTATTTCCGCTAACAATCCCCTTGCATCAAAAATAAACTCTTTAGAATAATTTGTTTTATCATTTATTGTCTGTTTCATTACCACCTTGTATTTATCATTTATTTGATATAAAATTGACAATGCTTTGTCACTATAATTGTTCGTACCATGAACAACAATACTAGAATCGCTATACTTATAAACTATTTCGTAAACTTGATTGTTTGTCTTAGGTTGATTTTTTTCGTAGATAATATTACCGTTTGCATTTTTAACATACTTTTTGAGAAACGCACCAGGTTCTACCACAATAGTGTCATTGATATACGTATAATCTTCCAATCAAATTTGGATAATTTATTAGTATCTATTATTCGCCAATAATCTAAAATTGAATCCATTCCAAAAAACACATAACTATAAATTCTGTTACTCTTACCTGTATGACAGACTTGCGGATACTCGGAGTTTTTAGCGATGATTACCCTCATACATTACTACAGATATTTACTGAGCATTAAATTAAACTTATTTATATAAAATAACAATTTCTTTTTATCCTGAATTATAACAATCACGAATTAGTGAAGAAAAGATAAAATACATATTCCAAATAGTATCCAATGGTAAATCTAAATTTGTAACAAAGCAACTATACGTTACTCTGTAATTTTTTTTACATAGCTAAAATTAAATTCATATATTTCATATCGCAATGAAAAACTTAACAACAAAAAATATTTCAAATACAAAATTTAACAACTGGGCTTGGTGGCAGTTTATTAGATAATAATATAGCTCAGTGAAATAGAATATAAAATTTATAGACCCTTCCAAATCACTGTGAAGGGTTTTTTTGTATAGAGAATGGCAAAAATAATATCGAATAAAGAACTTCGAACAAGGAATTCAGAACGATAGATTTAATTCATAATTCCTTGTTCAATATTCGAAATTCATTATTCAAAATAAAAAGAAAGAACATGAACAAAAATAAATTTATAGAACTTGCAGAAAATTACAATGTAATCCCAGTCTTTGAAAGAGTAACCGGTGATATGCTCACGCCAGTGCTGGCTTATCTTAAGTTAAGAGAGAACGATAAATTCTGTTTTCTGTTAGAATCCATTGAAGGAATTGGACGACTTGCACGCTATTCATTTATAGCGAAAGACCCAGTAAAAATTATTTCAAATCGTGGAATGGATTTATCAATTACAACTCAGAATGGGAAAGAAGAAGTTACAGAGAACATTTTTCACTATTTAAAAAAAGAAATTGCTTCATATAAATTTCCAACAATTGATGATATTCCAGATTTTACCGGTGGTATTGTTGGATATATTGGATATGAGAACATCTCTCTGATTGAAGAGAAACTTAAATTTGTGAATCATGAAAATTCCGAAACACCCGATTCTATTCTTGGTGTATTCAACACAATAATTGCTTTCGACCATTACAAACATCAATTAATTCTTATTTCTAATGTGCATCTAAATAGTAATTCCAATTTAGATGAAGAATATTTAAACGCAAAAGAGAATTTGAAAAAAGTAAAATTGGAGTTAACAAAACCAATTTCTTATAAGTCAGATTTTAATTTTGAAATTGATGATAACGATGATTTCAATTCATCCACCTTTGCAGATGTAATTGAAAAAGTAAAAAAGAATGTTTACGATGGTGATGTTTTTCAATTAGTTTTATCGAAACGTTTTAGTGCCAAATATAAAGGGGATTTACTAAACCTATATAGAGCTTTAAGAATTATAAATCCCTCACCATATATGTACTTTATGGAACTGCCAGAAAATTTAACAATAATTGGTACATCGCCGGAAGATTTAATAAAAGTACAAAATAGAAAAGCATCAATACTCCCTATTGCCGGAACAAGAAAAAGAGGTGCAACCCAAAAAAGAGATTTAGAACTTGAAGAAGAATTGCTTGCAGACCCTAAAGAGAAAGCTGAACATATAATGCTTGTTGATTTAGCACGAAACGATTTGGGCAGAGTCTGCAAATACAATTCTATTGAGATAAAAGATTACATGAAGATTCATCGATTCTCTCACGTGATGCATATTGTCTCCAGAGTTGAAGGTGAGTTGCAGGAGAATCAAGATTCGATTGACGCATTTATGGCAGCCTTTCCAGCCGGTACTGTCTCAGGTGCCCCTAAAATAAAGGCGATGGAGCTAATTCATAAATATGAAAATAGTCTGCGTAATGTTTATGCTGGCTCTGTTGGATATATCGATTTTAGAGGAAACCTCGATATGTGCATTGCTATTCGTACACTCTTTTCTATCAAGGATAAAGTTTATTGGCAAGCTGGTGCTGGCATTGTGGCTGATAGCAAGGCAGAATTAGAATACAAAGAGATAAATAACAAAGCTGCTGTACTCGTAAATGCTCTAAAATATGCAGAGGTAATAGATGAACCAAACAGATAAATTGCAGAATCTAAAAATATTAGTAATTGATAATTATGATTCGTTCACTTTTAATCTTGTTCAATTAATTGGTAAATTCACACAAAATATTATTGTAAAACGAAAT
>JAKIUC010000013.1 GCA_021647785.1 Melioribacteraceae bacterium
TGAAGGTACACACGCTTTCTCCTATTGGATCCCTTTGGGGCAAGCGTGCCAGATAAGCCACTCCTGCACCTCTCCGAGCAAAAAAATAATATTTCTTAACAAACTAAAAAAATGTTTCAAACATTTTGCGGAGGGGGTGGGATTCATCCGAAGGAATCCCTTTGGGAGAATCCACGGTACGCTTTCATGTACACACGCTTTCTCCTATTGGATCCCTTTGGGGCAAGCGTGCCAGATAAGCCACTCCTGCACCTCTCCAAGCAAAAAATAAAAAAGCTCGAATCCAAATGAAAACGAGCTTTTTGTGGGCCCACACGGACTCGAACCGCGGACCCTCTGATTATGAGTCAGATGCTCTAACCAACTGAGCTATAGGCCCCTAAAACTTAGACTCAAAACTTAATTTTTTATTTGCTATAAATCAAGTTTTTAGTGTAAAATATTATCTTTTCTGTTGCAAAATTTATACTAAACTCATATATTTGGAATTCGTTTTTCATTAAAACGATGTTTTTGAAGTTCTTATAATTTTGAAAATACCTTTTGTTGCCGGGGTGGCGGAATTGGTAGACGCTCTGGACTTAAAATCCAGTGGGACTTTTCTCCCGTGCCGGTTCGAGTCCGGCCCTCGGTACAACAAATTTTCCTATTTTCAATAATATTTTGATAAACATATACACAACATCCCGCATAGCGGGATTGTTATATACCGATGGTTGCTGAACTTGTTGAAGTACAACTTTCAACTTTAAAAATCCGAAAACCTCTGTAAGAGTCTCAGACATTTCATTGTCGGTATAATTATGAACTTGAAGTTTTTTCGGGTTCTTAGCTCAGTTGGTTAGAGTGTCTGCTTGACGTGCAGAAGGTCGGCAGTTCGAATCTGCCAGAACCCACAAATATTCGGAGTTATCTCCGTTTTTTTTTAACACTAATAAAAATTTATGAGTCAAATAAAAGTTACATTCCCTGATGGAACAGTAAAAGAATTTGAAAAAGGTATTACCCCTTTTGAGATTGCAAAATCAATTTCAAAAGGTCTTGGAAAAGAAGCACTTGTCGCTGAAGTTAATGGCACACGCCGTGAATTAAATACTCCTATCACTGATGATTCAGATGTGAAAATATTTACATTCCAAGATGCTGAAGGGAAAGATACTTATTGGCATTCATCCTCTCACATAATGGCACACGCTGTAAAAGAGCTTTATCCGGAAGCAAAATTTGGTGTTGGACCTTCTATAGATAACGGCTTCTATTACGATATAGATATAAATACTAATTTAACAGAAGATGATTTAATTAAGATTGAAAAGAAGATGAAATTTATTATTGATAGAAATGATTCTTTTGTAAGAAGTGAGATGAACAAAAATGAGGCATTAGAATTTTTTAGTGGCGATGAATATAAAACAGAATTGATTGATGCTCTTGAAAGTGAAACCATTATTAGTACATACGGAGAGGGAACATTTACCGATTTATGTACAGGACCTCATCTTACTTCAACCAAATATATTAAAGCATTTAAATTGTTAAGTGTTTCTGGTTCCTACTGGCGGGGTGATGAAAAACGTGCGAGATTGCAGCGCATTTATGGAATATCATTCCCTAAGCAAAATATGCTTGATGAGTATCTTCAGTTTTTGGAAGAAGCTAAAAAACGTGACCACAGAAAACTTGGTAAGGAATTAGACCTTTTCAGTATTCACGAAGAAGCTGGAGCAGGTTTGATTTATTGGCATCCAAAAGGTGCACGCGTAAGAAATGAGATTGAAGATTTCTGGAAAAAAGAACATCTCAAAAATGGATATGATTTACTCTATTCACCGCACATTGGCAAGAGCCAACTTTGGGAAACTAGTGGACACTTAGTGCACTTCAAAGAGAATATGTTTGCACCAATGAAAATTGATGAGCAAGATTATTATGTGAAGCCAATGAACTGTCCATTTCACATAGAGATTTATAAAACCAAATTACGGTCCTATCGCGATTTACCCCTGCGCTGGGCTGAGCTTGGAACAGTTTATCGTTATGAAAAGAGTGGTGTGCTTCACGGACTTTTACGTGTTCGCGGGTTTACTCAAGATGATGCACATATTTTCTGTTCAAAAGAGCAAATTGAAGATGAGATAATTGAAGTAATTAGGTTCTGTAATTTTATGTGGAAACAGTTCGGATTTGAAACTCTTAAATATTATGTATCCACACGTCCGGAAAAGGTAACTGGAAATGATGAACTTTGGGAGCAAGCCACACGCTCACTTGAAGTAGCACTTGAGAAAGAAGGTCTTGAGTACGAAATAGACGAGGGCGGCGGTGCATTCTATGGACCTAAGATTGATATCAAAATTAAAGATGCTTTAAATCGTGAATGGCAAATGAGTACAATTCAATTCGATTTTAATTTACCAGAGCGTTTTAATATGAAATATATTGGCGAAGATGGTAAAGAGCACAGACCATTTATGGTGCATAGAGCATTGCTTGGTTCCATTGAAAGATTTATGGGAGTTTTGATTGAGCATTATGGCGGAGCATTCCCAGATTGGCTGGCTCCTGTTCAAGTTGCAGTTATTCCAGTTTCACAAAACTATTTCGATTATGCTCAAAAAATCGTATCTTTGTTGCTTGATGAAAATATAAGAGTTGAATTTGATAAACGGAACGAAAAAATTGGTTACAAAATTCGCGATTGGGAGACACAGAAGACTCCTTATATGTTAATTCTCGGCGAAAAAGAAGAGACTAATGGAACTATTTCGGTTCGTAAACACAAGCATGGTGATAAAGGTGAAATTAGCTTTGATGAATTTATTTCTGCCTTAAAAGAGACTGTGAAAAACAAAATTAATAACAATTAGCGGAGGTTAGCCATCGGCTTTAATCCAAAGTACAACAACAAACCTAAGAAGAAAAATAGAACTAATAGAGAGTTATTAGATTTAAAAGAAGTTAGGCTACTTGATTCTGATGGTAGTGCACTTGGCATTTTTACTGCTCAAATAGCCCTTAAAAAGGCTGAGGAGAAAGAACTTGATTTAGTTGAGATTGCACCAAACGCAAAACCTCCTGTTGTTAAGATTATTGATTATGGTAAATTTGTTTACGAACAACAAAAAAGAGATAAAATTCAGAAAAAGAAACAGCATGTTACAATCTTAAAAGAGATTCGTTTACATCCAAACACAGATACGCATGATTTGGATTTTAAAGGTCGCCATGCAATTGGTTTTCTTGAAGATGGTAACAAGGTAAAAGTTTCTGTTGTTTTTAAAGGAAGAGAGCTTGCTTATAAAGATCATGGCAAAAAACTTCTTGAAAAATTCATTGAAAAATTTGATGATATAGCTAAAATTGAGTATCCTATTAAGTTTGAAGGTAGAGCAATGCATACAATTTTAGTATCACTTAAAAGTAAGAAAAAATAAATTATAAATAGGTAAAATTATGCCCAAAATGAAAAGTAATCGTGGAGCAGCAAAAACATTTAAAAAAACTGGTTCAGGAAAAATTAAGCGATTCAAAGCGTATAAAGCTCACATTCTCACAAAGAAAAGTACTAAGAGAAAGAGAAACTTGAGACAGGCTACTTTAGTATCTAAGGCTGAAGTGAAACGCGTAAAAAGAATGATTTTATAAACACACAAAAAACCTATAGGAAAACGGTATGCCAAGAGCAAATCACAAAGTTGCTTCTCACAAGCGACGCAAAAAAGTCCTCAAAATGGCGAAAGGCTATTGGGGCGCTCGTAGCAACGTTTATACTATTGCAAAACACCATGTGGAAAAGGGTTTGCAATATGCTTATAGAGATAGAAAAACGAAAAAAAGAACTTTTCGTCGTCTCTGGATAGTAAGAATAAACGCAGCAGCAAGAGTAAATGGAACTACATATTCCAAACTTATCAATGCACTTAATGTAAAAGGTGTTGATATTAACAGAAAAATCTTAGCAAGTTTAGCAGTAGAAAATCCGAAAGCATTTTCTGAAATTGTTAAATTTGTAACAGATTAAGCTCTGCTTTAGTCTAACATCCTAGACTTATTGTAGATAAATTTAATGCCCTCTTGATTTTTTTGCTAACGCTAATTGAGAGGGTATTTTTTTAATTAATTAAGGTTATAAAAATGCTCGATAGAATTGAGTTGGCAGAGAAAAATTTCAAAACTGAAATTGAATCTGAAATTGATTTAGAGAAATTAGAAGAAGTAAGAATAAAATATCTTGGTAGAAAAGGACTTTTTACAGAACTTTTTGAAGAATTTAAGCAACTGCCAAAAGAAGAGAAACCAAAGTATGGGCAAGTGCTTAACAAAGCAAAATCTTTGGCACAGAAATTATTTGATGAACTTAAAAGTAAATTGGAAAGTTCAGAAGCAGAACAAAAAGAGTATATCGATTTAACCCTTGCTGGGCGTGGTGTAAATCTTGGCAGCAAGCATATTCTTACGCAAACACTGGATGAAATTAAAGGTATATTTAAAGGACTTGGGTTTTCAATTTACGAAGGACCAGAATTAGAATCGGACCACAACAATTTTGAAATGTTGAACTTTCCTGCAGACCATCCCGCACGCGATATGCAAGATACATTTTTTGTTAACGATAACTTTTTGCTGCGCACCCACACATCGCCAGTTCAGGTAAGATTGATGGAGAATACAAAACCTCCAATCCGTGCTTTGATGCCTGGTAAGGTTTATCGTAACGAGGCTATTAGTGCAAAGAGTTATTGTTTGTTTCATCAAGTTGAAGGCTTGTATGTTGATGAAGATGTAACATTTGCAGAACTGAAAGGAACGCTGGTTGCATTCTTAAAACAATTTTTTGGTGAGGATGTTAAATACAGATTTCGTCCAAGTTTCTTTCCATTTACAGAACCAAGTGCCGAAGTGGACGTTTGGTGGCAGCAAAAAGGGAAGGAAGGGAAATGGTTGGAAATACTTGGCTGCGGAATGGTTGACCCAAATGTTCTTGAAAATGTAAAGATAGATAACGAAAAATATGTTGGCTACGCCTTTGGAATGGGCGTTGAACGTATTGCAATGTTGAAATATGGTGTTGGCGATATTAGAGTATTTTTTGATAATGATAAAAGATTTTTAGAGCAATTTTAATTTGAGGTATTAAAGTGAAATTATCACTTAACTGGTTAAAACAATATATAGATTTAGATGGAATTACGACTGAGGAGGTTGTTGAGAATTTAACAACTGCTGGATTAGAGGTTGATGAAGTAATTGATCAGAAAAAACTTTACGATAATTTTGTTGTTGGATATGTTAAGGAGAGAGTGAAACATCCAAATGCAGATAAACTTTCTCTTTGTAAAGTGGTGGTTGATGAAGAAGAATATCCTATTGTTTGCGGTGCACCCAATGTTGATGCGGGTCAGAAGATTATACTTGCAAAAATTGGTGCAAAAATTCCGAATGAAGATTTTACAATATCTAAATCAAAAATACGTGGCGAAGTTTCTATGGGAATGATTTGCTCGGAACGTGAACTTGGAATTAGCGATGAACACGAGGGTATAATGGTGTTGGATGAGAATATCGAGTCTGGTACTGCATTTAGTGATGCTTTCAGATTAAATGATGTAATTATTGATATTGATATTACTCCAAACCGTGCTGATGCGTTTAGTCACATTGGTTCAGCACGTGATTTAGCAGCAGTATTTGGACGCAAGTTAAAATTACCAGAACTGAATTTAACAGAGACGGATGAAGATGTTAACAGTATTGCATCTGTGGAGATTGAGAACGAAGTTGATTGCCCTCGTTACGTAGCAAAGGTTGTTGAAAATGTTACAATTAAAGAATCTCCAGAATGGTTAAAAAAGAGACTTACAGCAATAGGATTACGTCCAATAAATAATGTAGTTGATGTAACAAACTTTGTACTTTACGAAGTTGGTCAGCCATTACACGCTTTTGATTTAGACCAATTAGCCGGAAACAAAATTATAATTCGTTGTGCTGGCAAGGATGAAAAGTTTGTAACTCTTGATTCTAAAGAGAGAAAATTACTTGAGACCGATTTGCTAATCTGCGATGCTGAGAAAGCCGTTGCTATTGCTGGTGTAATGGGTGGTGAGAATTCTGAAGTTACAGAAAGCACAAAAAATATTTTAATTGAAAGCGCATACTTCCGTCCATCATCAATTCGTAAAACATCAAAAAAACTTGGATTGCAAACCGATGCTTCAATCCGATTTGAACGTGGGTGTGATGTTGATGTAACAATCTTTGCTGCAAAAAGAGCTGCTCAACTTATAGCAGAACTTGGAAATGGTGAAATTGCAAAAGGTGAGATTGATGTTTATCCAAATGTAATTGCTAAGAAAAAAGTTTCTTTACGAATTAGCAGAATTAAAAAGATTCTTGGTTTCGATATACCTACAGAGAAAGTAAAAGAGATTTTTAGTGGTTTAGAATTTGAAATGGTTTCTGAGGCAGACGAAACTTTAACTTATTCAATTCCTACATTCCGCCATGATATTGAACGGGAAATTGATTTGATTGAAGAGGTAGCCCGCATTTACGGATATGATAATATTCCAGCAATTGCAAAAATTGGAGTATCGGTTGAAAGACGAGTTGACCACTCAAGTTTTAATGATAATGTTCGTGAAACCCTTTCCAGTCTTGGATTTTATGAGATTATTACAAACTCTCTTTTGAATAAAGAACTTGCATCAAGGTTTGGAAACCCTGTAGGAGTATTAAATCCGCAAAGTGTTGAGATGTCGCATATTCGTCCATCTCTTTTGCCTGGATTGCTTTCAACAATAAGTCGAAATATAAAAGTAAAAGAGAGCAACCTTAAATTGTACGAAGTTGGACACGTAATTACTAAGCTCAACGATACCATAAATGATTTTTCCGATTTTGAAGAAACCGAGCATTTACTTTTTGCTATTACAGGATTAGCGAATGAGGATGAATGGTATTCAAAAAAACGTGAATTTGATTTCTACGATTTAAAAGGTTTTATTTCATCATTTCTAAATTCGGTTACAAACTCATCAAAGGTTAAATTAAAGTATAACAATAGCAACGATGATGGTATATTTGAATATTCGATAGAAAATTTAATTGCAAAAAATAAAATTGCTGAAGGTGGAAAAGTTAAAAGTTCAATTTTAAAAGAGTTTGGAATTTCTCAGGATGTATTTGCTTTTGACGTTAATCTGACAGAACTTAAGAAGATAGAGGTTGAATTAAGCAGTTTCTCCGAGCTATTAAAATTTCCAAAAGTAAAAAAAGATTGTGCATTTATTCTTGATTCAAATATTGACTACAATTCGGTAGTAAAAATAATTGAATCAAATAGTTCTAAGTTGTTGAAAAACGTTAAGTTATTCGATATCTTTGAAAGTGAAAGTTTAGGAGTGAACAAGAAAAGCCTTGCTTTTGAACTAAGTTACTTTGATGAAAAGAAAACTCTTACTGAAGAAGAAGTTGAGAAAGAGTTTTGGAAAGCAATTGAAAGTGTTAAAAACAAATTTAATGCAGAATTAAGAGGCTAAAATTTGTCGGAACCAACTACATATGATTTTTTTATGGATGAGCTTCTGGCTCTTGAAAAACAAATATATTTAGTTGTTCAAAAGGAAGAGGAAATAGTTGAAGAAAAAACGGCTCTTCTAAAAGAATTGCAAGCCCTTAAAGATGAAAATGAAATCCTCAGAATTAAATTAGGCGAAGCAGAAAAAAAAGCGGAAATGAGTGGGAATCTTTTCGGTGAATCTGATACGCTTAATACTGAGAGTAAAGAAGTAGTAAAAAATAAGATTGATGAATTAATAAATAAAATTGATAATCATTTACGTTCTTAATAAAATTGTAAATGGTGGTAAAGAGATAATGACAGAAAAAAAGAAACTTAAAGTAAATATTTTTGATAAAGAGTATTCTCTATTAGTAGAAAACGAAGATTTAGCTACAGAACTTGCGACGTATGTAAATACTATTATGAATGAAACAAGAGATGAAATGCCTACCCAACCAACTGAAACGGTTGCAATTATTGCGGCATTAAATATTGCCTACGATCTATACATTGAAAAAAATAAATTTCGAGAATTTAGTATTCAAGCTACTGATAAAGTCAAAAAAATTAAGCTCCTTCTTAACGAATCTAAGATTATTTCTTCACCATCCTAGTTTACCGCACTACCAGAACTATTAACTAAGAACTATAGTTAACTTAATAGGGTTCTTGACTTGCGGCGTGTATTACAGGCCTCGTTCCGTTTCGGCGGATGTTATCTTTCGGGATAACCGCTAGTGGAAGTAAAAAGCGTTGGGCAATTACCCATTGTGCATTTAAAAGTTCTTTAAGTGTAGTTTCTGGTTAGTGCGGATTTTATATATATACTTATTTGGAGGAATAATGGAAATGTTGGATCCCGTAGTTATTATATCTGCCTCTATTGTACTGATAATTATTGCCTTTATTTTGGGTTGGGTTATAAACTCAAAAATTGGGAAAAATTCAGTTTCAACAGCGGATGAAAAAGCAAAACAAATCTTAATTGAAGCAGAAAAAGAATCTAAAAATCTTAAAAGAGAAAAAATACTTGAAGTAAAAGACGAGTGGTACAAGAAGAAACAAGAATTTGATAAAGAAGCAAATACTAAAAAACAGAGATTAGGGAATTTAGAAAGTAAGTTAGAAAAAAGGGAAGAGAACCTTGACCGAAAATATGATCTTGTTTTATCTAAAGAGAAGGATATTGCTAAACTCTCAAATAATATTGAACGAAAACAAGAGTATTTGAAAGCTAAAGAAGTAGAAGTAGAAAAGTTAATGTTTGAGCAAAACATTAAGCTCGAAAAAATTGCATCACTAACTTCTGAAGAAGCAAAAAGAATGTTAATGGAAAATTTGATTAACAAAGCAAAATCGGAAGCTACGCAGCAAATACAGAAAGTTAGAGATGAAGCTATGATTGAGGCGAAGAAGAATTCGCAAAAAATTATTGTTCAATCTATTCAAAGAACTGCGGTTGATCATTCTGTTGAAAGTACAGTTTCAGTTGTTCAAATTAAAAATGATGAGATGAAAGGGAGAATTATTGGGCGTGAGGGAAGAAACATTCGTGCATTTGAAGCTGCCACTGGAGTTGATGTTATTGTGGACGATACTCCTGAAGCTGTAATCCTTTCTGCATTCGATCAGTTTAGACGCGAGGTTGCAAGAATTGCATTAGAAAAATTGATTGGTGATGGAAGAATTCATCCGGCAAGAATTGAAGAGGTTGTTAAGAAAGTTCAAAGCGAGTTAGAGGATGAGATATTTAAAGAAGGCGAAAATGCTCTTATACAGCTTGGAATTCATGGGGTTCACAGAGAAATTATTAAACTAATTGGAAGAATGAAATACCGTTCGAGCTACGGACAAAATTTGCTGCAGCACTCAATTGAAGTAGCGCACATTACTGGTTTTATGGCATCGGAACTGGGCTTTGATCAATCAATAGCTAAGCGTGCGGGAATGATGCACGATATTGGTAAGACAGTTGATAAATCAATTGAAGGACCGCATGCGTTACTTGGTTACGATGTAGCAAAACGTTTTAAGGAACATCCAATAGTAATAAATGCAGTTGGTTCTCACCACGAAGATATTGAAATGGAGCATCCAATTTCTGCATTAGTGCAGGCAGCCGATGCAATTAGTGGTGCACGCCCCGGTGCAAGAAGAGAACCATTGGAGAGCTATGTTAAACGATTAGAAAACCTTGAGGAACTCGCTACAAGCTTTGAAGGTGTTGAAAAAACATTTGCTATTCAAGCTGGTAGAGAAATTAGAGTAGTTGTTGAACCAGAAAAAGCTGATGATGATTTCTCGAATAAATTAGCTTTTGATATTGCAAAGAAAATTGAAGATGATATGGAATATCCTGGGCAAATCAAAGTTACTGTAATTCGTGAAGTTAGAAAAATTGCTTATGCAAAGTAGATTTTAAAACTTTTGAAATATTATTCCAGAATTTAACCCTCGCTTGTCGAGGGTTTTTTATTTGTTTTTTATTTCAAAATAAATTCTATACATTCATCTATAACATTAAGCATTATAGTGAATTACAAAAATGATAAAATTGAGAAGGGTACCAGCACATCCTGGTCAAATATAAAAAGAAGAATTCTTAGATGTAATAAAAATATGAAAACAATCTTCCATCTCGATTTAGATACGTTTTTTGTTTCGGTAGAAAGAATACTTGACCCCTCACTAAATGGTAAGCCAGTTATTGTTGGTGCAAATCCGGAGTCCGGTAGGGGAGTTATCTCTGCGTGTTCATACGAGGCACGTGAGTATGGGCTTCATTCTGCTATGCCAATTAAACAAGCGTACAAACTTTGCCCTAACGGAATATATTTGCGTGGTACAATGGGGGAGTATTCTCGGTATTCAAAAGAAGTAAAAAAACTCCTCGAAAAATATGCACCTATAATTCAGCAAGCATCCATTGATGAATTCTATATGGATTTTACAGGTACTCAAAATATCTATGGCTCTATGTTTGCTTTTGGAAAAAAAATGCAAGCTGAAATTAATTCTGAGTTGAACCTGCCTTGTTCAATTGGTATTGGTTCAAATAAAACAATTGCCAAAATTTGTTCCGATTACGCTAAACCTATGGGTGTAACATACATAATGCCAGGAATGGAAAAGGCTTTTTTAGCTCCAATGCCTGTTGAAGTTATTCCGGGAGTAGGAAAAGTTATGCTCGAATCACTTCACTCAAAAGGTTTTTATAGAATAAAAGATATTACAAAAGTATCCGATGAATATTTTGCATTGGCATTTGGCAAGGCTGGTATTGCGTTATGGGATAAAGCCAACGGAAATGGGAGCACAGACTTTACTGTAGATAGAAAAAGATTAAGCATTTCTAAAGAGAGAACTTATGGCAAAGATGAAGTAAACCAAGAAAGAATTGAAAAAACTCTTTTTGATTTAACTGGGAAGGTGTGTCAAAAATTACGCGACAAAAATTGGGAGTCAGCTACGGTAAGTATTAAACTGCGATATTCTGATTTTGTAACAATTACAAGAGCTAAAACAATTAGAGCAACAAACGATGATAAAATTATTTTTGAAACTGCACTTAAGTTATTCCGAACTGCCTATAATAGAAGGGTTGCGGTACGCTTGATTGGAATACATCTTACAAAATTTAGTGAATTTAATGAACAAGAAATTCTTTTTGATAAAGAGAATCTGGATAGAAAAAATATGTTGAAAGCTGTTACTTCAATTAGAGGTAAGTTTGGATTTGATTCTATAAAATTTGGAGATAGTTCAAAAAAAAAGGATAAATAATTTCTTAAAAAATTGTTAAATCTTTGTTGGATAATTAAAATATTTTTGAGAAATTTGGTGTGAATAATTTTAAAATATTTATAAGAAGTTTGCGTGAAGAAAAATTCAGTTACATATTTTTACTGTCAAAAAGTAAATCCACTTCTTCTACGCCCCTGTCCAGATCACTAACCTCGCTTAGTATTAAGCAATCAAAAAAAAATAATTATAAAAAGGAGTAATTTATGTGCGGTATCGTAGGGTATATCGGCGAAAAAAACTCAATCCCAATTTTAATAGAAGGATTGAAACGACTTGAATATAGAGGATATGACTCAGCAGGAATAGGGGTTATATCAAATGAAAGAAAAGAAACAAGAGTAATTAAGAGTCTTGGAAAAGTCTCATTGTTAGAAGATAAAGTTGAGCAAACATCTATTGATGCTTCATCATTAGGGATAGCACACACACGCTGGGCTACACATGGCGAACCAAGTGTAGTTAATGCACACCCGCACTTCAATAAAGAGGAGACCCTTTATTTAGTTCATAATGGAATAATTGAAAACCACACTGAGATAAAGGCAAAGTTGAGTAAAGATGGATATGAGTTTGTATCGGAAACTGACACAGAAGTTTTAGTTCACCTTTTCGATAGCTTAATGAAAAAAGGGAATTCTCTTTTAAAATCTGTTCAGATAGGATTAAGCGAAGTAAGAGGAACTTACGGGATTAGTGTAATTTCAAAAAATGAACCAGATAAAATAGTTGTTGCCAAAAAAGGCTCTCCACTTGTTATTGGTATTGGCGATGGTGAACATTACGTAGCTTCCGATGTGAATGCACTTATTGGACATACAAGTAGATGTGTTTATTTGGATGATGGTGAAATTGTTGAAATAACAAAAGATAAATTTGTTGCCAGCACTATTGATGATAAAGATATAAAAAAAGAGGTTCATGAAATTAGTGTTGAACTTGATAAAATAAGTAAAGGGGATTATCCTCACTATATGCTGAAAGAGATTTTTGAACAAGTTAATTCTGTTCGTGATTCTTTTAGAGGCAGAATACTTATGAGTGAAGGGACTGCAAAACTTGGTGGAATTGAGAGAATTGCTGAACGCCTTGCAAACTCTAAGCGTCTTCTTCTTTCGGCTTGCGGAACCTCTTGGCATGCCGGATTGGTGGGGGAATATATGCTTGAGCAGTTTACCGGAATTCCGGTTGAAGTTGATTATGCTTCCGAGTTTAGATATAGAAACCCAATTGTTGATAGAAACGATTCGATGTTCTTTATTTCGCAGAGTGGGGAGACGGCGGATACTCTTGCAGCAATGAAGGAAGCTAAAAGACGCGATGCCTTAATACTTGGCTTGTGTAATGTTGTTGGCAGCACTATTGCTCGTGAGAGTGAGGCTGGCGTTTATGTTCACGCTGGTCCTGAAATTGGAGTTGCCTCTACTAAAGCATTTACTTCGCAGTTAGTTGTCTTCGCTTTAATTTCTGTTTTGATTGGAAGAAAGCGGCATCTCAGTTTAATTGATGGTCAGGAAATACTTCGCGAATTAGAAGCACTTCCCAAAAAGATTGAAAAAATATTAAAACTAAATGATCAGATTGAAGCAATTGCAGAGAAGTTTGTTGATGCTAAAAACTTTCTTTATCTCGGAAGAGGATACAACTTTCCTGTAGCGTTGGAAGGTGCATTAAAGATGAAAGAGATTTCATACATCCACGCAGAAGGCTACCCCGCAGCAGAGATGAAGCACGGACCCATTGCTTTAATTGATGAAAACATGCCAGTAGTTTTTATTGCTCCGAAAGATTCGGTTTATGATAAAGTAATTACAAACATTGAAGAAGTAAAAGCTCGCAAAGGAAAAATAATTGCAATAGCAAGTGAGAACGATAACGAAATTGATAAATTGGTTGATTACTCAATAAAAATTCCGGACACAATACGGATGTTAATGCCAATACTTTCTGTAATTCCTTTACAGTTACTGGCTTATCATGTTGCTGTGAAAAGGGGACTTAATGTTGATCAGCCTCGAAATCTTGCAAAAAGTGTAACTGTAGAATAAATAAAATTAAAAAAGGAATTAAATTATGTCACGCAAAAATGTTCTAATTATGGGTGCCGCTGGGCGCGATTTTCACAATTTTAACGTCTGTTTTAGAGACAATGAAGAGTATAATATTGTAGCTTTTACCGCAACGCAAATCCCGAATATAGATGGCAGATTGTATCCGGCTGAGTTAGCTGGAAAGTTATATCCCGAAGGAATAAAAATTTATGATGAATCTGAATTAACAGATTTGATAAAAAAGTTTGATGTTGATGAAGTTATTTTTTCATATTCAGATGTACCTTTTAATTATGTTATGACAAAAGCATCTATTGTTAATGCTGCTGGAATTTCTTTCCGTTTACTTGGTGGTGATGAGACAATGGTAAAATCTACAAAACCAGTTATTTCGGTTGTTGCTGTGCGAACAGGCTGTGGAAAATCGCAAACATCCCGTAAAATTGTTGAGCTGCTTAGAGACGCCGGAAAGAGAGTTGTTTCTATTCGCCATCCAATGCCTTATGGCGATTTAGTAAAACAAAAAGTTCAACGCTTTGCAACTTTGGAAGATTTGAAAACCCACGAATGCACAATTGAAGAGATTGAAGAGTATGAACCACATATTGCAATGGGTGGTGTAATATACGCTGGTGTTGATTACGAAGCAATTGTTCGTGAAGCAGAAAAAGAGGCTGACGTAATTCTTTGGGATGGCGGAAATAATGATATGTCATTCTACAAACCAGATTTAACAATTACTGTTGTTGACCCGCATAGACCTGGGCATGAAATGAATTACTATCCAGGTAATACATCTCTACGTATGGCTGATGTTGTAGTAATTAATAAAATGGAAACAGCAGATGGTGCTGATATTTTAACAGTAATGAACAATGTTAGAAACGTGAACCCCAACGCTGCAATTATTGAAGGTGCTTCACCACTTACTGTTGAGCATCCTGAATTGGTTACGGGCAAAAGAGTACTTGTTGTTGAAGATGGACCAACGCTAACACACGGTGAAATGAAATATGGTGCTGGTACTGTTGCTGCTCAAAAACTTAATGCTTCAGAAATTGTTGACCCGCGTCCATATACAGTTAATTCAATTACAGCTACTTACGAAAAATATCCGAACATCGGAATTCTCTTGCCAGCAATGGGTTATGGTGAAGAACAGATGAAAGATTTAGAAGAAACAATTAATAAAGTTGATTGTGATTCGGTTGTAATTGGTACGCCTATTGACCTTGGCAGAATATTGAAAATCAATAAACCATCAACTCGTGTTCAGTATGATTTGCAAGAGATTGGTGCTGTTACCTTAAAAAGCATTTTAAAAAACAAAGGATTTATTTAATTAGATACTGGATACTTGTGGCTGGATAAAAGATTTTTAATTATCCATCATCTAATATCCAGTATCCAGTATCCAGTATCCAGTATCCAGTATCCAGCATATGAAAAAAATAGCAGTTATAGCATTAGGAGGAAACGCACTCTTGCGTGCATCAGAAACAGGAACAATAGATCAGCAGGAAACAAATGCGTACGAAACCCTCGCCAAACTTTTGGAACTTATTCGGAGTGGTTATAATATTGTAATCACTCACGGAAATGGACCTCAGGTAGGTAATATTATGCTTCGTAACGAAGCTGGTTTTGAAAAATATAAAATTCCAAAAATGCCTTTGGATATCTGTGTTGCAGATTCGCAAGGTGGTATTGGATATATGCTTGAACGCCAAATGCGAAATGTGTTTAATGATTTCAAAATAGAGAAAAATGTTGTTTCATTAATTACTCAAGTATTAGTAGATATCAATGACCCAGCATTTCAAAACCCTACAAAACCAATAGGCTCATTTTATATAAAAGAGGAAGCCGATTTGTTAGCCAAAGTTAATAATTGGAAATTCAAAGAGGATTCTGCAAAAAGAGGCTGGCGTAGAATTGTTCCATCGCCTGCTCCGCAAGATATAATGAATAAACAAATAATTGAAGAGCTTGTACTAAATGGGCATGTTGTTATTGCTGTTGGTGGTGGGGGAGTTCCAATTTACAGGCACGAGAACAAATATCTTGAAGCAATTGAAGCAGTTATCGATAAGGATAGTGCTTCATCTTTATTAGCTCTACAAATTGGTGCAGAAGTACTTTACATTATTACAGATGTTCCTAAAGTTTGTATTAACTATGGCAAGCCTACCCAAAAATCGCTTGATGTTATAACAGTTACCGAAGCTGAAAAGTATATGGCTGATAATCAGTTTGCTGCAGGTAGTATGAAACCAAAAGTATTGGCTGCAATTAATTTTATAAAAAATGGCGGTGCTAAAGCAGTTATTACTTCGGAAGATGAAATTGGTAAAGAGCATGGCGGTACGCAAATAATTTCATGATGATTTGTTTGTTGTTTTTATTTTGTAAAACTATTTAGAGAGTGTAACAGCATGTCAGATAAATCGAAACTTTGGTATTTAGAGAATTTTAATCTCTTCGAAATAATGGGTAAATCGGAAATGATGGAGTTAGATTCTATAACTTCGATGCGGGAGGTTAAAAAATCTCAGCCAATATATTTTGCCGAAGATCCATCAAACTCAATCTTTTTTTTGAAGAAGGGAAGGGTTAAGTTAACCAGAATGTCGCCGGAAGGGAAGGAGTTGATTGTTGCTTTAATTAATCCTGGTGATGTTTTTGGAGAAATGTCAATATTAGATATTGGTGAGCGAACTGATTTTGCAACAACAATGGACGAATCTTTAGTCTGTGCAATTAGTAAAAATGATTTCAAAAATTTTGTTGAAAAAAATCCGAAACTCAATCTGGAAATTACAAAACTCATCGGTTTTAAAATGAGAAAATATAGTGAACGCATAGAGGAGTTGGTTTTCAAAGATGCAGAGCAAAGAGTTGTTTCGTTTATTTATAATCTTGCTTTAGAGCAGGGTAAACGAATTGGAGATGAAATTTTCTTAAAACCATTTTTAACACATCAAAACATTGCTGAACTTACTGCATGTACTCGACAAACCGTAAACTCAATTTTAACTGACTTACGAGAAAAGGGAATAATTAATTTTGATAGAAAAAAATTGATAATTCACGATGAAGTTAAATTGAAGAAATTAAAATAAAACTATGTCAGCAGTACGACAATAATTATTCGGTGCAATTTCTAATTTACATGTAGAGAAAAACAACCGTTGGTAAAACATGAAATTTGATTTAGTAGTTACTGAAAACTGTAGAACTTGTAAAAGCGTAGAAGAAATTTTGAAAGATTATTTTACAAATAAAAAATCGGTCTCTTTTAATGTTTTACTTCACAATAACTTTGAAAAAAATGTTGCAATTGTTCCGGCTCTATTTATGGAAGGAAAACTTTTTGCATACGGAGATGTTGATTTACAAAAATTAGATGATATAATTAAAGGAGTATTAAACTAATTTTATATCTTCAAGAAATGGGAGTTTACTTCTCGTTTCTCTCACCATTTCAGAATCTATTTCAACTATTAAGATTGACTCTGTTTTATTTAAACCAAGCACATTTCCCATTGGGTCAATAACTGAACTGTTGCCTGGATATTCTAAGTGTGGGTCATTCCCAATTCTGTTAACTCCAATCATATAGCTTTGGTTTTCTATAGCACGAGCTTGCAGAAGTAAATTCCAATGGTTAATTCGTGCAGCAGGCCAATTTGCAATATTCACAAGTACGTCAATTTTTTGCTTACCATAAATTCTGTATAATTCTGGAAACCGTAAATCGTAACAGATTGAAAGTCCGAACGATATTTTGTTGATGCTTGTTACAAATGGTTTATTCCCAGCAGAGTAATTCCTGTTCTCATTAGCAAAACTAAATGGATGTATCTTTCTATATATTGCCCGTATTAAACTTTTATCATCAAAGTGGATTAAAGAATTAAAAATGTTTTTATCATCACGTTCAATAATGCCAGCAAAGATATTTGTTTTTAATCTGCGAGCTAATTGCATAAAATAGAGGAAGGAAACACCATCCATCTCTTCGGCAAATATTTTGGAATTCATTGTAAATCCTGTTAGTGCCATTTCAGGAAATATCAAAAGTGATACATCTGTTAAATCACTCTTTTCAATTAGCGACTCAATAACTTCAATTGTCTTTACAGGGTCTTCCCATACTGGTGAATACTGCACTAAAGCTATTTTTATTATACTCATTTCTTTGCTGAATAATTATGAATTATTTAAAATAAAGATAAGGATGATTTCTTAATTATTCACTTATTATTTATTAAATTACGTTATTAAAACAATACTAATAATTGAGGAAATTATGCTCAACTATGTTTGGCTCGGACTTATAATTCTCGGAATTGGAACTGCAATTACAACTGATATAATGAATCAGGCTGATAATAAATTCCGAAATAGTGACCCACTCCCAATCGAAATTATTTTTGATGATTCTACATCTCTCCAAAGTGATGGTGCTTACAATGGCAAAATAAAAGTCCGCTCAGATGATTTTAATGAATTTTATAGTACTTTACTCAATAATGATGTATTTGTTAAAGCAAAAATTTCTGTAAATATGGAAGAAGATAAAATTGGAATCTTTTTCAAAATAGATGAGAATACACCGGAAATGTGGAAGTATATGGCAAAAGTTTCTGGCAAAGATGATGATTTAATGGGAGTATTCAAACTAAGAGAAATCAAAAATGGCAAATTGGTAAGTGGCGATTTAATACTTGAAGAGATAGCATTCACTAAAATGAAGGATGTTACTAATTCAGCTTTAGAGTACGCTGGCATTGCTGTAAACATTGCTCTTGGTTTAATAGGCATTATGGCTCTTTGGCTCGGTGTTATGAAAGTAGCCGAAAATGCTGGCTTAATAAAAATAATTGCAAATTCTGTAAAACCAATTACAAAATTTCTCTTCCCCGATGTTCCACCCGACCATCCGGCAATGGGTTCAATTATTATGAATATGGCTGCAAATATGCTTGGGCTTGGAAATGCTGCCACTCCATTTGGTTTAAAAGCTATGGAAGAATTGCAGACTTTGAACAAAGATAAAAATACGGCAACAAATGCGATGGTAACATTTCTGGCTGTAAATACTGCCGGACTCACTTTAATTCCTGTAACAGCAATAGCTATTAGGGCTGCTGCGGGCAGCAGCAATCCTGCAATAATTATTGGAACTGCAATCTTCGGGGCAACATGTGCAACTATTGTTGGAATAACTGCAACAAAGATTCTCGAAAAATTTCCAATTAAGAAAGGGGAATATGGAGCGTGGTTGAAATCGTACAAAAAAGGATTAATTATTGCTATATCTATTGTTACTCTAATTACAATTCTTGCAACTACCGGAGTTCTCTCAGCGGTGTTTTCTAAATTAACATTCCTAAATCCGGATTTATTTAAAGGAATTATAAATGTAATTTCAATACTTGCTATACCTGGCTTGATATTTCTCTTTATTGGATATGGAGCAATTAAAAAAGTTAAGGTTTACGAAGTATTTGTTGAAGGAGCAAAAGAGGGTTTTGATGTTGCTGTTAGAATTATACCTTACCTTGTTGCAATGCTTGTTGCAATAGGAATTTTTAGAGCTGGTGGCGGAATGCAAATCTTAGTTACTGCTTTAGAACCAATCACAAGTTTAATTGGAATGCCGGCAGAGGCTTTGCCAATGGCTATAATGCGTCCACTTTCCGGTAGCGGCTCGCTTGGAATTATGGCTGAGATAATTGCAACTCACGGTCCCGATTCATTTATCGGTATTCTTGTTTCCACCTTCTTCGGAAGTACCGAAACAACATTCTACGTACTTGCAGTCTATTTTGGGTCAGTTAATATTAGAAATACACGGCACGCACTCCCTGCCGGATTACTCGCTGATATTGCCGGCATTCTTGGTGCAGTCTTTATTGTAAAATTATTATTTGGGTAATTGATAGACTAAATTTTATAAATAATTATTTGCTTTCTAATTTATTATTCTTTAAAATAGAACCATACAAATGTATGGTATGTATAAAAATTAAAATTAGAGCTAATTATGCAAAAAGAATTAACAAAGATTCAGCAGAATATTTTAGATTATCTTGTTGAGCAAAGGAGCAAAAGCAGAACTCCAACGCTTGCCGAAATTGCAAAACATTTTGGATATAAAAATCGTTCAACAGTGCAGCAGCATTTGCAGGCAATTGAAAGGAAAGGATTTATCAAACGTAATCCTAAAATTTCACGTGGAATTGAGCTAACATTTGAGAACAACTATTTTATTCCACATCCAGTTCTTGGCGAGGTTGCTGCCGGTAATCCCCTCACAATTTACCCCGATTCAATTGATACTGTTGAGTTACCAACAATTGCTCACGTTCCAAACGATTCATTCCTACTTAAAGTAAAAGGGGATAGCCTAAAAGATGCCTATATTTTTACTGGTGATATCGTTATTGTAAATCCGAATATGGAAGCGGAGAGTGGGCAGTTTGTTGTTGCAGTTTTAGATAACGAAGCAGTAGTAAAGCGATTAATCAAAAAAGAAAATGTAATTGAACTCCATTCAGAAAACCCAGAATATGAACCAATTAAAATAGAGAAAACACATTCAAATTTTCAGTTAGTCGGTGTTGTAATTGGAGTTTATAGAACAATGGCAAAGAAAGTAGGATAGAAAAAAAGACAATTCAAAAATAAGTTGTAACTTTGCAATTGGCATACTGCTTTTTTTATTAAAACTGGAGGTTTAAAATGTTACTTAAATATATTGATATTGTAATGAAAAATGCTAAATATGAAATTTTAATTGAAAACAATAAAGGAGTAAATATTATGTTTCGCAAAGTTAATATAATTATTGAAAAAGATAATGATGGGTATTATGCTTATTCTCCTGAATTAGAAGGATGCCAATCGCAAGGTAATTCTTTTGATGAAGCATTGAAAAATATTAAAGAGGCTATAGAATTATATATTGAGACTTTAAGTGAAGATGACAGAAATAAGATCAATACAAAAGAGATAATCACTACAAGTTACGAGATAAAAGTTGCCTAAGCATCCACGTTGGGAAGCTAAAGATGCTGAGAAGCAACTACTAGCATACGGATTTGATTTAATTCGTACAAAAGGAAGCCACAGAATTTACTATAAAAATAATGTGAGAGTTGTAATACCATTTCATAGCGGTAGGATACTTCATCCTAAAATAATTAAACAAGTTCTTAAGGCAACAGAACAATAAATTCGGATTATTAAGAGTTTTGAACAACTACACAACATATCTAAAATCCCCTATCGGGCAACTTAAAATAACTGCTGATGAGAATTTTATAAATTCAATATTTTTTGTTTTTGATAATACAGAAATGACACCCGAAAAGAGCAACGAAGTTTTGGAAATCTGCACACAACAACTCAATGAATATTTTGCCGGAGAGAGAAAAGAATTTGATGTAAGCTTCAATCAAGAAGGGACAGAGTTTCAGCAAAAAGTTTGGACTGAATTAATGAAAATTCCGCACGGGAAAACTGTAAGCTACAATTACATAGCCGAAAGAGTTGGAGGGAAAAACATGATGCGTGCAGTTGGTTCTGCAAATGGAAAGAATCAAATATCAATACTTGTTCCTTGCCACAGAGTAATTGGTAGTGATGGCAGTTTAACAGGCTACGCAGGGGGAATGTGGAGGAAGGAATGGCTTTTAAAACATGAGGATAAATATTCTAGTGAGGAGAGACAGTTGGGATTATTTGGCTGAAGCCGTCATTATTAGTCATTTGTTTCGCTTCGCTCAACGTCATTTATTCCGCAAGCGGAATGTCATTATTGGTCATTAGTTTCGCTACGCTCAACGTCATTTATTCTGCAAGCGGAATGTCATTGGTTGTTGTTATTAGTATTTAAGATTTATTTTATAAAATATTTTGGAGGAAAGAGATGAAACTTGAAGAACTTAGAGTCTATAATATGTCAATGGATATGGGTGAGAGAGTTTGGGAAATAGTTAACAAGTGGGATTACTTTACAAGAGATACAATAGGTAAGCAATTGGTAAGATCTGCTGATTCAGTTGCTGCAAATTTAAGCGAAGGTTTTGGAAGATACCATTATAAAGAAACTAAGAATTTTAGCTATTATTCAAGAGGTTCTCTATATGAGACCAAAACTTGGTTAACAAAAGCGAAAAATAGAAATTTTATTACGCAAGATGATTTTATAGAATTTGAAAAGGAAATAAATTCTATTGGTGTTAAATTAAATAATTATATTAATTCAATAGGCAAATAAAAGTATAACTTAACCCTGCTCTAAATGACAATTTGCGAAGCAAATTAAATGACGAACAATGACAATAAATGACAATTAATAACCATAAATGACTTTTTAAATATGATACTTCAAAAAGAAATAACACTGATAGCAAAAAACCGCGGCTTTCATATTATTACAAATGAAATTCTAAATCAAATACCAGAAATTGCAAAAGTAAAAACTGGAATTGCAAATTTATTCATCAAACATACATCTGCTTCATTAACAATTAATGAAAATGTTTCATCTGATGTGTTAAGAGATATGGAGAGGCATTTCAATAAATTTGTTCCGGAAGATGCTCCATATTACGAACATATTTATGAAGGAAGTGATGATATGCCTGCTCATATTAAATCATCTACTATTGGAGTCTCTTTATCAATTCCTATTACAGATGGAAGATTGAACCTTGGAACATGGCAGGGAATTATTCTTGGTGAGCACAGAGATTATGGTGGAGCGAGAAAAATAGTTGTTACAATAATTGGTGAGTAAAAAATATTATTTAAATATCGTTATATTTATTAGTATTCATTAATAAAATAAAGTTTTAAATGGAAAACATTTCAAATATAATTAAGGAAACTTCATCTCTATCCCCAACTGAAAGAATTTATATAGTGAATGCTTTGCTAGAAAGTCTGGATAAACCCGATGAGAAAATCGAAAAATTATGGGTTAAAGAGTCTGAAGTTAGATATGAAGCTTATAAGAAAGGTGAACTTAAATCTGTTAGCTGGAATGAAATAAAAGTGAAATATGAAAGCTAGATTTCTTTCAATCGCAGAAAGAGAGCTTGAAGAGGCAATCTATTATGTTAATGATGAAAATGAAATTGTAGTTGTTTCTATTGCGCATCTTCATCGTAAACCAGAAAAATATGAAAGTAGAATAATTAGAAAAATTGAGTGAGAGAATATACATTATAGTATTACAACCTAAATCCTTGTTTTTTATGTTAAGAAATTTCAAATGATAAAAAACAATGACCAAACAACAAATAAATCTCAATACTCAAATACAAAATAACAAACAATAAGTTTTGAATTTAGGTGTTGTAATTTGTCCGTAGGACTCTGTGAGAAATTTGTTTGTTTTTTAGGAATTGTGTTTTGGAATTTGCACCGTAGGAGCGATATGGATTATGAAGTAATAGTAATTGGGAGTGGACCTGGGGGCGAAGGTGCAGCAATGAAATCTGTGAAAGCTGGTAAAAAAGTTGCATTGTGTGATAGCTTTGCAAATATTGGTGGAAACTGTACTCATCGGGGAACAATTCCGAGTAAGGCATTAAGGCACGCCACACAGATATTGGAAAACAGAAATGATTTTAGAAATGTAAATTATCAAGATTTACTATCAACTGCAGAGTCTGTAATTAAGAGTCAGATGGAATTGCGTAAAGGGTTTTACGATAGAAATTGGGTTGATATATTAGATGGCTTTGCAACTTTTGTTGACAAAAACAGAATTGAAGTACACCACACAAATGGTGAAGTTAAAGAATATAGTGCTGAGTATTTTGTAATTGCAACTGGTTCACGCCCATATCATCCGGAGGATATCGATTTTTCTCATCCGAGAATTGTAGATAGTGATACTGTGCTTGATCTTAAAGACCACCCGCAATCAATTTCAATATATGGTGCGGGAATTATTGGCTGCGAGTATGCATCAATATTTCGCGGACTTCGTACAAAAGTAAACTTAATAAATACACGCTCAAAACTTCTCTCTTTTTTGGATGATGAAATTGTTGATGCTCTTGCATATCATCTTCGTGAAAACGGCGTTATTATTAGGCATAATGAAGAGTACGCTAAAGTAGAAGCTGACGATAAAGGAGTTACAATTTATCTTAAATCGAACAAAAAAATTAGAACTGATTATCTCTTGTGGGCACAAGGTAGAACTGGAAATTCTGATAAAATTGGTCTTGATAAATTGGGACTTGAAGTTGATTACAAAGGCTCGATAAAAGTGAACGAAAATCACCAAACTAATGTTCCAAACATTTATGCTGTGGGAGATATTGTTGGGTATCCAAGCCTGGCAAGTGCTTCGTACGACCAAGGACGTTTTGCAGCTACCCACATTGTTGAAGGACATACTGACTATCAGCTTGTAGAAAATATTCCAACAGGAATTTATACTTTGCCAGAAATTAGTTCTATTGGAAAGACAGAGAAGGAACTTACAGATGAAAAAATACCGTACGAATTAGGGCGTTCGTTTTTTAAACATCTTGCACGAGCACAAATTACGGGCAACACAACCGGGATGCTTAAAATTCTTTTCCACCGAGATACATTAGAGATACTTGGCATCCACTGCTTTGGTTTTGGTGCTGCTGAAATTATCCATATTGGACAGGCAATAATGTCTCAAGAGAATGATAAAAATAATTTAATGTATTTTGCGAATACAACATTCAATTACCCCACAATGGCTGAAGCCTACCGAGTTGCTGCTTTAAATGGGTTGAATAGGGTGGAGTAGCATATGGCGGCAAAGCCGCAAACGACAAAAATCAAATTATAAATAACAAATTGAGAACCAAGAAATTAAATTTTGAAATTTGATTTTTGTCGTTTATTTGTTATTTGTTTTTTATCATTTGAAATTTCTTAACATAAAAAACAAGGATTTAGGTGGTAATACTATAGATTAAACTATATTCTCAGAGTAGCTTGAGAATTTGATGTAAGTTGTTTACTTCTCCAGCGATAAAATAACAGCATCATAAACTTTAGGTCTTGTACTTTTTATTGATGCTTTATCATCTGGATAAACTCTATTTGTTAAAAAAATTGCATAGATTTTGCGAACAGGGTCAATCCAGATTGATGTACCAGTGTAACCGAGATGACCGTAAGTTCCTGAACTAAAGTATTTGCCTGATGAAGAATTACCACCTTCCGAACGGGTATCAAACCCAATGGCTCTGCTGCTTTGAGGTGAGTATTGTTTAGTGAAATGTGCAACAACCTCTTCACTCAAATATCTTTTATTGTTGTAAACCCCTTTGTTTAATAGTAGTTGGCAAAGTATTGATAAATCTTCAGTTGTTGAAAATAGACCGGCGTTCCCGCTTAGCCCTTCTAATCCGCGTGCTAATGGGTCATGCACAATACCTTGTAAATTGGGGGTTGTTGGTGTGCATAGTTTTTTAATTTCATCATCAGGAGCAAACATTGTTCTTTTCATTCCAAGTGGAAATGTAAAATTATCAGTATAGAACTTGTACATAGGTTCATCAATTATCGATTCAACTACCATCATTGTTGTAACAAGATTAAGACAACTGTAAACGGTTTTAACTCCGGTTTTATAACTTAGATTAAGTGTTTTAATTGTATCAAGAATATGCTCTCTTTTTTCATTCTCCATTGGAGTGTAGTACGATTGCAATCCACTTTCGTGAATCAATAAATCAGCAACTTTAATATTCTCTTTATTATTAATCGCAAACTTTGGAAGATAAGATGCAATTGGTTTTTCAATATCAAGTTTTCCTTCATCCACCAACTTCATTACACAGAATGTAGTGGCGAAAGCCTTTGTCACCGAAGCTAAATCAAAGAGAGTATTGTTTTCAACTTTTGGGGATGATACTTCGTATGTATAATGCCCATAAGCATTTTTATAAAGTATCTCCTTTTCGTTTCCAATTAGTATTGCTGCTCCTGGGAAGATAGAATCTGAAATTGCAGTGTTAATAGCTTTATCAACGAGTGAAAAGTTTTGACTCTGAATTGAAATTGATAACAGGAAGAATAAAATGGTAAAGAGAGTTTTCATAACATCCTATAGTATTGTCAGTTAAATCCTCTCCGCATAAAGAGCGGAGCAGATGTTTTTTTTTGCAAGAAAATAAAAGCACTAAAAGACAAAATCCAAACAACAAATAAACTCCAGATCTCAAATTAAAAATTTCAAACATTATCGAATTTGGGATTTAAACTTTGCTGTTTGGAATTTATTTGTCATTTATTATTTGGTTTTTGTTATTTGCAACTTCGTTGCACTATGTAATAGTGTAAAATTATTTCAGTTTTAATTATAAATCTAATAACCTATATTATAAGGTATTAAAATCTACAGAATATTGTTTGAGGAAGTTAATGAAAAAAATAGTTATTGCAATATATTTCTTTGCAGGAATAATATTTGCACAGGAAATATCGGTTATTTCCATTACACCAATTACAAGTTTGGAAGATGGTGAGTTTTACTATCCTGTTGGGAATATTGATGATTCAAAGATTATATTTTCAAGTGAGACTTACAAAGGTTTATGGATGTTGGATAACGAAACAGGGAGTATCGGAAAGTTAAATGATTACTACTCGGCTGGCTATGAACCTGCATTTACAAATGATAATAAAATAATTCACAGAAAAGATGATTTCAGAAATAACAAAAGATTTATTTCAATTTATGAGTATAATATTTCTGAAAGGAGTGAGAGAATAATTGAAGATGAGCTTAGAGGTATTGCTCAAATAAAAGTTGTTAATGGAAATGAAATCAATTATTCCAGAAAACAAAGTTTGTTAGAGATTAAATCAAATAATAAAATTGTTAAAACTGCTGCAAATAATTTACCAATTGTGATGATTGAAAATTCTAATTTAATTTTATATCAAAATGGAGAGAGAAAAGTTGTTAATCCGAAGGGTGATGGAAATTATCTTTGGGCTTCTATTTCGCCAGATGGAAGTAAACTCCTTTTTACTTTTTCAGGGGAGGGAAGTTTTATCTCAGATTTATCAGGAAAAATTATTACCACGATGGGTTATGCCCACTATCCACAATGGTCAAACAGTGGTGAGTGGATTCTTTACATGAAAGATTATGACGATGGCGAAAGAGTGATTGAATCTGATTTGTACATTTCCTCAATTGATGGATTGAAAGAATTTAAAATTACAGATACAAAAGATATACATGAAATGTATCCGGTTTGGTCAAAATCAGAAGATGCGGTTTATTGTAATTCCACAGAAGGAATAATTTACAAAATTGAATTAAAGTTAAATTAGGAATATTAAAAATGAAAATATATAAATTACTATTTCTATTATTTGTTACAACAACATTAACATTATCTCAATCATTGGATGGAATAAAAATTTGTGTTGACCCTGGACATGGTGGTAATGACCCTGCTAATGATAGACATATGATTGAAGCAGATTTTTGGGAATCGGCGGGTAATTTTTATAAAGCTCTCCATGCAGATGAAATTCTAAAATCTCTTGGTGCTACTGTAATACTTACTCGCTTTGGGAATAGCAACTCAGATGAAATTGCTCTTTCAGTTCGTGCTGGAATTGCAAACTCAAATAATGTTGATTTATTCCACTCAATACATTCTAATGCAACTGGAACATCAAACAGAGTTAATTTCTCGCTAATGCTTTACAGAGGTTATACAGATGCCCCAGTATTTCCCGCAGCAAAAACTTATGCAGCAAAATTGTATAGAAATTTTGAAAAAGTGAACCATGTTACAGATAAAACATGGGATGTAATTTATGGTGATTGGACTTTTTATCCAAGCTGGGGTACGTCTGGGCTTGGTGTTCTCCGTTCACTAACAATGCCAGGCGTTCTTTCGGAAGGCTCATTTCATGATTATATACCAGAGGCTTGGAGATTAAAAAACGATGGATATTTACGACATGAAGCGTGGGCAATTACTCGTGCAATATTAGAGCATTTTGGTGCATGCACTTTGCAAAACGGAAATGTTGCGGGCGTACTTCGCGATCCATTTTCAAATGTACCCTCAAGCTATCAACCAATTTCAGAATTAGGAGATAACAAAAAACCAGTGAATCATGTAAAGGCAACTTTGCAGCCTGGTAATTTTGTTTACAATGGAGATGATCAAAACAATGGTTACTTTTTCTTTGATGAAATTACACCAGGCGACTACACTTTATACATTGAAGCAGAGGATTATTCAATAGATTCAATTGACATTACTGTAGCAGCAAATAAATCACTTTTTGTAAATAGAAATTTATCATTAATCCCTAACGAGAATAATCCGAATGTGGTAGAGAGCGTACCAGCAAACAACGAAGAAGGATTTAGTAATGCTGCAAATATTGAAGTTCAGTTTGATATACGAATGGATAAGACTTCCACAGAAGATGCATTCTCAATTACTCCAACTGTAACTGGTACTTTCTCTTGGGAGGATAATCAGAAACGATTAATTTTTAATCCAGCAAGTAATTTAACTGCGGGTGAAAGTTATCAGGTTTCAATTTCAAATAGTGCACAAACAATTTTTGATAAGAACTTACTTTTCGGATATAACTTCCAATTTTCAACACGCTCTAAGTTGAATTTAATAAGTGCATACCCCGCTAATGGTGAAGTTGATATTAGCCAGTCTGTACAAGTTAAATTACTCTTCGATCAAGCAATTAAAAACACAACGCTTGCAGGAAACATTAGCTTTGAAGATTCGGAAGGAAATTTTGTAAGTCTCGCAGTTGACCAAGCTACCTATTCACAAGGTCTAATCTCATTTGTTTCTACTTCTCGTTTGGTTAATGGTGCAAGTTATAAAGTAATACTTGGCGAAGGCATCGGAGATATTGAGGGAGTTACATTTCAAGAGAATGTTGAAATTATTTTTACTGTTGAAAGTGAAATATATACCGAAGGTGAATTGGTTGACGATTTTGAAACCACAGGTAATTGGGATTCTCCTCTTGAAAATAGTTTTTCAAATGGATTAGATATTAATTCAAGTTTTAGTATAAGTATGTCTAAAAGATACGATGGATTTTATGCTGGCAAAATTAATTATTCATTTAATAAAGTTGAAGGATATTATAAAATTAGTCGTGTAAACCCAGTATCGGTGGGCAATAACGGAGAATCCATTTTTGGATTATGGATATGGGGAGACCTAAGTTTTAATATAATTGAGTATTGGTTCACTGATTCAGAATCTAATTATTATTCAATAGAAGTTGATACCCTTGATTTTACTGGCTGGAAAATGAAATCAGTGAAATTAACTGATGTTGCAAGTGGCGAACTAAAATTTGAAGGCTTTGGAATTAAGCACAATTCCTCTGCCGATTCATCCGGTCTATTTTATATTGATAATGCACAGTATGATTTTACAACACCAGTTAAAGAACCAAAACATGAATTACCAACAGAATATTCTTTATCTCAAAACTATCCAAATCCATTTAATCCAAGTACCACAATAAAATATTCAATACCATTTGTTCAAACTCCCCTCTTGGGAGGGGTTGGGGGTGGGTTAGTAACTCTTAAAGTTTACGACATACTTGGAAGGGAAGTAGCAACACTTGTAAACAAAAATCAAAAAGCTGGAAATTATGAAGTGAAATTTTCCGCCACAGGCGGATTAACTTCTGGAATTTATTTTTACCGATTACAAGCTAATGAGTTTTCTGAAAGTAGAAAAATGTTATTACTAAAATAGTTAATACCTAAATTGGCTAACAACAAAAATTAATTTTCAAACTCATCTAGTTGTTTAATCATTTCAGCTTTTCTTTCAGCATCAGCAAAACTCGCTTCAAACGAATTTTTAACAAGTGTGTAAATATCATCTTTCGATAATTTAAGAGCGTTTGCAGTTTGGATAAAGTTCTCGTTTATGTAGCCGCCAAAGTAAGCGGGATCGTCTGAGTTTACTGTTGCTTTAATCCCTTTATCTAACATTATTTTTAGCGGATGATTTTTCAAATCATCAACAACTTTTAATTTTAAATTGGATAGGGGACAGACGGTTAGGGCAATTTGTTCATCAATAATTCTTTGGGTTAATTTTGCATCTTCAAGCGAGCGGTTTCCGTGGTCTATTCTGTTCACTTTTAGAATATCCAATGCCTCCCATACATATTCCGGAGGACCTTCTTCGCCAGCATGGGCAGTTAGATTAAGTCCATCATTAAATGCTCTGTTATAAACTTCAGCAAATTTAGCCGGAGGGTTTCCAACTTCGGATGAATCTAATCCGATAAGAGCAATTTTATCTTTATGATTATAAAAATTCTCGTAAGTTTCAAATGCATCATCTTGCGGCAAATGGCGTAGGAATGACATAATTAATTTTGAAGTTATTCCAAACTTTTTCTCTGCATCTTTTAATGCTGAGCTAATCCCATTTATTGCTGTGTCAAAAGAGATTCCTCTCTCAGTATGGGTTTGAGGGTCAAACATTATTTCTGTATGTATTACATTATCGGCATTTGCTCTTTCGAGATACGCCCAAGTAAGGTCGTAAAAATCTTGTTCTGTTATTAATACTTTTGCACCAGCATAATAGATATCTAAAAACTCTTGCAAATTATTGAAATCGTATGCTGCTCTAAGCTCTTCTACAGAATCGAAATCAATTTTTATTCCATTGCGCTGTGCAATTTTGAACATCAATTCGGGTTCAAATGTACCTTCAATGTGTAGGTGTAATTCTGCTTTTGGAATTTTGTTTATATACTCTTTAAGTGAAATGTTTTCCATAATAAACCTTTTGTTTTTTGATGATAAAAATAGATAAGATTTCTGAAATTCGGAAATAAAATTCAGTAATCAATTCCTAATAAACCACGATGCTCAGCGATTCAGAGTCAAATATAAAGTGCAATAAAACACATGTACCGCTCGCGTGTAACACATTAAGAGTGTAGCAAAAAATATTTTTTCAGTTATTTGAATGGATGAAAACCAGTAAACTGGTTATGTTTTCATCTTTTTTTTTATTTACCAACGACTTAAGTCGTTGGTTAGCAATAAGTTAGCGTTTTCTTTAACCGTTTCAACGGTTTTAAAGAATATTAATTTACACCCCGAATCGCTGACGATGCTTTTAGAAATTCAATTCAAGTATTAAAATGTGTATTTTTGAGTTGTGTATTGTGCAACTTCACAAACTTTACATTTTAGAATAAATTATATTAAAGGATTATAAAAATGGATAGACTTTCAAACAAAGAATTTTTTAATGATGTTTCTCAATTTTATGATGAGATGATTAATTTTACCCAAACATTGGAGAGAAAAACAAATAATCTAAAAGAGTTTTTATCGCCTCACAGAGTCTTACAGACAAATATTAGAACTGCGGCAGATATTGGATGCGGTAGTGGAATTGATTCTATTGCTTTGGCTTCGCTTGGAGTTGATGTTTCTGGTTTTGACTCATCCAAAATGATGGTAAAAAAAGCGGAGGAGAATTCTAAACGGATAAATAAAAAAATAAATTTTTATAATTATACAGCTCAAAATATTCCAGATTCTTTCAATTCAAAATTTGATTTTATTTGCTCACTCGGTAACACGGCTGCAAATATTCCTCCAAAAGATATACCCGCAACAATAAATAGGTTTGCTGAACTTTTGGATGAAAATGGGAAACTGCTTTTCCATATTTTAAATTATGAAAAAATAATTAGAGTGAATGAAAGAATAGTCAATATCAATAAGGGTGAAAGTGATTATTTAATTAGGTTCTACGATTTTGAAAAAGACTTTATAAATTTTAACATCTTAAAATTTGCAGTAAATAATCCGAAGGAAAGAGAGTTGATTTCAACAAAGGTCTATCCACACTCTTTAGAATTGTTTTTGAAATTATTAGAAGAAAATAATTTTATAAATGTGGAAGTTTATCAAGACTTAAAGAAAACTCGTTTTAATTCTGAAACTTCTAATGATATTTATTTCTATGCTGAAAAGGCTTAATATTATTTTGTTACCATAATATCGCTTATTATACCGACAATGAAATGGTTTTTCCGAAAACGGAACAGGTCGGAATTTCCAAAGTAGATGTTGTACTTCAACATTTCGACATGCTGATATTATAATATTGATAATCGGGGTAAAACATTCCAAGCAAAACTTTAGAACCCGTTACTACTGCCATTACTCCAATAATAGATGATAGTAGAGCAATAATTTTAATAATTAGCTGCATATAAATCCTCGTATAAATTGATATTTTAATTATAAATAAAATTTGGTATAAATTCTAAAAAAAGCATTTGAGATATAAATATTAGAAAAAATGTCATATTTTCCATATCGCTCGTAGAAAATAATATCTGATCCAATTGATATTCTATCAGAAAGTTTATAGAGTACGCCAAAATTAAATATACCTATAAACTCATCACCGTTAATACCATTCATAATATGAATCCAAAATTGGCTGTAATTTAAATTAACTGTAAGTTTCCGATAAAGTTGAAAACTAGAAAAGACTCTAATTCCTAAACCTGGTCCTAAGTTATAATCTTTACCAACTAAAGTTGCGTAAATTGAATTTGTTGCACCAACAAATATGCCTGAGAATCCTAAAGAGCCCTGAAATGAAAGGTATGAAGAAAAACTATATTTTGTGGATAGATTAGTTGATAAGCTTGTAGCAGTAAATTTATAAACATTGTTTAAATAGAGGTCAAATTCTTTATATAATCCGGCGATACTTTTATTACTTGAAAGTGTTTTAAACTTTGTATCCCACAAAACCCCACTTGCGGAGATTCCAATTACATTATCTTGTGAGGCAAAATTGAATTCGCTGTTAACTCTGAAATAATCAAACGGAGTTTTGTGACGAGATGTTGCGAATTTATTTCCATAGTCCATTTCAAACTTTGCCAATAAGTACAAATAGTTACTTGATATCTCCCTCTTTACAAAGAGACTACTTACACCTAATGATAACATGATTTGTGTTTCAGAATTTTTCTTTTTCACTCCACTTTTCCACATATTTCCTTTAATCAATCTGTTAAACCCTTTTATAGGATTAATAAGCAGAGAAGCAACCTCACGTGAAAACCGTTCAAACCCACTTGTGCTTTCATCAATTATTAAATCAGAAACTCGATATGTTATCTCTCCCAAAATGATTCCGCTAATTGTTGTATTTAGAAGGTCATTATAAGATGGTGGTTCATTTTCCATAAGATATTCCCACATTAAACTACCGCCAAATACATAAGGTGCAGATTCCCAAAATGTTAATCCATTTGATCTTGCAGCATTAAAATAAGCAGCCCCATGATACGGGTGAAGGAATTGGTTCATTGTAAAACTATCGCTATCCCATGTAAAACCGTGTTTAATATTTTCTTTTATTGTACTGGCACTTATATCCGCCCAATCTTGCTTTGCCAAGTATTTACTATTAGCCCAAACTAAAACATTTATTCCTACTACTTCAGTTGCAGCTAACCAATAGTTTTTTTCTTCAAGGGAAATGTTGTAATTTATCGCACTATTATTTTTCTTCACATCAGAATTGAAAGGAATTATTTTTGTTTGATTAAAAACTTCGATAGGGTTTATCATTAAAAATAAAGTGGCAAATATTGTTCTCCATTTTCTTTTCATAAATTATCCTTGTCTGCATCAAAAAAGATGGAAGGAAACACATAATTCTTCCAATTAATCGGAACTAATTTTAATTACTTTATTTCTGTTTTTAAAAAAATGTGCTGTATCAATTCTTACTAACTCAACTGTTATGGAGAAAATAAAAAATGAAATTTCAATATTTAGATGGTTTTTATCTACAAGTGTAAAATCTGGCTCTACTTCAATACCTTTCTTAGCTGCATAAAAAGTTCCATTATCCCACAAATTTTCACCATCATATTTATAATTGGACATAACTTTTAAGCCAGCAAGTTCGCGGTTTTGTAAACTATCTATAGGGTTATTTTTGTCCTTAAGTGGTGAGCCATCTTCTTCAGTTTCTTTCATCCAAAGAATTTTGCCACTATAAAATTCTCCATCTTTACTTATTTCAATAATACCTTCATCTTCTGGCATTAACCAAGTTCCAATAATTGCATCAGCTTCTATTTCTGTGCTTTGTGAAGGTGCAATATTTATGTATAACATAAATAGAACGAGTGTAATTAGTTTTTCTATTCTAATCATTTTATTCATTTGCTTTTTTTAGAAACTATAAATAATTTTTCCGTAAATCATATCATTTTTATTGTACTGTCCAAACATTCCTTCTGTGCCTGTAAAGATATTTGCTCCAAATTGGAGGTTGATGGTGTCAGAAAAATCGTACAACATTCTTGGACGAATTAATGCATCGTCAAATTCAAAATCGTAATAGGAAAATAATTCAAGGTCTAAAGTTTCATTTAACATCGAGTAACGTGCAAGGAATGTCATCATATTGCTATACTCACCATTAAATAGTTGGTTTGATACAATTATATCTTCATAATCCATTATAACTTTTTGTATAAACTGCATGCTAAAGTTTACATCAAATAAATTAAAATCTGTTCCAACCATGTAATGAATATAATCTTTCTGAACCACACCTTGGTTTATTGTTGGATTATTAGTATTGAAATATTTTCCAAAATAGAACGCACTTTCACCACGCACTACAAGTGGACCAAGTGTTGTGCTAAAACTACCACCTACAAGTGAGAGTCTTTTGTGTTCTGGCGAAATAACTAAATTCATACTTCCTGCACTATCTGGAACAAAAGAAGAGAACATAGTTGGGTCATCATCCCACATATAACCACCCATAATTTCGTAATCAATATACTCGGTTAATGCAGAGTATTTAAGAAAGAGTTCACTATTTTCTAGTGAAGATTGTACACGTAACTTTGACCGATCAAAGGTTGGAGTAATTGGAAACGTTGGTGTTACTGCCCATACAGAGTTTGGGGCAGCAAATTTTGTAGGAGTAAAAACTGGAAGCCAAACAATTTCAAATGTGTTATTTCCAACATAATAATTAAACTTTGCTCCTTCTACTCCAATCCTTATCTCATCAAATTCAGGAAGCAAAAACTCGAATAGATCTTTTGGGGAGACAATATCTGTGATAAAAACTCCATCGGCTTTGCCCCAAACTATTTGTTGCTTACCAACTCGTAAATCGAAATTATCAAAGTATAAATCGATATAGGCTTCGCGTAATCTGAAATATAGGCTATCAGAGTAGTTGTGATAAATCATGGGATTAACTTTAAACGAGGAGTTATCAAAACTCTTTTCAATATTTAAATTAAATGTGTTTTGTAAAATTACAAAATCGTTTGAGCCATTGCCCACAAGCATACCAGGGTAGTTTCTAACATATCCTGAAAAATCGACACTTTGCGCAAATATGGAATAACTAAATGTTATAAGCATTATTAAAAATATTTTTCTCATTTTTTTTTGTCCTTTATTTATCAATTAAAATCTGAACTGTTCTGTCATAAAACCAATTCTAATTATATCCCGAGTTTTGGGAAAATATATATTATAGTAATCTTGCCCGTGATAGTATTGAACAAATAATCCGATATCTTCCAAAAAAGAGGGATGATAATAAAACGTTACACTTGCAATTATTCTATCGAAAGAGAAAAATTTCCAATTATTAACATCTCCAAAAAGCCAAGTAAAATATCCTTTTAGTGAAAAGTTTGCTTTCTCTTTTTTGTTATTCCTCTTTTCAAAGGGAAGTTTGAAAATTGCAAATTCTGTATTCCATCTGTACAAACTGTAAATACCCTTTAACTCTTTTATTGATAAAGGTTCTGGATGAACCTGAAATGAAGTACTAAAAAATTGTGCTGCATTTAACGTTCTATCAAAAAAAGTTTTTATTACACCCACTTCAAAATAGTTTGTTGAAAAGTTACCTGATTTATAGTTAATCTCTCCATTTTCAAGATAGAAATTATCCTGTTGTCCGTTTGAATGATGAGCAATTTTACCGAACATTGTAAAGTTGTTTATAGAAAGTTCTTTACCAATGGAATAATAGAGCGTAATCTGTGGCATATAACTTGGTGTTTGTACCGGGAGTGATTCCTCATTGTACATCCTCAAAATTATTTGAGGTGTTAGAACACCCATTAATTTTGCATCTTTGTTAGTTCTAAGAATAAAATTAGGAATTAAGTTTGCTTCAAAAATCAGTGATTCAATATTACCAAATCCGCCACCAGCTGTAACATAACTATTTCCGCTATGAACTTCAGAGATAAGTGAAAGATCAAAGTTGTATTCAAACTCAGAATCAGTTTGCGAAAAAATAGGAATACTTAATAAAACATTAATAATAATTAGGTTTACATATCTTCCTAAAATAATATTTATCTTTTCATTATTCATATTTTTAATGTTAATAAAGTTCATAGTCTTTAAAATTAAAAGTAGATTTAATAATTATTCTACAATTAATAATCTAAATTCCTCTTGTCATAATTCGTTCTGTAAATTTCGATTTTGAAATTCCAGTATTAATTTCAATGTTTTTCAATTCCATAATTGTTTTATGATTCTTTTGCACATTCTTCATTTCAGTATGGCTAATTATCAAAAATCCTTTTATATCTTCATATTTTTCAACAGTTAAAGTTTTCAATAAATCTTCATCTTCATCGTAGAAATCTTTTTTAAGTCCAATCCATTTATCCTTAATAATCCAAGTGATAGTTTTGGAGTACATATAATCTTCATCCTTAGGAATTGATTCAACAACGTAACAAGCTTCTCCATTCAGTTCTTCTTCACGTAGAATTGTATGAGTATCTTGTGTTGGATGGCGGTCACCAAGATCATCGTATGTAAAATCTGACCCCATAAAGTAATCACTCTTGCTATCACTAGAGATTCGTTTAGTTTTCTTTAATGCAGGAAGGTATATCCATTGGTCATCATCTTTTCCTTCTTCGTCATAACCCCAAGTCATAAATGAAGTGTTTTTTACATCTGCTGGTTTTACAAAGAACATTATTTTCTTTTCAATTTCACCAAAGTCTCTTGAAAATTGTTTGATAGTTCTAACTCTCTCTTTCCCAGATGAGTTAATAAGCGTCATGGTTAAATCGGCAGTCATATCTTCACCTACCGGACGGTTATAAACATTTTCCACTACTTGTAATCCGGTTACACTTTGTGAAAAAATTGATGTGTTAGCAAATAAAAAAATTATTAAAGTAATTGATAATATTTTTAGATTTTTCATTTTATTATTCTCCTTTGTTTTTTTTCTCAAAATAGATATTAAATCTGTATAATAGATTAAGCATAATTGTTACCGTTCCAACAAAACTAAGGAACATATTAAGTGAAACTAACGTTCCAAGTTCTCTGTTTGGAGGGAATACGGAAAACAGGAGAACTAAGAAACCTGCAATTACCACAACCGCATTAAAGAGAATAGCTCTTCCCGAATGAGCCATTGTTTTTTGAGCTGTAAGTAGTTTATTACCCGAAGTAGAGTTGAGTTTGTATTGTTCAATAAAATGAACAGCGTAATCAATTCCAATACCTATTGCGATACTTGAGAGAAGTGCAGTAGTTGTGTTAAGCGCAATATCAAACCATCCCATAATTCCAAAACTAACTATGGCTGTAATAATAATTGGAACTGCTCCGATAAATCCAAGTTTGATATTTTTAAACATAACCCCAAGTAAGACAATAACAATAATAAGAGAGAGAACTAAACTCATTATTTGTCCTTCAAGAATCAAGTCTGTAAATATTAATGCTTTGTAGCCAGAGCCAGCATAGTTCATCTTTACACCCAATTTTGCAAAATCATCTTCAAAAGATTCAATCTCTGAAAGAACAGAATTTATTGCTTTTGAGTTATCACTTTTAACTTGAAAGTTTACATTGAGTTTTGCATAATCGTAATCAACAACTTTCCATAAATTTTCAGGATCACCCGACATTTCGTAGAGCAATAAATATTGTGCAATTAAATCTGAGTCGTCCGGAATTGTATTGTATGCCTCATCATCAGCATTCATTACTTTATTCATCCGTTTAACGTAATCTGTTAATGTGAATGAATTGCCAGCTATTGCAAGATTTCCTACAACATCTTGTTGCATTTTATCAACAAGTCTTAAAACTTCTGGGTTTTTGAATGCATCGTTGCTATCACTATCAAGAATAAGATTTATTGTTGAAGTTCCACCAAAGTGTTCATTTATAAATTGGTCGGTTAAAACTATATCGCTATCCTTCTCAAATTTGTCAAGGAAGCTAGAGTTAATCCAAACTTTGCTAATTCCAACAATAGATAAAACTATAATAGCAACGGTGATAATCATTGATGCTACTCTATATTTAATAACCTTTTCAGCAAAGTTAAATGCAAATTGATGATTGTTTTCTTTCTCTTTTTTTATTTTCATTTTAGGTAAACCAAAAATCATTATTCCGGCAGGAATTATTGTTAAAGAGAAAAGCATAGCAGTAAGAACTCCGAATGCTGTGAATAATCCAAAGTATTTAATTGGATAAACTTGAGATGTTAGTAGGGAAACAAACCCCACGGCAGTTGTAATTGAAGTCATAACTACGGGAGACCACATATATTTAATCATATCCATCACGGCTTCTTTCTTTTTGGCTGCTGGATTTTCCATCATAAAGAGGTGTAAGTGGCTGTAGAGATGAATTCCATCGGCAACCCCAATAGCAATGAGCATTACAGGAATCATAGTAGATACCGCATAGATTGGGATGTTCACCACTGCCATTAAACCAAATGCCCACAGTGTACTGAACAAAACAACTAACATTGTTAAAATAGTACTCCTTATACTTCGAAGAATAAAATAAAGAACAAACACAATTATAAGCAATACAATGGGAACCATTTTTTTCATATCTGCTGGTCCAAGTAGTGCCATTGTCCCTTCAATTATTGGTCTTCCGGCAACGTGAAGTATTACGTTTTCAGTTTGAAATTCATCCGCTGTTTCAAGAATGTGATTATAAAACTCTTGAGTAAATACATCTTTATTAATAGCTGCAATAATTATTGTTACGCTTTCATCCGTAGAAACAAGTCTTCCGTAAACCATTTCATTAGTTTTTACTTTTTGCCGAAGTTCTTCAAATTTTTCGGCTGTTTTAGGAGTCTTTTTATAGAATGCTTTTACATCCATTCCATCTTCAGTTCCCACTATATTATCAGCAGTATAAAGGGAAGTAACATCAGCCTTTTCTATTTCCGGCATCTTTTGAAATCTCTTAGTTAATGCTTTTACAATATCGAGTGTTTCTTTATTGTAAATTCCCTTTTTATTTTCAACGGCAATAATAATTCCATCCTTAATGTTAAACCACTCTTCAGCTTGATCGCTATAAATAAATGCCGGATGTTCTTCTGGCATATATTTATCAAGATTCGTTTCCATTCTGGTATTATCCATCATCTTCATTAAGAAGATAACTGAAATTACTATTGATAGCGCCATAACTATATAGGGCACTTTCAATAATTTGTTTAATATCTTTTCCATACATTTCCCTTTTATTTGTGAACACTTATTAGTTTTTATAAAAAATTATATCTTAATTAGTATTTCTATAGACTTCCAAAAATACGCTCCTTCTTTTTCAAGATTAAAAGAACAACCTGAAAGTCGCCACTTTGTTACAATAAGTCTTATTGCACCAATAATAATAAGAGTTAACTGGTCTGCAGTTACATCCTTTTTTATTACTGATAATTTTTGTCCTGCTTTAATAATTTGTACAAATATTTTTTGATTCTCTTTCATTATTTCAAATACTTTTTCAGAAAGCAGAGGGTCATTTCTGAACAATTCTTCTGAAAAAATAACTGAAGCAATTGCACGGTTTTTTGCGAAATATTTAAACCTCATTTTAACTAACAATTTTAATTGCTCTAAGGGATTAGAGGTTTCATCTTGAAGAAATTTAGAAAAAATTTCTTTATTATTTTCGAAAAGAGATAAAATACCTAACAGAATTTTTTGCTTATTCTCAAAATGTCTGTAAATTGCTGGTTCTGTTACACCAATTGCATTTGCCAAGTTCTTCATTGTTAAACCTTGAATTCCCTTATCAGCAATAAGTTTTATTGATTCTTGTAATATTTCAGATTGTCGTTGTGTCATATTTGTTCTGTGTGCTTTTATTGTTTTGTAAGTTAGTTAATAATCACTAACTTAATTTAGCAAAAAAAAACTTTATGTCAAATTTTTTCTAAAAGTATTAGAAGTATCACTGTTTTAATACTCCTAAATATTGAGTTTACCAACCTCCGCCTCTCTCATGCGGAGAGTTGATTATCGAATCAAATAATTCTTGAGTAATAAACTGTGCTTCGTAAGTTCCACCATTTTGTAATGCTTGTCTGTTGTATGCACGTAAGTGGTTTCTTGAACCTTTTGTTAAATTATTGTAAACTAAAATTATATCTTCGCTTTCAACGTTTTCAGTAAATTCCATTAAATCACGAATATCAAGATCCTCAATTGTTAAACCAACTTTAAGAGCTTCTACTAAACTAACATTACCAGCTACAGTTAATTGTGTATATAACCCTGCAAGCATTTCGTTTTGGAAAATGCCAATTTCATCGTTTATTATTGGGTCTTTAATATCATATTTATCAAGTAGAATTTTTATTGCTGCCATGTGAGTACTTTCTGCTTTTGCAATATTGCTGAAAATTCTCATCCCATATTTTTCGTAAAAGTATAAATAAACATCGCGAGCTAACTTCTCTTCTTCACGCATAAAAACGATACCCTCTTTTTCAGCATCGGATAAATCATTTGTCGGAAGATTTCCTATAGAATCGGCTATCAGTTGAATTCCATTATTTTGAGTTGTATCATCTGCTGCAACAAGTGAGTTGCTTTCTTTACATCCAACAAATATTAATGCAAAAACAAAAGTGGCTATCATTAAATTCCTCTTTTTCATTTTGTTTCTCCTTTGTTTGTGATAATAATTTGCAACTACCAGCTCTACAATCGTGCCAAAAGGACATTAACTCTTATATCGTAATTATATGCACTATTTCTAATTTTCTTTTTTACTACTTTCGCCCATTAAGACGACCCTTTCGACACAGATGTAAATTTCAACATATTTGTACAGTTATAATAGTTTGTTTTTGTCCTAAAATTGCAATAAATAGGTTTGGCACGATAGTTAAATAGCACTTCGCAACAACTATTTAGTAAACTAAAATCGAGGTAACAAAATGAAAAACTTAATGAATCTTTCAATTGCACTTTTAGTGCTAACATTTTTAACAACAACAATGCTCGCTCAATCAAATCCTAATGGAAAAGGATTGAATGGAAAAAATATTCAATCTCAATGGGTCGATTCTAATGGCGATGGTATTTGTGATAACTTTGGAACAGATAAACAAGGTAGTAAAAATGCTGTTAATGGGAAAATGGGGAAATCTGGTAGAAGAATGGGTGACGGTACTGGAAGCGGAAATGGATTTGGCGATGGTAGTGGTGTAAGACCACAGGATGGAACAGGTTTTGGAAGAAAAAATGGTGATGGTACTGGAACAGGAAATTGTGATGGTTCAGGTCCTAAAGGAAACGGAAAACGTGGCAATAAATAATTAAGCGTTATTAGATATCTGTTTTTAAAAAGGAGTGTTTTGCACTCCTTTTTTTTTATTATATACCGACATTGAAATGATTATCGGAATTTTAACTGCTAAGTTGTCGGTAAACTATTCTGGTTACGTTCATTTTATTTATGAACTATTGAGGTAAGAGTTTAGATAAAGATAGTTAATACGATGTCGCCCATTATGTCGTTCTAATTCGTCCATTATGACGTGTGCTCTAATTTGAATTTTAACTAAATATCAATTTTAACCTAAAATAGAATAATAAACAAAAAATTAACTTGGTATTCAATTTGTATGCTAATAGTAAAAAATGAAAAAGTAATGATTAAAATAATTACAAAAATACTTTCTTTTACAGTTCTATTTCTTTTCTTATCAAGTAGCTTATTTGCTCAAGATTCATCAAAAGTGAGAAGTAGTAGTGTTGATAATAATAAAAACAGAAAATTCATTGATAAGGATGGAGATGGATATAACGACAATGCTCCTGATCACGATGGTGATGGTATTCCAAATGGATTAGACCCAGATTATTTGAAGCTAAAGAAACGGAAACATATAGAATATGTTGATGCTGATGGTGATGGAATTAATGATAATTTATTATTTAATGGCAAGTATCAAAACAAAATGAAGTTTAGAAAAAAGATGAATCTTAAACCTCAAGATGGATCGAATTATAAGGGGGGAAAGGGAAAACAAAAAGGTAAGGGTAAAGGTAGAGGTGGTGGATGAAAACTAATGTAAAAGTTATATCCCTTTTTTTACTGTTATCTCAAGTGCTGTTTTCTGGTGATGTTTTTTCTCAATGGAATTTTTCATTATCAACAAATCAAGAATTTAATAGTAACCCTTTCCGCTCAGTAACTTCAGGTAGCGACTTTATTTCAACTTACGAGCTTGGTATTGAAAAAGAGTTTAATGGTTTTAATATTCTTTATTATGGGAGTTATAATACTTTTAGAACTGCTGTGGATATAGATTATTATTGGCATCAGGGTGGTATTTATAGTAGAACAGAAAACAGAATTATTGGTACATACTTTGAACAACGTATAAATAAAGAGGCAAACAATTATTTTGACTATCAAAATTATGCAGCATACGCAAAAAACACATTTAGCTTTTTAAGCTTAAAATGGAATACTGGAATAAACTTAAACTATATGAATTATTCTAACTTAAGTGATTTTAATAATTGGATTGTTTCAGCAAATATCAGAAGTTCAAAAAGCTTTCAAACAAAAACAACTTTAATTGGTGCATTTACATTTAATTACAAAGGGTTTAAAGATTTTAGTTCCTACACAGATTCGTTAAACGAAGGTAACACAACTCAAAATAATTCGGGTAATGTTAATGTTTCGCAAATTGAATTTAATGGAAGAGTTGCACAATCGATATTTGATAATACAGGATTGGCACTTAATTTTAATGCGAAGAAAATTATTTCAGGTAGTGGTTTTGGAGCAAGCTTGTTTGAATCGACCTATGGGGATATGGAATTGTATGATGATCCAATTAGCCAAGAGGGTTTTTCTGTTGGTGCAATGTTAACGCAAGTATTTAGTAACGATATAGTGTTCAAACTTCGTTATTTTTATTTTTATAAGTCATATCCATCACAAGGTATTTATCATTCAGAAACAGAATATGATAAAAATATTTCTCGCTTGGATAATCAAAGTCAATTATCTTCAACATTAACAAAAACTTTTTTAATAGGAAGTTCTTCAGAATCTGCAATACATTTATCTTTAAACATATTCTTAATAAATAATAATTCAAATAGTTACTATTATAATTATAAAAATGATTTATTTTCAATATCACTTAATTATCAATTTTAAAAGAATTTTTGTATATCTCCAATTGAAATTGAAATAGTATAAGGATTAACAAAATAATTGAACATATTTAATAATATATCAATTCGTCCAAGGTTTCTTTTGCTAATTTTTATAGCCGTAGCAACTTTAGTAATTTCATCGGCATATTATGAGTTAAAAGAGAGTGAAAAGGAGATGCTTCAGTTGATGTCAAACGAAGCACAGTCACTATTAGAAACTGTTCTAGTCTCCTCTCAAGAAGTTCTTTATGCATCAAATGAAGTTGAGGAAGAGATTCAAAAAAGATTACTAAATAATGCTAATATTATAAAAATACTACTTGAAAACAAGAGTATTAACAATACAATTCTTGAACGAATTGCTACTGAAAATGAAATAAATAGAATAAATATATTTAACAAAAATGCTGAAAAAATATTTTCAAATAATGTTAAAAACCAATACAAAGATGTTCCAGCGGAATACGTTAAAAATAATTTATTGCCAATATTTAATGATGAAAGTGATACACTAATTATAGGATTTAAAAAGTCTCGAGCAGAACAAGGCGTTAGATATGTAGTAGCAATTGCAAGTAATAATAATGATGCAATTGTCCTAAATCTTGATGCAGAAAAATTACTTGAATTTAAACAACGAATTGGATTCGGAGTTTTAATTAAACGACTTACTGAAAATAAGGGCGTTATATACGCTGCTTTAGAAAACTATGAAGGAATACTTGCAGCATCAGGACTAATTGAAAATATAGATGCTATAAATGAAACTCCATTCCTATTAAATGCAATAAATGATTCAACTTACGCATGGAGAATTACAGAGTTAGATAACGAAGAATATTTAGAAGCTGTTTATCCCTTTACTTTAGAGGGTAATATTATTGGGTTATATAGAATTGGTTTAAGTCTAGAACCACTAAATTTAATTAATAAAAGATTATCTAGACGAATTATAGTTATTACAATTATACTATTTTTGTTTGGTTCAGTAATGCTTACCTTACTTTTTGTTAGGCAAAACTTAGCTATTGTAAAAAAACAATATCAAACAATTGAAACATATTCCAATAAGCTAATTAAGAGTGTTAGTGATGCAATTGTGGTAATTGATAATAAATATCAGGTAAAAGAGATTAACGAAGCAGCAACAATTCTTTTTGGCTGGCAATATGAAAATGCAATAGGTAGTAAAATTTGCAGCATATTAAGTGATGATAATTGTAATGAAATATTTTCTGATATTACAGCAATGAAGCAAATTACGTGCAGTATAAAGGGGCATCAAAAACATTTACTAATATCTAAAAGCACATTTATTGATGAAAAGGAAGTTGAAAATGTTGTTTTAATTATTAAGGATTTAACCGAGATTAAAAAATTAGAAAGACAAATTGCACGTAGTGAGCAGATGAATGCAATGGGGCAGTTAGCTTCCGGAGTAGCTCACGAAATAAGAAATCCACTAAATTCCATTGCAACAATTGTTCAACAGTTAGATAAAGACTTTGAACCTGTTGAAAATAAAGATGAATACCACTCTCTTGCAAAAATTGTTTATAAAGAAGTAAGAAGAATGAACAACACAATTCAGAATTTTTTAAGATTTTCAAAACCAGAGCCAGTTGTTAAAAAGAGATTTCAATTGAGCGAATTAATTAGAAGTGTTGAAAAACAATACAAAACGCTGATGAAAGAGAAATCAATAGAACTAATTATTGAACAAAAATGGGATGGAATGGTTAATTGGGATAATGATAAAATTAAACAAGTACTTATTAATTTAATTCAAAATTCTATTGTAGCAATAGAAAAGAGTGGTGAAGTAAAAATTAAAACTAGTAAAGAAAAAAATAATATTGTAATTGAAGTAAGTGATACTGGAAGTGGAATTGCAAAAGAGAATATCCAGAGAATATTTAACTTATATTACACAACCAAAGCTACTGGTACTGGAATTGGACTTGGCATTATTCAAAGAATTATTAATGAACATGACGGAACTGTAACAGTAAAAAGTGAAGTAAATAAAGGCACTTCGTTTATTATTACAATTCCACAAAATTAGGGAAGTAAAATGAATGAACTATCAATTCTATTAATAGATGACGAAGAATCAATTTTAATTTCGTTAAAAAGTTTTTTATCAAGACGTGGGCACAATATTTACACTGCAAATAATGGTGCAAAGGGAATTGAAATAATTAATGAAAATGTTATCGATTTGGTTTTGACAGATTACAGAATGCCAGAAAAAAACGGGCTTGAAGTTTTAGAAGAAACGAAAAAAATAAATCCTAACATTGATGTAGTTGTTATTACAGCATTTGGAAATATTGATGAAGCTGTTGGAATAATGAAAAGTGGAGCATACGATTATCTAACGAAACCAATAGACTTGAACGAGTTAGAAAATATGATTAAAAGAATTAGTGAAAAAAAAATACTTAAATATGAGAATAAAAAACTTCGTGAACAGCTGCAAGAAAAGTTTAAAATTAATTCCGTAATATCTCAAAGTAGTGAAATGGAAAATGTTTTAAATATTGTTGGTAGGGTTGCAAACAGCAAGGCTACTGTAATGATTCGCGGAGAGAGTGGAAGCGGTAAAGAAGTAATTGCTAAAGCTATTCATTTTGCAAGTGACAGAAAAGAGATGCCCTTTGTGGCAGTTAACGTAGCATCCCTTTCGGAAAATTTAATGGAAAGCGAATTGTTCGGACACGAAAAAGGTGCATTTACTGGGGCAATAAATCAACGAAAAGGGAGATTTGAAGAAGCCGATGGAGGTACACTTTTTATTGATGAAGTAGGTGATATCCCTTTATCCATGCAAGTAAAACTGCTACGTGCTGTTCAGTTTGGAGAAATACAAAGGTTAGGTAGTAGCACTACTGTAAAAGTAAATGTTAGAATATTAGCAGCAACTCATCAAAATTTAGAAGAGATGATAGAGAGCAAAGAGTTTAGAGAGGATTTGTATTATAGATTAAATGTAGTGTCGGTAAGGTTGCCGAGCTTAAGAGAGCGAAGAGGAGACATCCCATTATTGATTGAGCATTTTATTAGGAAGTTTTCGGCAATAAATGAGAAAGAGATTAGTGGAATTAACTTGGATGCGCTCGATAAATTAATGAAGTATAACTATCCAGGTAATGTAAGAGAGTTAGAAAATATAATTGAACACTCCATTATTTTTAGTAGAGGAGAAAATATTGCTATTGAAGATTTACCATTACAAGTTGAAGTTTCAGCCGATAAATTGATTTTAGACCCTAAAAACTTGGATAATGAATATAATGAAAAAATGAAAACTTTTGAAAGTGAAATGATTAAAGAAGCACTTAGGAGAACAGAAGGAAATCAAAGTGCAGCTGCTCGTATTTTAAATATTACTGAAAGACATCTACGTTCAAGATTAGAACGATTGGGGTTAAAAAGAAAAAATTAAAAATTACTTCATAATTTTTCGGTTATATAGAAAATGTTGCCATGCACTCCTATTTTGAAATCTATCTTTACTATTAATTTGCAAATGTACTTCTAACCTTATACATTAAAACCAATCAAAAAAAAAAGAAAAGTGCCAAGATGAAAAAGATTGAAGAACTGGACAAAATAGCATTAATAGTAAAATCGCATAAACTATTAAAAAAATTATTGAAAGAGAATCCGAAACTTGAAGAGATTATGCGTTATGCACGTAATGAGACCGAAGCATTAGTTGGCGTTAGAAACTGGGTGCTGGAGTATCTTCAAGATAAACCGAATGCATTAAAATATTATAAAGAGAAGTCGGTCGGTCGTAAAGTTTTTGAATCACTTGAATGGCGTGACTATGCTGCGATAAGAATTCTAGATTACATTGATAATGCCGGTAGAGAATTTGAGGACTTAAATTTAAGAGGAGCAATAGCTGTTAGTAATCCAATAAAACTAATTTGGCTTGGGGTAACTTACGGAACAGGTGGTGCAAAGCCAGCTTTTTTTGAAGATATGCTCAATCTTTTTGAACAATTTTCAGGGAAGAAGGAGAGGAAATTACCTTCGAAAGAGGATGTGGAAAACTGGATGGAAAGATATCCTTCAGGGTTAGACCCAAGAATAATAAAACTGCGGGAAGAGAACCGTGATAGAATTATAAATGTAATAATAAGTAAAATTGATACGGGTGAAATAACTGATTCAAAATATAAGTTTGAACCTAAAATGTCTTCCGAGCAAAAATATCTTCGTGTGTTGGAATGGTGGAAGGAGAAAGTGTTTCATTTACGATTTGCAATCCGTTCTGCCAATCTTCTTAATGAAATGCTTGGGTATTCCTTAGACCCAGATACAATGGATATACTTTATGATGCTGAGAAAGCTGGGATTCCTTTTTTTATAAATCCTTATTATTTATCGCTGCTTCATGTGCGCGTTCCTTACTTTGCAATAGGAGCCGATTTAGCAATTAGAGATTATATAATTTATAGTAAAAAATTAATTGATGAATTCGGTCAAATTGTTGCCTGGGAAAAAGAAGATATTGTTGAACCGGGGAAACCTAACGCTGCTGGCTGGATACTTCCATCACACCACAATGTTCATAGGCGTTACCCTGAAGTAGCTATCTTAATTCCGGATACTGTTGGGCGTGCTTGCGGAGGGCTTTGTTCTTCGTGCCAGCGGATGTATGATTTTCAACGAGGCAACCTTAATTTTAATCTGGATAAATTAGAACCAACCGAAAAATGGGATGATAAACTAAAACGCTTAATGGATTATTTTGAAAATGACTCGCAGCTTAGGGATATACTTATTACTGGTGGAGATGCTTTAATGAGTGGTGATTTATCTTTAGAGAAAATACTTAATTCAGTTTATGAGATGGCAAAAAGGAAACATGAAAAAAATATAGAAAAACCGGAGAAAGAAAAGATTGCAGAAATTGTGAGGGTAAGGCTTGGCTCAAGACTTCCTGTTTATCTTCCTCAAAGAATAACGGATAGCTTAGCAAAAATATTGGCTGACTTTAAAACCAGAGCTGAAGAGATTGGTATTAAACAATTTGTGATACAAACACATATCGAATCGCCAATGGAAATTACACCCGAAGCAAGGGATGGAATTAAAAAAATGATAGAAGCGGGTTGGATAGTTACAAATCAACATGTTTTTAGTGCTGCTGCTTCCCGCCGCGGACATAATGCAAAATTACGAAAAGTGCTTTCAGAAATTGGAGTTTTACCCTATTATACATTTTCTGTTAAAGGGTATATGGAAAACAACCATAACTTCTCTCCGAATGCAAGATCAGTACAAGAGGAGTTTGAGGAGAAAGTTTTCGGTAAAATTCCTGAAGAATATTATGAAACAATTAAAAATTTTCCGACAGATGCAGAATTGATGGTTGATAAAATTAATGACTTGAAAAATAAAACAGGGTTACCATTTCTTGCCACAGATAGAAATGTTTTAAACTTACCTGGTGTGGGAAAAAGTTTAACATACAGAGTTATTGGTATTACAAGATACGGCAGAAGAATTTTGGAATTTGACCACGACAATACTAGGGTACACAGTCCAATTATTCATAAAATGGGTAAAGTTGTTATTATAGAATCTAAATCTATAAGCGAATATCTAAAACAATTAGAAGATATGGGTGAAGAAATTTCGGAATATGAAGACCTTTACGGATATTCAATTGGTGAAACTGAAAGCCGTATGACCATTTACGAGTACCCTGAATATGAATACAAAGTTACCGATAAAATCACTAATCTTGAACTTAATGAAGTTGCTTAAGTTTGTAAATTTTACCATCAAACAAGTCAACTCCAGACTATACTTTCAACTAGTGTTACGTTAAGTATGTAATGTCGTATTAAAAACCTTCGAGGTGGGGTGTAATAAATCCACGTTATATTTAACCCCACTTTTATAAAAACTTCTCTAAGTGAGTCCTTCGGACAAGCCTTCTTTTTAATAATTTTTAAGTACATTGTGCCCCCACAAAAAAGGGGCAGGCTGTGCCGACGGCACTTATCTCTTCTACTATTCTTTTATATTTACCATAATTTCGTGCCTCTAGCACTAAAAGAAATATTAGCTCCATAGGAGCGACATTATGGTAACAACCCATAAAAGTAATTAAAAGAAAGTCCCAGAGGGACGACACTAAACAAATTTAATTCAATTTTGGAACGTAGAATAAAAACACAAAACTAAGTATTTATTACACCCCACCTCGAAGGTTGGGTCTATTAGTCATTTTATGATTAACAAAACAATAGAGCAAAAAAAAAGCTGACTCACAAATTTGTGAGTCAGCTTTAAAGAATGGAGAATTTGTATAACTTACAATTTCATTCTAAATCCACCATAGTAGTAACCACCATACATACCGTACTGAGTTACTCTTCTACTGTAAATAAATCTTTCGTTACTTCTGTTGTTTGGCTGATGCTCATCAGGGAATGTGTTAAGAATATTGTTTGCACCTAATACCAATTCAAGTCCTTCAAACAAAGCGTATGATCCTTCAAGGTCAAATAATAATTTTGCACCAAAAGTTTGGTCATTAGCCATATTTGTTGGCTTATATTCGATACTTCCGTAGTAGTTTGCTCTCGCAGTTAAACCAAATGCTTTCTCACCATAGGTAAGAGTTAAACTACCTTTTTGTTGAGGAAGTGCATCTTCTAATCTGTTTCTTTCTTCTCTGTTAAATATTGTTGATTCAACAGCAGCTAAGTCACCGCCAGCAAATTTATCGGCAACAGATTGTGGAACATTGATATTTTCAACTTCTGTTTTTGTGTAGTTAGCAACGGCAGTTATTGAAAGGCTTCCATTTCCTAAAAGCATTGAATAACTTAATGCAAAATCAATACCCATTGTTTTAGTATCAACAGCATTAGTGAAGAACTGAGCTTGGCTAACACCATCAGCAGCAAATGGTTCTAAAATTTTTGCCACTATAGGGTCCTTATCAGTGAATCTACTTGTTAATACTATACGATCTTTAATAGTAATATAATAGATATCGGTTGAAACAGAGAATCCTGAAAATGGTTTAAGCATAAAACCAGCACTAAAATTTATTGAAGATTCAGCATCCAATTTAGGCATACCAAAAGCTTTGGCAACTGCACTATTATTATGTGCCGTCATTACTTGCTTTGGTACAAGGTCACCATTATCATCAAACACAAACTGTGTACTTACATTATTGAACCAAACTTGATGTAATGAAGGAGCTCTAAAACCAGTACTAAAAGCACCACGAAGAGCAAATGCTTTTGAAATTTCGTAACGTGTTGCAACTTTACCAATTACAACGCTTCCAAAATCGTTATAGTTTTCGAAACGTGCACCTAAATCAACTAAAAATTTATCACTAAATACAGTCTCTAAACCAGCATAAAAAGCAACACTATTTCTAGTTCTGTTCACTTCATTCTGGGGTTGAAAACCGGGAAATACTTGTGAGCCAGCTGCTTTTGGGGAGCCGGTTGATGTAGTATCAAAGTTTCCTTGTCCATCACCTAACATCCAAGATGCATCTTCACCAGCATTTATCTGGTAATTTTCAACTCTAAACTCTGAACCAATAGCAAAGGTTAATGATTTAACAGCACCATCAGTATCAATTAATCTTGTAATATCTAAATTACCAGTAGTTTGACCAAATCTCAAATTACCAGCATCAAAAGAGATTGGGCTAGAAGCACCCATTGAAGCATTGTTTGTATTTTCAATATTGTATTGGAATGAGTTGCTACCATGTGTTACACTAAGGTCAACATCCCATCCGTTAAATGAACCTCTAATACCGGCTGCCACAGATTGATCACCAATTTGTGTATGAATTTCAGGTAAAAATCCGTTTGGATATAATGAGGGAACAACACGAGCTTCCGAGTTTGGTAATCGGAAAAATCCAGTTGCCATACCACTTCTCGAAGAAAAACCACCAAAAGTATAAAGTTCTGCATTACCTGCTAAAGGTATTGCTGCATTAAAGAAAATCATACCAAAGGTACCAGAACCTTGCCCTGTTTTCATTGAAAAATCTCTTCGTGTTAATCCTCTATTTGCTAACTCTGCATCTGTTGCAGCAGTTCCAGAAATACCAGGAAATATGTCACCAGTCCAAGCACCTGATCTGTCTGTTCTTTCTTTGTTTGTGAAATCACCGGAGATATTAAAATATCCTCTATCACCAATTTTAAAACCATAGTTAACACCGGTTTGAACTTTCTGACCATCACCTTCGCCAGAGATACCAGCGTTTCCTGAAATTTGCAGAGAATTTGTTTGTTTCTTCAAAACAATATTAATTACACCAGCAATTGCATCAGAACCGTACTGAGCTGCAGCACCATCTCTAAGTACTTCAATTCTCTCAATAGCTGAAAGAGGAATAGCATTTAAATCAACACCAACTGTTCCACGACCGAAAGTACCATTTACATTAACGAGAGCACTTGAGTGTCTTCTTTTTCCATTAAGTAAAACCAAAACTTGATCTGGTCCTAAACCACGTAAACTTGCAGGCATAATATGATCTGTACCATCCGAAATAGTTTGTTGCGATGCATTAAAGGAAGGAGCCAAAGTTCTTAATACTTGATTAAGTTCTGTGTGACCAGCGTCCTCAATATCTTTAGCAGTAATAATATCAACAGGTACTGGAGTTTCTGTTACAGAGCGGACTGTTCTTGAACCCAAAACAACGAGTTCTTCTCCCAAATCGAGTGGGGTTGCTTCCATTTTAAAATCTAAAACTACTGTTTCTTCTGCATTTAAAGTAAAAGATTGTTTAGCAGTTTTGTACCCAACATAGCTTACCATTAAAGTGTAAGAGCCAGGTTGAAATGATAATGTGTAGTTACCATCTAAATCAGAAGCAGTTCCTGTGTTACTTCCTTGAACGAAAATGTTAACACCAATTAGTGGTTCGCCTGAGCTACTTTCGGAAATATTTCCCTTAAGTGTTCCACTATTTTGTGCAAAAATTAATGATGTTGAAAAAATTAGAATTGCGAAAAAATAAAAATATTTTCCAATTTTCATTGTTCCTCCAATTAGTTAATAAGATGAATTAATTAAACAAATTAAGTTTGAGTGATTAATTACTAATTTGATAACTTAAACAGTTATAGTTCACTCAATAATATTTGCTAACAAGGAAGTTATTAAAAATAAGATTTAAGGTCAAATTATATAAAAATAAATTTCTCACAAATTATTAATAAAATTTTGAACTAATGAGAAGAATGTTTTTTAAATAGGAGAATGTGTCCAATTATAAAATTATAGCTAAGAACAAGATTCCAAAATTCAATTTATTATGAATAGATATCTGCCAGTAATACCAAAGGGAAAAGAAAATTTTTTTGCTGATGTGTTTGGAAGGTTCTGAATAAAATTTCTAATTAAATAATATTTGTTGATAAAAAATATGTAATAATTTAATTGACAACCATATTTTTGAAAATGAGATATGAAAATAAAAGCTCTCTGTACCCTGGAGAGGACTCGAACCTCCGACCTACGGTTTAGGAAACCGTTGCTCTATCCTGCTGAGCTACCAGGGCAAAATTTACGTATGCAAATTAATAAAATTAGTAAATGAAAAAAATATTTTTTTAAAAAGAATAGTGATGGTTACCTATATTTTAAAAATAAACAAGTAGTTAAAACTTAAATATAAAAAGAGGTAGTATAAAAATTTTAGAAAAAGATTCGATGATTGTTAAAGAAAAAATTACTAAGTTTTATATTTAACATTCATTTTTTACGAGGAACAATGGAGTTTCATAAAATATCGGTTGAAGTTTCTGAGGGTGAATCTGCAAATATTAAAAAATTTATTGTGTCTCTTGGAGATATCAGAAGTTCAGTAAGTGTAAAAAAATCTGAGAGTAATAAAGACCTGAAAACTTCATTTTATACATTTAGTATTGAGACTGACGTAATAAAAGATTTTCTTCTTAAGTTCAACAAAGCACACCTTAAAGCTGTTTCACAAGACGAGATGAATGAAAAATTAAGAACGTCTATTCAGAGCAATGCAGCCTATAATTCAGCGGTGAATTCTGCTGTGAGTTCGGACGATCTAAAAGGTATTAGAAAGCGAAAGACACTTGATGATTTCATTTCGGAGGGTAATTATGCAGTTCTGCTTGACATGATTAGAAATATTAGATTAGAGGAGAACAAAAGACACAGAGCTGAGATGGGAATTCCGACAGCAGTTAAAAGAGCAATAGAAATAAGTTTTGAAGAGGGGGAAAGTGGAAAAAGAGGGGCAAGTAGTGCTTTGGAGGAGTTGATAAATATTGCCACAAATGCTCAATTAAAGAATCTTAGATTAAACCATATTTTAATAAATGCCGGTCAGAAAGCGATTGAAATTTGCACCTTGTATGAAGACTTTGCTGATGAGTTAATTAAGATTGGTAATAATATTAAAATGCCAAATATTATTAGTATTAATTCGGTTGTTAAGTTTTCTTCAATTACTCTGCGAGATGATAGAAATTTTAAGCCAGAATATGAAGCCGATATTAATATTGCTATTAAAAATACAAATCTAAGATGGTTAAGAATGGCATACGATAGTGTTGAACATGAAATTAGTGATGAGGATAAAAAACTGTATGAAAGATTTATTAGCTTTATTGAATATAAAAAGTTAGGTAATTAATAAATCTAGAATAGTTGAAGCCTTTGGACAAGGGCTTCAACTATTCTATTCCAGATTTATTTTTGTATTTTTTTACGCTTTCATTCTAAGTCCACGTTCTTCGTGAGTAAAAATCCAGCTAACCACTTTACCGATATCAATTTTTCCAAAATTATTCCAATATTCTTTATTCCGTATATGCATCGAACTTGTATCTTCAATAGAAATTGACTCTGCTTCATCCATTAAATTGGTCAACCTTTTTTGCCATTTCTCAATATTTGAAACTCTTAAATCGAGCCATCCATCCATTGCCCATAGGTTAATATTCTCTGGAGTTATTTCCAATTCATCTTCTCCGTGGTTTGGTGGTATCTTCATTATATTTCCACGTAACAACTGTTTTCCATCGGGATAAAGTATTGGAATACCAATAGAAATAATTTCACTTCGCAGTTTGCTATCTCCTTTTAGAAGTAAATATATTTTTTCAGAAAGAGTGGAAGCGTTACTCGCCACAATCTCCTTCATTGTGTTAGCAACATAACTAAGCAAATTAATTTCATGCAGTAATTTTGATAATCTTGGAGGACCAAGTAATTCGAACGCAACACTTCTAATACTATGTTTTTCTTCAAGTTGTTTTAATTTTTTAACAGCATAGTTTTGCATAAACCCTGCTCTATAGGTTGGCTCCATTGTAGCATTATCAAGAGCATTAATAATATCATGCCCAGTGTTACCACCTTTTATTTCATAAATAATTGTTTTTGAAATCTCTTCAGGTGTAACAAACTCCATTTGTCCCTGTCCGGTTATGGCTTCAAATTCTCCACGTGAGAAAGTTCCATTTTCACCAGTATCAATAAAAACAGACTTAAGATTTTCTCCGGTAGTAGGAAATTTGTGATCAAGTTTAAGTTTCAATTTATCATCTAACTCAATTGATTTTTCGAATGGGATATCTACCAACTCAATTGGTTTGCCACCTTTTTTAACTTCGCCATACACAATTTTTTTCCAAGCTATGGCTGCGGTTGGTTTAATCTCCTTTGTAATTGGACCATCCGGAGTTCTTCCCATAAGGAACAGTAGTAAAGTGTGTGCACCAGCAACTGACGATTTACTAAGTAAAACCCTCGAAGGCTTCTCCTCGCTATGTGTATAAGGGATATTTAAACCCATTCCGCCAGTTCCACTAGTTCCAATTTTCACATACATCTTTGTATTAAATTCAAACATTGAGGCATATAAAATTTGAATATGCCTAATCAATTGGGGGATGTATTGATTACACAATAACTTTTCTGTTTCCACAATCATCGAGTCGGCAGTAGGCATTTCACTAATTTTCTTTCGAATGTTGCGATATGTTGTGTAAATATCTTGGTATGCAATTCCTGTTGCAGCATTTACACTATCAATAATTATTTCAGGTTTATATTCCGAAAGTAACTTGTAAATTGATGAGTTGTGAAGTATATCATCACTAAGCTCATCCATTGTATCTCTTAGTAAAATTTGCCGTGTATCTTTTTCTTCAAGAAGTTCAAAACGATTAGTATCTTTAAAATCGTGGCGGACAAAAATATTGCCCCAACAAGGAATAAAATAACCATCAGGCAAATGTGGAAAATCTTTTTTGAGGTTTTCTACTTGCTCCTCTGCCTCAGATTTTCTTAGTGATGAAATAATAATTCTCTTTGGTCCTTCTCTAATTAAATTGCGGGATAAACTATTTCCAACAAGCCCCCACCCACCAAAGAGCAATACTGTTTTGTTTTTAATATCCATAAATTCCTCGTTATTATTTTTTACTTATGAGTGTAAACTAAGATATTGGAGTATTTGAGACAAGTGAATTATGCAATAAATATATGCTATTTTTTTTGAAAATAGTTCTTGAAAAATAGGAATAGAATAGAGGCTTCATTAAATTTAGAATTGATAAAAAATAAAATAATTTGTGGTTTGAACAAACAAAATTTAAGCTGTTGTATTCAAAATAATTTTACAAAATAGATAGAATTGAAAATAAAGAATAAAGTATGAAACTAACTGAAATATTAAAATTAGATAAAATAAAAATTGATTTCAACGGAACAACAAAAGAGGAAATCATTAATGAGATGATTGATTTGTTTAAGGGAGATGAAAGGGTTACTGATATTGAAACTATTAGAACAGTAGTTCTTGAGCGAGAAAAAATTATGTCAACTGGGGTTGGTAACGGATTCGCAATCCCTCATGGTAAAACAAATATGGTTACTGAAATGGTTGCTGGGTTTGGTCTTCTAAAAAATCCTATTGATTTTGAAGCCTTGGATGGTAAACCAGTAAATCTTATTTTTATGTTAATTGGGCAGGAAGATTCTGTCGGTCAGCATATAAAGATGCTAAGTAGAATTTCCAGAATTATGAATCAAGAATTGGTTAGAAAAAAACTTTTAAATGCCTCTTCAACTAAGGAGATATTCCAAATATTTGAAGATGAAGAGAGTAAGTATTTGGAAATTTCATAAACGAAAACTCACGATTAAAAACTATGATAAAAGCTATTACAGGAACAAAAGATATTCTGCCTAATGAAATTCCAAATTGGAATAATCTTGAAGATATTGTATGCAATGCAATGAAAGCCTTTAACTACAAGGAGATACGCACGCCAATATTTGAAGAGACTCGTCTTTTTAGCCGTGGCATTGGGGAAGCTACTGATATTGTTGGCAAGGAGATGTACACATTTCTTGACAGAAGCGAGACCAGTATTACGTTGAAACCTGAAATGACAGCCTCTGTAGTACGAGCTTTGTTAGAACATTCGTTAGACAAACAGAATCAATTAAATAAATTATTTTATATCTCCCCAATGTTTCGCCAAGAGAGACCGCAGGCTGGGCGTTTCAGACAATTTAACCAGTTTGGTGCCGAAGCCCTTGGCAGCATTAGCCCAGCCCTCGATGCAGAGATGATTTTGTTAGCTTATCAAATATTAAAGAGATTGGGGTTATCCAATTTTGTTGTGAAAATAAATTCACTTGGTGTACCATCATCGCGTGAGAATTATAAAAATTTGCTGAAAGAATATTTGTCCGATAAACTAAATGACTTATCGGAAGAGAGTCAGAAAAGATATGAGACAAATATACTCCGCCTCTTTGATAGCAAGGATAGAGATGACCAAAAGATAATGGAACACGCACCATTGTTGATTGAACACTTGGATGACGAATCACTCGAACATTTTGAAGAAGTAAAGCAAATGCTACTCAGTGCTGGTGTACCATTTGAAGTGGACCCAAAATTAGTTCGCGGATTGGATTACTACACTCATACAACTTTTGAACTTGTGAGTGGGAGTGTTGGTTCGCAATCGGCACTGTGCGGCGGTGGGCGTTACGATTTGCTTGTAAAACAACTTGGTGAACGTGATGTACCTGGAGTTGGCTTTGCAGCTGGCATTGAAAGAATTCTACTTGCAATGGAGAATGAAAAAGTAATGCCAGAGTTTATACCGCAAATTGATTATTACATTGTACGACTTGAAAAAGAATTAAGCAAAAAAGTATTTGAGATTGCCAATAATCTACGCAAAGAGAAATCGGTTGAATTCGATTACACACAGCGGAGTGTTAAAGCTCAAATGCGAGAGGCTAATAGACTTGGAGCTAAAAAAGTATTAATGATTGGCGGCAGCGAATATGAACGAGGAATGGTGGTGTTAAAAAATATGTCTGATGGCTCGCAAGAAGAGATAGCGATAAAAGAATTTGAATAAAGGTTTATTGGCATGAGAAAAGTAATTGGACGAAAACCCGTTTTAGAGGCTATCAATTCTGGTGAAGAAATAGATAGAATTATGATATCCTACGGACAAAAGGGGAGTATCATTGAATCAATATTAAATGCTGCGAAGAAACGAAAAATAAAAATATCACAACTCTCTCCGCATAAATTTAAGGAGAGTGAAAAGGGCTTAAATACACAGGGTGTTATAGCTTTTATCAACGACCTGAACATGTGGGAAGCAGAAACACTAATTGCCCAATCAAAAAAAAGTGAGAACCCGCTAATTTTAATTTTGGATGAAATTCAAGATACACATAATATGGGAGCAATTTTCAGAAGTGCCGAAGCAAGTGGAGTTGATGGTGTAATTATTACACAGCGAAATACTGCACCTTTAAATGAAACAGTTGAGAAAACTTCTGCTGGGGCAATATCGCATTTAAAAATATCACAAGTTTCAAATCTGTTTCAAGCTATGGAGTTACTGAAAGATAATGGCTTCTGGATTTATGGTTCATCGCTTGGGAAGAATTCGCAAAATTATACCGAGCATAGTTATAAAGGTGCGGTGGCAATTGTTGTTGGCAATGAGGAGAAGGGAATTAGGAAAAGTGTGGCAGAAAATTGTGACCACTTAATTCAAATTCCAATGCTGGGTAAAACGCAATCGCTTAATGTATCAGTTGCAACTGGGATTATACTTTACGAGGTTGTTAGGCAGAGAGGAAATTAAATTAAGCAGCAATCTCTTCTCCTTTAGCTTTTACTAAATCTAACAATGGAGAAAATTCATTACTATTAAAAAATTTTTCTCCAACTCCAATTGGTTCAATTATAAAATCAACAACTTCAGTAGCTAACCAAAGTTTTGCTGAATATTTTCCGCTATCTATATTGTCAAATTGTGGAGATACAATCAATAAATCAATATCGCTTTCTCTATTTGGTTTCCCATACGCATGGCTACCATAGAGAAATACTTTTGAAATATTTAATCCATTTTTCTCTAATTCTGATATATATTTTCGTATTATTTCTCTAACTTTTTTTGTAACCATATTAAAGTCTCTTTAGTTTTCTCTACTATTTCTAATGCTATTTTATAATTTGGTGCTGGCAAAGTTAATTCAGGGTATCTTCCTTCTAATTGAAAATTCATCAGTTCTGAAAAAACTAATTTTATTTCATTGCTGATTTCTATCCCAATATTATCAGCCAAATGAAGTTTTTCTTTTTGCAATTAAAATTTCTGCTGTTTCAATTGATTCAATAGCCCCATTTTGCCAATGGTCAATATGCTTATCGAAATTTTCCATACTTTAATATATAAAAAATATTGACAAGATTTTATTTAGTTCCTCCTCCATGGTAGTACTTTGGACAAAGGAACTTTATCTACAAAGACTGACAACATTTTACTTTAAGTATTGTGGAAATATTTTAGAAAAAGAAAAAGGGAATGATGCTTAGTAATATTTCATAAATAAGACAAACAACACAATAATCTAAAAACAATGGAAAATATTGAAATAACAGCTAAATTCTAATCTTGATATTTAATTCCAGTTTGATTAAGTTTGGAATGTAATTAGAAAGGAATAGAAATGAGTGATGAAACAAGCATTAAAAAAGATGACTTGCAAGCTGATGAAAAAGATTTAATAAATGAATTGACCGATTCTGAATATAAATGGGGATTTGTTACTGATATTGAGGAAGAAGAATTTCCAAAAGGATTGAGTGAAGATATTGTTCGTAGAATATCAAAAATAAAGAATGACCCTAAGTGGATGACAGAATATAGAGTAAAGGCTTATAAACATTGGTTAACATTAAAAGAACCTAAGTGGGCAAAGGTAAAGTACCCGAAGATAGATTTCCAAAATATCCGATACTATTCAGCACCAAAACAAAAAGAGCAGTTAGAAAGTTTAGATGATGTTGACCCGGAACTATTAAAAACATTTGAGAAACTTGGGATTCCAATTGAGGAGCAGAAAAAACTCTCCAATGTAGCTGTAGATGCTGTGTTTGATTCTGTTTCTGTTAAAACAACATTTCAAGATACGTTGATGGAGAAGGGGATAATTTTTTCTCCACTTTCGGAGGCAATTAAAAATCATCCCGAGTTAGTGAAAGAGTATTTTGGCTCTGTTGTGCCATACACGGATAATTATTATGCCGCTTTGAATGCAGCAGTTTTTAGTGAGGGTTCTTTCGTCTATATTCCAAAGGGTGTTCGATGCCCAATGGAGCTTTCCACTTACTTCAGAATTAATGCAATGGATACCGGTCAATTTGAGCGAACTATTGTTATTGCTGATGAAGGTGCGTATGTGAGTTATCTTGAAGGATGTACAGCTCCTATGCGCGATAACAATCAGTTACATGCAGCAGTGGTAGAGTTAGTTGCAAAAAAAGGGGCACAGATTAAATACTCCACAGTTCAAAATTGGTACCCTGGTGATAAAGATGGGAAAGGCGGAATTTATAATTTTGTAACAAAGCGTGGAGTTTGTGAAGAGAGTGCAAAAATCTCTTGGACACAAGTGGAGACTGGCTCTGCAATTACTTGGAAGTACCCAAGCACTATTCTAAAAGGAGATAACTCCGTTGGCGAATTCTATTCGGTTGCAGTTACAAACAATTATCAGCAAGCAGATACTGGAACAAAGATGGTACATCTTGGGAAAAATACAAAGAGTACAATTGTATCAAAAGGTATTTCTGCTGGTCATAGTAATAACTCATACAGAGGATTAGTGAAAATTGGCAAGCATGCCGATGGTGCAAGAAATTTTTCTCAATGCGATTCGATGTTAATGAGTGATAAATGTGGTGCACACACTTTCCCATATATTGAAATAGATAATAAGAATTCAATAGTTGAGCATGAAGCCACGACTTCTAAAATTAGTGAAGACCAAATATTTTATTTGAACCAAAGAGGAATTTCCACTGAAGATGCTGTGAGTATGATTGTGAATGGATTTTGTAAAGAAGTATTCAAAGAGCTACCTATGGAGTTTGCGGTAGAAGCTACAAAGTTGTTAGCACTTAGTCTAGAAGGAAGCGTTGGGTAATAATTGAAAATTAGGAATAGAAAATTAGGAAATAAAATGATATCAATAAAAAATTTAAAAGCTAAAATTGACGGCAAAGAGATTTTGCAGGGGATTAATTTAGAAGTAAATGCGGGTGAAGTGCATGCTATAATGGGACCGAATGGTTCAGGAAAATCGACACTTGCTAATGTTTTAACCGGACACGAAAAGTATGAACCTACAGGAGGCGAGGTAATTTTTAATGGAAAGAACTTGTTAGACCTCTCGCCGGAGGATAGAGCGAGGGAAGGATTGTTTTTAGGCTTTCAATATCCGGTTGAAATTCCGGGTGTAAGTAATGCAACATTTTTGCAGACTGCTATAAATGAAATTCACAAATACAATAATGAAGCTGAGTTAACTCCAAAAGAATTTTTAGATAGAATGAAAGAGAAAGCAAAAGTTGTTGGGATGGATAACTCATTAATTAGTCGTTCTGTTAATACTGGTTTTTCGGGTGGCGAAAAAAAGAAAAATGAAATATTCCAACTCTTGATGTTAAATCCTAAACTTGCAATATTGGATGAAACCGACTCTGGGCTTGATATAGATGCACTTCGAGTAGTATCGAATGGAGTAAATGAATTTAGGAATGAAAATAATGCTGTAATTTTAGTTACGCATTACCAACGTCTGCTCGATTATATTGTGCCGGATTTCATCCATGTTATATATCAAGGTGAAATTATTAAATCTGGTGGCAAAGAATTAGCACTTGAACTTGAAGCAAAAGGGTACGATTGGATTACGAATGGTGAAGCATAATGAGTGTTGAAGTTAAAAAAATGGATGCAGTGGAGCGTTATACTGCAAGTGCTGAAAAAATTATTGCACGAAATAAAAATTCGTTTCTTTCGCAATTGCAGAGTGAAGCAAAAGTTAAGTTAAGTGAAATGAAGTTTCCAACCCTAAAGACGGAGGAATGGAAATATACGAACCTAAAGAGACTTTTAAGTAGTGAGCTAATTCATTCATCCGAAATAGATGAAATTACCATCACCAGTGATGACGTGGAGAAATGCAAGTTCAATAACTTTGAGCATTATCTGTTGGTTTTTGTGAATGGAGTATTTAATGAAGAACTTTCAGATTATGAAGAACTTAAAAATGAGATTGTTATTAGCACCATTCTAAAGGCAGCAGAAAAAGATAAAAAACTAATAGAGAGTTATTTTTCAAAAATTGCTGTTAATAAAACTGCGTTTGATCATCTAAACCTTGCAAACTTTACTGATGGATTGTTTATAAAAATACCAAATGGGAAAATTTTAAGAAAACCAATTCAAATCCTATATATCAGTGATGGCAAGGGTGATATGACTTTTACTCCTTTCCGAAATTTATTTGTTGTTGGGGAAAATAGCGAAACATCAATTATTCAAAAGTATGTTGGGCAAGATGGCAGTAAGTATTTCAATAACATTTCAACTGAAATATTTATTGGGCAGAATGGAATTATGAATATTTACAAAGTAGAACTTGAAAATGAAGACTCGTATCACATCAATAAAACTGATGTAACTCAAAGTAGAGATACACAATTTAATCATTTCAATTTTACTTTTGGAGGCAAGTTAATTCGTAATGATATCAACACAGAGCTGGATGGTGAAAATATTGAGTGTACTCTAAATGGATTATATATCGGCAATGGCAATCAGCATATTGATAACAATACATATATAAATCATGCAAAGCCGCACTCTACAAGTAACGAATTATACAAAGGTATTTTGGATGGAAGTTCACGAGGTGTATTTTGTGGGAAAATATTGGTTGATAGAGATGCACAATTAACTAATGCGTATCAGAATAATAATACAATTATCCTCTCTGATACTGCAACTGTTGATACAAAACCGCAGCTTGAAATTTATGCTGATGATGTAAAGTGTACGCACGGTGCAACGGTTGGGCAGCTTGATGAAACGGCATTGTTTTATATTCTATCTCGCGGCATTCCAAGGGATAAAGCAAAATCGATGTTGATAAATGCGTTTGCTGAAAGTGTGGTTGATAGTGTAAAGATTGAGGGATTGCGTGATGAGATAAATAGCTTAATCTATGAACATCTAAATAGAGATAATGTTTTATGATACAAAAATTGAAAATTGAAAATAGAGTAATTGGTTTTAGAAAATTTGATATAAACGAAATCAGGAAAGATTTTCCAATACTATCGCGAGAAGTAAATGGAAAACCTTTAGTCTATTTTGATAATGCAGCAACAACTCAGAAGCCAAATGTTGTTATAGATAGTATAGGTCATTACTACCGATACGAAAACGCCAATATCCATAGAGGTTTGCACTTCCTTAGTGAAGTTGCAACTGAGCAGTATGAAAACTCGCGACTTAAGGTTAAAGAGTTTATAAACTCAATGTCTGCATCAGAAATTATTTTTACAAAAGGAACAACAGATGGTATAAATTTACTTGCCAATACTATGTGGCGTGCTAATATGCTTAATGAGGGTGATGAAATTATAATATCGCATATGGAGCATCATGCTAATATTGTACCTTGGCAATTGCTCGGTGATAGAAAAAAAATAGTACTGAAAGTTATTCCAATTAATGATGATGGTGAAATAATAATGGATGAATATAAAAAGCTGATTTCATCCAAAACAAAACTTGTGTCTATTGTGCACACATCAAATACGCTTGGAACAATTAATCCGATAAAGGAGATAATTGATATTGCTCACGATAATAAAATTCCAGTTCTTATTGATGCTGCCCAAGCTGTCTCTCATCAAAAGGTGGATGTGCAAGAATTGGACTGTGACTTTCTTGTCTTTTCGGGACATAAATTATTTGGTCCAACGGGAATAGGTGTTTTATATGGTAAGGCAGAATTATTGAACAAACTTCCTCCGTATCAAGGTGGTGGTGATATGATACGTACAGTAACTTTTGAGGAGACCACATTTGAGGATATTCCAAATAAGTTTGAAGCGGGAACGCCGAATATTGTTGGCAGCATTGGACTTGGAGTAGCTATAAAATATTTAAATATGTTTAATTTTAATGATATTGCAGAATATGAAAATGAACTATTGCAATATGCAACTAATAAAATATTAGAGATTAATGGAATTAGAATTATTGGAACTGCGAAAAACAAAGCATCTGTAATCTCATTCACTGTTGATGGAATTCATCCATACGATATTGGAACCATTATTGACACTGACGGAATAGCAATAAGGACTGGGCATCACTGTACACAACCAATAATGAAGCGATATAATGTACCAGCTACTGCGAGAGCATCATTTGCTTTCTATAATACGAAAGAAGAAGTTGATGTTTTCATTAAGGCACTGCATAAGGTAATTAAGATGTTTAGTTGAGAAAATTAAGTAAGGTAAAAATAAAAGACAAAATTATGAAAGACAAAGAATTTTTAGAAAAAGAAGTAATTGAAATATTGAAAAATATATTTGATCCTGAAATACCAGTTAATATTTATGAACTCGGACTTATTTACAAAGTTGAGATTACTCCAAGTTTTAATGCAATAGTGGAGATGACTTTAACTACGCCAGCTTGTCCAGTAGCAGAGAGTATGCCACAAGAGGTAAAGGATAGAATAAAAGGAATACATGGAATTAATGAAGTCTTTGTTGATTTAGTTTGGGAACCTCAATGGAATATGGACATGATGAGTGAAGAGGCAAAACTTCAACTTGGGATGTTATAAGAAATAGCACGCGGATAGAACTGATTTAACGGATAAGAACATTCTGCGGATATTTATATTTAGCATAGAAGAATTAAGATAGAACTTAGAGTAATTCTAAAAATAAAAACAGAAAAGAAAGGAAACAAAAATGGAACATATAAATTCTAAACCACCAATTTATGACCCTATAGCAATACAACCTATGAGGGATGAACTAATTTATGTCGGGTTTGAGGAACTGCTAACTCCAAATGATGTAGAAAGCAAAGTTTCTGTGAACGATGGAGAGAGCAAATTAATATTTCTTAATTCTGTGTGTGGATGTTCGGCTGGAAGTGCACGTCCGGGCATTGCTTTGGCTTTGCAGAATAGTAAAATCCCGAATAAACTTTATACATCATTTGCCGGAAATGATAGAGACTCTGTAGATACAATTCGCGAGAATTATTTTACCCAGTATGCACCATCCTCTCCAGCAATTGCAATTATTAAAAATGGTGAAACAGTTTATTTTATGGGGCGACCTCAAATTATTGATAAATTGCCAGAAGTAATAGCCAACGAACTAATTTCAGAATTTGAAAAAATTGATGGGAAAGCCGGACCTTCAATTACAGAAGAAAAATATGGAGAATTAGTTCATGCAATATCTTGTGGCTCAAAAATACCACTTAATTAAAATTAGAGTGAAATGAAGTTTAGTACACAAGAAGAATATGGTCTCAGATGTTTAATCCGCATAGCCCAATTTTATGAAATGGAAAAGACTTTAACTATTCCGGAGATAAGTAGGGCAGAAGGAATTACTGAGCATACAACTGCAAAAATCCTCCGAGCTTTGCGGCTTGGAGGATTTATTGAAAGTGTGCGTGGGCATCTTGGCGGCTATACACTTGCGCGTTCGCCAAATGAAATTCTTATTGGAAATGTGCTAAAAGAACTCGGCGGTAAGTTGTATGATGAAACTTTCTGCTCCTCTCGATCTAAGGGAGATATCCTCTGCACAGTTACTTCAGATTGTTCTGTACGTTCACTTTGGGTATTAATACAGAACTCGGTTGATACCGTCCTTGATGGAATGTTACTTAGTGATATGATGACAAATAGTAACGAAATCTCTGCTTAAATAGAGGCTACATTTTATCTACTAACCACTAAAGTTCTATCCTCTCAATTACATCTATTACTTTGAATTAGGCTCTTTAGTAAAAAACTTCAAAATAAAGAATCCTAATAACCCAGCTATTAAAGAAGCAAAGAGAATTCCGATTTTGGATTGTTCAATAATCTCAGCATCTGTGAAAGCTAAGCCACTTACAAATAGAGACATCGTAAAACCAATTCCTGCAAGAAGAGAAATACCATAGACTATAGTCCAAGTCTCTTTATTATTTTCAATAGTTGTCAATCCAAATTTTGTTAAAAGCCAAGTAGCACCAAAAACACCAATTTGTTTTCCGAAGAAAAGTCCGGCTATTATACCAAAAGTTAACGGAGATGAGAACGCTTCCGATAGAACATCTGCATTAAATACCACGCCAGCATTCGCAAAAGCAAAAATAGGTACAACAATAAATGCAGAAAATCCATGTAGCTTATGCTCAAGTCTGTGTAATGGAGATTCTGCTTTTACAATTATATCTTCTAAATAATTCAGCGCTTCAGCTTTTAGTTCTTTCCCTTTTTTACCAAGCCCAGGTTCGGCTGAAGCCTTAAAAAGTTTTACACCCTTTTCTGCATCGCTAACCAACTCATCTGTTTTTGCAGGTTTAATAATAGGAATTAGGAAACCTAATAGAACTCCAGCAATAGTAGCATGTACACCCGATTTTAAAACCGCAACCCATAAAATAAAACCAACAAATAAATAGGGAGCTAATGATGTAACTTTTTTATAGTTAAGTATTCCAAGAATTACAACACTAATTCCTGCAACAAGTAGTGCTGTGGTATTTATATCTGATGTATAAAAAATTGCAATAACCAGAACTGCAAGTAAATCATCAACAACAGCAAGAGCCGATAGAAAAATCTTTGCCCATAGTGGAATTCGCGAACCAAGTATTGTAAGTATGCCAACAGCAAAAGCAATATCAGTAGCCATTGTAATGCCCCACCCATTTTCAAATTCACTTCCGTAGTTGAATAGAAGGAAGATACCGGCTGGAACAACTGCACCACCAATTGCTGCAACTACCGGAAGTAGAGCAGAACGGAAATCGGATAGCTCGCCGCTCACTAATTCTCTCTTAATTTCTAAACCGATTACCAAGAAAAATATTGCCATCAATCCATCATTTATCCAATGGTGAAGCGACATATCTATTGATATCCCGGGTAAACCAAAGGTAATATATGCATGCAATAAATCTTGATAATAAGGATTCAAAAAACTATTTGCAGTGAACAAAGCAAGGATTGTAACAATTATTAATAAAATACCGGAAGAAGATTCAGATTCAAAAAATTCTTGAAAAACCGATTTAGGCTCATTTGAATTGGTCATAACACTTTATATTTGTGAACGAAACATCAAAAATAGTAATAAAAGGGAATAAATGAAACATGTTTAAGCCGAATTATATAGAATGTAGCCTCAAAATTCCCATAAAAATATTTGTGATACTTGATTGAATTGATTATTATTCTAAATAAGATTTATTGTCCATAATACTTAAGGTCTCCTCTTGGGAAGAAAATTTCATTATTTTTTAATCTTACTTGCAACACTAATCATAATATCAACTACAATTGTTCTATTTTATTTTGGTTGGGATTATTATTCACTTCCGCTAAAGGAGAGGTTTTTCCATCCTAACCATGATTTGCTAAAATCAAGTGGGTTACTTGGTCATGGGTTAGGAATTGTTGGTACTTTAATGATGGTAATAGGTGTTGCTGTTTATATTATACGTAAAAGAGTAAAGCGGTTTCACAGATTAGGAAAGCTAAAGCATTGGTTGGAGTTTCATATTTTCCTAACACTATTAGGACCAATTTTAGTTTTGTTTCATACAGCTTTCCGCTTTGGAGGCATTGTTTCTATTAGTTTTTGGTGTATGGTGGCAGTTGTTCTTAGCGGAATTATTGGACGTTTTATATATCTACAGATACCGAGAAGTATTGAAGGTAATGAACTATCTCAAGATGAGATGAGCAAACTGAATATTAAATTGAAATTTGAACTGAAGGAGAAGTATAAATTAGAATCCTCTCTTATTTCTAGTTTGGATGAAAATAGTATTAATCAGAAAAATGAAATTAGAATTTCACAGATAGTAAAAATTCTGATTATTGATATTATTGAAACAAGAAAAAAATTATCAGAAATAAAAAAGTATTTGCGTAGTCATAATGTTCCATCACACAGGGAGAAAGAAATTATAAAAATAAGTAAATCGAAATTACTTTTAACCCGCAAAATTCTACTCTTAAAAACTACTCAAAAGTTATTTGGATATTGGCATGTGTTTCATCTACCTTTTGCAATTGTTATGCTTGTGATAATGGTTGTTCATGTTGTTGTTGCTCTAATGTTTGGATATAAATGGATATTTTAGTTTATGGAAGTATTACTTGAAAAAATAATTGTTTATGGTTCTGTAGCGTTACTATTTTTCACAATTCTCTTTTACTACTTAAGAAAGCAGAAGAAAGATTCAAAAATTGTTGAAGAGAAAATTAGAATTGCAAAAGAGTTGGGGATACATGAGCCAGTTACATTGCATCCTGTTGTTGATGTAAACTCATGTATCCAAAGTGGGGCTTGCATAAGTGCCTGTCCGGAAAAAGATATTCTTGGTATTAAAGATGGAAAGGCAATTGCAATAAACGCTTCTCGTTGTGTGGGGCATAGTGCGTGTTTTAATGCTTGTCCAGTTGGTGCTATATCACTCCATATTGGAACGGAAACGCGTGGCGTTGAGCTGCCACATGTTACTCCAAATTTTGAATCGAATGTTGAAGGCGTTTATATTGCTGGCGAAATGGGAGGGATGGGATTAATAAAAAATGCTGTTGAGCAGGGTAAACAGGCTGTCGAAAATTTATCGAAAACAATAAATAAAAATAGTAATGGAGAATATGATTTAATAATTGTTGGCAGCGGACCTGCTGGTATTGGTGCATCGTTACAAGCTAAAAAGAATAAATTAAAATTTTTAACATTAGAGCAAGATTCCCTTGGTGGGACTGTTTTCTCCTTTCCGCGAGCCAAAATTGTTATGACTTCCCCAATGGATTTACCCCTTTTCGGGAAAATGAAATTAGTTGAAACCTCTAAGAGAGAGTTGTTAGAAATTTGGGAGAAAGTTCTTAACAATAATGATATTATAATAAATTTGAATGAAAAAGTTGAAGAGATAAATAAAACGGATAATTCATTTTCTGTTATTTCATCGGAAGGGAAATATAGTGCAAAGAAAATTCTATTAGCAATTGGACGGAGAGGAACCCCCAGAAAATTAGGCGTTGCAGGAGAAGAGAAGGAAAAAGTAGCTTACCGTTTAATTGAGCCGGAATTTATAAAAAATAAAAATGTAGTTGTAGTTGGGGGTGGAGATTCTGCTGTTGAAGCTGCCGTGCAAATTGCTGCCGAAGGCAATAGCGTTACAATCTCTTATCGTAAAGATAAATTTTCACGTATTAAACCTAAGAATTTAGAGAATATTAATAAGGCAGCAGATAGTGGTGCTGTTAAGCTAATTCTTAATTCAAATTTAATTGAAATTAAGGATAATTGTGTCGATTTGGAAGTTGACGGAAATAGAGAAACGTTAAATAATGATTTAGTATATATCTTTGCTGGTGGGGAACTGCCAACTCAATTTCTTAATAAAGTCGGAATTAAAATTACTAAAAAATATGGGGATGCTATTTTAAAGAATTAGAGGTGAATAATATAACTATAAAAATATTGTTTTTATTTCTTCTTTCTCAAACTATTTGGGGGCAAATATCTCCGGGTGAATTATCGGAAGCTCATAAAAATTTGGAAGGGATGAGTAACTGTACTAAATGCCACGTGCTTGGTGCAAGTGTGGAAAATTTTAAATGCTTGGATTGCCATACTGAAGTTGATGACTTACTTAAAAGTAATCGTGGATATCACAGCTCCTCCGGAGTAAAAGGGAAGGATTGTTTTGAATGCCACGGTGAACATTTTGGTCGTGATTTTGATGTGATAAGATTTGATGAAAAAAAGTTTGATCACTCACAAACTAAATTTGAATTAACCGGAAAACATTCTGAAATTGAGTGTAGTAAATGTCATACTGCAAAGTATATAAAAATAGAGAAATTAAAAAAAAGGAAGAAGACTTTTCACGGTTTAGAACTCTCTTGCGTTAGCTGTCATTCAGATTTTCATCAAGGAACACTCGCTTCAAATAATTGTCTTGATTGCCATAGCACAGATGCTTGGAGACCTGCTCCACTATTTTCTCACGAAACTGCAAAGTTCAAATTAGATGGTGCTCATCAAAAAGTTGGTTGTGAAAAATGCCATGTTAAAGAGTTAATAGATGATAAAGAATTTCAAAAGTTTACTGGACTTAAATTTGACAATTGTACTAATTGCCACGCTGATATTCATAAAGGTAAATTTGGAATAAATTGTGTTGAGTGCCACACTCTTAATTCGTTTGCTGTTGTAAAAAATCTTAATGCCTTTGACCATACGCGAACTAATTATCGACTAATTGGGAAGCATGCAACAGTTACTTGTAATAGATGTCATACAAAAGGGATTAGAGCAAAGTTGCAACATGAAAAATGTGTTGATTGCCACAACGATTTTCACAAAGGAGATTTTGTTAAAGATGGAGCAGTTGAAGATTGTTCAAAATGCCACAATGAATATGGGTTTACTCCAGCCTATTTTACGATTGAACAACATAATACTAAAGAGTTTAAATTAACGGGTGGGCATTTTGCAGTCCCTTGCAATGAGTGCCATTTTGTTGATTCGAATTGGAAGTTTAAGTTTCAAGATAGTGGATGTGAAACTTGTCATGCTAACATTCACAAATCTTCTTTAGTGTTCGATAATAAAATGTTAGTAAATTGTGAAACATGTCATTCCACTGATAAATGGAGTTCAACTAGCTTTGACCATAACAAAACAAAATTTGAACTAGTTGGAAAGCATGTTGACATTGCTTGTGCCAAATGCCATTTTAGTGATATTAATTTACCCCATCAGTTTGTAACGGTTTCTCCGAATTGTGAAAGCTGCCATGTTGATATTCATAATGGTCAGTTTGTTGCAAAATATAAAAATAATTGTTCGGAGTGTCATACACCCACTAATTGGTTGGTTGAAAACTTTGATCATTCAAAAGCAAGATTTATTATAGATGGTGCTCATAAAAATGTGAAATGTTCCGAGTGCCATAAGATTAAAACGAAAGAAGGTAAAAAAATAATTCAATATATATTTGAAGATATATCATGCAAAAATTGTCATACATAATTATTTGTATTTTTATATTAAGTAATGTAAATTTATCACAAACTTCTCCGCATGGGGATGATTTGAAGGTTGATTGTATTGTTTGCCACACAACAGAAGGTTGGGGTATAAGTAATTCCAAGTTTGAGCATAGCAGCACAGAGTTTAAATTAATTGGACAGCACCAAGATGTTAATTGTATTTCCTGCCATACCACACTTCGTTTTAATGAAGCTAAAATAGATTGTGAAAGCTGCCATACCGATATTCATGAAAATAGTGTTGGATTTGATTGCGAACGATGTCATTCACCAGAGAGTTGGGTTGTGCCAGAGATTGAGGATATTCATAGGATGAGCAGATTCCCATTGCTTGGCGGGCATAAAATTGCTGATTGTTCTGATTGCCATGAATCGAGTTCACTCCTTAACTTTAAACCTATTGGAGCAAATTGTTCTGATTGCCATTTTGATGATTATCAAGCTACGACTAAACCAAATCATATTGCTTCTAATTATTCAATAAATTGTGATGAATGCCATAGTATAAGTTCCGTTACATGGTACGGTGCTGGAATAGTGCATGCCTTCTTCCCCCTTACCGGTGGGCATGATGTTGCTGATTGTTATCAATGTCATCAGCAAGATACCTTTGTAGGTTTATCTCAGGATTGCAGTTCGTGCCATATTAATGATTACAACAGTACAGTAAACCCTTCTCATATTACGCTGGGTTTTTCTACTGATTGCCAATCGTGTCATACAATTGATGGATGGCAACCTGCAACGTTCGATCATGATGATCGCTTTTTTCCAATATATTCGGGAGAGCATAGTGGTGAGTGGGATGAATGTAGTGATTGCCATACTAATCAAAACAACTATGCTGAATTCTCTTGTATCGGTTGTCATGATCATAATCAGAGTGAAATGGATTCAGAACATTCAGGAGTTGATGGTTATGTTTACGATAGTTATGCATGTTTTGCTTGTCATCCAACTGGACACGATGATGGAAGTTTTAGTCATACGCAAAAATTTCCATTAGCTGGTTCGCATTCAAATATTACTTGTAGTGATTGTCATGTTACCAGTTATACTAATATATCGGCTGATTGTAATGCTTGTCATCAATCAAGTTATGATAACTCACAAAATCCTAATCACAAAACTTTAGTATTATCGGAACAATGTGAACAATGCCATGATTTAACAGAATGGACTCAAACAACTTTTAACCATACCACAACTGGGTTTGAGCTATTGGGCAGCCATACAAGTGTTGATTGTGCGGACTGTCATGCAGTTAATGTTACTAATGCAGTTCCAGAATGTTTTTCATGCCATGAAAATGAATATACTAATGCGTTGGACCACCTCGCTCAGAGTTTCCCGAAAGAGTGTGAGATGTGCCATAATTCTGTAACGTGGATTGAAACAACATTCGATCATAACGCAACAAACTTTCCATTAACTGGTGCACATATTACATCAAATTGTAGTGATTGTCATTCTGCAGGATATTCAAATATCAGTACGGAGTGTTCAAGTTGTCATCAAACAGATTTTGATAATTCAACAAATCCATCACATCAAACATTAGGTTTATCGATAGAATGTGCGGTATGCCATACAACCAATCCTGGCTGGGTACCAGCAGAATTTCCAGAACACAATAATTATTTCGAGTTACTTGGAGCACACGCAGCAATAGCAAGCAATTGTGTTGATTGTCATAACAACGATTACAACAATACACCAACTGATTGCGTAGGATGCCACGAAGCAGATTATAACAATACCACAAATCCATCACACTCTGCTTTGCAGTTTTCAACAACTTGTGATGATTGTCATTCAGTAAATGCTTGGGCACCTGCAACATTTGATCATGATGGAATATATTTCCCCATCTACTCTGGCGAACATAAGGATGAGTGGAATGAATGCAGTGATTGCCACACTACTCAAAACAACTATGCTCAATTCTCTTGTATTGATTGCCATGAGCATAATCAAACGGAAATGGATTCAGAGCACAAAGACATAGCAGGTTATGTTTATGAATCCATAGCTTGCTTTGATTGTCATCCAACAGGTGATGATGCAAATAGAGGAATATTGAAATTCAAAATAGAGAGGGAATATTAAAAATTGAAAAGATTATTATTCATATTATCTTTCTTCGTTCTTTTATCTGCTACATATTCACTGCAGAATAGAATTATTATTGAAGGGAAAATTTCCTATTTATCTTCACAGAATATTTATGTTAAATTTACTTCGACTGCAGGAATTGCAGTAGGGGATACCTTATTTGCAAAAATGGATAACCAACTTGAGCCGGCAGTTTTAGTTAAATACCTTTCATCAAAATCTTGTTCAGGAGTAAAGTTACTTTCAACTAAATTTGAAATTGGTACAACCATTTTTGCTTTTATTGAAAAAGTGGAAACTATAGAACCAGCAGATTTAATAGTTGTTGAAAAAGTAAATAAAACTGTTCCTGAAAAAAAATCAAAAAAGAGGAAGAACAAAAAAGATGGTAAAATTACCGGCAGACTCTCACTCTCATCATACGGAAATATTTCGAGTATGAGTAATGCGGATTATGTAAGATGGCGTTATACTTTTGCTGCAAGGTCACAAAATTTTCAATCTTCAAACTTCTCATTTGATAGCTATATTTCATTCAACTATCGTTCAACGGAATGGAGTTATATCAAAAATAATATCAGTGATGCCTTAAAAATATATTCGCTATCTATTGATTATAAGTTTAATGAGAATTTAAATTTAACTTTCGGTAGAAAAATAAATAGAAATATATCCAATATTGGGGCTGTTGATGGAGTTCAGTTAGAGGGAAAATTTAATAATTTTACTGCTGGATTAATTGTTGGTTCTCGCCCGGACTATTTGAACTACACTCTTAACTTTAGCCTATTTGAATTTGGTGGCTTTATTAATCATTCACTTCTATTTAATTCGGGTACAATGAAGAACTCACTTGCGTTGTTCCAGCAAACAAATGATTTTAAAATTGATAGAAGATTTTTATACTTTCAACATTCAAGTTCTTTTATTAAAAAGATACATCTCTTCCTATCATCCGAAATTGATCTCTATAAGCGTACTAATGATATTCCGGAATCAACCTTTTCACTAACGGGATTATATTTGTCATTAAGGTATCAACCAATTAGAGCAATAAGTTTCCAAACGTCTTATGATTCTCGAAAAAATGTAATCTATTATGAAACATTTCAAAATTATACTGATAGTCTTTACGAAAATGCCACACGTCAAGGACTTAGATTCAGAGTTAACATAAGACCAATAAATAGATTGTTTATTAATTTAAGCTACGGATATAGATTTAGAACGGGGGATTTGAGAACCTCTGAAAATTATTCCGGAAATATTTCATATTCAAATCTTCCATTTATTTCCGGAACTTTTGGAGTTTCATATAATCATCTATCAACTTCATATTTGAATGGTGAAATTTTTTCTGTTAGGTATTCACGTGATATTCTTTCAGGTATTGTATTTGGTAATATTGATGCAAGATATATCAATTATCTCTTTTTAAATAGTGCACCAGATTTAGAGCAACTAATTTTTGGTGCTGATATTAGTTGGAGAATATTGCGAAAACTTTCCCTTTCTCTTAACTACGAAGGTACATTTGAGCAAGAGTTCAGTTATGGAAGGGTCTATTTTAATATAACAAAAAGGTTTTAACTCGAATTTTATAAAATACCCTACGCAACTTGTTCCGATTGTGCTTCGTAAAAAATGCTCTCACAATCTGACCTTATTTGTTATGTGGATGTATATTAAAAGTTAGTTGAAATTAAGAAAGGAAAAAAAAGAAAAGGACTCCAAAAATTGATAAATTAAAATATCAAGTAATAACAAACAATTAAAGGAGTCCTCAAATGAAACATAGTGAAATAACCCACAAAAATCTTAATTGGTTTAAGAAAGAAACAATAGAAATTCAGATATCATTATTTAATAATCAATTAGAACTAATGAAACTTATAGCAAATCAACTTTTTGAAGATGAAGTACATCAAAAAGCTGGAGAAAAATATGAAAGAGAATCAGATCAATATAGCCGATGGGGTAGCAATCCGGGCAGTATCAAAGTAGGCGAATCGCGAATAAAGATGCAAATACCACGCCTATTAAATAAAGAGACAAAAAAAACTGAAAGTTTATCAACCTATGGTAAACTACGAGAAATTGAAACACCCTCTGAAGAGCTAATAAAAAAAGTTCTCTATGGTTTAAGTCAAAAGAACTATGGAGAAGTATCAAAATTGGGGGCAGAAAGTTTTGGTTTAAGCCAGTCATCCATAAGCAGAAGATTTATAGAAGAAAGCAAAAAAGCCATAGAGGAATTTGAACAAAGAGATTTAAGCAATTATGATTTTATAGGTCTTGCTATAGATGGCAAATACTTAAAGAAACGACAAGTAGTAATAGCACTTGGAATAACTACCAATGGAGAAAAAATACCACTTGGTTTTATAGAGACCACAACAGAAAACAGCACGTCAATAAAGGGGTTGCTAAGTAATTTAATAAAAAGGAACTTCCGTTTTATTGAAGGAATATTAGTAATAGTAGATGGAGCAACCGGGCTTAAAAAAGCAGTAAAAGAGACCTTCGGAGATTATGCTATAATCCAAAGATGCGTTTGGCATAAAAGAGAAAATGTTGTTAGTTACTTACCAAAAGAAATTCAAAATACATTTAGAGGCAAGCTACAACGTGCCTATAGCGAACCAGACTACGAAACAGCAAAAAGAAAGCTATATGAAACACGAATTGAGTTAGAAAAAATAAATCGTTCAGCAGCCAACTCACTTGATGAAGGTTTGGAAGAAACTCTAACCCTACACAAACTAGGATTAGTAGAAGAACTTGGAAAATCTTTAATGACATCTAACATTATTGAAAACCTAAACTCACAACTTGGTGCTTATATCAAAAAGGTTAAACACTGGTCAACTTCAGATATGAGAGCTAGATGGGTAGCAGCTTCCCTTTTACAAATAGAACAAAGAATGAGAAGAATAAACAATTACGAAAAACTTAATCTTTTACGAAGTGCTATTAAATCCCAACTAAAATTGGAACAAGAAATGGTGGTATAAATTTTTATGGAGTCCGGAATTTCAACTAAGTTTGACTTTTTATCGTTATGTGTGATATTATACATAACTTTTATATTTCTTTACACTCTTCGTAAATTGCTTTTACTTCCTCATCTTATGGTCCCATTTTTTTCTGCACACAAATAAAAAGCATATATGTGAGCAAAATAATACCCAAAGTTAAAAAAAGTAAATTCTATTCCAGTGCTTTGTTTAACTTATCTAAATCAGCATTTTTTGGTATTAAGCTCACACTGTAAAAATTAAACTTCCAATCAGCACCAATTTTTACGAAATGATATACAGAACGAATTGGAATTTTTTTACTTATCGTATTCCAAATAAACTGCTCCACAATAGTTGCCGAATTGCCATCTTCATCTACTCGTACTTCACGCTTATCAATTGAAAAATCGAATACTAAAGATTCATCCTCTAACATTTGTGCAACAATTTCCAGATATTCTTCCGTATTCCAAAATTCTCCAGGATCGGTTCCGCAAAAAAGACCGTTGTCTGCTACTAAGGTCTTGATGGCATCAAGATCCTTATCTTTCCAAGCTAAGTAAATTCTGTCTAACATAATAGCTTCTTTTTCAGCCGTTAAATTAACTTGCTCAGTTTTGGCTTTTGGCTGGCAGCCTATAAATAATAATAATAAAATAATAGAAATAAATTGGGAATAAGGCATCTTAACCTCCTTCATTTTGGTGAAAATAATTTCAGCGATGTTGTTGAAAAACTCCTTTTGATGGAATTATAAATCCGCAAATTTATTATATAAGTGTATAGTCTTTACAATATGGACTACATCAACTACGTCATAAAAAGTGTATTGCAAAAAAAACACATAACGGCTCACAGCTTTCCCGCCGCAGTTCTATGGCTTTGAATTATGCAAACTCTTGCACCTTTTATTTATTAAAAATTTTGTCCCAAAGGGATTCCTTCGGAGCCAACTCTTACATTGAGCTTGTCGAAATGTAAATTGGCATTTATAAACTTACAACTTTAAACACACATTAAAAAATAAAAACGCCCCCGAATAACTGCGGGCTGTGTAGAGCTGTTTGTTCCAACCATCGGTTCAGAAGGTTACCGAGCTTTGCGATGTACTGAGTTTACGTTGCATTGAGAAGCTTGCCGAAATGTCGAAGTGTCGAAGTATTGTGATTCACTGGAAAACGCTCTCACAAACTAACCTTATTCGTTATGTGGTTGATTTGTATTTAGTTTTGTTATCCTTTCCAAACCTCTCTAATATATTATTTTTAACACCTTTAGCTAAATCCCTTGTTGCTGTCGAAGATGAAATATCCTTAAATACATCCATAAAGTCTTTTCTTGTAAATTCACCACTCTGTAGTGATAAGAAATATTCTAAGCGTTGGTTTGAGGTTATCATTCTATTATTAAAATCCAAAAAAGTAGTTAATGATTTATCTAAAACATCCAGCATATATTCAATAAATATTGTTGAATTACCATTTTTATCACTAATCTCTAATGCGTTATAGTATTCCTTTTGTGTCTTATTTATTAAAGTTTCAAATGGCAAGTACTCAAAAACAGAATGCTCTTGCATCAGAATAAGCGTTTGCCATAGTCTGCCCATTCTCCCATTACCATCTAAAAAAGGATGAATAAATTCCATTTCATAATGAAACACACAGCTTTTGATTAAAAATAAATCATCAAATTTATTAAGATATTGGAATAAATTATCCATTAATAATGGGACTCTTTGTGCTGGTGGAGCTAAATGAGTTATCTGTGAGCCTTGAAATATTCCAACACCCTGTATTCTATACTTGCCAGGATTTTCAACTAAACCTCTCATTAGCATTTTATGAGCTTTGAAAAATGATTTGTATGAAAAAGGATTAAAAGAATCGATCTTATCATAGACCTCAATGGCGTTCATCACTTCCAGAATATCTTTTTTTGCTCCAATCACTCTCTTATTTTCAACTAAGGCTGTTATTTGTTCTTCAGATAATGAATTCCCCTCTATTTTCAACGATGAATGGATCGTTTTGATTTTATTTTGCTTTCTTAATTGTGGGGAGGGACGACTGATATAATTTGCTTTAATTTCACCAACTTTCTCCGAGATGGAAGACGTAAGTTTTAGAATGTTTGTCGTAATTTCATATGGAGGTTTCATTTCAAATCCTTTGTGATGCTATCAATTGATGCCATCATAATAGTGATATTAATTCGACTTTCCAAATTTCATATCTATTTTCCTAAATTACTGAAAATTTTTTTGCATAACGGCTTGGTGGCTAAAACGTCCGCCTTGCAAAGATTTAAAAGACGCAACCACAAAAACGTATTTACTAAATAATTAACCTGCCCGCCATCTTTTAGCGGGTTTTTAAACTAAAACGTCTTTTGCATTTCATAAAACTTACAACTTTAAATACACATTAAAAAATAAAAACGCCCGGAATAACTGCGGTCGGTTTAGAGTGATTTGTTCCAACCATCGGTTCAGAAGGTTACCGAGTTTTGCGATGTACTGAGTTTACGTTGCATTGAGAAGCTTGCCGAAATGTCGAAGTATTGTGGTTCGCAAAAAGACGCTCTCACAATCTAACCTTGTTCGTTAGGCTTTTGCTAAGTATTTTTTAATATTTCTATTCCATGATGAAAAATATCAGCTAGATATTCTGCTTTTTCTTCTGAAAAATTTTCAGCTATTAACAACCTCATTATATCTTCTTGATATATTTTAACCTTTTTCGAATGACAATACTTTACGAAAAAATAAAACCTTCTCCAATCTAAGGGATGCAAAATCTGTTTGTTTGCACTATTTATAAATACATCAAATATAATTTTGGCACCTGGTGGTAATTTAGGTTCAGTATCCTTTCTTTTTTGAATATTTAAACGATATCGTTTCTGGTTAGTTTTATTGTAATTTTTTAATAGGTCGTTAAATATCGATTTTGCTGCGGCAACATATTCATTATAATTGGTCGGTTCTGAATTCCACTTGTTTGCTCTTATTTCTACAATAATTTTATTTTTTTCTTTTGACCTAGAGATCAATTGCCCAAACAATCCAATATGTCCTAAATTATTGTCAGGAATAACATTTATTATAAAATAATTATTATTTCTATTGATATTTTTATCTATGTTGTAAGTAAAGTTTTTTTCTTTTTTAACTAGAGTCTCAAAATTATTAATAAAATTTTTTGATAGTTCAGAAATTCCAATGTATATTTTTGGTAAAATATCTTCCATTTTTAGTCTCTCTTATCCCATATTTGGGTAATTAAGTTTTCCAATGAATTTGAATCATCAAGGATTCCTTGAAATTCTTCAATGCTATATGCGTTAAAAGATATCCAATTGGCTGTAGGATTGACATGCTGTATAGCGTTCA